>JBLLNP010000013.1:0-102313 GCA_048058975.1 Balneola sp.
CTTTTCTCTGATCGGGAACCGTAATTCCCAGAAACTTATCCCCCTCACCATACTCTCCAGGATTATTTTTGAAGAACCGCGCTGAATGAGCCGCTTTATCTGGCGTTGCATATTCTTTTAGTTCAAGGAAAGCTAGTTTGAAAGTCATAGATCAAAAACTATCACAATAAAAATGGAAATAAACTGGCCAACAATTACATAAAAAATCCAGGAAAGCAGATTTACAAAGAAAGCCTTTGTAATACGCCAGTGCCACTTACCTTCGTGAAAATTTGAAATTACATATATCGGATATATTAGTACCATTAAGTAATTCAGTAGAAAAATATAGGGCGTAATAGTAACCCCCAAAATGATAAAGACAGTAAAAAAGATGTACTGAGCAACGGTATAAAAGCCAAGGGCTAAATACTCTACAAAATAAAACCCCGATTTTCGGAAGAAGAGTTTATTAAACATAGCCAGAAAAAAGGCATAAAAAAGCAGGAACAAGTTGATATTATTTCTGAAGAAATAAGAACCTTTAGTTTGTGGGTTATCAGGGTTAGGCTGTTGAATAGCTCCCATCATTTCTCCCACTGCGCGTATTGGATCGAAGTCGATTACATTTTGTATTACAAGGTAAATTGCCAATAAGAATATGTAATACCGGATTGGATGAGAGTATTTCTTTCTTTTCCCAAAAATATATTCCTTGATCAGAGCTGCGGGTCGGGTTATTAATCCTGTAATAGTTCGGAAAAGAGGAGCGTCAAAGTCGAAATAGTGCTCCAGTATATCTCGGGTAGATTCTTTGAAAATAATTCGCCCGCTATTTGGGCGTTGTCCGCAATTGGGGCAAAAGTTCCCCTCAAACTCAGTACCACAGTTGTTGCATTCCATACCCTTAATATGAACATAAAAAGCTTAGTTCGAAACTACTTTTTGGTTCTGTTCCAGGTCAAAAAAGCAACGCCTCCAATTATGATAAGCGCCCCACCGAATTGCTTAAGTGTAAGCATCTCACCAAGAAAAATAATGGAAAGAGTAATTGTTGAAACAGGCCCGATTGTACCAATTATTGATACGTTCGGTGCACCAAGTCTTTTAATACCTTCATTAATCATAAAGGAAGGGATTACCGTTGCAAATACAGCCATAGCAATACTGTATAAATAAACCTCGGTTTGAAAGCCAAAAAGATTAGAATTGGTGGTGATGAAGAAGTGGATAAAAACCAGGAAGCAAGAAATAATCATCGAATAAGCAGTTAATCGTACGCTGCCAACTCCTGATACCACTGCGTAGCTAATCACCATATAGCTTGCGTAAAAGAAGGCGCTCAATCCTACAAATATTGATCCAAGTAATAACTCTTCACTAGTTCCTGTAGTGATTCCACCTCTATCTGAAAAGATGATAATCATCCCACCGTAGGTAATAATAATGGAGATAATCATTTTCAGAGAAATTTTCTTTTTCAGGAATAACGCTGTAAGGATTAATACAATAGTTGGATAAGTAAAAAGAATCAGCCGCTCCAAACTGGCGGTTATATAAGTCAATCCTTTAAAATCAAAATAACTGGAGAGGTAATACCCAACAATTCCAATTGCGAGTAAACCAAGTTTTTCTCTTTTTGAAAGAGGTTTCGCCTTCCATTTCTTTCGGTGGTAAAACCAGACTCCAACATAGAAAGGCAAAGAAAATAACATGCGGAACAGGAGCAAACTTACTGAATCAATATCATACTGATAGGCGAGTTTCACCATTACTGCTTTCGATGAGTAGAGGATGAAGCCGACTACCGTTAATAAAACTCCTGTTAGTGTTGCTCGTTGGATATTTTTTCCCGAATAATATTAAAAAAGCCTTCCGGGTTGGAAGGCTTTTAAAGATACAAATGAAAACGATTAATTAATTCCGGTTAAAACAAGAACACTGCAATCCCGCAGCTTCAAGTGTTATGGCGTGCCAGTCAAATTGATCCTGATATCCATCACGTTCCCACCAGAAAGGAAGGCGTTCGTTGGTTTGATTACCAATTTCATTTAAAGTAGCCGCATCAAAAAGACGTCCGTTTACCATGGTATATCTAACGGAATTAGTGTTATTGATGTCTTCTAAAGGATTTGCATCCAATACAATCAAATCAGCGAGTTTACCTACTTCAAGTGAACCAATGTCGGCATCAAGTCCTAAGTAATGAGCTCCATTTATTGTTGCTACACGTAGTGCTTCCATATTAGTCATGCCGCCCTGACTCATCATCCATAGTTCCCAGTGAGCTCCAAGCCCCTGTAGCTGGCCATGAGCTCCCAGATTTACTTTCACGCCCGCATCAGTAAGTAGTTTTGATGATTCGGCCGTCAGTATATGTCCGTGATCATATTCTTCATCAGGAATCATGGTACGATGTCGGGACCGGGGATCAATCACACTTCTTGGTGTGAATGACAGTAGTTTTTCATTCTCCCATACATTGTACTTTTGGTAGAAATAGTATTCTCCGCTCACGCTCCCATAATTTACGATATGTGTTGGGGTATATCCTGTTTCACTGGCGCTCCAAAGTTCACGAACATCCTTATACAGCGGAACCACAGGAATATTATGTTCAACGCCTGTATGACCGTCCAGGATCATGCTCATGTTGTGGAAGAAGAAAGAACCACCTTCAGGAACCACCATCATTTCGAGTTCCTTCGCGGCTTTAATTACCTGTTGGCGTTGATCTCTTCTTGGCTGGTTGTAGCTTTTTACTGTGAACGCCCCAAATGCCTTAGTTCGTTTTAAAGCAAATAATGCGTCATCATAGCTGTTGATGACAGCTTTAAAATCACCATCCGCACCATAAAGAATAATTCCTGTTGAAAACACTCTTGGTCCAATCATATTTCCTGCTTTAATGGCTTCAGAATGAGAGAAAACCATTTCTGAATTGGAAGAAGGATCGTGAGCAGTAGTAACACCATAAGCCAGATTCGCAAGATACTCCCATTGCTGTTGTGGACTTATTCCAAGCCTGAAATTCCCAAGATGGGCATGTGCATCCACAATGCCTGGCATAATGGTTTTGCCGGTAGCATCAACTACTTTTGAGTTTTGGGGGACATCAACATCAGAACCAATAGCCGTAATACGATTACCCTCAACAACTACAGTTCCGTTCTCAATAACTTCATCTCCATTCATGGTAATAATGCGGGCATTTGTAAAGGCAATGCTTCCTTGCGGAACATAAGTTTCCAGTTCCAATCCAATATCGATCCCAGACTTTGGAGGTTCGGGCAGGCTATCAGGAGCTCCTTCAACAAAAGTGAAGGCGTTTTTTAGGTCGATGGTGAAATACTCCTGACCGAGTGTCCAGTGTAGTTTTTGGCTGTCGTTTGACCAATGCATATGGTATCCACCTTCGCTAGCCACTTCTTTAACAGGAATGGCTTTAGTGGAAGGGCTGAGCTCTATCGGTTTTCCAGCTTGAGTAAGAGGGGCTACATACACTTTATATAGATTAGAAAACGCAATCCATTGGTTATCAGGACTTGGCACAAATTCGTGACCATAGCTAGATGTGAAATGCGTTTTTTCGTCTTCTCCATCAAGATTAACACTGCGATACGATTTGTCGATAGCTCCAAATAAATAGCCACCAGACTGGTAAAAGATCCGGTCTCCTGCTGCATTAAATCTTGGGAAAGCTCCTGTTTCAGTAACCTGTGTTGGTTCGCCACCTACAACCGGAATTGTAAAAATGCCTGGGTTTAACGTGTAAGCAAAACCTTGTTGTCCATTACCGCTTTCTTTTCTGAACACAATGGTTTTTCCATCCGGAGAGAAAGAAGGCTCCCGATAAATACCTTTATCAGAAGTAAGTTGGTTTGGTTTTTTAAAGCGATCTCGGCTTCTGAGATTTACTACATTTAAGGCGCCCATGGTTTCATCACTCCAGGAAACATAGGCTAACAGACGCCCATCGGGGGAGAAAGCAGGTTCAAATTCAAAGTCTGTTCCGTTAGTAAGTCTTACAGGTTCTTTATCAGGAAGAGTTTTCATCCAGATATATCCTGCTGCACTAAAAGCAATCGTTTTTCCATCCGGCGATGTAACAGCATTTCTAATGGCTTTAGCAGTAAAAGTTTTTGGAGCTACTTCCTGCTTGTACCGTACTGCCTCAACTATTTCATGATTGGATTCGACCTCAAAAGGAATCACTTCAGATTCGCCAGTAGAAACATCTATTTTGTTGATTTTTCCGTTTGCCCAAATGATGATGGATTTGCCATCCGGTGTCCAGTTGAAACCTGTATAAACACCGAAAATTGCCCATGCTTCTTGCTGATCTTTACTCAGGTTATCGAAAAGAGGGGTTTCCAGACCAGATTCCATATCCCTCAAATACAATACAGATTTAGTTCTCACACGCCGCACAAAAGCCAGGGTATTTCCATCTGGTGAAATTTGAGGTCGGGCTGCTCCGCCATTTCCTCCTGTTACAGTTTCAATTTCGCCAGTTTCCCGATCGTAGCGGCGAATAACGTAAATCTGGCTATTTGGGTCTTTGTTATACTGAAAGAACCCACCTGGATAATTATCTTCGCTATAGTAGATATATCTGCCATCTGGCGAAACGGAAGGCTCGCCGATATCCTGTTGGGCATTTTTCTTTTCTACAAGTTGTATTCCGGATCCACCTGTTTTATGGAACATCCAGATTTCTCCCGCACCAAGTGAACGACTTGAAGAGAAGTGTTTTTTTGCGATGATGTACTCGCCATCCGGCATCCAGGTTGAGTTATTCAACAACCTGAAGCTTTCTTTAGTAATTTGAGAGGCTTCAGATCCATCTGAATTCATTACCCAGATATTATCGCCACCACCGGCATCGCTGGTAAAAGATATATGCTTTCCATCAGGGCTAAAGCGTGGTTGAACTTCATAGGCATGTCCTCCTCTAAGTAGAGTAGCTTTGCCACCGGAAATAGGCATGATAAAGATGTCTCCCAAAAGGTCGAATACAATGTGGTTACCATCGGGGCTTACATCAAGGTTTATCCATGTACCTTCATCAGTAGTAAAAGTAAGAGGAGTAGTTTCTCCTAAATCAGGATTGGAAACATCCCATTCGTCCTGAGCTATGATTACTGAATGGATTAAAAGAGAAATACAAAGAGTTAGAATCAGTCTCATACAAATAGTTGGTTAATTAATGTCTGATAATACTACTTGATTAGCTCATTTTTAATCTATTTCACGAGTTTTTTCAAAAGCCTCAGTTATTAGCTATTATTAACTGTTTTAGATTAAGGATTTGCAGATATTATTCGCGCTTAGGTTTTATTTTTTTCGGAGTGACTAAAAAGAAGATACTTTTAATAACTACGTTCCTGCTTGCAGGATATATGTCGGGTTTCGGGCAGAAGTATAACATCAAAACATACTCTGTAAACGATGGCCTTCCATCCAGTTTCGTCTATGATGTATTGATTGACGAAAAGGGTTTCGTGTGGTATGCTACTGAAAACGGTCTCATAAAGTTTGATGGGAAAAAGTTTGAGAACTACGATAGTAAACACGGCCTGAAAGACGCTCTCATCTACGATATACATAAAGATATAGGTGGTGATTTTTGGATTTCAACAGAGTTTGGTGGTGTAGCAAAATTCCAGAACGATACAGCTGTCTATATTTCTGAGCTACAATTATTAGATTCTACTCTTATTAATTTTATTGGCGATGGCCCGGATGGTACTATATGGTTTGGAACTGATGATCGGGGTATTTTTGAATGGAATAAGGAAAGAGGGCTAACTCAAAAAATTTCGGAAGAAACAGGATTACCGGACAACCAGGTTTGGGATTTTGTGTTTGATGAACAAGGAAGAGCATGGATTTCGACTTCCTCGGGGGTGGCGGTTTACGAACAGGATGGAGGAATAACTCAGGTATTCACCAGCGAAAACGGGTTGGCCGGTGAATATACGTATCAGGTTTATCTGGCCAGTGATGGAAAAAAATGGGTACCAACCAGTAATGGTATCTCTGTAATAATGCAGGATAATAGCATTGAAAATATTACAGAAATAAATGGAAAAGAATTGAACTACGTATTTAATGTCGCTGAAGATGATGAAGGAGTAATCTGGATTGGAACTGAAAGCAACGGTTTGTATTGGTTTGATGGAGAATCATACACTCATGTAACAAAAAGAAATGGGTTGAGCAGTAATTATATATTCAGGTTGATTAAAGATGAAGACGGAACTATCTGGGTTGCTACTGATGGAAATGGAGTAAATATATTCAAAGATCGGGACTTTAAGATCCATGACGGTACATCAGGGCTAGATGCTAATTCCATTTACAGTGCACTAAAGGCTTCTGATGGTACTCTGTGGTTTGGCACAGAAGACGGTTTAAGTAGTTTTAAAAATGGAAAGTTCAAGAAGCATACACTTCCGGAAAGCTTTTTTGATGAGGATGAAATCTGGGATATCGAAGAGATGGCCAATGGAAACCTCATTATGCTCACGTATGATTATGACATTATAGAATTTGATGGAACCAGCTTTTACCGCCCGGAATTTTTTGATTCCTTATATCCATACTATGTAAGTGATATTTTTGCCGACGATGATGGGTCTGTATGGTTCGCTGCTTTTCAGGCCCTACTGAGATACAAAGATGGGAAACTCGAAAAATTTGACCCGCCGGAAGACGAGTACTGGCAAACCACCTTGTCATCAATTACGAAAGATTCCAGAGGATATTTATGGATAGGAACAGAAGGAGGGATTGCCCAGTTTGACGGCAAAGAGTTTAGGTATTTTTCTGAAGAACAAGGACTAAAAGGTAACAACATTTACGATGTAGAAGAAGATGACCAGGGTCATCTTTGGGTAGGCACAAATGAGGCAATTAACGTTTTATATGACTTTGATGATGAAGGGTTTCCTCGTGAAGTTATTGAGTTCAAAACAGAGGATTTTCACCTTCAGGAAACTATTTTTCTGCAATTCGATCAATACGGGAACTTATGGCAGGGCACCAATGGCGGATTAAATTATTTCGATATTGGGCTTTGGAGAGGACACCGCATTATCCAGCAGCAACATTTTGCATTTAGCGATTTTGGATATGGAGTTGAATTTAATGGCTGGGCATCACTTTTGGATGATGAGGGAACTCTATGGTTTGGTAGCAACTCAAGAGGACTGATTAGCTATTCCTTTCCCAAGAAGAAAACCAAAATTGAACCATCTGCTCCACCTAAAATTTTTCTTAGAGAAATTCTGGCCAATAATGATCCTGTTTTTAATGCTTTGCAGGACATACTGGATGAGGCTCCACTCAAAATTGGCTATGAGCAAAACAATATCAACTTTCGATTTAATGCTATCGATTATAAAGATCCCAATAGAATAGCCTACCAATACAAATTAGATGGATTTGACGAAGACTGGCAAAAGGAGGATAATATTGAAGAAGTTCGATATACTAACCTTCCACCTGGGAAGTATAACTTTCTGATCAGAACCAAGTCCGCGAAATCTAATTGGAGTCAAACGGTAAGTCTGGCCTCTCTGGAAATCGATATCCCGTTCTGGAAAACAATTCAGTTTATTATTGCAATGGCCATTTTATGTATTATTCTGGCTGTTACCTTAGTAAAAATTTATATAGAACAGAAAGAGAAAAAGAATTTAAAAATTCTGGTGGATGAACAAACTAAAGACCTGAAGTCTGCTTTAGACGAGAAAGAGGTATTGATTAAAGAAATCCATCACCGTGTGAAAAATAATCTTGCAGTAGTTTCTGGACTTCTAGAGTTACAAAGCTGGAATATACCTGATGGAGAGGCTAAAAACGCTATTCAGGAAAGTAAAATGAGAGTTTTAGCAATGTCTAAAATTCATGAAAACCTCTATCAAAATGATGATCTAGCAAGGGTAAACTTCAGGAAGTTTCTGGAAGATCTTATCAATAATGTGTCTTCAACTATGAAGAAGCCTGAGCACAAAATAGAATTGAATCTGGAAATTGAAGATATACCAATGGATGTAAATACAGGTATTCCAGTTGGTCTTATCACGAATGAAATCTTAAGTAACTGCTTCAAACATGCATTTGAAACAACCAAGGCAGGTACTATTTGGGTTAAATTTAGTATGAATGCTAACTCCTATATATTGGATATAAAAGATAATGGAGTTGGTTCAGAAGAGAATATCCTGGAAAAGAAAACAACTTCTCTGGGAATTACTTTAATTAAATCTCTCTCGGGTCAGATTAATGGTAACTTAACTTACTCTGGAGAAGCTGGCTCTCATTTCAACATACAATTCCCTAAGCAGGAGCCTAGTTCTTAAACTTCTCAATAAAGTTTTTGGTAAAGCTACTCAGAGCCAATCTTCCTGTAACTTCAGCTCTGTTTTCGAGAAGAGTTTCCATATGATCGGTATTATCCCAAAGTGCTCGTTTAAGCTTTTCCATTGCTTTCGGGTTGTAACCGGATAGTTTATCAGCCAAAGTAAGAACTGCTTCATCAAGATCTGAGGTGGATGTCACAACATCATTGTACAAACCTTTTTGATACGCCCACTCTGCTGTTCTCCATTCCGTTGCGTTGATACTCAAAGAAGAAAGAGCAGAAACACCGATTTTACGTTCCACCACAGGCGCTATTACAAAAGGGCCAATCCCGACACTCAGCTCGCTGAGTTTGATAGATGCATTTTCACTCGCAATAGCGTAATCGGATGCAGCAACAATCCCTACCCCTCCACCAACGGTTTTACCATGTACCCGGGTAATAATAAGTTTCGGGCACCTTTTCATAGCAAGAATCACTTTTCCAAACCCGGAGAAAAAACGTTTACCAGCCTCTAAATCATTTATGCCAAGTAGTTCATCGAACGAAGCTCCTGCACAAAAAGCACCGTCTCCGGAACTTTTGAGAATAACCACTGTTATTTCGGAATTACTCCCAGCTTTTGAAATCGTTTCTGCAAGGCTGTGTAATAAAGCCTTAGGCAGCGAGTTACTTTTTGGGTGATAAAATTCGATCGTTCCGATGCTATTCGAAACATTGAGTGTTACTGATCCATCCATGCCCGAAAATAGATTAATTTTGGAGGAAAATGAATTCCCGTTTTTTAATTCTTTAACAGTATAACCTTGCAACCCACCTTTAAGCTCATCATATTCGTGCTTTATTAAAAAAGAAACCCTATGAACAGACTATTTCCTTTATTAACAGTCGCTCTGTTATTTCCGCTGTTGAATATGTATGCACAAACAGTGAACGAATACACCATTTCCTTCGAGAACGCAGTACATCACGAAGCTAAAATAAAAGCTACTTTCTCAAATCTGGATCTTAAGCCTCTAGAAATACGAATGAGCAGGACATCCCCAGGAAGATATGCAATACACGATTTTGCCAAGAATGTTTATAGCGTAAAAGCTTTTGATGAAGGTGGAAAAGAGCTGGAAATCACAAGGCCAAATCCACAACAATGGGATGTTCATGGACATAATGGTACCGTCCATTTCGAATATACACTGTATGCAAACCGGGGAGGGGGGACTTATTCACAGGTTGATGAAACACATGCTCACTTGAATATCCCGGCTACTTTTGTATTTCCAAGAGACTACCAGCATCGTCCGGTTCATATTACTTTTGATGTACGTGAAGATCTGAACTGGCAGGTAGCAACGCAGTTAAAATGGTTGGAAGGAAACACCTACTTCGCACCCGATACGTACTACTTTATGGATAGTCCTGCGGAAATAGCCGATTTCTACCTTCGCGAAGAAGTAGTGGATGGTCAGCTTATTCGGTTAGCTTTACACACTCAGGCAAGTGATAGTGAAGTGAACGAGTACTTCAGCAAAGTAATAAGTATAGTTCATGCTCAAAGGGATGTTTTTGGGGAGCTTCCCCGGTTCGATTATGGAGAATACACTTTTCTTTCTTGCTATATGCCCAATGCAAGTGGAGATGGCATGGAACACCGAAATTCCACTTTTGTGACTGGTTCTAAAGATTTAGATGAACCACTTGCTGATTATCGCATGGGTACTATTTCGCATGAGTTTTTCCATGCCTGGAATGTGGAAAGAATTCGGCCTGCTTCTCTGGAACCTTTTGATTTTGAGGAAGCCAATATGAGCGGAGAACTTTGGTTTGCAGAAGGATTTACCAGCTATTACACAGGCCTGATGATGGCAAGAGCCGGAGTACGTACTCCGGAAGAATATATCGAAGGTCTGGATGGAACGTTGAATTACGTGATAAACTCACCGGGCAGACAGTTTTTTAACCCTATCGAAATGAGCTACCGTGCTCCTTTTGTGGATGCGGCTACTTCCATCGATCCAACTAATAACAACAACATTTTTGTTTCCTATTATTCATATGGTAGTGTGTTAGGCCTTGCCTTGGATCTCTCACTTAGAACTTTAAGGAATGACTTAAATCTAGATGATTATATGAAGTTATTGTGGGAAAAATATGGGAAAACAGAAGTGCCTTATACTGTTCGGGATTTGGAGTCTGCCCTAAAAGAATATGCCGGAGAGGAATTTGCTTCTTCATTTTTCGACCAATACATCTATAACAGTGCAATGCCAGATTATAAAGCCTTACTGCAGCAATTTGGAGTAAATTTTGAGCTTGAGAACCCGGGTCAGGCTAGTTTGGGAGGAACTATCAGGGAACAGGGTGGCGTATGGAGGCTCACTTCAAATGCGTTGATTGGCAGTCCGCTTTATGAGGCAGGTATAGAAGCTGAGGATGAAATTATTTCGATTGGAGGGGTTCGCCTTTCCAGCGTAGAAAGTGTAGACGAAATACTTGAGAGAAGGAGACCCGGGCAGTCTTTGGAGATTGTGTTTTCCCGTTGGGGGAAGGAAAAAAGAGCCAGGGTAACACTTGTTGAGTCTAACCGCATTAAAACAGAAATTAATACTCGGGCTAACAGGCAGGCCAGGGCAAAGAGAGAAGCTTGGATTCAAGGTGATAGTTGATAAAGTGAGAGTCTATTATCATTTTTAAAAACAAACTAACTACTAGAGAACTTCTATTAATAAAAGTATGAAAATAATACTCGCTCTAATCACTTTATCAACTATCACTGTATCATTAGCAGCGCAGGACTATCCAGAAATTCTACCAATGAAGGAAAGGGCCGCTGTAATTGATGACCTCCTTGCTGATCGAATGAAAACCGTGTTACCTGATATTATGCGAAGGGAAGAGATTGATATGTGGTTGATCATTTCCCGCGAATACAACGAAGATCCCGTAATCAAAACCATGTTGCCTGCTACCTGGCTTGCCGCCCGGCGCAGAACCATTCTCGTAGTTTATGATCGTGGCGAACAAGAAGGGTTAGAAACTCTTGCTGTTGCACGATACGATGTGGGAGAAACCTTTAAAAAAGCATGGGATAAAGAGCAGCAACCAGATCAATGGGCGCGATTATTGGAGATTATTGAAGAACGAGATCCCAAAAAAATTGGCATTAATATTTCTGAAACCTGGCAGCATGCTGATGGTATGGTAGTAACTGATCATGAGGAACTGAAAAAAGCGTTGGGTAAAAAATATTCAAACAGGCTGGTCTCAGCGGAAAAAGTAGCGGTTGGTTGGCTGGAAACACGCTCGGCTAAAGAAATGGTTCTTTACCCTCAAATTGTTCGAATCGCGCACAAAATTATTGCAGAAGGATTTTCTGATGCAGTAATTCAAACGGGAGTTACTACTACTGATGATGTGGTTTGGTGGTACAGAGAGAAAATTCGCGAATTGAAATTGGTTACCTGGTTCCACCCAAGCGTTTCCATACAACGAGCTGACCCTGAATCCTTCGATCATCTCAGAACATTTGATAGCCGCCCGGCGGAGAACGTAATTCTCCCGGGAGATTTGCTTCACGTAGATTTTGGCATCACGTACCTGAGATTAAATACCGATACCCAGCAACATGCTTATGTTTTAAGACCCGGAGAAACAAAAGTGCCGGAATATCTAAAAAAAGCATTTGATAATGGAAATCGCTTACAGGATATCTTTACCAACAATTTCAAAGAGGGAAGAACCGGAAACGAGGTTCTGAAAATGTCGAGGGAGCAGGCTATAGAGGAAGGTTTGAAGCCCTCAATTTACACGCACCCAATTGGTTATCACGGGCACGCCGCGGGAACCACATTGGGAATGTGGGACGCCCAAGGTGGAGTTCCCGGTGACGGCGACTATCCGTTACATCTGAATACAGCGTATTCCATTGAGTTAAATGCTGCTACCTACATCGAAGAGTGGGGCAAGGAAATCCGTATTATGTTGGAAGAAGATGCTTTCTTTGATGAATCCGGTGTTTGGTATATTGATGGTCGTCAAAGAGAAATTATGACTATTCCCAGAATTCCTGCGAAACAATAACTCTTGTTGATCGCTAAAATCCACTCTTTTATCTTTAGAGTAATAATTTGAGTCAGGGTTATGCAATTAGTGCAGGTAATTTGGTTAGTATTGGTATCACTGTTACTTGTTGTCGAAGGGAAATCGCAACATGGTAACCAAAGTGTATCGAATGAAGAGCTCGAAACTCAACTAAGCTCTGCTTCAGGTCAGGATCGAATAACCATTCTTCATCAATTGAGTTCAAGGCTTTCCTTTCAGAATGTTAGCTCTGCCAGAGAATATGCAGAAGAAGCCCTGGATTTGTCAAAAGCAATCCGCAATGACAGCTTGATTGCAGAAAGTCATTACCAGTTGGGAAATGTACTCGGGTTTACCGATGACAAAGCTCTTGCAATTAGTAATTATTTGGATGCTCAGGTACTTTTTGAGGAAGCTGGATCAGTAAGAGGTCAAATCAAAATAAAGCAGGTGTTGGGCTCCATTTATTCTCAGATTTCTGAATACGAGAAGGCGTCACAGGCTTTTTTTAAATCACTTGAATTATCTTCAGAAATTGGGAATGAGCGAGGAGAAGTTTTTGCATTAACTAAACTAGGGATTGTTCATCAAAATTTGGATGAATATCGAATTGCCCAACGGTTTTTGCATGATGCCATTCATAAAGCGCAGGAGATTGGTGATTGGGGAGGAGAATCTCTTGCTCTTTCAGAAGCAGGATTTCTGGAAGAACGGAATGGGAATTTCGAGAAAGCTGGGGAGTATTTTCAAAAAGCAATTGATCTGTTTGAAGAAAAAGGATATGTACATGCCGTTCCTCAGTTAATGTTTAGCCAGGCAAGGGTGCTAAAGGACGAAGCTCGGTTAAATGAAGCCCTAAAAGTTGCAAATGAAGCAGTAGCACTTGCCGATTCCTTAGGAAACCGGTTTTTAGCATTAAACAGTCTGGACGAAGTAGCCGAAATTTATGAAGAGCTTGGTGAAGTCGAAAAAGCTGCAGAACTATTAGAGCGAGGAATAAAAGAGTCGGAAGAAGGAGGGTTCACAAACTCAACATACTTTCTTTTGAATAAGCTAGCTCATACTTATTTGAAAACGAACAACCTTAGGGACTCAGAACAAGCGGCCTCCAGGGGAGTTGAATTGGCATTAGCAGGAAAAGACTGGACTGTAGCTGAGAACTTACTGGAAGTCTTGATAGAAGTGCATAAACTCCAAAATAAGTTTGAAGATGCCACACGTAATCATGAGAGGTTATTGATGGTTCGTGATTCTATTCTGGATGAAGAAAGAGCCAGGAACATACTGGAGTTTGAAGCTCGTTTCCGGATAGGAGAAAAAGAGAAAGAGATTGCAACTCTTAAGTTGGAAAATGAGCGCAAGGCATTTATCCAGGTATCTTTAATTGGAGGATTGGTTTTGTTGGTTCTGATTGCGCTCCTGATTGTAAGAAGTCAGCGCCTGAAAATTCAAAGAAGTGATGCAAAGCTGGAGCTTTCAAACATTAGGAGAAAAGAACTGGAACGTGATCTCGAGTTTAAGAATAAACAGCTTACCACTCAGAGTCTAAATATGGTACAGAAGAACGAAATGATGGAGGAGATCAAACAAAAAGTTGATAGCCTGAAAGAGGGAGGTTCTTCGAGAGAATTGAATAGTATAGCTCAGCTTGTTGATTATAGCGCATCTCTGGATAAGGATTGGAAACAGTTTCAAATGCATTTCGAGGAAGTACACTCCGGATTTTATCATACCCTTAAAGACCGTTATCCAGAACTCACTCCCAACGAGATGAGATTATCGGCACTTGTTAAGCTAAATCTTACCATTAAAGAAATGGCTGCCATTCTGGGAATTTCACCCGATAGTGTTAAAACGGCCCGTTACCGACTCCGAAAAAAACTCGATTTGAATACAGAGGACAACCTTTCAGAATTCATGCTTCAGCTCGAAAAAGAATCTCTCGAAGTCGGCTAAAGTAGAACTTTCTTTTAATTTTAGAACATCTTTTTTCACCTGCTTACCTGATGTTCACCTTTCCCTTAGTGTTGTTGTACACCTATTGTTCACGTAAGGAAGCATATCCTGTCCGGTCTAACCCCGTAATTTTGTGCGCAACAGAAATGAAGCGTCAAGAAGACTATAAACAATAAAAAAACAAAAAAAAGACAGACAGAATGAAACGAATAATAATGAGTGTGCTAGTCACATTCATAGCAACACAAATAGAATTAGCTTTAGGCCAGCCTATGCAGGGCGACAATTTGTTTGAAGGCCAACATGCACCTCTATTCGAAGGTATGGGTGTCCATAACTTTGAGATTTCATCAGAGGATGAACTTGTAAACATCTACTTCAATCAGGCAATCGCTTTAACGTATGGATTTAATCATCTCGAAGCAGGCCGTTCCTATGAACAGGTAGCATTGATTGATTCAAATCTGGCACTTGCATACTGGGGACAAGCTCTTGTTCTCGGGCCGAATATAAATGCAGCAATGGAATCAGGAGTAGTAAAAAAGGCTTACAAAGCTATTCAGAAAGCAAAAAGCCTTGAGAAATACGCGTCTCAAAAAGAACGCGACTTAATTGATGCACTTGCTCATCGTTATTCCGAAGACGAAACGCTATCGGATCGTCAGGAACTGGACACAGCTTACGCTGATGCCATGAGAAAGCTTGTGAAGAAGTACCCTAATGATCCAAACATACGCACCTTTCTGGCAGAAGCTTTGATGGTTATACATGCTTGGGATTTATGGAATAGTGATGGCCGTCCTAAGGAGTGGACACCGGAAATTGTGGAAGTATTGGAAACCGGGTTACAAGAATACCCTAAGCATACCGGTTTAATTCACTATTACATCCATGCAGTGGAAGCTTCCAAAACCCCGGGAAGAGCGCTTGAATATGCTAAAACGATGGAAGATCTGGTTCCGGGTTCCGGTCATCTTGTTCACATGCCAAGTCACATCTATATCCGAACTGGCTATTACCAGGAAGGAGTGGAAGCAAATGAGCGAGCAATTTTGGTTGACAATAATTACGTAACACAATGTCGCCAGCAGGGATTATACCCGCTCGCCTACATTCCACATAATCGCCATTTCCTTTGGGCGATGGCTACCCTTCAGGGAAATAGTACCAAAGCGATTATGGCGGCAGAACACATGGCGAACCACATTGATGAAGACAACATGCGCATTCCGGGACTAGGCACACTTCAACATTACTGGGCAACACCAATCTATGCTTATGTACGGTTTGGAAAATGGGAGAAAATCATAGCTTCTCCTAAACCAGCGGAAGATTTGGTTTATCCGGTTGGAATATGGCATTACGCCCGTGGTGTTGCATTCACTGCCCAAGGAAAACTGAAAGATGCCAGAAATGAGCTTAAGGCATTGAACAAAGTCCTGAAGGATGAGAGGCTTGAAGGCGTCACCGTTTGGGAAATCAATACAGCGATAGATGTGCTTACCATCGCTTCGCTAACCCTTGAAGGTGAAATTGAAGGAAAAGCGAAAAACTACAGCAAATCAATTTCAATTCTGGAAGCAGCCGCAGCGTTGGAAGATAAGTTGAATTACAACGAACCCTCCGACTGGCACTACCCGGTGAGACACACTTTAGGTGCGGTTCTTCTTCAGGCCAGGAAATTTGCTGAGGCGGAAAAAGTATATCAGGAAGACCTGGAAACTTTCCCGGAAAACGGGTGGTCGCTGTACGGACTTTATCAAAGTTATGTGAAGCAATCTAAGATGAAGCAAGCAGAAGCAACAAAGCTACGCTTCGAAGAAGCCTGGAAATGGGCAGATATAGATTTGGAAGAGTCGAGAGTGCTATAGTGTCAAGGATGATAAATAGTAGTACCCTAAGCAAGTCAGGAGAGATAAAAGCCAACCGCGGTGGAGGTAATCCATCGCGGTTTTTTAAAAATAAGAATATGAGAGAAGTAAAGGCACTTAGCCTTGTCATTTTAATGATATTGCTATTCTTTATAGCTAGTACTTCCTGTTCCACAAAAGATGGAATTACTAACCCTGAGCTTCCTGTGAGTGACCAACCTGTACCTGGTATTGATATTGTTACTCTACCAATTGCAGTGCACGTAATTCATTTTGGCGAGGTAATAGGGGAAGGAACAAACCTATCAGAGAAAAGGATTCACAGACAGATTGAAATCCTTAACGAAGACTTTAGAAGGATTAAGAATACAAGGGGGCACAATAATCACCCCAACGGTGCCGATACAAAAATTCAATTCGCTCTGGCGAAACAAAATCTTAAGGGAGAATTATCTAACGGGATAAACCGAATATTCCAGAATTCAGATAGTGTTGAGAATCTTGGATACAACCAAAATCATTTTGCCCAATACGTGTATTGGAATCCCGAGGAGGTAATTAATATTTGGGTTACACCTTTACCAAAAGAAGCAGAGTGTCTTGTTCTAGGAAGTTCATCCGGTCCCGAAACCGATCTGCCGGGCACAGAATATCTGAGTATCCCAGGACCTAATGACGCAGAAGGAATTCTTATAAACTGGACGCATTTTGGTGAATCTGAGATTAATTGCCATGCCCGATTTGGACGCACCCTTACCCATGAGATGGGACATTATCTTGGGCTATTACATCTTTGGGGAAGTAAAGAATGTGAGACGAATGATTTTATAGAAGATACTCCCGCAGTAGAGAGAGAAGTATTCGGTAATAATAAGTTCTCAGGTTGTGATGGTGAGGAAGTTCAAATAGAAAACTATATGAATTATACCGATGACGTGGTGATGAATATGTTTACTGTTGGTCAGGCTGAAAGAATGCATTATGTACTCAAAAATCATCCCGGGCGAAATTCTTTGATTTCAAGCCATGCTTTAGAAACCCCAGAATTTTAAAGTCATATTCAAAACAGAGCTTAGTTGTCATCCCGGACTTGATCCGGATTCTTTAGATGAGCTTATAAACTTAAACTTTTATTCTTCTAACTTAACCGCTCACCAATCTAATGCCGAAGATAAGGGAGTCATTCAGCGCGAAGCGAAGAATCTTCACTTCTTGGTTTTGGACGGTTTGGAATTGTGGCTTCTATTCGATAGGTAAGCTTTTCTTTTAGTTCTTCGGGAGTTTCCCAGACAATGTGATTGTATTGTCGTGTATCAAAATGTACATCATCAATGTGATCTTTATGGCAAGTCCAGATTACTGGGATACCGAGCCCCATTGCGAAACCAGCTTCAAAATAAACTCCATTTCTGTTTCCGGTAAAATCAGCTATTAAAAGACCACTCTTCCGAATTTCTGCAATAATGTGATCATCAATTTTCTCATTGTGCTCTTTCTTGTCAATCCTAAGGGGATCATATCCCAAATTGAAAAGGGCAGGGTATAAGCCTTTTTCCCATGCTTCGGTTACTTCATCTCCAAACCACATAGCAACGAAAACTTTATTGGAATTTATTCGATTCTCGATAAGAGACTGGATTTTCCTCCATCCATCATAGGTAGGAACATATCTCATCATTGCTTTGGTTTTCAAGTATCCCAGTTCAGATGCCTCAGCTAAAAAATGAAGAAGTTCACTTTGGGAAGAAAAACCCATTTCTTTAAATTTTCCTGGCTCAATCTTAGTACTTAAAGAGTTCAAATCATACCGTTCTGCTATAAATAGTAGTAAGCTTTCAATTTTTGAGAAGTAGTCTATATTCATATTTACTTAAAGTTTTTGAATCAAACCCTTAACCAATCTCGCAAATACGTCTTTCTTAGCATCAGCCGCTTCTTTTACTTCGGCGTGGTCGAGAACCTGATCCGTAATTCCGGCAGCGGCATTGGTTATTAAAGAGATCGCTACTGCATTTGTGCCTATACGAGCAGCTTCGATAAGTTCAGGTGCTGTACTCATTCCAACAGCGTCGCCTCCTAAAAACCGAAAAGCATGAATTTCGGCTTTTGTTTCGTAATTGGGTCCGGTCACATACAGGTAGCTCCCTTGCTGTGTTGCTATGTTGAGGGAAGTCGCTATTTGTTTGACTTGGACTGCATTGTTTGCAAGTATTTCATTTACATCTACCGATTCGGGGAAGTCCAGTTCTTTGGCGGGACTCAGAATGGATTGAATGATCATCAAATCTCCAACCCGAAAGTTTAGGTTTATTCCCCCTGCGGCATTTGAGATAATGAGCTTGTCAACCCCAAAGGCATGTGCTAATTGAACGGGTAGCACAGTTTTATCGAATCCATATCCTTCGTAGAAATGAAATCGCCCCGAAAAAGCCAGAACAGTTTTTTCTTCAATGGTTCCAAAAATCAACGAACCGGAATGTCCTTCTACAGTGGATTGAGGAAATTCAGGGATTTCGGAATAGGAGATTACAGTAGGGTTTTGAATCTCGTCTCCAAAACTGCCCAATCCTGAACCCAGGATAACAGCCGTGTGTATAGTTTCCGGGATTCCTTTCTTAACCAGAAATTTGTGAATAGTATGAATATGATCAGGAAGTGACATGTGCTGGGATTACTTCGGTAACATATCCTGTTTTATCATCAAAACCCGAAATTTTTACTATCGGATGTTCGTCATCGTGAAAAAATAAGATGGTATAACCTTCATCAAAAGCCAGTTTTGCCAGTCGCTCACGTTGTTTTTGGCTGGTTTCGGGATCGAAGTCGTACTTTGCGGCAAACTTCCGGTTTATCTGGCTTCGGGTGGCAATAACATCTCCGGCCTGCATGTATTTTTGATTTCCATCGTCAAAAAGTAACACCTGATGGAACTCAGTATGTCCGCCAATTTTCTCTACTTTAATCTCCGGATAGGGCTGATCCGTTTCAGCGAGAAAATGCAAGTCTGCCCGTGCATCCACAAAAGCGAGAAATTCTGTCTTTTCTTCATCATACCAAGTCTCTTTTGCTGTAGCTTGATCCCAGTCTTTTTTTGAAGCCCAGATTTTCGCGTCAGGAAAAGTCAACTCCCAATATCCGTTCTCTTTGTTTGCTAAACCTCCGATATGATCGTAATGGAGATGGCTTAGGAAAATATCTGTGATATCGAACTCAGTGAGACCATGCTCTTCCAAATTCTTGCGGATTACATGAGGCCCAGTATCTTCTCCAAATTCTCCAATTCCGCAATCAAAAAGGATATTCTTATCCGTGGTAACAATCAGAAAAGGGTTCAAAGATATTTTTAGTGCCCCTTTTGCCGGATTTCCATCTCTCGGTATTCGATTGAACTTTCGGTCAAGACCAACAGAGAATGTGCCTTCATAGAGAGCCGCTGAGTAAGTTTTTGGATTTTCAGTCACTTCGTTTTTTTCTGAGTTGCAAAGTTACAGAGATACAAAGTGACATAGTATGATTGCATCATAATTTCGGTATAAAGCTGCTCATCATTCTTTCAACTTCACGGCTTGATTCATAAAACGTTGAGAATAATTCTTCTGAGATAAATCCCAGATTCTTTGCTATCTCAAATTCGGTTTGAAGCTCAAATAATGAACCCATTGCTATATTCAGAAACCGTTTAAAGTCTCCCGAAGAATTTCTTCCAAAGCCTTCTGCTATATTAGCCGGTACGGAAACAGATGATCTTCTAAGTTGGGAAGTAAGACCAAATCTCTCTGAATCAGGAAATGTATTTGTGACAAAATAAACTTCGGTTACCAATTCCATAGCTTTTTGCCAGATAAGTAATTCTCGATATGTTTTAATAACTCCCAACTCTCTTTGTAACTTTGTTACTCTGTTTCTCTGTCACTTTCTTCAGAATCAAAACGATCGTAGGCATTAATTATATCCTTCACCAGCTTGTGGCGTACTACGTCTTCATCCTTCAGATAAACAAATTCAATTCCCTCAACATCGTTAAGAATTTTCTGTACAGAAATAAGTCCTGACTGCTGTTTCCTCGGAAGATCAGTCTGAGTGATGTCTCCAGTAATAATCGCACGACTATTAAAGCCAATTCTAGTAAGGAACATCTTCATTTGTGTATTGGTCGCATTCTGGGCTTCATCTAAAATCACAAAGGCATTGTTGAGTGTTCTTCCACGCATATATGCTAAAGGAGCAATTTCAATCACATTTTTAGAAAGATGCAGATTCAGCTTATCCTGATCTATCATATCTTCCAAAGAGTCATATAAAGGGCGCAAATAAGGATCGATTTTTTCTTTTAAATCGCCCGGAAGAAAGCCGAGGTTTTCTCCCGCTTCAACGGCAGGTCTGGCAAGTATGATCTTCTGCACTTTACGTTCTTTTAGAGCCTTCACGGCCAAAGCTACAGAAGTATATGTTTTCCCGGTTCCGGCGGGACCAATTGCAAAAACGATATCATTTGCAGCAGAAGATTTAACAATCCGTTTCTGCCCGGGAGTTTTGGCCAGAATGGCTTCACCTTTGTGAGTATAGAGGATAAGATCCCCATTTCCGGTGTAAGCGGGATGTTTACGCTCCTTCGCTTTAAATTCACCACTTTTTAGAGCAATCAGGGTTTTAATGTCATCTTCAGTGACTTTATTCTTCCTTTGAACTACCTCAATCATCCCTTCAATTACCTCTTTAACCAAAGCAACTTCTTCGGTTGGACCAGTAATTTTTACCCGTTCTCCTCGAGCATTGATTTTAGTTTCAGGGAAATTCTTATCCAGCAGACGGATATTATGATCGTGTACTCCAAAGAGGGTGATCGGGTCGGTGTCGTCAAGTTGAATAACTTGTTCCAAAAGGGTTCTGGCGTCTTCTATGGCTGAAATATTTAGATTTTGTATTAAGCCTAAAAGGTAAGGATTATATACATGATTCAGTAGTTCGCAGAATTCATGGAATGGAATGTATTAGGAAAGTTTTTCTTCGAGTTCTTTAACTCTGGCCGGGATATCCTTCGCGCTGAATATAGCACTTCCGGCTACAAGTACATCAGCTCCCGCTTCTGCTACTCTTGAAATATTTTTAAGATTAACGCCTCCATCAACCTGAATCAAGAATCCATATTCACCCGACTCTCTCACATCCACTAACTCTCTAAGGCGGCCATAACTTTCTTCTATAAAACTTTGTCCGCCAAATCCAGGGTTTACACTCATCACTACTACCATGTCTATGTAGGGGAGGACTGGCTCAATATTGTAAATTGCCGTTGCAGGATTAATTGCAACACCAGCCATTATTCCATGACTTTTAATCTTCTGTATAGTTCTGTGAAGATGATTGCAGGTTTCAAAGTGAACGGAAATCATTTCAGACCCGGCTTCTACAAATGCGTCAATATACTGATCCGGGTTTTCAATCATTAGATGAGAATCAATAAAAGCGTCCGGTGCTATTTTACTTACCTGTTTAACTACATTGGGTCCAAAACTGATATTTGGGACAAAGTGTCCATCCATAATATCACAATGAATCCAGTTTGCACCGCCTTCAAGTGCTGCTTTTATATCAGATTCAAGGTTTGTAAAATCGGCAGCTAGAATTGATGGAGCCAGTACAGGTAAGTTGAAATTCATTAATTATTATTTTGTTGTTGTGGAGTTGGGGAGTTATTTCCGGTTGAGTCAACAATAACGGCTCCACCTTCGATTACTTCAACGGCCTCGAATCGTTCGGAAATAACCAGAGTAAGCGTACCACCTTCTACAAGTTGAGTCACTTTAGGTGTAAAATCAAGTACCGTGTTAGGAATAACGTCTTTTATAGGCTGAAAACGAATTTCGCCTACACGCAACCCAACTTCTCGAAGTTTTAATTGTGCGTCCGGAAGTCTCAATCCTATAATCTCCGGGATATCGACAATTTTATCACCAAGACCATCACTAACTACCAGGTTAATAGTCTGCCCCTTTTCAACGGTTGTACCTTGTGCTATGGATTGACGCAATACCGCATTTTTAAAGCGAGAAGATTCATAGCTGATTGACCCGACTGCCAGACCATAATTCTGAAGTTGAATCTGAGCGTTTCTGAGCGAAAGATTAACAACATTGGGAACTACTACTTGTGGTTTTACGGCAGCATTAACTGTGAGGTAAACCTTTCGGTTTGGTTTTACGATAACAGAAGGTGAGGGAGATTGGTCAATTACATAATCAGCAGGGAATGCTGAATTTGCTCTTCTATCAGCGATTTCAACTCTAAGACCATTGCTGGTTAACAACTCTTCAGCTTCTTCCAATGAAATACGGGTTACGTCAGGTACGGTAACGCCTTCGTTAAAATTGGTGTACATGGGCATCACGAACTTGTCCAGAGTAAACAAGGTTATCGACCCCAGAAGGATAAGAATCCCAACGGTAATATAAAGGTACTTATTTGTGAGTATCTGCTTAAGCATATGTTAAAAATACGGGAAGATGGAGGATGTTAAAAGTGCCAGGTTACAGAAAGTGATTCCCGGCGCATTAAATTAGCCTGAGTTTCTATTCTGCTGTTTCTTAGTGTAACAGTAAAATAGGCGTCAAAAGCTGAAACCACATGATTTAATAGCATAATTTTCAGGATGTTCCCAGCCTGGCGATAATTATCATTGAATTCCGCAGCTAGAAAAGTCCCTCTGTCAAACATATCAGTTCCCATAGAAGAGTCCCAGGGATAAGCAAACTGATTTACATTCGCTTCGGGGTTCGAATAAAATCCAGAGTTATCTTCATAAAAATCTCTCCATCCCGGTACAAACTGATAATACTTACTCATCAATTCATAATATTGCTGAGAACCATAATCCTGCACAACGTGAGAAAAGTTACTACCCGGTCCATTAGGGAAATAAAAAGGGGTTTGAACTTCTACTGCCCTGATGTCTTTTAAAACAATTTCATTCCAATCATTGGGAGTATTACCCCAGGTAGGTTCCTTTCCAAAAACCTGATCCTGCAATCCACCAAGATTGTCATAGCCGTTCTGGATATTATTTGCCCGTGAATACGCAACTAGCCATTGCCCGTATGCTAGTACACTCCAGCTTTCGTTTGCATAGCGCTCGTAAGCACGTTCATTTTTCCTGGCTGTGTTATTACGATTTACATGGTAAAGAATACCGGCAACATCGACCAAAAAATATACCGCGGCTCGACCCCAATTGCCGTTTAATGCCTGCCCGGAACCGGGTATGATTGCAGAGGAAAGCATTGCAAGTCCTGCATTAGTTCTTGCAGCATCAATAAAGGCATTATTTTCAGAATTAAATGCAGTTTTGGGGAGGTACCGAAAATCTTCAATCTTTAGGATGCCGGGATGCTGTGTGTGGCTTCTTTCATCAACAATTACAGATCCTATAAGAGAACTTTGCAATGGTTGAGCCCAGCTTGATGCAACCGGAAAGAGGAATGAGAAAAAGAGAATCAGCTTTTTCATAACAACTCAAAATCAAAAGTTAAACCAAAATGAAAGAGGAGTTCGCGACCATAAGTAACACGATTACTTTGCGAGCCTGTAACAAAATCATCAGGAAGTGTAAGCGTGAATTTATCAAACCCGTACGAGGCACTCACAAAAAAGCGCAATGGGAAGAGATAGTAGCCACTACTCGCTAACCGAAGTTCAGCTCCAATTCCCTTTTTCAGTTTTTTTCCAGAATCAAGTAAATCCGGGTTACGATCGGTGGCTCCACCCGGGTACCATCCATTACCTGCCTCAAAAAAGAAGCGGGCATAGAGTTTATCAAAAGTATAAGGTCCTATTTGGGTGTTCATATCTTTAACGATGGGAGTGAACCAACTCAGGCTGGTAAAGGCCGTTGTATTTCCCGCAATCGCGAAGAAAGGATAACTTCGCATCCCAAGGAAGCCTCCAATATAATCAGAGAAAAAAGCATCATCAGGACTATTGAAGTAACTGAATCCACGAACTCTGGCCTGAAAAGCCTGACCTCCGAATGTTCGGAATCCATACCGAAGATGCAGTTCAGTAGAGTGATTTTTCGATGTTTTGAAAACAGGAACCAGTGAGCCTTCCTTAATCTGGTACTCTTCCAGCAGCTCAGAAGGTTGGTATTGATATCTCAGATATCCTTTTAAACCGATTGGAGCGATATCGCCATCCGTACTGAATTCATAGTAATCAAAGGTATAAGAAGCGGAGAGGGTAGTGCCTTTAAAATATTGAGAAGAAGATCCTGAAATAAGTGCTTTTAGTTCTCTTGAGAAGAAATTATCCGTTTGAACACGATAAGGAGAGTATCCGATACCCAGCTCAAGTAAGCTGCGGCGGCTAAGTTTACTTCTCAGAAACAGGTTGGCTTCCCACACTTCGTAGCCGATATCAACATACGCGGTATCGGGAGTACAGGAGGTACAGGGGAATTCCTCGATCGAAAGCCCGTCATCCACATTACGGTGAAGGTTATAAATCTCAACAGCAACGGTAGGAGACCAGCTTTTTTTAATAAAAGGAAGTCCACGGTATTCTGCGGTAAAGAATACATCACGATCGAGTTTAAAAAGTCGGTTTGGCTGGAAGAATCCACCAATGCTTTCTGCTTCTCTTGAAGCTACTCCCAACATTACTCCACCAAAGATACTCAGTTTATCTAATACATCCCTTGAGGCAAAATAGACCCCGGGTTTTATATCACGGAGCAGGTTTTCTCCCAATTTTCCAATCTGCCTGTTTTTGATCAGGGTTCCATTTTGCCCGTTTGGTTTCGAGTAATTATCAAAACGAAGTACAGGAAAGAAAGAGAAACTAGTAAAAGTGTCCTCATAAGGGCGATATACCCGTGCATCCGTTGCATAGCGGGATTCTATCTCAAACTGATAACTTCCTGTATCAGCAATAGCCAACTCCTCGGTAGTAAAAGGGTTCAGGTCTTTGTCGTCAAACTCATTCAAATAGCTCGCATCGGGGATGGAATCGGGATCAAAAGAAAACTCGGAAACAACCGGATCGTAACTTCCGGTTCCGGGATTAGAAATAATAGCTTTGATTTCGGTGTTTTTAATTTTATACCCGTCAGCTTCATACTCGGAAAAGTAAAGCGTGTGCTCATCAACCTCTGGCATAAAGGCCCCGCCAAGTACATTGGTAACTTTCTCAATGGTATTTGTTCGAAGTGGCTGACGATAAATATTAAAGATTCCACTTATGTCAGCGGAGAAGTAAAGGAAACTTCCGTCAGGGCTAACCGCAGGATCGCGGTAATCGATATACTCACTTTCAAAAACAGTGGAGATTTTTTTAGTAGAAATATCTAAGGAATACAGGTTTCTGTTCCAGTAGTCAGCCATGGCGTAATAAATGGTTTTACCATTCGGGTGCCAAGTTGGGGTAAACACTGTTTCACCGTCTTCGAAATTGGTAAGCTGGGTGATTTCAGAAGGGTTCTCGGCATTAATTGAAACCAGATTTTGAGTACCCGTTTTGTATTGAATTGCTACCATTTTCTGTCCATCGGGACTCCAGCTTGGGGACTCAATTCGGGCACTGTGAGTTAAACGAGTAGTCTCAGAACTTTCGATATCGAATAGAAACATATCGCGATAAAACTCTCCATACTTGTTCTTCTTATTTACCACATACACAATTTTGCTTCCGTCAGGAGAAAAAGAGAACGAAGTGCTTAATACAGAAATGAGTGGTTTTAATGCATCGGCATGGTTTTGCGGTACATAAAATTTCCGGTCATCAACCTGGGCGATTTCAGTTTCTTTGCCATCTTTTTTGAGGTACAATGACATAAGAGAATAATCTTTACCTCGATTGGAGATGTAGGCGATGGCATCACCGTTTGGAGATCTCTTTGGAAAGAAATTGAAAAACCCTTCCTTTTCAGAATATTCTGAAGAAGTAAACTCAATTCCGGAAGTAGCCTGTGTATAGAATTCTTTTCGTTCTGCTATCCATTCTTCAAACACTTGATTTCCGTGTATTCCGGTTGCAATTTCGATTCCTTCTTCAATTTTATACACTCCCTTTTCGCCCATTGCTTCCGAAATCCGGCGCAATACATCTTCTCCAAACCGCTGAACCAGATAAATCACAAAAGCATATCCCTGGTTATACACTGTTTCACGCTCTAAGCTGGTTTTGGATGAGAATGTGCCCATCTCAGCCAGACTGAAATAGGTATCACTTAAAATCCGTGTTCTGAGGATCATATCGCGGTGGCTGTCCCAGGTATCATATAATAAGCCTTCCCGTTGATACTGAGCTGTTCCCTCAGCCAGCCATGCGGGAATATTAACAGAAGCAAAAGGTAATGAGGCTATTCCATTAGGGAATCCATAAAGAACATCAGGACGACGTACTTTTTCATAAGAGAGCCACTGCAGATACAATGCAGGATATTTCCGTTTCCGTTTTAAACTGGCCTGAATTTGTACAATATGTACAAACTCGTGGGAAATTACATTGCGTAACCAGTTGTGAGAACCACGAAGAGGGGTATCAAGAGAAGGCAGCCAGATATCGATTTTATTATCGAAGAAATACGCCGCTCCATTAGAATAATCTTCACGGTCTTTAAGCACAATGCTAACTTTTTCATCAGGCTCGTACATGTACAGCGAAGTTATTGGCTCATAAATCTCTTCCGCGATACGTGAAGTTACCTGGGCTGAGCGGCTGTTACCCTCCTGAAAGTGAACGATGAAGTGTTCGCTTTCAATGGAGAACCATTTCAGGTGATTTTGGGGATAATCGTAGAATTGAGGATCTGTTTGAGCCAATGCCGGAATACTAAATCCAAAACAAAGCAGAAGCAGCAGATATGTACTAACTCTTTTCATTAGTGTGCTACTCCAATTTTAACGAGCTTGGATTCGCTTTCTCCACCAACAGTTGCTTTTACCCGTGCGAAATAAGCACCACTTCCCCAGTCGGCTGTAGAAATTGTTATTTCTTCAGGAGCTCCACCCCTTGCCTGAATCATTCGTTCAAAAATAACCCTTCCGGAATAATCGATAATGGTGATTTCAACGGTACCTCCCGGGGACCGGACTTCAAATCTCAGGTTTGTTTCTTCATCGGCTGGATTAGGCCAGTTATATGTTTCTTTTGAATTCAGAATTCTAAAGCTATTCTGGTTTCCTTCAGTGATATTGATGTAAGCAGAAACTTTATTATAGGGATTAGAACCATAACGTCCCGGCCATTGAGCAGTTGTGAAATTAGTAAATTGCCATGCTTTTAAGTCTCCGGTATGGCTGATCGCATACAATTTGTCTTCATACATAACAGGATGAATAGGCTGGAAGTCTTTTCCTACAGCTCCACCTACATATAATGGAAACCCTTCTATTGGGCTACCTGCGGTTTCATAAGCGAAGATATTCACCGAATACTCATCTTGTCCAACTACAAGTATATCCTGGATATTATCTCCGGTAATATCAGCAATGATTGGGGTTCCGATAAACTGAATTCCCTCCGGAGAGGAGATAGGTGTGTTTGCAAGGAGGGCTCCGTTCAGATTATAACCTTCAATAGTGCTTTCTGCCCGGTTCACCCGGTAGATGTATCCTTCATCAACAATGGCAGGCCATTCGGCTTTTTCTTCCTCGAAGATTTCTGTGAAAGACTCATCTGCTTGAGGATTTATAATGCTAAACTTTCCATCTTCAAAAAGGTAGTAGAGGTTTCCGTTGTTAGTGCTGATGGTTCCTGCAAAAAGTCTGTCGGCTGCAGTTGATGTATAATCAGGAATATCTTCTCCAACAAAAGAAACCACATTGTTGTTAATACCTACAAACTTCCCGCCAATAATTTCTGAGCGGAATTCATAGCCGGAGGTGTTTTGAATAATATTTCCAGTTTCTGAGTCCACGGAATTTAGTGTAAAATCTATATCAATAATTACTCCATCCTGTGAGCTGACAAAACCAGTTGTTTGAACAACACTTACTTCCCAACCTGCAATGCCGTTTTCTGAATCATATTCCTCAAGCTCACCATCCGGAAAAATAGAAGGGTCGTCTTTTGTAATTAATGAACTACCTAAAATAAGTGGTTGTTGGGTTCTTCTATCTCGAAAACCAATCGAGGAGGAGCTATTTACGTCAAAAATTCTATAGAAATACTTTCCAGAAGAAATAACTAATGTATCATTCAAGGAGACTATGCTCCTGAGCCCCTGGGGAAAATAATCAGAATAGGAAGTCGAGTCGGTATAAAAATCTTCGAAACCAGTTCGAAAGTTCACAACTTCTTCAAACCCTGATTTATTCTCTACATTTCTGATTCTGAAAGAAGCTTGTGGAAGATTATCTGAGAAATCATAGAATTCAAAAAAGGACTTTGCTCCCGAATTGCTGTTGTTGTTAGGGTAAGTTTCTGGTCCAAAAATATTATCCGGGTTTAAATCGATAGTTCTGGTTTGGGTTACAACCCGGTAGTTGTTTCCAGACCACCAAAAATCGAAAGCGAAACCGAAGGTAGGGGAGTTATCGAGTAAGCCTTCATCCAAGCCAATATCCTGGGCCCCATCACCTTCTTCTAAATCCACACCACGGCGTTCGGGATCAATATTTACTTTTCCATTTTCCAACTGCTGATTAATGACCGCTTCATCAATATGCCAAATCAGGATGCCTCCATTCAGCTCACGGTCGTCATCGGTGCCTTCACGTTCATCAGCACCGATATCAAGTCCACCTGGGAGGCTCCAATCGAAGTTGCTTACATCAACAACGGTTCCGGCATCTAAAAGACTGTCAAAACCTTGTTCCTGGAAAACGAATGCTAAATCACTATTGGTGAAGGTTTTCTGAGCTTCAGAACCATCAGGCCTTCGGGTAGTGATAACAACTCCGGTCCCATCTAAATCTCGATGTCGATTTTCGATTAAAAAATATTCCGTTGAGGAAAGTTCATATTTGGCAATGCTGCTTGGCGGGGCAATAGAATAAATAGATGTAGCCGGCAACGAAATAGGATTGTTTGAGTCCTCCGTGATTAAAAAAGGTGTTTCCCATCCTAAGAAAACTTTCTCCCAGGCAGAGGGTTCTGGAGGAAGAAGTCCGTTGTATGCAAAAAATCCTGCCCCATCCATTAATCCAAAACGACCAATAGCCGGCTCTCCGGTTTCAGTATTGAATAAATCTGGTAACCCAAGATAACTGCCAATGGATGCACATAATAATCCATTAATCGAAAGTGGAAATACAATTTCGTTTTCAGAGATGTCTTCACCTCTTCGGGACTCTGTTCGGGGAATAATCATGGAGTTCTTAACTACAAATGCTCCACCATTGATTGAAAAGCCATCAAAATCGTTGCCCAGCCATTGTTCTAAATCCTGCTCTCTCATGTAAATAGATGGAATGTCGAATGGGGTAATGTCAAGGCTGGTTCCGGTGAGTTCTACGTCACGACCAACGCCCGCATGAAATACTACAAAAGCAGTGTTGTCAGGTTCATAAATAGACGGGTTAAAATCTCCTTGTTGATCCACTTTCTCCCAAACATCCTGAAGAAAAAGAGCGAGTTTTTCGGTGGTAAAAGTTTCACCAATGGGGGAGTATTCCTCCATAGGTTTATCTAACGTGTAAACATTTGGAAGTACTTCATATTGGATGTTTAGTTGTCCATCGGAGGATTTATCAAAATAGTTTTTGGCAAATTCCAGATGAGCCTCAAAGTAGTTTTGGTTATGAGGTAAAGGATCGATGTAGGTATTTTCCTGATTGGAAAGGTAGGGTAGACCTTCCATACCATTTTCTCCAAATACTCCGGTTCCGGAAGTAAGTCGGTTATCATCCTCCTGAAACTCAACCATCACTGCTAAAACATTCAGTGTTCCAGTTCTGGGTGCAGAATCAGAAACGGGAATAGGGTTGGAAATCGCATGAGTTCGCTTCAACTCAAATTTCTGAGCTAACGATGGAGCCGATGCAAACAAAAAGAGCATGCCCACTATAACTAACATGCTCTTAAGAAAAACGGGGTTGGATTTCATTCCATTTAAAAATTCATGAGAACACTAAATCGTAGTGTATTCGCTAACGGATGATCAGACTCTAATGTTTTTATATAACTGAAATCAACACCAAAAGAATTATATCTCAGTCCGGCTCCAAAAGTGATATATTTTCTATCGCCATTTTCAGGGTCTTCGTAGTAATATCCACCTCGAAGTGCGAAAAGATTGTTATACCAATACTCTGCTCCTACACCAAACATAAATTGTTGAATCAAACTGAGCTCAACATTTTCTTGACCGTTAAAACGCGTATATGGTCCCCAAGAGTCAAACAAAGCTTCAATCGGACCAGAAGCTATATAGGTGGTATCCATCTCGCCTCCTTGTTCTGTGATTACTTCTTTATTGCGAGCCATGATTTTGGAAACATCAGATGCAATAGTAATTCTGTTAAAACCTTCTGGATCGAGTTCATAATCAAACGCCACTCCAAATCTTAAAACAGTTGGCAGAGGGTCTTTTTGAGCATTATCAGTGTATTGAATTGCAGGCCCCAGATTTGATAAGTTTAAACCTGTACTAAATCTGGCCGTATTCCCACCAAGAGTAAAAGGATTCGTTTTATAAAGGTAAGACAAATCAAGCGCAACGCTACTACCAGGATTCACATCTTGAGCATCTACTCTTATGCCACTAGCAAGGCTGGAATAAATACCACGTAAACCAACACCTACGGCGAAATTTTCATTTACCTGAAATCCATAGGATAATCCAACGGCTACTTCATAGCTATTGAATCTAGAAAGAAGGTTGTTCGTTGCATCTCTGTTTTCTTGTTCGCCGAGGTTAAGAAATGTGATGTGACCGCCAATGGTTCCTATCCCTTCCACGTAATATTTTCCAACCAGATAATCATAGAATAAGTCGCTAACGTTAAAATTAGCCAGCCAATTTGAATGTGTAATACTAATCTGGTTATCCTTTTGGAAAGCCAAACCGGCCGGGTTCCAGAACATGGCGGCGGCATTATCGGCAATTGCAACCCCTGTATTACCCATTGCGGCTCCTCGGGAGTCGGGTTCAATTTGTAAAAAAGGTACAGCGGTTATACCTATTTGGGCATTCGAAACTACAGGAAATACGAATAGCGAAATTGCTATTACTAACAAATATATTTTTTTCATAGATGATAAATAGTTAGATCCGCAATATAACGGATTAAAGATACATATATGTTGGTTAAACTTATCGGATTATTACGAGCTTTTCGATTTTCTCGGTTGTTTTTCTTCCTTCGGGGGTATCTGTTGCAACCCGAAGCACATAAATATAAGTACCGTTACCCAGGCGATCATTATCCCTGTCACGGCCATTCCATGGAATACTGGCATAAGAACTAAGTGTATTACTTGGTGGTATGTATTCTTCAATACGGTGTACAGGTTTTCCACTTAAAGTGTATATACGGATATCTACTTCTAGTGGATTTCCCTGTTGATTATGCTCGAAGGTAAAAGACGTAGCATTGTTCATAGGATTCGGGTAGTTATAAACATTATCAACTACCAAATCCTGTTGATCGGCCACCTGAAAGAAAACTTCTTTTTCAGATGGATTATTATGTACATCCCAGGCTCGAACTCTTAGCGTGTAATTACCTTCTGGAATACTTTCCAGCGGGTACTCGATACGCCCACTCGTATAATCATTTAAAGTGCCCTCGAAGAAATCGTTGAGCACAAAGGTTTGTTGTGGTTTTGTATCGATTGTAGCAATTATTTCATGTCCTACTCCTGTTCCTGTAGTGTTGATTCCGGAGCTGTCGCTCAGCTCTACAATTAGATTTGGGGAGTCGTTAGCGAGGCTCCCATTTATAAAAGATTGATCATTCAGGTAAACATCTAAAACGGGGCCTTTGCCATCGTTTACTGCATTTAGATTTACCCCGTTAAAAACTATATCCCTGTATGCACCACCAGCGGTGATTTCCCCGTTCTTAGCGTAAACAACAATGCGCCCTTTGTTTTCAGAAAAGCTGATGTCTTTTGGAATGATAAATGTTACTGAGTATTCACCGTTTTCGGCAAGAGTTTTACCTTTAAAAAGCACATCGTTTTCGGCCTCATAGGTGCATACTTTATTAGTATTTTGATTTAGATAACAATCGTTTGGTTCATCGAACCAAACCCTGTCAGTGGGAATACTAATAGTACGTGGAGCATCAAAAAGGGTAATGGAAACTTCTCCATTAAAATCAGACTCAATTTCGCCGGTGGCATTTCGAATAGTCCCATTAATAGTAACCTGATCCAAAGCTTTGATAGTAAGAACAGTATCCTGAGCTACTACATCCAAGCCGTTAATAGTTTCAACACGTGCATTTTTATCAGGGAAAGCAAATTGCAGAGCAGGATCTCCTAACAGTATGAATTTTCGGTTGTTATCCTCCGAGCCTACACTGGTATTTTTTGTGCGTAGATAAATTTCACCAAGTGTGAGCGGCTCTCCATTCTCATCCCTTTCAATCATATTTTGGGAGAGCTCAATGTTTAATCCATAATTGAGACCTCCTGGACTTCCACTTGTGTAAACAACCCTGGTTGTAGTAAAACTTGCGATCGCTCCTCCATTATCGGCAAAGACTAGCTTTTCAGCTCCTGACTGAACATTAATATCGTCGTATCTTCCGAATTGACAGGTTGCTGTAACAAATAGTGTAAGCCTGTTCCTGTTAGTCAACTGTGAGATGTAATCTGAGGTATAAAGTTCTTCATCAGTAAGGGTTTGGGCATTTCCGTGCCCTGAGTAATTCATAACCAGTGTGCCTGAATTAATAGTGTTAATGAAATCAGCTGTTGCAGAAGGAAACTGTCGGCCAGCTCCTGTAACTTCCTCGGGATAATCGAATAGATAAATCTTTTTTGCTCTTCCTCCTTTTTCCTCAAGGTTCATTCTCCGTAGGGTTCCATCTGCGTTTTCTACATGAAGATCTCTGTTTCTATCGGGCTCCGATGGTAAATCATCATCGGCTGCAAAAGTAAAGAGGTTTTGCCAATCTCCGTCATTTGCAGGGTTTTCATATCTGCGGATTTTATCAAGAGCAATAGCAGCTTCGCTACGGTTTTGTGCTGATATACGGCCTATTCCAAGATCAACCCTCGCTGAGCTATTTAGTAAACCTTCTGAATCATCCATTAGCCCAAAAAAATCATCGCTGCCATAAGAATGGGTTCGGTGAATTGATTCGGAGGTTTGATAGGTTAAAACATGATTAGTGAATGAATTTGAGATCACATTTTTTGTATCGTAGGTAGTGTCACCAAAAAGGAGAAGATATTTTGGCGGTGATTCACCATCAGCAACAGCTACATCCCATAGATGCTTAAGAAAGTCTCTAATTGCGGTAGGGTCTTTAACCCCGGAAGAGAATTCATTTAGAATCTGAGTCTGGGTAACCACTAAAGGAGTTAAACCACTCTGCGCCCGGTGTGCAGCAAGTTCCTGAGCGAAGTCTAAGAATAAATCAGAGGTAACAATTATGTAATCAGGATAATTGGATGTACCAAATAGATTTTGATTGGGTATCGCAGTTCCGGCTTGAGGTGTCCAGGGGTTAGCCTGTACTATAATTTGATTATTGGGGTCTGTGTTATAAACTAAGCTGTAATCTGAACCTTCAGCGCTAATAGTAAGTAATTTAGGCTGTACGGGGTTGGTAACATCCATTGCAAAAGGAGTGTTAGAGAAACCGGACATTTTGTAATCTGCAATCTCATTTATTGAACCATCAGCAGGAGAGAAAAAGAAAAGCTGATTATTTTTTGCAGTTAATTCACGTCTCACAACAAAACTTAAGTAATCAACAAAAGCATTACCTCCAGAGTCAGTATTTCTCATCATAAGGTCAACTTCTAAAATACCATCACTGTTTGATATTTGGACCGGTACACTTCCCAAGAAAAATCTTCTTGCAGATTCATTTAGATAGGAATTATAATCGTTGGTTATTCTGGCAATAGTAAAATTGCGCAGTGACTGATTATTGAAATTCATCTCAAAGGAGGTGCTAGTAGTAGAGCGAAGATAAATCTGAGCAGAAACTAAAATGGGAGTCGTTGCATCAATATCAGGAAGGGTATCTCTGAATACATTAATAAACTGATTGGCTGACGAAGCAGGAATAGTTTGACCTAGCCAGTATCGACCTGATTTTTGTTTTGTTTCCGTTTTAGTTAATTCTTCTTCTTTCCATATAAAATCATCAAAAGAGGTAATGGTTCTGGAGGCGCTTAACCCTGAATTAACGGCGCTAAGTCGTTCCCCTTGTGTATCTCCGATTGTTAGAAATACAAAGGTGTTGTTGCTGTATGGGTGAAGGGTATGGCGAAATGAATTGCCAACTCTGGATTCATTATGAGGGCTATTCTTATAGAAAACAACCCGGTCATTTTGGTCGAAGCTGCCATCATTTTCTCCTTGAACAAAAATTGGAATCTGAGAGAATTCGGGACGGTCAACGCTATTTCCTTCTGGGAGTTGATAGCCATCTGTACCCCAAAGTTGAATATTTCTTGGATCAATCCCACCCACATCAATTCCAAGTTCAGATAAATATGAGGCATCTAGCTGATAAATGCCCCGTTTTGCTATAGGGATTTTATACCAGGATCCACTAGCTAAAGGATGGTCTTCAGGAATTATATTCTTTCTCTTTACAGAAGATACCGGAACCTCTTCGTTTACTTTATATACTCTGAATCGAATATTCCGGGTATGCAATATTGCATTAGGGGCATAACGGGTAAGGTGGATTCTTAAAGAGGCTACCTCTTTACCTCTGTACATTCCAGGAGCGACTACTTCTGCAACCGGACTTTCGGATGAACTGATGTTTAAAGCAATTTTCTTCGGTTCTGATATTGTTTCTTGATGAGAAACTACAGATTGGTCTAGAACTTCATATTTGGCGACCCCATTCTCAATTGGAACCATAAATTCATAAGCAGGATGAATACCTAAATCGCTGTTAATGATTTCATAGTCTATGTAAGTATCGGTTACAGCGATTTTACGAAGTTCCTGAGCATTAGCCACACCTATAAAAAGGAATAGAAAGAGTAAAGAACTGATATATGAAAATCTTAAAAACATATAGAGGTAAAACCGGGTTCAGAGTCTGATATTGCTGAATTAAAAAATTCTCAGCTTGCAGAACAAAACCTGTTTAAGAATAATCTTTAACGTTGAGATTAGCTTTTGAATCCATACAGTAACAAGGTCCTTTTTGGGGTTAAAAAGAGAATTTGTAGCTGTTTTGTATGGTCTGTTGAGTTCGTTAAAGATGAATGCTAATTATAGTAGTGGAATGTTATAATGTCAACTTAAAAACATTTTTTACAGCATTTCTAATACTATTGATGAAGCCCCGCCGCCGCCATTACAAATTCCGGCGCAACCATATTTTCCACCAGTCCTTTTCAATGCATGAATTAAGGTAACTACAATACGTGCACCGGAACATCCGATGGGGTGTCCAATGCTCACAGCTCCCCCATGAATATTTACTTTTTCAGGATTCAATTCAAGAATCTGGTTATTAGCAAGAGCTACAACAGAAAAAGCTTCATTAATCTCGAAAAGGTCAATATCATCTTTTGATAGCCCTGCTTTTTTTAGAGCTATAGGTATTGCATCAGCAGGAGCAGTAGTAAACCATTCGGGGGCTTTAGCAGCACTTGCATGGCTAATAATTCTCGCCAGAGGTCTAAGTCCTAATTCAGAGGCTTTTTCCTCACTCATTAATAAAACGGCTGCAGCACCATCATTTATACTGGATGCATTCGCAGCAGTAACAGTGCCTTCTTTTTCAAAAACAGGTCGTAGAGAAGGTATTTTCTCAAAATTTACTTTGCTTAACTCCTCGTCTTGGGTTACTTCAGTAACATTCCCCTTTCTGTCCTTTACATTGATTTTAATGATTTCATTATCAAAACAACCCTCTTTATGAGCTTGAATAGCTCTTTTATAGGAGATGATAGCATATTCATCCTGTTCCTCTCTGCTTATCGAACATTCTTTTGCACATAGTTCGGCAGCGTTACCCATGGCATAATCATTATATACATCCCAAAGGCCGTCTTTCTGAATGCCGTCTTCAATTTTACCGTGCCCGTATTTTGAGCCCCATCGTTGGTTTGGAAGATAGTAAGGAACATTACTCATGCTCTCCATTCCTCCGGCAACAATAATTTCGGCGTCCCCAAGGCGGATTTGATCGGCAGCAATCATAATGGCCTTCATCCCCGAAGCACATACTTTATTAATCGTAGTTGATGGAGTTAACTTAGAAAGTCCTGCTTTTAACGCCGCCTGACGTGCCGGTGCTTGTCCAATTCCTGCTGTTAACACATTTCCCATTACCACTTCATTAACCAAATCCGGAGAAATACCAGCAGATTTAATGACTTCCAGTATTGAGGCAGCACCTAGCTCGGGTGCAGTGAAAGAAGAAAGGCTTCCTCCGAAGGCTCCGATTGGGGTTCTTTTAGCTTCAACAATTACAACGTTTCTCATTGGGATGAATAAGTTTTATGGGGATTACTGTAAGCGCTTTTTTAGCGCTTAAAAGATACAAATAGTGTTAAAAAGGTGCTATTAAAATGCCTGATCCAAATCCGAAATTAGATCATCAACATCTTCAATGCCAACCGAAATTCGGATTAAAGAATCACTTAGTCCTGCTTTCTCCCTCAGCTCTTTTGGGATAGAGCCATGAGTCATAGAAGCGGGATTACTTATAAGGGATTCTACGCCACCCAAACTCTCAGCGAGCGTGAAGATCCTGGTACTGCTCATAAATTTAACAGCGGCTTCTATGGAGTCGTCTTTCAAGGTGAAAGAAAGCATAGCTCCGAAATCATCCATCTGTATTTTTGCGAGCTCATGCTGTGGATGTGATTCTAGTCCCGGGTAAATAACCTTTCCAACTTTTGGATGGGAGTTTAAAAAAGCAGCTATTTTCTTTGCGTTTTCAACAGATCGTTCCACCCGAACAGCGAGCGTTTTAATTCCTCTGAGGGTAAGGTAGCAATCCATCGGGCCTGGAACAGCTCCTGTAGATTTAACCTGGAAACGAAGATTTTCAAGAATTCCTTTATGCGAAGTTGCTACAGTACCGTGGATTACATCTGAATGACCCGCCAGGTATTTTGTAGCAGAATGAAGGACTGCATCGGCACCAAATTCAAGTGGGCGTTGCAAGTATGGAGAAGCAAAAGTGTTGTCAACTATGGTCAGAATATCATTGGCCTTTGCTATATCGATGAGCTTCTCTAAATCAACAATTCGTAGGAGGGGATTGGTTGGAGTTTCAATCCACATCATTTTGGTTTGTGGAGTTATAGTTTCTTTAACTAATTCCAGGTCAGTCATGTCTATAAATGAGAACTTGATTCCATAAGGCTCAAAAACCGAAGTAAATAACCGATAAGAACCTCCATACAAATCATCTGATGAGATAATATGATCTCCTGGTCGGAACATTTTCAACAAAGCATCCATTGCCGCAACACCACTTGAAAAGCAAGCGGCTTCTTCAGCACCTTCGAGCCCAGCTATGAGTTTTTCTAATGCAGTTCGGGTTGGATTGCCTACCCGCGCATAGTCATACCCTTTATGCACATTCGGGGCAGATTGTTCATAGGTTGAGGTCTGAAAAATAGGAGGCATTACCGCACCGGAAGTTTCCTCAGACTTTTGGCCTGCGTGAATTGCTTTAGTATTGAATTTCATTCGGTTTTAATAACTAAATCGTGATTCTTTTAATGCTGATAAACTCTGCAATGTCGATTCGATATCTTCATTTTGAGGGGATATTCCGAGCAGTTTGTCATAATACTCAATAGCAAAATCAAGTAGGGTTCCTGCCTTTATGAGCAGAGGCTCCTTATCATTTTGAAAAGCAACTTCATAAACACCAAGATATTTCCCAGTAAGGTTGTTATAAAAAACAGCCAGGCTTTCAATATAGTCGGTATTTGTTGTGTCACGGCTATAAGCCTGAATTAATTCCTTCTCGGCTTGTTCACCAACTCCTTCCGCTTCAAAGCGGATTTGTGAAACCAGAGAGGAGTCTCTTTCAATATATGCCTGAGTCAGATCATCCATAATGTTTTCTGTGACTCTATATAGCTGAGTGCCATATACATTTCTGAGAACTGCATCATTTGGATGATTTTTTATCAATTCAGAAAGTAAATCCACTGCTTTCTCTGTATTGCCGGTTGAGATATATGCGTTCACGAGGCCAAAAGCTATGTTTTTGCTTTTCGTAATGTCTGTATTAGCCAGCTCGTAATAAAATACAGATTGATCTGGTTCGCCATGTTGTAAATACAGAAAACCTAGGTTTTCATATATTTTTAATGGAACTGGATCTACCGTATTCTTTGCAATATTTAATGTGGAAATGGCCCCCTCAACATCTCCAGTAGAAAATTGTGCAGTTGCCAGCGAAAGATGGCTACTTGTTTCCTGAGGTTTCAATAAAATGGCGTTAGAAAAATGGGCCTCTGCCAGAGAAAAATCTTCGGTTGTTTCTTCATCGCTAAAAGCAGCAGTACCAGCGTTATGTTCTTCAGACCATAGTTTAGTTCTTAAGGAATTTATTCCGGATAATTGAGATGAATCAACTCCTGTCTCAATTGCTAGATTGAAGGAATTGATGGCTTCAGAGTAATACCCGCTTCTTTCCCTGGGCTCTGACGCTTCGGCAATAAGGGTATTGATTTCTCCTTTCTTGATAAGTAAATCAGACTGGTTTGGATTTTCCGCAAGCTGCTCATCAATTTGAGTTAAGGCAACGTCGTATTGATTTTGCGCAACCAGACTGTCGATTGATGGTTTAGAGGATGAACACGCGAAAAAAAACCCGATAGCAAGCATTAAGCTTACTAATCGGGTGTTATGAAAATTATTCATAAGATGTTTGTTTAAAAATAAACGTAATTACATTCCTGCCTTTTCCATAGCTGCTGCAGCTTCTTCACGCATATCAAGCAATGTGTAAATGCGGAATAGAGATGTCCAGTAGGAAGTATTATCAGGGTCTAATTCTGTTGCTTTCTCATAATATGTCATGGCTTTACGCGCTTCTTCTCGAGCCATTTCGTCAAATCTTGCAGCTTCATCATTATCTACGGTATTATTTCTTTTTTCAAATAAACCAGCAGATTTGTTTTGATAGAGCACACCTAGTGTATTGAAAGTAGCAGGGATAGTAGCATCAAGCTCAGCCGCTTTTAACAATGCTTCTTCGGCTTTTGTTGTCAGATCTGTAATTTCTGCATCAATAGCTTCATTCTCAGTTTTTAAAGCATTGATTTCTTCTTTCGATCCATTATTCCTTTCAAGCTCAAAAATCTTATCTGAATTTGAAGAATAAGCATCTGAAAGATTTAATACTCTTTGATAAACTCTGGAACCGATTACGAGGCGATACCTGGCATTTTCAGGATCATTTGCAATAAGATCATTCATGACCTCAAGAGCTTCATCAGTTCTATCAATTTGAAAAAGTCCATCAGCTAGTTTTTGTACTAAACTTACACTATCCGGATATAACTTTAGACCTTCACGCATTACTTCTACAGCTTTATCTGGTTGCTCGCTCAGGAAGTAATAAGAACCCAAACGATCATATTCAGAAGCTTTTCCCTGATCCTGAAGCTTTATTGCAGTTGATATTGCTTTTGCAGCATTTGCATACTCGTTATTCATGTAATAGATCTGTGCTAGTACATCGAAAGAGAGAACACTGTCAGGATTTATAGTAGTTGCATTCACCAAATGGGCAATAGACATTTCAAGAGGACTTTCCACCGAAGCCATAATACTGTCATCAGTTGCGTATCTAATACCTTCGTTATGTTCAAGGCTCCAGGTATTTATGACCAGTGGCGTAATTTCGTCAGCTTCTGAAGCAGGTTCAGGTTGCGCCGCAAAAAGAATTTCTGCTTCATCTAAGTTTGAGCGCATGTCTTCATAAATAGAAGTACGGTCAGAAGCTGTCGGCTCTGCCTCAGCGATTTTTCCAAGAACAACCGCTTTATAGTAATAACCTAAAGGATTCGCTGATTCCTTTAGTATCAAAGTATCTGCAGCTGATAATGCAGCATTATAATTTTGAGAATCTATTCCTGCTTTTATAGGCTTAACCAAAGGATTGGAATCCGGACCGCAATTGGTAGCAAAAACCAAAATAAGAAGAGCAGCAAAGAGACTATAGATATGCTTTTTCATTTTTTTATTCGAATTGAAAGTGGATGATTAAAGATTCTTTATTAAGTTTTATAAAGTAACCATATAATGAACTTTCCGCAATAAAAGTACGGATAAGGATTTAACAGGATTTAATAAATTTATACCTATGAAAAAAAGAGTATCGACATCAAAAGCGCCGGCGGCAATAGGCCCTTACAGTCAGGCAATCATCCATAATGGATTGGTTTACTGCTCGGGACAAATACCTCTAGACCCTGAAACAATGACCATAGTTGGGGAAGATGCTACCACTCAGGCACAACAAGTAATGAAAAATCTTTCTGAGGTGCTTAAAGAAGCAGGAAGTGACTTCTCAAAAGTAATAAAATGCTCCATTTTCCTTGATGATATGGGAGACTTTGGAAAGGTTAATGAAGTATATGGTAGTTTTTTTGATACAGATCCACCTGCAAGAGAAACAGTAGCTGTTCAAACCTTACCTAAAGAGGTGTTAGTAGAAATCAGCTGTATTGCTTACATCTGACGTATCTGAAAAGACTTGGTGATTTTATTCCCGGCTTTGTCATATACGGTTAAAGTTACCAGGTTTTCTTTTTTTGGTACAAACCCAGGATTATAATATATCAGCAAGTCTTCTTCATTATCATATTCAAGGATGCCTCTTTCGCCATTTACAAAGGCTTGAGAATCTTTGAAGTTAATTCCGGTAAGGGAGTCTTCTGCAAATATTTGAACTAACCATTTTCCATAACTGGTTTTAATGATCTTCGGGGTTTGTAAAACAGGAGGTTCATTATCTGGCATGATTATAAATTCGCCGAGATCAGAAGGGTACCCATGTATGGTTCTTCCTATAAGTTTTGAATCAACACTAGTAATGCGGTCGCGGGTACGATCAATCCGAAATAGCTGGTACTTGTTACCTTCTTCAAAATCATCGCCCATATAATATTCAACCTTAAACGATTTTCTTGACGGAATCATCGCCGGTTGGAGGTTAAAGTAGGGATATCCATCAAGATAATCTGTATAGCTGACCACACTTAGCGTATCGAAAAAGCTATCGGAAGGAAAACGCACAGTCAGTTTTTTATCAGGTGTTTTAAAGGAATAGGTACCGGTTGGTGCAAATCTGGATAATAGCATGAATTGAGATAGAGCGATCTCAGATTCTCTAATAACCAATAGATATTGATTATTTTTAGAATCCCAAACTTGGCTCAATTTGTAGTCAAAATTCTTGAGGTCTATTGTTTCAGTGCCATTGAATACCCAATCTTCCGTCCAAAACCATTTGTGTAATGGATCGGGAATATTTTTCTTTTTGTGATCAGGATTAAAACTCGCTCCATCAACTGAAAAGTATGCGTTTGATTCATTTCCATAATAGTCTTTTGCGAAGATGGTAAACCAAGCGATTGAGTCTCCGGGATTGATACTGGTACGAGGGTCCACTATTCTATAAAACGGATTCGTAGGGCCGTCTTTTTTGTATAATGTCTGATAAGATCTTCTATTGGCACCCATATCCGGGATTCTATCCAAAAACATAATGTCATCTTCTTCAAATTTAAATTCATCAAGTCGTCCGTAAAAAAGAGTGTCACCTTGGTTTAGTAAACCGAGCTCGTAGGTGGCATATTTGTTGGTTACCTCGTTTGCTTCATCAAAATTAGAGATTGCTACTCCAATAGGTCCATTAGCTTCAATTGTTCGAAAGCTTACATTTCCCGAATCATCTTTAAAAGGGTAGTAAAGCTGAGGAAATTTAGAGTTGCGAATGGTTGTTTCGGGCGAAAGAGGGAATACCAACATTGCTGAGATAGATGGAGGAATAGTGTCTTTCACAGTAAGATTAGAACGCAAAGCGTTAATTGGAGTGTCTTCATCCTTCCTGATTTCGAAATGAAGGTGAGGAGGACCTACACCAGTCGATCCTGTATATCCAATTACTTCTCCTTGGGAAACCTTCATATTCAAATGCTCCACACTTAAATCGGTTTCAAAAGAATAGTCCTTCATCCGAACGGAATCTATATAAGCCTGAAGATGATCATTAAACCGCTGTAGATGCGCATATACGGTAATTGCACCGTCAGTATGCTTCAAATAAATTACCTTACCGTAGCCTTCTACAGAAACTCCAAGACGGTACACAACCCCATCCTTCGAAGCGAAGACCCGATAGCCTTCCTGTCCCCAGGTTTTAATGTCCAGACCGGAGTGGTAATGAGCAGAACGGGTCTCCCCGAAAGTAGAAGTCAGGTGTTGGCTTGCATCAGTAGGCCAAAGATAATCTTGCTCCTGCGCAGAGGATAGTTTTGTGATGAAAATAGCAATAAGTAAAAACGAAGTTTTTAAAATCACCTGGTAATAGTAACCGTTAAAGAAGTAGTTCCACCATCGAGTGTAGCAGTAACTGTATCTCCAGCTTTAATAGCTGATACCCCTTCCGGAGTTCCCGTAAAAATCAAATCGCCTTCTTCTAACGTAAAAATTTCCGACAAATAGCTGATTAAAGTTGGAATGTTAAAAATCATATCTTTTGTAGAAGCTTTTTGGCGGGCGTTACCGTTCACAGTAAGCTGTAGCACGATTTCGGGGAAGGTCTTTCCGTCAAAGGGAATAAATGAGCTGATTGGAGCAAATTGGTCAAACCCTTTGCTTATACTCCATGGATGTCCTTTCTCTTTTGCTTTTTGTTGAATATCTCTTGCAGTAAAGTCTATTCCAACCCCATAACCTGCCACATATTCCAAAGCTCTTTCTTTTGGGATATTTCTCCCCATTTTACCAATAGCTATCACAAGTTCAACTTCGTGATGAACCTCACTGGTTTGTTTTGGTAATGAGATTTGTTCACCTTCAAAGCAAATTGAGTTTAAAGGTTTTAAGAATACGATTGGAGAGGAGGGAGGTTTGCTACCTAGTTCTTCTGCATGCTTTGCATAATTTTTACCAATGCAGAATATAGAGTGAATTGGAGTATTAAGGCCGGGTATTCTTGGATATTTCATGATTTGAAGATATAAAAAAAGCCCCGTACATATATAGTATGAACGGGGCTTTTACATAGATGATAAATTCTTAGTTCGCAGGGTCAACGTTTACAAATTTTCTTCCACCAGTTGATGTAGTAAATGAAACATGACCATCAGCTACAGAAAATAAGGTGTCATCTCCACCTCTTTTTACATTGTTACCAGCGTGAAATTTTGTTCCTCGTTGACGTACAATGATTCCTCCGGCACGAACAAATTCGCCACCGAATCGCTTTACACCAAGTCGTTTACTTTCTGAATCACGTCCGTTTTTTGTTGAACCCTGACCTTTCTTATGTGCCATTGTTTATACCTTAATTTTAGCTTAAAGCTTCGATTAATTCGGCTTTCTTCATGCTTGAATAGCCGGAAATGTTTTGTTCTTTTGCCATTTCTTTAAGTTCAGAAACTGTTTTTGAACTTAAATCAGAAGTCGCTTCTGCTTTGGGAGCTGCTTCTTCAGTTTTGACTTCAGCTTTTTTTGGAGCTGATTTTTTCTTGGTTCCACCTAGCGTTATCCCATCAATTTGAATCTGAGACATTACCTGTCGGTGACCGTTCATTTTTTGATATCCTTTTCGGCGCTTCTTTTTGAAAACAAGTACTTTATCAGACTTAACAGTATCAAGAAGGGTTGCCGAAACCTCAGCACCTTCAACAACAGGAGTTCCTACTTTAACGCCACTTTCATCTTTTACAAGAAGCACTTTGTCAAACGAAAGGTTATTACCCTCCACATTTTGCTTATCAACAAACAAAACATCTTTTTCTGCTACTTTGTATTGATGTCCGCCAATTTCTACGATCGCGTACATAATATTTTTAAATTTCTTTCTTTTGCGATTTTATCAGAGCTTTCAAAGATAAGGGAATACGTTTTGAAAAGAAAGAGAAATCGTTCAATTTTTTTCAATTGTGACAAGAAGAAGCATAATGTGATAAGCGTGTTTTTAATAAAGAAACAGAAGCAATAAGTTGAGTCAGGTATTCAATTCAGTATTAATATCATGTTTAAAAAAATACTTGGTCTTTTTCTTGTCACCATCTTTATTGCTACTTCTACAATTCTGGCACAGCAAGCTCAACAAAGCAGATGTAAAACCCAGCCCGAATACCGACAATTTGATTTTTGGATTGGCGAATGGGAAGTAAAAAATCCAAATGATGTAGCGGTAGGGAATAGCGTAATAGAACTTACAGTTGGAGATTGCGTTATCCTGGAAAATTGGACTGGAGCTTCCGGTTATACAGGTAAAAGTTTGAATTATTATAGTGTGTTAGATCAGCAGTGGCATCAAAAATGGATAGGAAGCGGAGGAATCCCCATAGAGTTTTCAGGAATTTATGATGCTGAGGCAAAAGCGATGAAATATATAGGTAAAGGGTTTGGTCAGGGAGGAGTCGAATTGGATTACAAACTCACCTTCTATCAAATGACAGAAGATTATGTTCGTCAACATTGGGAACAATCATCCGATGGTGGCGAAACCTGGACCACCATTTTTGATGGACAGTATCACCGCAAAAAATAATCAGGCTACTTTAGAAGCAGCTCGTTGAAAGCCCTGTCGGTTAACATGACCAATATATTTACCGATAATTTTCACTTCTTCGAATACATCAGGAGAAACGGTGATATCATCATAATCTTCATTGGCAGCTTCAAGGCGTAATCCGTTGTCATCCCAGAATACTTTTTTAAGAGTAGTTTCTCCATTATATAGTACGGCACCAATCTCACCGTTCTGGAGTTTGGTGTCCATCAAAAGCACAAAATCACCATCATAAATATTGGCATCCTTCATACTAAAACCAGAAACCCGGAGAGCAAATAACTTATCCAGATTGGGGAAAAGCGTAAAAGGGTAATGCTACCTAAATCAGCTTCTACTGCTTCCTGAAGATATCCTGCAGCAATTAAACCTCGAATAGGAATTCCCTCTTCTTCAAAATCATTTCCAAGGATGCTTTTTTTGTCGGACGGAAGATCATATTCCTCGTCATTTTTCTTTACGAGGAACCCTTTTTTTAATAAAGCCTGTATATTCTGAGTAACGCTATTTGGAGAACGATACCCGAAATGTTCAGCAATTTCACGATAGGTAGGCCAAACATCATATTCTTTTTTGTAATCGACGATGAAGGAAAAAAATTCCTGTTGTTTTCGGGTTAAATGTGCATTATCCATAGTGATATATACTTAATGTGTGAAATATGTGTAATAAAAGGAGTTTTTGGATGAAGGTCAACAAAAAATGTGTGCGATACATGTATATGTTTCTTGGGTGTAGTTTTATGATGGTAAGCTGTACCAGAACTACACCTGAGCAAACACAACTCTTAACGGAAGAGTATTCTGAGTTATATCAGGCAGTTTTCGAGCGAGACGATGAGGCTTTGTTGCGTTTCTCTGACTCAGAAAATGAAGCGTTGAGTACACAAGCCTGGAAAGCACTGATTAGTACAGAAGTGGAAGATGTGAACCTGTTAATTGAAAAGGTGCTCGAAGCGAATACTGATGAAGCTTGGGCCTCACTTTGGTACAAAGAAATTAATGATGAACACCTGGTAGAACTTCATGAACTCTGGAAATCCAATCCTGAATTTCGAAATGGTTTAGCCACTGTGTTAGGATTTCATGGGAATAAGGAAACATTAACGATGCTTTTGAATACTTCTGATGCTTCTGGCCTCGATACAAGGATTGAAACAGCGTTAGCAGTTGGGAGACTCTCAGCAGGTACAGAGTTAACAGCCGAAGAGGAGCATCAGATTGTAAACAAAGCTCTGGAAAGTACAAATAGTGAGTTAATCCAAGCATACTTATACGGATTTTACCGGGCTCGTAAAGAGCTAAATACAAAAACGATTGAGTCATTAAAAGACGGTTTGGAGAATTTTTATCCTGATGACCCGTCCGGAGAACAAATCATCAGCCGTATTCTAATGGTAAATGGAAACGTAGATGCTGCTTTATTTCGATTTGAACTTGATGAATTCGAAACGATGGATGTTCAATTGGCTATTGAACTTGCTCAGGGGATTTCACACTATGAACTGACACGGCATTCTAAAGTAGTTCTGAATGCTATGTTGGATCATGTTAACCATAATGTAACTTTGGAAGCTTTGCGGGCTATCGAAAACCAATCAGACGAGTTGGGTTCGGAATTAGATCGTGCCGTACTTAATAAAATCGGGTTAATAAGGGGAATTCAACCCGCTCTTCGTTTACAGGCTTTAAACTCAATTTCAAATCCGGCGAAGTACAAGGAACTGGTATATGAGCTTGGAGCAGATGATGCATATACCAATCCAATACGGTATGAAGTTCTTCAAAAGATAGTTTCAGATGATGAGTTTCTTGATCAGTTAAAAAGTGATGCTACATCAAAGAATAGGTTGATAAGATTTTTTGCTCTTCAGGAATTGGCAAGCTGGTGGGATGATCTTGATGATGAAAATAAAACGGAAAACATAACAAGTGAAGTGAGGGAAATGCTCATCGAAAATATGCAAACCGCAAATCGTTCTATGATTTTCATGATGAATGCATTGTATCGGGATGAGCAGCTTATTTACGACTCTGAATTTTCTTTATTCGAGCAGATGCTTTCAAGGTTTTCACTTCCGGCTGATGTTGAAGTTTATCAGGCTATTTCATCGGTATTAAAAGAACGTTTCGAAACAGAAGCAAAACCATTTATTGATTCCCTAGCGGCAGAAGGGAATAGCGCTTTGAATCAAACCTTTGTGAATCAAGGTTGGGAAATTCCTGAACAAGAAACTCCAAAAACTGAATTCAGAATACCGGACTGGAAAAAATTGACCAGATTGGGAGCCAACCCATTTTTAGTCTTCGAGACAAATAAAGGAGATTTTACTATTCAGTTGGACGTGCTTAATGCTCCGGCTACTATTTCCGGAATTCAAAGTCTGGTGAAAGAAAGAACCTATGAGAATATTCCTTTTCATCGGGTAGTTCCGAATTTTGTAATACAGGGAGGCGATATAGAAACACAGGATGGATTTGGAGGTCCTGATTATGTGGTTCCTACAGAAGCCAGTCCTAAGCATTATAAAAGAGGTGTAGTTGGTATTGCCAGCGCCGGAACTGATACCGAAGGCAGCCAGTTTTTTGTGATGAATCAGTGGCACCCACATCTAAATGGACGTTATACCATCATTGGAGAAGTAATAGAAGGTATGGAGGTAGTGGATCGGATTATCCAGGGAGATTATATAGAGAAAGTGTATTGGGAGTTAGAAAAGTTTTAATTCCTTTATATCATCCTCAATCTGCTTAATTATTTCTTTTGAATCTCGTGAAGAAACAAAGGTTGGCTTTCCAAATTTTAAAGAAGAGGTAAAAGGAACTATAATCGTATTTCCTTTAGGTAAGTTTTTCCCCATTCCAGACAAAAAAGCTGGTATGTAAGGTGTTTCAGGTTTTTCAGCTAAAACAAGACCGATTCCTCTTTTAAAAGGTTGAAGTTCTTCGGGCTTCCCTCTGGTTCCCTCAGGAAATAAAATGATAGAATTCCCTTTTTCTAATTCAGAAATCATTTTAGGAATAGGAGCCTCTTCCGGATTACTTCTTACATTCTTACGATCAATAAGAAGTGCATTAATGAAGTAAGAGCTAAGCCAATTAGAAAGCCTTGTCTTCCCAAAGTAATCTCCAGCTGCAACAGGTTTTACTTTATGTATTAGAGATGAAGGAATAGAAGCTAGTAAAGTAATTGTATCAAGGTGACTATTATGATTTGCAAGTATTATAAATTGTGGCACATCCTTCAAAACCTCAGTGTTGATAAATTTTACGCCCACTATCAGTTTTAAAAACCATCTACAAAGAAAACTATATAGAAATCTTAGAACGAATCTTTGCATAATCAATAGGCAAGAAAATAAACCATGTGAAAAAATACGGGAGCGGTATAAGCAAGAGAATCAATACGATCTAGATACCACCATGCCCTGGAATAGCTGAAGAGGTGTCTTTAACACCAATATCTCGCTTAATACTCGACATTACGATATCACCTGAAAACCCTGAGAAAGAAATAAGAAAGCTTATAAACGCGGCTTCGAATCCCGTTAAAGGAGTTAAGAACTTCAGAAAATAGCCGATAATAGTAGTCGCAATCAATCCTCCCAGAAATCCTTCCCAAGTTTTATTTGGGCTTACTAAAGGAATTATTTTACGTTTTCCAAAAAGCTTACCAAAAGTAAATTGAAGTACGTCATTAATCTCGGTTAGGAAAACCAAAAAAAGAAGAAGTCCTCTTCCCCCTGCTTCAAAACCGGGAAGTTCTGGTAGCGAAAGGAAATAAGCCATGTGGCTTAAGCCAAAAACTGTGAGCATAACAACCCAGTGTAGAGAAGCCATCGATTTGATGATGCCTTCCATTTCACCCCTTAGAACTAGACGTAGAGGTAAAAGAAGAAACATTACTACCGGGATAAAAATGATAAAGGCTCCATACCATTGTATGTAAGCCAGATAGTATTGTATGGGTATTGCAAGGTAAGCCCAAAGTACCGCGTAACGGTCAGAATCTCTGAATTTTAGAATGGAGTATAATTCCCTGAACGCTACGAATGAAAGAAATGCAATAGCAAAATATGAGATGGTATTGCTAAACATAGTGGCGGTAAGAAAAATAATAGCCATAGCCCACCAGGATTTTGTCCTAGCTTTTAATTCATTCAGATTAGCGTCTGGTTTTATTTTTCCTATAGCAAAGAATAAGAGCGAAGCAAAAGTCAGTATTCCAAAAATCAGGAGTACAACAATTAACAAGTCATTATTTTGGATATAATCCAATCGAAGGTAATCGTTAATCATGTTTGAGTGTTCCTGTTAAACGTTTGTATGTACTGAGGATAAGCAAGAAATTGATTATACTAAACCCATAAAGAGCATAGTTTTGAATGTTGATTTGAAAGAACAACAGTATTCCAATAATACTAACAACAAATGCTCGGTCACTTTTTCCCATTGGCCCGTCATATCTCCTTTCAGAACCCATAGCTTTTCCCAGCAATCCTGCGAATTCATTGATAATACTCAGGCATAAAAACAATATTACAACATAAGTTTGCCCACTAAAGTATTTAATGAGTGGGAAATAGATTATTAAGTCAGAAATAATATCTCCTGCTTCATTAAGCATTTCTCCGAGTTTAGATTGTTGGTTATAGGTACGGGCCATCATACCATCAAGGGCATTTAAAGCCATTCTCAATAGTAAACCAATTGGGAGAGTAAGAAAAAGCCAAATAGCTATATCCGCATACCAAAAGCTTACTCCAATTATGGCTGATAGTAGGATCGAAGAAATAGTGATCTGATTAGCTGTGAAACCTATTTTGTGTAACATTCTCAAAACAGGAACTAAGAGTTTTTGGAAAGCAGGTTTTATTTTATAGATGGAAATCATGCCAAAAAAATAGAGTCTTGTATTGTCGGTCTTACATTCAAGAAGTCTGATCAATCATAAATACTTATCAGGAAAAAAACTCGCCTAACTATTTTTTTATTCTTAAGGCTTCTTTGATTGTTTAGAAAAGGTTTTTAAGTGACGGTGCTTTAGAGAGCAATTACTTGTTATGGGAGGTCTAAAGATTACTTAAAATCCAGTCTTTAAAAACCTGTTGAAAATAGTCAGAGTAAGGTTCTTTGGCGGCATCCTTATCTGAAACACACATTGTTGTTAACCGGAAATCGTGATTTGCTCCCGGAATAATCTGAAGATTGAAATATTCGGGAAGACTGTGGTCAAAAGTTTCATTTAGTGCGCCAATTGCCCAACCCGGATATACGTAGTAGTCATTTTCAGCAAATACAAATAAAGAAGGGAGATCTAACTCCAGAAGATGGGGAGCAGGATCAAATTCACTAAGTTCTTTTAATTGGCGCCACTCTTTAGTAACAGGAAACCATGTAACCCAGTTTATATCCGAAATGGCTTTTTTACTGGCTTTATCAAACGCTTCATTATCGGGATCACCTTCGCATAGAAATCTGCTGTAATAGTCGTTGGTGAGCTGAAGTTTTATATCGAAAGTTGGAGCGGCTAAAGAGGCGATGAATTTTATATCATTTCTGTATCGGTCTCCTATAATCTGTGCAACCCAACCTCCCTGACTATGCCCTATTATCCCAATTCTTGAAGAATCAATACGTCCCTGGGTTTTCAGAAAATCGATAGCTGCTTTTGCATCGGCTGCCCGTTCGTATAAGTTAGTACGCTGCCAGCGTCCTTCAGACTTACCAACCCCGCGCTTATCAAAATAGAGAATGGCTACGCCTTCCTTAAGGAACAAGTCTTCTATGTTTTCTTTAACAAAGTCTTTGTAGATAGTTCGATGAGAGGAGTTAGCCCCGGAGCCAACAAGAAAGACAAGTACCGGCGCGTTATCTGAAGTATCGGGTATAACCAACTCACCGTGAAGGGTAAAACGGCCGTTGTCGAAAGTAACATTGGTTCGTGTTATGTCTTGCGCAAAAGCGCTTCCACTAAAAAAACAAAAAAAGAACAATAAGAATGCAGAAAAACCTGAAAAAAGATTCTTAAATAATTTCATGAGTTAGATATTCTTATTCAACCGATAGTTTGTGGCTGATCCCCTAAAGTGTATTATGCCTGTATTCGTATTCTTAAGTCAAATTAGAAAACAATAGATGAACTTAAAAAACATTCACCGAAGTTATTGAAAAAAATCTGAATTGCATGAAAAAAGGTGCAAGCTTTTACACTTACACCTTTAGGGTACATGTTATCGGGGTCAATATTTGATTAAGTTAGTATTGAAGAAAACAGACAGCTCCGGATCAGTGTAGTTTTCTGCCTGGTCGGGTATAGTTAAAAATTGACCCGGAACTGCTGCTTCTTCAGTTTCATTAATTATTTTTATTCAGAAGCTTCACACAAAATCGAATAAAAATACCTTTTTCATAGTGTAACCTGATTACTATTAGTTTTTATCAGTACACACAGATCGTTCAATACCCCTAATAAAAAATCAGATTAATTCTTTAATTCTGGACTTAAGCTCGGGAAGGAGTTTTTGCTGAAACCAGGGATTCTTTTTCAACCAGATATTATTTCGGGGAGATGGGTGAGGCATAGGTAAATAGTACGGGGCATATTCCTCGAAATCTCTAACGGTTTCAGTAAGAGTTTTTTTAACCTGATCTTTTAAATAATGGTGTTGGGCATACTGCCCGAAAAGAAGAGTAAGTTTGATATGAGGCATAGAATCAAGTAGCAGCTTGTGCCAAAGTGGAGCACACTCTGGTCTTGGAGGAAGGTCTCCACTTTTCCCTTTCCCGGGATAACAGAAACCCATTGGGACCAACGCAATTTTGCTATTGTCGTAAAAGATGCTTTTGTCGACTCCCATCCAATCACGTAGCCGATCGCCACTGGGATCATCCCAGGGAATTCCGGTTTTATGTACTTTCGAGCCCGGAGCCTGACCAATTATTAAGATGCTACATGTTTCAGATGCTGCTACTACAGGACGTGGACCCAGCGGCAGGTTTTCTTTACAAACCTCACATTGTTTTATTTCGTTAAGCAGGGCATTCATAATTCGTACGATATATAAGCTGATGAACAAACAAAATCATGAGATGTAAATCAACGTTATTGAAAATAGATTAAAGAGCTGAGTTTTCTATATTGAATCTCATGATTTATGTATTAGTACTTTTCGGAATTTTATGAAACGTGTAGTCTCGGTTTCCTTAGTAATTTTATTTTTGTCGTTCGTTACCGGAATTAAGGCACAATCTCTTCAAACTGATATCGAATCCGGGTTTTATTCTGATTCAATAACAGTAAACATTCTGTACAATCCTGATAGTCTTTCCGTGTATTATACACTCGATGGTTCAGTTCCCGATACCTCAGATCAGGCATACCAAAGTTCAGTTACTCTAAAACAAACACGGGTGTTAAGGGTATCAGGATACACCATTGGGTATCAGGATACGATTAGTTTGAATAGAACTTATTTTATAAATGAATCTACAGAGCTTCCGGTTTTCTCTTTGATTAGCGACCCGGATAATTTGTTTTCGGATGAAAGAGGAATCTATGTTGAAGGAACTAATGGAATTCCCGGCTTTTGTCGTGAATCCCCCAAAAACTGGAATCAGGATTGGGAGCGCCCGGCCCACTTTGAGTTCTTTGAGAAAGACCGCAGCCAGGGGTTTAAAATAAATGCCGGTATAAAAATCGGAGGAGGCTGTACCCGTCTTTATGATCAAAAGTCTTTTGATATTTTCTTCAGAAGCGAGTACGGAGCAAGTAAACTGGAATATCCACTATTCGAGGATAAACCATTCCAGATTTTTGACAGACTTGCTCTAAGAAGTGGAGGACAGGATTGGTATCGTGCGCTAATCAGAAATGCAGTAGCGCAATCGATTGTAAAAGACAGAATGGATCTTGGATATCAGGCTTTTAAACCCGTGGTTGTTTTTATTAATGGAGAGTATTGGGGGATTCACATGCTTAGGGAAAGGCAAAACGAAGACTTTATTGAATCGAATTATGGCTATGATGAAAACGAACTTGATATCCTCAGCGGAGGAAGTGCGAATGTGAAAGAGGGGAGTTCAGATCATTACAATGCTATGCTTGATTACATCTCAGAAAATGATATTTCTCAGCAAATTCATTACGAATGGGTGACCAATCAGATGGATATGGATCAATATATCGATTATTATATCGCTCAGATTTACATGGCAAATGGGGATTGGCCGGCAAATAATATTATTTTCTGGAGGCCTCAGCAACCCGATGGAAAATGGAAATGGTTGATGTATGATGTGGATATGTCAATGGGCAGCCATTCAAGAGGAATTTCGAGTACTAATATGTTGAAGAAACTTACTACCATCAAAGATACACCTTACGAAACTACTCCCACATCAACTTTTTTGTTCAGGAGTTTATTGGAGAATCAGGAGTTCGTTAATACATTCGTTCAACGATACAGCATGCACATGCATACTACATTTCAACCTGGACGAATGCATGCGTTTGTGGATAGTGTGGCTTCACTTATTGAATCTGAAATACCAGCGCACGCACAAAGATGGGAAAAGTCTATGACATTGGGTTTCAGGATGAACTGGGAAAAACATGTCAACCTTATATCAAACTTTATTGATCAAAGACCTCTAGTTGCAAGGTCTAATTTGTATGAATTTTTTGATCTCGTTCGCTTGCATAGTGTTGAAACAAGGGTAGAGCCTGAAGGAGCAGGTCAGATATTCATTGCAGGTGTTCGGTCAGATGAACTGGAATATGGACTGATTTATCAAACAGTTCCTTTTGAATTAAGAGTGAGAGCAAGTCCCGGATATACTTTCAAAGGCTGGAGTGGTGATATTACCGGTTCTGAGAGTATCAAAGAAATAAGTGTTACGGAAAACTCTGTTCTAACTGCTCATTTTGTGAGGAATGAGATCACCAGCTCTGGGATTGTGATTAACGAAATCAATTATCGGTCGGCTGATACATTTAACCCGGAAGACTGGGTAGAGTTTTATAATAATTCAGATCAACCTGTTGATATTTCGGGGTGGTATTTCTCTGATTCGGATGATACTCATCGATTTACTTTTGGGGAAGGAACCACTCTTGAGCCGGACTCTTATTTAGTGCTTACCAGAGACAGTACTCTATTTAAACAACTGTTCCCTAATGTTCAGAATAGAGTTGGTGACATGGGCTTTGGACTTTCGGGAGATGGAGAGTTGATACGACTATTTGATGAACAAGGGAATATCATCGACGAGCTAACTTATAACGATAAAGCACCCTGGCCAGTTGAGGCGGATGGACTGGGAGCAACCCTTTCGCTTTCTAATCCGGGTTTTGATAATTCCAAAGGGGAGAACTGGGCTTTTTCCACTGGTCATGGAACTCCCGGGGAAAGAAATTCCGGTGTTTTTGTAAATAATGAAGAATTGGGAGATGAACTGATTCCTTCAGGAATAAGCCTGAGTCAGAATTATCCTAATCCTTTCAATCCACAAACAGTTATAGAATATAAACTTCATAAATCGGCTTTTGTAACACTCTCGGTATATGATTTGCAGGGAAGGAAAATCGCTACCATTGTAGAAGGTTCAATGCCGGCCGGAACTCACCGGGCTCTTTGGAACGCGTCAGAATATTCTTCAGGAGTCTTTTTTTATCGACTGGAAGCTGCCGGAATTACACTCACAAGAAAACTAACTCTGATAAAATAAAGCCTGATCAGGAATCTGAGTTCTTCAGGCTATCTGGATAGACAATAGGGCGAAGCTCTGCAAACCAGTCCATGAGTAATTCGCGTTGTTCCCAGGTAAGGCGGGCTTCTGAATGTCCCCAGGTATAGGAGGGAAGAGGCATTTCTTCGGTTTCGGTGTATTCAACACCTTCTTCCAGTTTATGATCAGCCCGGCGCGGACTATAATTTCCGAACGCAGAAAAATTCAGTTCATCCCGACCTTCATCAATGTGGTCTTTTACCCACCAGGCTAATGGCTGAGTGTAGGTGTACCAGGGATATTTGGTCTCATACGAATGACAATCATAGCAAGCAACTTTCAGGATTTGCGCAACTTCCTCGGAAGGAGGGTACATAGCCATAAAATCCTTTGAGGCATCGTACTCAGGATTGGTTTTATCAATCTGGAAAAATTGAAGAATGAGGAGTACAGCAGCTAGTCCGAGAAGTATTTTTTTGATCATGATTACACCATTAGCTTTTTTTGAATTTCAGGGTTTCAAATCAATTAATCATTTCCCCTAGGAGTAAAAGATTGTATCCCGGTAATCTCTCTTCCAAGAATCAATCCATGAATATCATAAGTACCTTCATAGGTATTTACTGATTCCAGATTCATCATGTGGTGGATAATCCGGTAGTCTCCGGTAATTCCATTTCCGCCGTGCATATCTCGGGCAATTCTGGAAATTTCCAGTGCTTTGCCACAGTTGTTACGTTTGGCAAGTGAGGTCATGGAGGGGTGGTCACGACCTGTATCTTTAAGTTGTCCAAGTCTCAAAGCCAGCATCTGCATGGCTGTAATATCGGTCAACATATTGGCAAGCTTGGTTTGTATAAGCTGATTTGCAGCCAGAGGCTTTCCAAATTGCTTTCTATCCAATACATACTGTCGGGCTTTTTGGTAGCAAAACTCAGCCGCTCCAATGGTTCCCCAGGCGATACCGTAGCGGGCACTGTTCAGGCACATAAATGGTCCTTTGAGTCCACGGATATCCGGGAATACATTTTCATCCGGTACAAACACATCATCAAAAACGAGTTCACCTGTTTCGGAAGCCCGTAAACTCATTTTGTATTTAGTATGAGGTGCTGAAAAGCCTTTCATTCCTTTTTCGAGCAGGAAGCCACGGATCACTCCTTCATCATCTTTATGCTCTTTCGCTTTGGCCCAAACTACTGCAACATCAGAAATAGGGGAGTTAGTAATCCACATTTTGGCACCGTTCATTTTCCATCCGCCATCCACTTTAACAGCCGTGGTTACCATCGAGCCGGGATCAGAACCGTGATCAGGTTCCGTCAAACCAAAACAGCCAATAATTTCCCCTGAAGCGAGTCTTGGAATGAAACGGTGCTTCTGTTCTTCAGTTCCAAAAATGGAAATGGGGTACATCACCAGCGATGACTGCACACTCATAAAAGATCGATAGCCCGAATCCACGCGTTCTACTTCACGGGCAACTAATCCATAGGCGGTATTGCTGGCTCCGGCGCCACCATATTCCTCGGGTATATTAATACCAAGTAAGCCCATTTCGCCCATTTCCCTGGCGATGTCCTGATCAAAATATTCTTCGGTATTTCCTTTTAAAGCGCGGGGCTCAAGATTAGCCTGAGCGTAATCCCGGGCGGTTTCCATGATCAAACGATCTTCTTCATTCAGTTCAGATTCAAAAAGAAGGGCGTCATCAATATTAAACAGGTTTTTGGACATCTAATTTAACTTTTAACTGATTTTTTAGAATGGTAAGGAATCCTATTTCTAATATAAATAGGATAATTATGGATTGTGAATTTTGAATTAATTTGATCAATCCAAAATTCACAATTTATCATGTAGAATTATAAAATAGTTTTCTTCAACTCCCGCGCAATAATCAATCGCTGTACTTCAGAAGTGCCTTCACCAATGGTCATAAGCTTGGAATCCCTGAGGAATCGCTCTACATGATATTCTTTTGTGTAGCCATATCCACCGTGAATTTGTACTGCGTCCAAAGAAGCCCGAACAGATAATTCAGATGCGAAAAGTTTAGCCATGGAAGCTTCAGTTGTATATGGTTTCCCCTGGTCTTTCAATAAAGCGGCTCTCCATACTAACAATCGGGCGGCTTCAATTTCTGTAGCCATATCTACCAGCTTGCCTTCCATGTATTGGAAATTTCCGATAGCTGTTCCAAATTGTTTGCGTTCCATTGCGTACTTCAGTGATTCTTCAAGAGCACCTCTTGCAATTCCGACTGAAAGAGCAGCTATTCCAACCCGTCCACCATCCAAAACTTTCATGGTATCGATAAAGCCCATGCCTTCTTCACCGAGTAGGTTCTCAGCAGGGACGCTCACATTTTCAAAAACTACTTCGGTGGTGTCAGATGAATTCATTCCCAACTTGTGCATTCCGGGCCCAGGCTTTACGCCTTCCCAATCACCTTCTACTATAAAAGCACTTATTCCTTTGGTACCTTTTTCAGAATCTGTTTTTGCAAGCACCACATACACATCGCCAACAGAACCCTGAGTAATAAAAATCTTTGAACCGTTTAAAACCCAATGATCACCTTGCTTAACTGTTGTAGTCTTCATACCGGAAGCATCACTTCCTGACCCGGGTTCTGTTAAACACCAGGCTCCAAGCTTTTCTCCGGAGCAAAGTTTGGGCATGTATTTCAATTTCTGCTCGTGGTTCCCGGCGATTGCAATATGCCCGGTTCCCAGAGAAGTGTGTGAAGCAACCGTTAAAGCAAGAGAGGCGTCCCAACGGGCTATTTCCTCAATCGCGAGACAGAAACTCAGGGTGTCAAAACCAGCCCCGCCGTATTGTTCAGGATGATAAATTCCCAGCATACCCATTTCACCGAGCTGTTTAACAATCGCCATAGGGAATTTCTTGCTGTTATCACGCTCGATTACAGTAGGGGCTACATGCCTCTCTACAAAATCTTTAATACTGTCGCGGATCATTTTTTGATCGTCATTCAGATCAAAAGAAAGTCCTGATTCTAACATTGTTTCCATCGTTTGATTTTTAATTGGGATTTACCCAAAATTCCAGTTTACTCCACGGCCAATTTCAGGGTCGGGATAGTTCCAATCCACAGCTCCTTGGTCACAGGCATACATACAGGTTCCGCACTCGATACAATCTTCAACCTGGAAATGAACCTTATTGTTCTCATCCATAGTGTAACAGTTTGCCGGGCAAACCCATGTGGTACATTTGTGAGGACACCCGGAGTTACAGATGTCGGTATCAACGATGATGTGAGGTTTAATTTCTGATTTAGCCTGATTTCGATAGCTAACCAGACCAAGTCGTTCTGTAAGTTTTAAGAGCTTCATGAGAGTGAAAAGTAAAAGGTGAAAAATGAAAGGTTCATTTCATCATTGTTGAAAGCATCGCAAAAACCTGATTAGAAACATCAGTCAGGTGTCCAATATCACTTTCCTTTAAATAGTTAAGTTTAAGAGCGATTTCAATCTGTGTATCAACTTCTACAAGGGACGAACGAGCGATTTGAAGAAATCTTTTCCGCTCTGTGTCAGATGAACGAGCCGAGCCTTCAGCAATATTTGAAGGTATAGAAACAGAGGCTCTTCTTAATTGACTCACTAGCCCAAAGTTTTCTGAAGCAGGAAACTTTTCAGTAAGACTATAAACTTCACTAACCAGATCAATACTGGAGTTGTAAACATTGAGCTTTTTGTGATTCAGTTTAATCATCTTATTACCTCTTACTTTTTAGTTTTGACCTTTCCCCTTTCACTTACAAAGATTTCCTCGCTTTAAATCCTAATTGCAGAAGTTCCCAGATTGATGAATGTCGCTTGATTGCTCCTAACAGCATTTTTTCAGATTTAGGAGTTGGTTCATTTTTAATAGTGAAAAACTGTCTCCCGAAATCACATACCAGATTAGGTACTTTATTTTGCATAGTATCCGTATGGAGTAAATGAACCGCATCCTGAAAGTTATTAATGTCTTTCATCACATAGCTATCATTCAATGCTTGTCGGTACTCTTTTAAAGTAGCCGAGCTGAAATCATTTTTTGCTTTTGCTTTAACAATGGTCTCAGCAGCAAGAATTCCTGATCGCATGGCATAGTCCATTCCCTGGATGGCTTTTCCGGCATTCATCAGTAAGTTAGCGGCTTCGCCGGCTATCAAAATTCCATCTTTATATAGCTCTTTGGGCATGGCTCTGGAATCTCCTGAAGAGACTACATGAGCAGAATATTCTACAATCTCGCCGCCTTTTATGGCATCGGCGATGGTGGGGTGAGTTTTAAAATGATTAAGTAAGTCGTGCGGACTTCTTTTCTTTTCCCGCATGTCTTTGATTCCAACTACAAGACCAAGTGAGATGGTATCACGATTGGTATAAAGGAAGCCACCACCTTCAACTCCATCGGTTGCCCAACCGACAAATTCGTTGCTCATTCCGCTCAATCCATTCAATTGAAAACGATCTTCGAGTACCTTCTGGTCAAAGCGGATAATTTCCTTGATTCCGGTTAGCATGTGATCGGCAGGAACGTATGTATCCTGTAACCCAACCTGTCGTGTGAGCAGGTTGTTTACTCCTTCGGCGATGATTACAGAATCAGCATGAAATTCATCTTCTCCGGTTTTGATTCCAACTGCTTTACCATTTTCCATCAACACTTCATCCACTTTGATATTAGTGGCGATGAAAGAATCCATGGCGTAATCGCTGGCGTCAATAGCTTCCTGAAGCTTACCTGAAAGCCAGTTATCAAACTTTGAACGGAGTACTACAACTCCGGAATAAGGAGTTTCGTTGAAATGCTTTGATTTGAAGTCGAGAGAAAATGTGGATTGCTCATCCATAAAGGTAAGCCGGCGATGGTTGATGAACCGTTCCCAGCCGCCATCTTCTTCCTCCCAGTAGTTAGGAACGAGTTTAGCAAGATCGCTTCCCCATAAAACACCACCGGATACATTTTTTGCTCCTGCAAACTCACCACGTTCGATGAGAAGGAACTTCATGTTGTTTTTGGCAAGTGTCATTGCTGCGGCTAAACCGGCTACTCCGCCACCAATGACAATACAATCAAATTTGTCTTCCATTTTTAACCTGTCGTTGCGAGGGATGAGCAGATGCGAAGACCACGGCAATCTTCATGAGATCGCTTCGTTCCTCGCGATGACCAACCCTATCCTTTAATTTTCTTCAATTCCTCAATAAAAGGAGGCAGTACTTTGTATAAATCTCCAACAATCCCATAATCAGCGACTTCAAAAATTGGGGCGTCGGCATCTTTATTGATGGCAACAATTACTTTACTATTTGCCATACCAGCAACGTGTTGAATAGCCCCTGAAATACCAACAGCGATGTAAAGCTGTGGTGAAACTACTTTTCCGGTTTGCCCGATTTGAAGGCTTGGGTCATAAACTCCTGCTTCTGTGAGTGCTCTTGAAGCTCCGATTCCGGCATTTAACACCGAAGCTAATTCAGAAATCAGATTTTTAGCCTCTTCATCTTTAACACCTCGACCTGCAGCTACAATGGTTTCTGCTTCGTTAAGATCGATTGTATCTCCGGTTGCAGAGATAATTTCACGAAGCTTTGCTTTCAAATCTTCTTCACTCATCGAAAAATCAACAGCCACGACTTCTGCAGATGTTGGAGATTCAACCAATTCATAAGATCCGGAACGCACAGAAACAAGAATGGGACTTCCTGAGACTTCAACATTGCCAACTACTTTGGCTGCCATAACCGGTCGCTTTGCAGTAACTCCATTTGAAGTTACATCAAAAGAAGAAACATCAGCTACAACACCTGCTTTTTGATTTGCCGCGAGTGCCCCTAGTACATCCTTAGTTCCTTCGGTAGATGCGAACGCAACCACTTTTGGTTGAGCAGTTTCCATCACTTTTGAAAGTGCGGAAAGAAGGGGTGTATTTCTGTGCTGATCGAAGATAGGGGCTTCAACAGTGTAAATTTTGGAAGCACCATATTTCTGAACTCCATCAATAAAAGAAGAAGCGGTCTTATCTATGATTACAGCCTCACAAGTCATTCCATTTGCATCAGCAATTGCTTTGCTTCGGGTTAAAACTTCTAAAGAGGATCGCTTAATTTTGCCATCAGCAATGGCGATATAAGTAAGTATTGAACTCATTGGAAATATTAAATTCTGAATTTTAAATGCTAAATGTGAATAGTTCTGTATTTAACATTTAGCATTATACATTAAAATTATATAGCGTTTGCTTCGGTATCTAATAATTGTGCTACTTCGCGGGCGATTTCATCCGCTTCGCCTTCAAATTTCTTACCTGCTTGCCGTGCAGGTTTATGCTCATAGGAGGTAACTTTTGATGCGGGCTTTAACTCATCCTCAGTCAGACCTAAAGAAGAAAGTTCAACCGAATCAATGGGCTTTCGCTTAGAAGCCATAATCCCTTTTAAATTTGGAATTCGGGGCTCATTCATATCATTAGAACAGGTAACTGCACAAGGGGTTGGCAGTTCTATCATTTCCTGACCCGAATCGCCTTGTCGTTTTACAATCAGATTTCCTCCTTCGATCTCCAAGCCAACCGCATTGGTGGCGTAAGGTAATTCCAGTGTTGCTGCAACCATGCTTCCCGTTAATCCTGAGTCGGTATCCTGAGACTGTTTTCCTAATGAAAGGATATTGTATTCTTTGTCTCTAAAGAAAGCTGAAAGAATGGAAGCGTAACTACCCGAATCGAAGCCTTCATCACCGGAAGTGACAATATGTGTTCCTTTATCAGCTCCCATAGCCAGGGCTTTACGGATGGTTTCGGCTGCTTTGGCCGGACCTATGCAAACTACTTCCACTTCGCCGCCATGTTTTTCTGTGAGTACCAGGGCTTCTTCAACAGCGGAGGCGTCGTAAGCATTGAGCACCATCCGGTCTGCATCCATTATCAATTCCCCGTCTTTAATTTGAAATGGTGCAGCTACATCAGGCACCATTTTTATGCAAACATAAAATTTCATTCGTTGGGTATTTTCGTCTTGATGTTAGTTCTCGTGGAACCGCTTTTCTGAAGTAAATAATATACTAAAATGCATCCGTAATATTCAGGTGAAAGGTAGAATTTAATTAGGAATTTTGTTCTAGTATTGAGCTATACTTTCAGCTTCTCTAAATTTTACATAGAATTCTGGCGAATAAATTATCTGACAGTCATCATAATTTTTGCTTTCGCATATCATGTAAGTAAATCGATATAGGCCCGTTATTTCGATTCCTAAAGATTCCATTCTCTCTGTTGGGAAACTAAAAGCAACCGTAGCTCCCCATTCTATTGGGCGATAAGTAACAGATTGGATATATATAGCACGAGGTGAGGTGTCAACTTTGGTCCAAGTTTGCCCGTTCCATTTTTGAAGACGAGTGGGCGGGCCTCCATTTGGGGAAAACGAATAAGCCTCCGAAAATGAATTAATAAATACTCCTGATATTTTGTCGTCTGCGAAATATGTCTTTTGAAGAGGCTCAAGCTCAATAAGCTGAGGAAGTCCAAGTGGTGGTGCTATGGATTGACTAAATCCCTGGGCTTCATTTGACCACTCCCCGACGTACTCAATGTATTTACAACTTAATGAGAGATTTAAGAGGAAAAAAAAGAGCAAAATTTTTGAAAGGAGATACATGAAGGTTTAGATTTCGGGTTCCTTCAAGAAATGAAAAATTAATTAAGAAAGGATCACATAAGAATGCGAGTTGGAGAATCTAATTCTGCAATTGTTCATACTCCAGCAAATGCCCTTGGTCTGTTTCACGAAGAATATTATAAGCCTGAAGTTGTATACGGCTGTCAGCGTCAATAAACACTGAGGTAATTTCACGGGATTTGGTATCGAAGAAAAGATCGTACAAAAAGTTACTTGTAGAGCGACGTTTGGCTGCCTGGATTTCTGTCAAGGCATTTAACACCTGCTGCCTGGCTGCAACGGGATTTTGAGTGAAGGTGTCGAGCCCAAGCCTGTGGTAGGTATAGAACGCATTTCTAAGTGGTTCATAGTTAGTGCTCAATAAGTCTGAGATCAACACAAAACGGTTTCTCTGGTTGTTACTGTTTCGGGTCCACCCAATAGTGCTTTCATTTTGAGCAAGATCTACTACGTTTTGAGCTTTATCGAAAAAGGTCGTTCCTCCCAGCGGAGAGAAGCTGTCAAAATCATAACCAAGCAGCAGATACATATAATAGTCGATGAATCCAGTCAGGCTTTCAAACTGAAGCTCGTCATGAATAAGGCTTCTCCCTTCGGGGTAAGAGAACTGCCAGGACTGATCCCCAAGCAACATGGTTGTGGTCTCGGTCATTGTATTGTAAATAGGCCTGCGAGCCGAAATCACAGTTTCGGCAGAGAACTGAAAATCAGATGTTCCAGTTGTTAGCACAATGTTGATCTGGCAGCTGATTCTTTCTTGTTCTGTAAATTCCAGTTCCGTCCAGCGGTATTCATTGATGTAGCCTTCCAGGTCATTTCGAAGCGATTCCTTTACATAGGCAAAAGAGGTTCCTTCCAGATTTGAGTCGTCAATAATCACCTCGCAGTCAAATTCCTGACCGAAGGAAATCGCGGGAAGCAAAAAAAAGATTATTAAACTGTGAAATTTCAAAGAGAAAGCGTTAATTATATGTATAAGGTAATCGATATTGTTACAAATACGACCTCTAATGATACGAATACGTTTTATTCGATATAAAATTTCTTTTGTCCTCTTTTTTATGGGGATTTCTATTGCCGCGAACGCGCAGTTCAGCATTGGAGCCAGAGGAGTGAGCCTAGGTCAGGCAACCACCGCTCTTATAGAAAATGACTGGTCATTATATTCAAATCCCGCTTTATTGAATTCTGAACAGCCTTCTTTGGGGTTTTATGGATTGAGAAACTATGGCTTTGTTGAAATTAGTGATATGGCTGCTTTTGGAAGTTTACCCACATCCTTTGGAACCGGGGCATTAGGAATTCATCGATATGGCGATAACCTTTATAATGAAACAAGAGTGCGTTTGGGTTATAAAAATGAATGGGAGCAGCTTCATATTGGGTTGGCTTTAAATTATAATCACATTTCATTTGGTGGTCCTTATGGTTCCGGAGGGGCATATGGTGTTGATGTGGGGATCGCTGCACAAGTAATAGATCAGCTTTGGTTGGGAGCGACAGCCACAAATTTAAATCAACCGGCATATCCATTTTCTTCGGGAGATGAAGATCTGGCCAGAGAATTGAGCATCGGATTTAGTTATGCCTTAGAGGAAACTGCTTTATTTGTAATGGATATAGTGAAGGATGTTCGGTTTCCTGTATCATATCGAGGAGGACTAGAGGCTACTATTATTGAAGAACTAAAAGGGAGAGTTGGTGTTACTTTAAGTCCAAGAACCTATTCATTTGGCCTGGGATATAGTAAAGATTTTTGGGAGATCAATCTGGCCGTTCAACAACATAATCCGTTGGGACTTAGTCCCGGTTTTGATTTACTATTTCACTTCTGAATATGAGGTGGCTTCAGGTAATATTAAACTTTTTTCTTATCGGACTGCTTCCAATCAATCTGTTAGCACAAGATACAACCAAGACCGAGGTTGAACGTCAGCTCGAAGAAGCGTTTGAAGAGTTGGATACGGAAGAATCAGAATTAACAGGTGAACAGCTAACGCAATTTCTGGAAGATCTGGCTGCCAATCCTGTTGATATTAATACAGCAGGTGTGAGTGAATTGCTTCAGGTTCCGGGCTTCAATTTATTAATTGCCAGGTCTGTAATTGATTACCGAAAGACAAAACCCTTCGAATCTATTAAAGAAATTCAGGGGGTTCGAGGAGTAGGGATGGCTACCTATCAAAGAATGAGGCCATATATAACAGTTGGTGGATTGAATGAACGAATTCGAAACTTTTACACTAGTCCGGCTTACTGGCTTTCGGGGAAAAAGGTTGAAATCATTTCCCGATATCAGCAAAATATAGAAGAACAGGAAGGTTTTGTACGTCCCGACTCATTGGGAGGGTATGTAGGGAATCCGGTTAAATATTACCAGCGTTTCAGGATGCAAAGCAATCACCTTTCTGTTAACCTTACCCAGGAGAAAGATGCAGGCGAACCGCTAAATGGAGTTACAGACTTTGATTTTAATTCCTGGCATTTAGCGTTAACAAATAATGGGAATTTGCAAAGTCTGGTAATTGGCGATTATAGTCTTAGTTTTGGCCAAGGGTTGGTTATTTGGACTGGAGGGGCATTTGGCAAAGGAAGAGAAGTAACGGGAACCATCAATAAAAATGAGCGCGGAATAAGAGCGTATGGTTCTGCACAAGAAACAGATTTTTTCCGCGGAATTGCCGCAACTTATGGAGGGAATGTTGAATTCACCGCTTTTTATTCTGATCGACCAAGAACTGCATCCCCAGTCGAAGGAGATACTACACGTTTTCCATCGTCAAGCGGATTTCATCGTACCCAATCTGAGTTAAATCGTAGAAATAATATTGATCAACGAACGGTAGGAGGAAGATTCAAAGCAGATACACCATTGGGTTTAGTTGGAATAACCGGATACACCACTGAGTTCAGCTCTTACATTGGAAAAGGAGCTTCCTTAATTGATTTATATGAGTTTGAAGGGAAGTCAAATTCAGTTATTGGAGTTGACTATCGTGGGTTAGTGGGGAGTTCTTTGGTATTTGGAGAAATCGCTAGAAGTGAAAACGGAGGAATCGGAGGTGTTGCAGGAATAGAAGCTCCGATCGGGTTCAATACAGACCTCTCACTCTTGTATAGGAATTATCAAAAGGATTTCCAGTCCTTTTTGGGAACCGGATTCGGAGAAACATCAGGTGATCCAAATAATGAAGCCGGGTTGTATGTTGGAATTAGTCATCGCTTTGGAAATGGCTATGTTGTAAGTGGATATGTTGATCAATATCGTTTTGAGGCTCCCAGATCAGGTACAACACAATCAACAGAGGGTTACGATGTACTTGGGTTAATTGAGGGAAAGATTACTGGGAATCTGGACGCATACATTTTAATCCGAAATGAAATCAAAGACGATGAATATATAATCGAAACGGGGTCTGGAAGGGAGCAAAGAATTCTTGGAAAAGAAAAGAGAGCTAGCATCCGGTTGCAAACAGAATATCAGTTGAATAGGAAAGTGCGGTTGCGTTCGAGAGGGGAACTGGTAAGATATCAAAGTCCGGGAGAAGAATGGGAGACTGGTTTTTTAATATATCAGGATCTGAGACTTCAACTCTCGAAGAAGTTTCAGTTGGATACAAGAGTAACACTTTTTGATACCGATAGTTTTAACACAAGGGTTTATCAGTTTGAAAATGATTTGTTATATGTATTATCGAATGTTGCTATGAGTGGAAGGGGACAAAGGTTGTATAGTCTGCTTAAATATGAAGTCTCAGATTGGCTTGAATTCTGGATTAAATATTCAGTAACTACGATTGAAGATGTCCAATTTTTGAGTAGCGGACTTGGAGAAATTCAGGGTAATAAAAGAAGCCTTTTGGGTATTCAGGGAAGGGTTAAACTTTAAGCTAAACATGCCTTAAAAACTCAATTGTGATTCGCTATATTTATCCAAATTTTAAAATCTCACTTCCATGACATTTGAAGGCTGGTCGGTAGTTAGTGTTATAGTTGGATGCTTAGTTCTACTCATCACCACGAATCTTTCGGTAGATATGGTACTTTTGGCCGGGCTTGCATTGTTGTTAGTTTCGGGGATAGTTTCACCAGAAGCTGCTCTTTCCGGGTTCTCAAATGAAGGAATGTTGACTGTAGCCGCTTTATATGTAATAGCGGCAGGACTTAAAGAAACAGGGGCCATTCGGTTTATCACTCAAAAAGTAATGGGAGAGGTTAAAACAGTTCGTGGTGCACAAGCAAGAATTATGCTTCCTGTTATGGCTATGAGTGCTTTTCTGAACAATACACCTATTGTGGCTTCTTTTATCCCGGCGCTAGAGCATTGGAGCAAAAAAACCAGAATACCGGTTTCTAAAATTCTTATCCCTCTTAGTTACGCGGCCATTTTAGGAGGAACTTGTACTCTGATTGGAACAAGTACCAACCTGATCCTTAATGGACTGCTTATTGAAGAAGGAAGTACACGCTCATTAGGATTATTTGAGCCTGCATGGGTTGGTGTGCCGTGCGCAATAGCAGGGTTTATTTATCTTTTTTTATTTGGAGATAAATTACTTCCATCAAGAGGAGAGGCATTCGAAAGTTTTAAAAATCCGAGGGAATACACCATTGAAATGATGGTTCCTGAAGGCAGTCTGCTAGCCCGAAAAACAATTCAGGAAGCGGGATTGAGACAACTACCGGGATTATTTTTAGTTGAAATCTACAGAGATAACGCAGTCCTTCCTGCGGTTGCTCCCGATCAAAGGCTTAGGGAAAACGATCGGTTAATTTTTGCAGGTATTGTTGATTCTATTGTTGATATCCAGAATATACAGGGACTCATTCCCGCTACTAACCAAATCTTTAAACTCGACACACCTAAGAATGACCGTGTTTTGTATGAGGCAGTTGTTTCTACATCTAATCCGCTAAAAGGAAGAACGATAAAAGAAGGAAAATTCCGAGATCGTTATAATGCGGTTGTTTTGGCTGTTTCCAGAAGTGGGGAAAGAATAAAAGGGAAAATTGGATCCATCACCTTAAAAACAGGTGATACGCTTCTTTTGGAAGGAAAAAAATCTTTTCAAAGCAGGTACAGAAATTCAAATGATTTCTATTTAATTAGTCCTATCAAAGATAGCTTAACACCAAACTATGATAAATCAGGAATAGCTTTAATCATTTTAGCAGGAATGGTAGCATTAGCAGGGATTGGGATATTGTCTATGCTACAAGCCGCTTTTCTGGCAGGTGCTTTAATGATGCTAACTAAAACAATTCGGTACTCTGTTGGAATAGAAACCATTGATTGGAGAGTTTTGATTGCAATAGCATCATCCCTTGGTATAGGAAATGCACTTGCTGATACAGGCGTTGCAGAGTATTTAGCAGTTTCAATTCTTTCTTTGGCATCAACTCAAGCAATTTGGGCCTTGGTAATAACTTACTTAATAACTTGGCTTCTTACTGAACTCATAACCAATAATTCGGCTGCAGTTCTTGTTTTTCCAATTGCACTTTCATTAGCTCAATCGCTAGGGGTAGATTTTATACCTTTTGCGATAGTAATTATTATGGCCGCTTCCGCTAGTTTTTCAACTCCAGTTGGCTATCAAACAAATCTCATGGTATATGGACCAGGAAGCTACCGTTATACTGACTATATCAGAATAGGGCTCCCTTTGAACTTGATAGTTGCTATTCTAACTGTGTTTATAGTGCCAAAAATTTGGAGCTTTTAGTTTATGCTGAATAAAGTAATTGAATTAGCTCGAAAAGCTGGATTTGCTACATTAGAATTTTACACAAAAGATATGGATGTCACTTCTAAAAAAGATGACTCTCCACTTACAAAAGCTGACCTAGCCTCTCATTACATAATTGTAGATGGGCTAAGAGAACTTACCCCTAATATTCCAATTATTTCCGAAGAATCGGGCGTACCAGATTATGAGGTCAGAAAAAAATGGACCCAATTTTGGATGGTGGATCCATTAGACGGAACCAAAGAATTTATCAAGCGCAACGATGAGTTCACTGTAAATATCGCGTTGATTGAAAACGGAGTTCCTACTTTGGGTGTAGTGTATGCTCCTGCTCTGGATTTACTTTACTATGGGGAAAGAGGAGTAGGTTCATTCAAAAAAGTAAAAAATTCGGAGGTAAGACAATTAGATAGGCAACCCTTCCAAAAATCAGGCAAAGCAAGAATTGTAGTTAGTCGGTCCCACGGAGATGATACTACAGCAAAAAAATTAGAATCTATTGGTATAGAAGTGATTGAGGAGGTTCCTTCTGGTAGTTCCATTAAGTTTTGCTTAGTGGCGGAAGGGAAGGCTGATATTTATCCAAGGCTAGGTCCAACCATGGAATGGGATACTGCAGCGGCGGATGCAGTTTATAGATACTCAATAAAGGAAGGTGAAAAGTCCTCACCATTAGTTTACAACAAAAAAAATCTTCTAAATCCATATTTTGTTCTTGGTTTAGAAGAAAAAATTGCCGCAGAATCATTATAAAATGAGTGAATTAAAGAAACATTCTCATCTGAAACATTTAGAAAACGAGGCTATTTATATAATGAGGGAAGTAGCGGCTCAGTTTGACCGCCCTGCACTTCTTTTTTCGGGAGGAAAAGACTCCATTGTTATGTTCCACTTAGCTTTGAAAGCTTTTTACCCAGGGAAAGTCCCATTTCCATTGATGCATGTAGACACAGGACATAATTTTCCTGAGACTATTGAGTTCAGAGATAAACTAGTCGAAAAGCATGGTGTGGAGTTGATTGTTGGAAGTGTACAGGAATCCATCGATAAAGGACGGGTTGAAGAAGAGACAGGCCCTGATGCGAGCAGAAATGCCCTTCAAACAGTTACACTTTTAGATACCTTGAAAGAACATCAGGTTGATGCAGCCCTTGGTGGTGGGCGTAGAGATGAAGAAAAAGCCCGGGCTAAAGAGCGTTTCTTTTCTCATCGTGATGTATTTGGCCAGTGGGATCCAAAAAACCAACGTCCTGAACTTTGGAACTTATATAACGGACGGAAAAAGCCAGGTGAAAACTTCAGAGTTTTTCCAATCAGTAATTGGACAGAAATGGATGTATGGCAGTATATCGCCCAGGAAGAAATTGAAATTCCTTCTATTTACTTCGCACATGAAAGAAAAGTATTTAACAGAAGGGGTGTATGGTTAGCAGATACCGATTTCGTAAACAAGATGGACGACGAGAAGACAGAAATTCGAACGGTTCGCTTCAGAACTATCGGCGATGCAACCTGTACCGGAGCCGTTGAGTCTCATGCCTCAAACTTAGAGGATATTATTCAGGAAGTCGCTTCTGCAAGAGAAACAGAACGAGGCACTCGTCATGATGACAAGAGAAGCGAGACTGCAATGGAAGACCGGAAGAAGCAGGGGTACTTTTAATTAATAATTATGAATTTGCAATTTTAAATTTTGAATTGACTACTAATTCAAAATTTAAAATTCAAAATTAGTGAAATGAGCGATAAGAATTTACAAACTGGAGAAGCTTACCTAAACATGGATATGCTTCGCTTTACAACAGCTGGAAGTGTGGATGATGGTAAAAGCACATTGATCGGTCGCTTACTCTATGATTCAAAATCTATTTTTGAAGATCAGATGGAAGCCATTGAGAAAACGAGTAAAAGTAGTGGGGAGGAAGAGGTTAATTTGGCGTTGTTAACGGATGGGTTGCAGGCAGAAAGAGAGCAGAAAATTACCATCGATGTTGCCTACAGATATTTTGCCACACCGAAGAGGAAATTTATCATAGCAGATACTCCCGGGCATACTCAGTATACCCGAAATATGGTGACTGGAGCTTCTACCGCTGATCTGGCCATTATTTTAGTTGATGCTTCTAAAGGTGTACTAACCCAATCTCGACGTCACGCGTTTATTTCTTCATTACTAAGAATTCCACATCTTGTTGTCGCAATCAATAAGATGGACTTAGTGAATTATGATGAGAAAGTTTTCGATAAGATTGTTGGCGATTTCCGGGAATTTGCACATAAGCTTGATGTAACAAATATCACCTTTATACCTATTTCTGCACTAAAAGGTGATAATGTTGTTGACAAAAGCGAAGCCATGAATTGGTACCAAGGCACCACCTTACTATACCATTTGGAAAATGTAAAAGTAGATGCCAACGAAAATGTAGTTGATTTCAGGCTTCCTGTGCAATACGTAATTCGCCCAAATCGCACATTTCGGGGATTTGCCGGGCAAGTAGCTTCAGGGCATATTCGTCCGGGAGATGAAGTTAAAGTTTTACCCTCAGGACTTACCACAAAAGTGAAAGAAATTGTAACCAGAGATGGGAATTTAGAGGCCGCTTTTGTAGGTGATTCGATTACTCTCACTATGGAAGATGAAATTGATATCAGCCGAGGCGATATGATTGTTCGAAAGAATAATGTACCAACCGTCAGGAATGAGTTTGAAGCATTTTTATGCTGGATGAATGAGAAAGAAATGCGGCTTAATAAGCAATATATATTGCAGCACACCAGCCGAACCGTTCAGGTATTTGTGGAAGATCTTCTTTATCGAATTAATGTAGATACCTTGAGCCGTGAAGAAGCCGACAAACTGGAGTTGAATGAAATCGGACGGGTAAAATTAAAAACTAGTCAACCTCTATTCTTCGACCCATATCAGATTAATCAAAGAACAGGTAGCTTTATAATCATCGACCCAGCATCGAATGTAACGGTTGGAGCCGGGATGATTCGAGCGGGCTCTACTGTGTCTAAGAATGACCAAACTCAAAACACACAACACTCCCCAAATGTAGTTTGGGAACCCTGGAATATTCCAAGAAAAGAAAGAGAGAAAAGAAACGGGCATAAAGCGAAAGTACTTTGGTTTACTGGAGTTTCGGGAGCTGGCAAAAGTACTATTGCAAAGGAATTGGAGAAAAAACTTTGGAAGGAGGGTAAGCAAACGATATTGCTTGATGGAGATCAGGTTCGGCATGGCTTAAATGGAGATTTAGGATTTAGTCCAAAAGACCGGAGTGAAAATATTCGAAGAGTTGGACAGGTTGCCCGACTATTCTTTGAACATGGAAATATCGTTCTGTGCACTTTTGTATCACCTTATATTAAAGACCGTGAAGCAGTGAAGGCCATGCTGCCCGAAGCAACAGATTTTATAGAAATTCATGTTACTTGTAACCCGGAAACAGTTAAACGAAGAGACCCAAAGGGACTTTATAAAAAAGCAGAAAAAGGGCAAATATCAGGTTTGACGGGCTTTGATTCTGAACACGAGGCTCCTGAGAATCCAACCCTGATTATTGATACAGATAAGCTTTCAATAGAAGAAGCAGTAAATAAGATTTATAGTTTATTGAAATAACACAATTAACGAGCGAAGTGAAGTGATCTTCAAATAAGGGGCTAAAATTGGAGATTGTTTCGGAAACTTACTATCGCAAATATATCTACTCAAGTTCTCTACCAATCCAGTGTCGTCCAGAGGATGCTTCCGAAGGATCCAATCGGATACCTAACACGAAAGAATATAAAATCGCATACCTTGAAGAAATTGCTTGGAAGAACGGATGGATAGAATATCTAAAAATAAATTTTTTACTAAAGCAGAAGAACTAAAAAAGGATACGGAGAATACTTAAGGAAATTAGTAAGTCAATCATATCAATAATTGTATAATTTCAACTCAAAACTCACCACTCAAAATTAAGCATTACTAAGTTTCTTCCTGATAATACTCGCTATAAGTTCGTTTATAGTAAGAGTAATTCGTGTAGTAATCCGTACTTCTTTTTGGATCGAAAGCATTAAGTACAATTCCTAATACATCCGCATTCAGATGCTGAAGACCTTCCAAAGTAAAAGACAACTCTCTTTTAGTAGTTACATTAAATCTGGAAACAACCACGATACCATCAACCAATCTTAGTAGAGAAGCAGAATCCGAAATAATTCCATAAGGCGCAGTATCTAAAATAATGTGATCATATCGTTCAGAAAGTTTATCGATCAATTGCTTCAATCGTTTACTATCCAACACAGTAGCCGGCTCAGGAGTCTTTTTACCAACAGTGATTAGGTCAACATTAGGAGCGATTGTTGCATTGGTAATATCACTGATTCGAATGGTTTCAAACAAAGAATCAGTTAGTCCTGGTTCTCTGTTCTCACCAAAAATCTTGTGTTGAGTTGGGCGACGTAAATCTAAGTCAATAATTAATACACTTTTCTCTGCCTCAGAAAAAGTAACAGCAAGGTTAGCAGCTACTGTACTTTTTCCTTCTCCTTTGGTAGCGCTGGTAACCATTACCACTTTGTACTCTTTATCAGGGTTCGCATAAACCACATTAATTCGAAGCCTTCTATACGCTTCGGAAATGGGAGATATGTGATCCAGAAAAGTTATTAATTGGTTCGATACAGACTTATCATCAATAAACTGTCTTCCGTTAGGATCTAAACCATCTAAAATCGAAAAATCAGGTATAGTACCAAGTAAAGGAAGTTTGTAATTTTTTAAAGTATCTGATGAAGTAATCTTATCATCTATTAAATCCCGTATAATTACAAATCCAACTCCTAATACGCCACCTAAAAATAACCCAATAAGAGTAATAATCTTTTTCCGGGGTTTTACGGGCTTTTTTGGAGTCATAGCGTAATCCAGAGGTCTACCTAAACCAAATTGGGTCTTTTCCCATAAACTCATTTCAGCAAATTGACTGGAAACCAATAAGAAAAGCTCTTCATTAATAGCTACATCACGTTTTAGTTTTGCTAGCTCTATAATATTATCAGGAAGTCGTTCGAATTGTGAATTGAGATTCTGATAATAAATTTCGAATACTTCTTCCTGAGTCTCTAATTGGGCTTGTTCCACAGTCAATTCAATCAATTTATCGGAGATTTCAGATAAACGTTGGGTAATGGATCCTTCCCCACCTTGATTAGCAAAACTCAAATTTAAAAGAGAACTTGACTCGATTAAATCTGAAGTAAGGCTAGATATTTGTCTTCTGAATTGATCAATCTCGTTATCTATACGTTGGATTTCCGGGTGGTCTTCCGTAATACCGGGGTTTCTTGCAAGTGTTTGCAGTCTTTGGGTTTCCAATTCGGAAATCTGATACTGAAATCGTTGTAATACCGGCCCTACAGCTTCAGAATATTGATTAGCCAGTCCGGGTTTGATTTCATTTAATTGGTCTTCGTATTGAGAAATAGCTGAATTAACAGCTACCATTTTGACTTCGACCGATTTTTTCTCAGATTCCAATTCTGCAATTTGACGAATTATTTGTTCTGCTTGCGGCTCGATAGAAATGAGATTAGTTTTATTCATAAAGATTCTTAAAGAATCTTCTGTAAGCTCAAGCTCTTTTTCAATCCTGTCTCGTTCTCCTCGTAAAAAAGAAAGTGCAGACATAGCCATTGTTCTATTTTGCTCCGTGGACAAAGTAGAATAAGTGTCCATGGTCATATTCACGATGGTCTCGGTCTCGGTTGGGAGTGGGCTTTCAAAAGTAATCCGAACGAGATCAGCATCAGGATCTACTTGTGAGAAACGAATTAATTCACGGTACCTCATAGCAACAGTATCTATTCCAACAGTTGTTGAGTCGTCTGGATAAGACCTCCATAAAACAGGGAATTTTCTTCCATATTCATCATACTCTAATTTCTCAATTCTGCTTGCTAGCTCGTAGCTTAGTTTGATAGATCGTAATATTTGTAGTTCGTTAGCAATAGTACTTCCAACCCCTATTCCATAGGTTGAAGTCAATAAACTCCCAAGATCTGATCCTGCATAAGAATATCGGTTTTGTGTTTCGCTGATGATGATTGTGCCACTGCTTTCAAATATTGGGGTCATTTGCAACGAAATTACAGCCGCAGTTATACCAAAGATAAAAGTAAAGCCAACTATTTTCCACTTATGAAGAAGTAGTAAATTAAAAAGCTTTAAAAGATCAATCTCTTGTTCTCGATCCCCATTAATATGAGGAATGTCCTGTTGTGAGTAGTTGGTGCCGTTGGAACCATTCAGGTGCATAAGGAAATTCGTTAAATCATGATTCTACAATAAAGAAATATAGCAAAGAAATGATTAAGTTTGGGTAAAATTGTTGCAACTTTAAACTTCCAATACAATCCGAGATTTATTAATGCCAAGAATTGCCCTGATTTCTGATCCTCATGCTAATCTTACTGCTTTAAAAGCAGTAATAAAAGCATTAGAAGGAGAAAGTCCTGATTTATGGCTTTGTATGGGAGACTTAGTGGGATATGGACCGGATCCGAGTGGATGTATAGATCTGGTAAGAGAAAAAAAAATGCTTTGTGTTAAAGGCAATCATGATGCAGGGGTAACCGGAGAACTCTCAATAAAGCATTTCAGAGATCCTAATCGTACACTAATCGAAAAAACAAAAGAATTAATCTCTGAGGATCAAATGTCATGGTTACGCTCTTTACCCTTGACTATGGAACTGGATAACTGGGTAGCAGCTCATGCAAGTCCAATAGATCCAAGTAAATGGAAATACGTTGAAAGTGCATTTACAGCAAGAGATATATTAAATAAGATTAAAAAACCTCTTTGTTTTATAGGTCATACACATAAGCCCGCATTAGTTTCTGACAGCTTTAGGGTAAATACATTTAAATCAGGTAATAAATATTTGATAAATCCTGGTAGCGTGGGGCAATCCAGAGATGGAGATTACAGGGCTTCCTGTGCGTTGGTAGATACAGAAGAATGGACATATAAAAATTTCAGAGTGGAATTTGACTTGGAACCGGTACTCACAAAGCTTATGAAACTTGGCTTTACAAGGAGGGAAGCCGGATATCTGATGAAAATTTGATTGATCCATCAACTAATGAAATGTCAGTTAAGGATTTTAGGATAATGCTAGCAACTATATTCTGTAACACTCAAAAAAAGACTTCAAAGAAATAGATTAATTGGTATCTTTCAGGCTTATTAAATTTATCTTTTATTATATGTTCCGAATTTTTCTTTTGTTAGGGTTATTTATCTTTCTCCAGGTATTGTCACCGGAACTAAGGGCTCAAAATCAACAGTTAATGACCTCTCAACAATTTAGGCAAGCAGAACGCGTGATTCGAATTGCTGAGCCAGGGCAGCTAGCAGATTCCATAAATGTATGGGGGGATGTGGGGAGTGCCGGTAGATACTTGGTTCCGAAAGGCACCACCTTACCCAAACTGATTTCATACAGTTTTGGTCCAAAAACCTTAAGAGATGGACAAACAGAACTGGATTGGTCTAAAATGAGGGTTGAGATCAATATACAAGAGTATGATACAGAGCGTGGAGTTCAGAGTATTGAAAAGTTTAGGTATCGTTTTGAAGAACCTTTTCCTGATGGGATGTCTGATTTTACATTAAAAAATAACCAGACAGTAACGGTTCGTGTAAAAAGAAAAGCTTCCTTCAGAGATTATGTGCAAGTTATTGCTCCTGTGATTTCAGCTATAGCTACAACTGTATTAATCTTTGATAGAACAAGAAACTAGAGGTAATTATTTGTGCTTTTTATAAAAATATTTTGCGAGTAAAAAAATTAAAGGCTCTGAGAAGGTGGAAAAAATCTCTGTAGTAATACCTACCTATAACCGTCATTATTTGATGGATAGTAATATCAAAATGTATTCAAAAATGAGTTGCGTTGATGAAATTATTGTCATTGATGATTCTGAAAAGGAGTATCCATTCAATAATGATTCTAAAAATGTAAACATAATTTATCAAAGAAACGAAACAAAGAAAGGGGCGGCTTATAATCGTTTCTTGGGTTTGAAAAAGGCAAAAAATAGATATGTATTACTATCAGAAGATGATATTATTATTGACGAGGCTTATTTAGGCAGCTCACTAGAATTAATTAAAAAAAATGATTGCTCTGCATCAAGTGGTCAAATTATTTACTTAAAAAAGAATGAAGATATAAAAACTGCAAAGAGTAGATATTTTAACCAGCGTTCAATAAACTCGATATTTAACCGAATTACATTGGGTGTAAAGCCGAACAAAAAATTTAAAGAGAAAACCATAGTTCCATATTCTCATGCAGTAACATTAGTAGATACACTAAATTTTAAGAATACATATGATTTTGAATTGCATGCTGAGTTAATGAAATATAATGGATTCAGAGAAGAGTCAGTTTTACAATATGCAAACACGATTACTGGCAACAAGGTGCTAATCAGTCCAGAGTTCTTAGTCTATCATCTCCATAAAAGTAAAGTAAAAAAAGGGGGGCAAAGAGTTTCAATTTTAGGGCAAATCAAAGGGAAAGTAATTAATACCTACATATTTATTAAATACTTCCATAATAGAGATAATAAACTTGGTATTATTTCTCCTAAAACACATATGATTTTCTACATTTTATTTTTGATGGGTGAATATATTATTAAAACGATTAAAAGAGTTTTTAAATGAGGATAGCTTTAGTAACACCATTTAAGGATTACGCAGGAGGAGTTGAATCTGTAAATAAAGTTATTGAGAAAATATTTTTAAATTCTGGATTTGAGGTAAGCTACATAACCTTAAATAATTCAACGCCTCGAAAAATCGTCGATTTCTTTGGGCCATTTCTTTTATTCTTAAAAGTTCTTTTTTCGAGATCAGATCTTTATATAGCCAATGGAGAATATGGAATAGCTTGTTTAACTAAGAAAAGCATCGTAATTCATCACGGTTCTTACTACGGTTATCTAAAAAATACAAGGCAATATAAACCAATGCTAAAAAGGCTGAAATTGATTTATAAAGCCTTTTTGCAAAAAACAGGATCTTACAATTCATTTAATATTTCTGTATCAGAATATGTTCGGGAAGTATTGTCAGAGGCAGGCTTAAAAATAGATATGGTGGTACCTAACACAATTGAACAAAAACATATTAATTCCCATAATACTTCAAGAAATAACAGGATATTGTTTATTGGTAATTATGATTACTACGGTAAAGGAATAGATATAATTGAAAAGATTTCAAGCACTTTTCCATTCGATGCTGTATCTGGTAAAAAAATCAAAAATACAGTGAACTTAGAACAGATGGATAGAGAAAAGCTACTAGATATGTATGGAAGATATAGCTTATTTTTTTTGCCAAGTAGATTTGAAGGGATGTCTATGTCTGTGATCGAGAGCCTATCAGCTGGTACGCCAATTTTAATTAGTGAGGTTGGTGATTACAAAAGAATTAAAAAAATTTGTCCTGAATTTGTTTGTCAAATTAATGATTTAAATGAAGTTCAAGAAAAAATAGAAAACATTTTGAATAATCAGAAAAAGTACATTAAAACTGCTTTAAATATTTATACTCAATTGTATAGTTATTCTGAATCTGAAAAATTATGGAAAAAAGCTATTGAAAACGTTATCTAAAAGTATTGGAATTGAATTTGCTAATGAAACCAATTTTTTTAGTTCAGATTCATCGAATGGTTTTGGTTATGAATATGAAGTTTTTAAAAAGAATGGTGTAGTTGTTTATCAATTATCAAATAAAGCTCAAATAACAGATAATTTAAACGAAACGGCAAGAAAAGTATCAGCTAATTTTCCGAAGGGTACAAGACTATTGGATTTTGTAACAAGATATGTGTTTCCTAAAGAATTAATTTCTAATGTAAAGATTGAAAATAAGGTTATTAGTCATAATGACACAAATAAGTATTATCAATTTCCTATTCAAAAAATTGAGTTAATTTCAAGAGAGAAAATCTTTCGATTTAAACCAAATATAAAAATCAATACCAACGATTTTAGAAAAGTAATCTATGCAAGAGACGCTAAAAATGAATGGGTAATACATGTAAGACTGTTGCCAAAAAAAGGAGAATATGTGACTAAGGTATGTAATTCGTGGTATAATACTCAACCTATTCCTTCTACTCTTCAAAGCTTATTTAATTATTCAGGGTTAAGTGAATTAACTTTGTATAGAAATGAACTTAATCCTTACAATAAATTAATTAGAAATACGCTCAATTTGAATACTTACAAAATTATTGAAATTAGTAAAGATATTAATATTGAAATTGAAGTAAATATTGAGTGGTAATTTCAAAAATATTATTTACGAGAGATTAATAGTATTAATTACAAATATTTTATACGCTTTATTAATTTTAAAAACATTAAATGAGGAGGCTATTTCAATTTATGGATATGCAGCAGCAGTAGTGTCTGTTATATCTTTTTTAAATGTACCTTTCGAGAATATTTTTTTCATCAGAGAATATGATAATACTCATTTTAGCAATTTAATAAACCTTACTCTGATTAAATACTTAATGATTTTTTCCGTTGGCATCCTTACATATATGTTAGTTGGGGAAGAAATTATTCTCTTGTTTGGTATATTAATTTATACTCTAAGGTTGGCAGGTGAAGGATTATCAAATCTGTTTATAATATTATTTAGTAAACAAAATAAACATAATATAGTTAAGTCAATTCGTGTTAAGGCTAGCATTCTGAAAGTTCTATTGCTAATTTTTTTGCTAAGATCACCAGAACTTTTGACTTTACTTTACATAGAGATGTTCTTTTATCTGAGTTTAAATTTTGCATTAGTTTGGACATTTAATAATCAATTCTATTTTAAATATCAGCTTTTATTTAATTTTAAACCACTGATAAATGAGCTGAAAAATTATTCGGTTTGGACTCACCTTAATGGAGTTATTAGTAATTATATATACAAATCGGATCCTATATTTCTAAAGAATGTATCTGGTTTATCAAATATTTCCAGTTATGTAATTCCACTATCTCTTGCAAATTATGCAAACCTTCTTCCAATGTATAGTTCTTATAATTTTACTTTATTATTGGGCAAATTTAAAGGACATACTACTACAAATTACTACATTAATACATCTTTGGGCTTAAATTATATTTTATTTGCTTTCACATTAGTTGCATATATAGTTTTTTCTCCAATAGTTTTAAAGTTTCTAATTCAAACAGAGTTATTTGACCCCTACATATATCTTTTTCTAATAACTTTAGGAGTTCTAATTATTAGGGCTGGAGGGGGTGCTTATTATTCTATTATAAATTCAAGGAATTTAGTCAAAGACTACACTAAAATGGTTATATTACCAATGTTAATAATAAGTACCATTTTGTATGGTATTTCGGCTTATTTATATCAGTTTTATGGTGTCGCTTCAGCAAACGTAATTAATTCATTAATCTGGGTTTATTTAACATATACTTTTATAAAAAATAAGCATCCATATAATAACTATAAGTTGATTTTTAAACTTATACTTGCAAAAAGATATATCGTCAATGAATTTATTAATAGAAGCTGAGAAAATAAGAAGCCTGATTCAATCATCGAAAAACGACGGCTTTTATGGGTTACAATTTTTTCTATTAGGTGAAAAATATTTAGGGAGAGATACAAATATTCCTTTATCAAATAGTATTGAAGCTAATAATACATCGCATAAAGAATTTTTAAATTATACGTTAATTAAAGATAATTTAGATTTTAAAACTGGAAATGAAGTACTTGAAGAAAGTAATAATATAACGCTCAACTGGTCTTTATTACGATCTTTTAAAAACAATGGCAGACTAAATAATTTTGTAGAGAAAAAGATTAATTCACCTTTTTTGGATGATCAGAAAGATGAGTATTCTTTACAGTATGCTTATTTTTCGTTGTTTGTTATGTGTGAGATACACAAATATTTCAAAACAATATCATTCGATATACTTCAAAAACACTTCTTGGCTTTGGAATCAATTGTAAAAGATGTCGATTACGATTTATTTATTGGAAGAGGTCAATATCAATTATTTGGATATGCTTCTTTAATCTACTGTGCTAAATATATTATGAATGATAGAATTTTGATTGATAAAATCATCAAGAAAATAGCTCATACAAAATATAACCTAGTAGTAAGTTCCCCATTCGTGAATAATTACACTCCAGAGCAAAACCAACTACCTTTTGCAGGATGGTATGCCTATAATCGCTATTTTGATTATTTGTGTTTCTATTATTTTATAATTTCATATTTAATTAAAGATGATAAAAAAAAAACGATTTAAAAATTTACTGCGCATAGAAGCACGTAATTATATAGCTTACCTTACGAAGAGATTTAATTCTATTAGTAGCAGGGCTGATATACCTTATATTTATTCAAAAGCTAATAATGAATGGATTTTACCACCAATTGGTGGGGATCAATACGAAAAAAATATCTACAGGTCTTTTAGTAATGGTATTACATTGAATAAAATAAACAGGAAGCTTATTACCTTAGAATTTGGTTCGAAATTTATTCACTTATATACATTCGGGTTTACTATAATTTTGTTTAGTACAGATACTATAAAAGTATTTAGTTTTCCAAAATTTAATATTTATAGAGTCTCTAAAGAAAAGACTAATTCAGTTTCAGTTTTTGGTTTTTATAAATTGACTAAGCACTTCTATGTCAAATTTTGATTTCACTTTTATTATTCCAACTTATAACAGATCTGATTTATTAGGAAAAAAATTAGAAAATATTTTTAACCTCGAAAATTTTAATCAATTCAAAATTGATGTCATTGTAGTTGATAACAGTTCTTCACCCAATGAGCTCAAGAAAAACAAAGAGATTGTAGGAAAGTTTAAAGCTATTTATCTAAGTTCAGATCAAGGAAATGCTAATATTGCAAGAAATACTGGATTACTAAATTCTAGATCTCAATTTGTATCTTTTTCTGACGACGACGATCTTTTCCGGTCTGATTATTTAAACTATGTAATGCCGATAATTAATAGCAAAAAAGTTTCAAATGATCTAATATTTAGTTGGGCTGATGTTAAAGAAGATGATTCCTTAATCTATAAGTTCAAGCCTAAAGAATCTGATTATGACAAGATTTATGAAAAAAATCCTTTTCCTTCATCATCTTGTGTAATGAATAAAAATGTATTCTCTATTGTAGGTTTATGGAATCCGAATATTAAGTCATGCCAGGATTGGGATTTATGGATTAGATGTAAGATGAATTCAATACAAGTTAATGTAATTGATCAACCATTGGTTATAATAAATAAATCTGGAAAAGAATCTATCGGTTTATCAACAAATTACTATAAATCACTTTATCAAATAAATAAAAATATACTTCACCTTTCAATCATTCAATTTTATAAAAATTTAGCCCTAATTGTTAAGAAGAATCTTTTTAGATAAGTCAATCTATACTTTATTTATTTTTTCCTATTTCCTATCAATATTAGTAGGAATGGTACCTGTTGTTACTAAATTCGAAGTGAATTATTTCGCCTATGGACTTCAAATACTTTTTTTAATACTAATTTTATTATTTGGGAAAATTAAGATTGATAACTTTTTATTTCTTGCAGCGGCTCTTAGTTTAATCTGCCTTTCTATAGATTTTATCTTATTTAATGAAATAAATTCATTGACTCTTAAAGACACAGTATTTCTTATATTTGCATCAATAATTATACCAATAACAAAAAAAATTGATCATGATAAGGTATATAGATTTATAATTTTTCTAGGTGTTACCACTTCTTTATTGGCTATATATCAATCAATTAATAATATTTATCCTTCAGACTTTGTACTTAAACCATGGAATAGAATTGGCCCTTTTATACGTGCCGGTGTTGGTTATACTGAAGAAAATTATTTGGCATCATATTTAGTATTCACTTATATAGCGGTACACATATCTTCAATTAAAAGAATAAATGCAAATATATTTAAAACAATAATTTTTGTTGGAATATTATTCACGTTTTCTCGAGGTGGGGTAATTTCAATAATTATATTTGAGCTAATTGTATCAAAAGAAAGAAAATCCATAATTATCTTAATTCTTATTGGATCTATTGGGTTAATGTTAACTCCAGATTTGTATGTAGATACAATTTTCTCACGTTTCTCTTCATCTAGTACCGAAGCTAGCTCGTCAACATATAGCCGTATTAATCAATTTAATGATGCTTTGGTAGAATTGACTAATTTCAAAACTTTTCTTTTAGGCCAAGTTCCAAATTATACAACTTCAAATGGTCAAGTTATTCATAATACAGTTTTGTATTTATTGGTTGACTATGGATTGATTTTAGGGCTGTTTTATTTCTCAGTTTTGGGAATTGTGTTTAAGCGATATTTAAATATTATTGCATTACCTCTATTGGTCCCAATGTTCTTTTTAAATTTACTGGGATTTAAATTGATCACTTACTACATAATACTGCTTAGTCTATACCACAATGAAAAAAGTAAAAATAATATCAACTCAATATCCTTATCCGGCAAACAAAGGGGGTAAAATTGTTACATCATCTGTTATAGAAATATTATCAAATTTTTTTGAAGTTGAAATAATAGCATTTAGTGAAGACGAGGAAATTAAGTCTAAGAATTCATTTATAATAAAGAAATGGATTGTCACCAAGAATAATTTATTTAAAGCACTATTTTCATTGATTATAAATCTAGCCCTAGGGAGGTCTTTCAAAGTTTATAAATATAAATCATCGAGGATGAACAAATACATCAATGAATTAGAAGGTATTTTGATTTTTGATCAGCTACCAAGCACAATTAATGCTAATCTAAAACAACTAGAAAACAGTTTAGTGATTCACCACAATGATGAATCTCAGACAATAAAACTTAAGAGGGAAAGGAAACTAGTTAGAAGATATCAAAATTATATAGAAAAAACTTGTAAACTAAATATTTATATCAGTAAAGATGAGTACAACGTGAGTTTACAGGAAAATAGATTTTACCTGCCTTTTCACGTATCTAAATTCAATAAAAATAAACCAATAATTACAAATAATAAGATTTTGAATATTGGATTTATAGGTAGCTATAGTTGGAAACCAAATAGAGATGCAGTAAAATGGTTTTGTAATGATATCTTTGATTCAAATTCAAACTTAAAACTAAATTTATATGGACATAATGTCGAAAAAATAAAAGATTTGGAAAGAAAAAATGTTAATCTGGTAGGTTTTATTTCTAATATTACTGAGTTTTATAAAAGAAACGATCTCATAATATTACCTTTTAAAAACTCTGTAGGGGTAAAAATTAAAGCTATTGAAGCATTGAGCTATGGTAAACCAATTCTGGGTACGGAAGAAGCTTTTAAAGGAATTGGTAATTTTAATAATTTAGACAAAATAATTTTTTTGGATAAGGATGATTTTAATGAAAAAATAAAAATAATGAATAAAGACCTTACTGCTTACACGAAAATATCACGTCAGATTTTTTCGGAATTAAATTCAGAATTCATCAACCAGTCAAAGAAATTTGCTGAAATTTTAGAGCATGAGTATTGAGATAGCTGGAGTAAGAGTTGATAATTTAGACATGAAAGGTGTTGTATCTGAAATTGAGAAACGCATTGAAGTAAATGATAAGTCGAAGATCTATACCCCAAATCTTGATTTTCTTTACAATGCATCAAAATCAGGAGAATTTAAAAGGATTCTAAACGACTCTGACCTAAACATACCAGACGGAAAACCATTGATTTGGTTAAGTAGATTGAATGGTGAGAGTTTAAAAGAAAAGGTAGCCGGATCTGATTTATTTATTGAATTGTGTAAATTAAGTAATCTTAAAGGATACAGAATATTTATTCTTGGAGCTGAGGAAGGAGTTCCTGATAAAGCTATAAAAAACTTAACTAATACATATGGAGATATAAATTGTGTTGGCTTTTATTCTCCTCCTTTTGGTTTTGAAAAAAATATTGAAACACTTGAAAGTATAATCTCAAAGATTAATAGTACAAAACCGGATATACTTTTTGTAGCTCTTGGATCACCAAAGCAAGAATTTTTTATAGATAAATACTTTAAAAGGCTCAATTCTATTGTTTCAATTGGTGTAGGAGCTTCTATTGATTTTGCAGCTGGAGTTAAATCAAAGCCTCCTCATTTTGTTAAAGAAATTGGTATGGCCTGGCTTTGGAGGGCTCTAAGCGAGCCAAAAAGATTAGGGATCAGGTATTTAAAAAATATTACTTTTTTTATTAAATATTTAACATCTGTTATGTTAAATAAGATGTGATTTATTAGACTTTTATAAGATTTGGATTACCAATTAGAAATTATTGATAATCTTCTCAATTACCGTTACTTTCTATGCTCAATTTTAAAAAAGTCTTTATATGGAAGAGTTGCTTCAAAGTTTCCAGATTGACAATTACAGGGTATCGGGGTTAGAAAGGGAGAGAACACCTGTCGTATTCATCTCTCCAAAGGAAAATAGATATTTAAGAATTAAATACTTTTTAGAGTATATGGTTGCTCTTTCAGCCGTTATTGCTTTGTCACCAATTTTCATAGTTGTAGCATTGGCTGTAAAGCTTTCTTCAAAAGGACCAGTTTTATTTAAACATACAAGGTATGGGTATTCAGGAATGCCATTTTCAGTCTATAAATTTCGTACAATGGTAGATGGAGCTCATTCTCTGCAAGATAAAATGGGTCATATAAATGAGATGAATGGCGGAAAACTGTTTAAATCTGATAATGACCCACGTGTAACTAAACTTGGGAAATTTCTTCGCAAAACCAGTATTGATGAACTACCACAGTTGTTTAATATTTTAAAAGGAGAAATGACAGTAATCGGTCCTCGCCCTTTATCAACACCTCTCGAAGAATATTCAACAGAAGAACTTTGCAGATTTAAAGTAAAACCTGGGTTAGGGTGTATTTGGCAAGCATATTTCAGAAAAGAAACGGATTTTAAAAGTTGGATGAAAACGGATGTACTCTATGTTGAACAAGTTTCTTTGAAACTGGATTTAAAATTGTTTTATTCAATTACAAAAAATGTATTACTTGGTAGGGGAGCCAGATAACAGAAAAATTCGTAAAAAATGGCACAGAAATTCATACCTTCTGTGCCATTTTTGTTTTACGAAATATCATATTTATGCAACAGATTATTGAGCGTATTCAAACCAAGAATTATACAGTTGGAATAATTGGTTTAGGTTACGTAGGACTCCCTTTGTTAAAGGCATTTCATTCCTCCGGATTTCCTGTAGTTGGCTTTGACGTTGATCAAGAGAAAATCAAATCTATCCAATCAGGAAGAAGTTATATCAAACACTTTTCTGATGAACAAATGTCTCTGTTATCAAAATCTGATCGGTGTAAGGTAACCAGTAATTTTGAAGATTTAACAAAAGTAGATGCAATTCTTATTTGTGTACCTACTCCGTTAGATCATTTTCGTGAACCTGATATGACGTATGTGGAGGAGACTGCCAGAACAATTTCACTTTATTTGCAAAAGGGGCAATTGGTTGCATTAGAATCTACGACCTGGCCGGGAACTTCCGATGAACTACTTACAGGACTATTACAGAAAGGTTCAGGGTTAATTGCAGGAAAAGATTTTCACGTAGCTTATAGCCCTGAAAGAGAAGACCCGGGAAATCCTGATTTTGATACACAATCCATTCCTAAGGTAGTAGGGGCTTCAACAGTAGAAGCCAGAGAAATTGCAGTTGCATTATATAGTGAAGCAATTGATAGCATTGTGCCTGTTTCATCTGCTAAGGTGGCAGAGTCAGCAAAGTTACTTGAAAATATTTTTCGGTCAGTAAATATCGCGCTTGTTAATGAAATGAAATTGGTAATGGACGCAATGGGGATCGATGTTCATGAAGTGATAGAAGCTGCTGCAACTAAACCATTTGGGTTTATGAAATTTACTCCGGGCCCAGGTCTTGGAGGGCATTGTATTCCCATTGATCCTTTTTATCTGACCTGGAAGGCGAGGGAATACGGTTTAAACACTCGCTTTATCGAATTAGCAGGTGAAGTTAACAGTGCTATGCCTCAATTCGTGATAGATAAGTTGATCCTTGCATTAAACGATCAATCCAAATCAGTTAAAGGAAGTAAGATTTTGGTATTAGGGGTCGCATATAAACCGAATGTTGATGATATGAGGGAGTCACCATCATTCCCGATTATGGATAAGTTGGTAAAACTGGGAGCAAAAGTAGATTATTATGATCCCTGGATTCCTGTAATACCTCCAACCAGAGAGCACATGAACTGGAAAGGAGTTACAAGCATTAAATGGGAAGAAGAAGGGGTCAAATCTTATGATTCAGTAGTAATTGTTACAGATCATTCAGAGGTAAACTACGAAGAATTACTAAACTGGAGTTCTTGTATAATAGATTCAAGAAATGTGTATAAAGATTTGACTGAAGATGAAAAAGCAAAGGTATTTAAAGCATAAAATACAAGAAATTTTATTTGGAGTGTTTAAATGAAGATTGCAGTTGCAGGAACTGGATATGTTGGGTTATCATTAGCAGTACTACTGGCGCAAAAAAATGAAGTATACGCGGTTGATATCGTTAAGGAAAAAGTAGATCTGATCAATCAAAGGAAATCTCCAATAACAGATACTGAAATAGAAGATTTTCTGATAAACAAGTCTTTAAATCTAACGGCTACGCTTGATAAGGAAGCAGCTTATAAAGGTGCAGAATTCGTAATAATAGCAACACCCACAAACTATGATCCTGATACCAATAAGTTTGATACCAGTTCCGTCGAAGCTGTAATAAAGGATGTACAGGGAATAAATCCGGAAGCAGTAATGGTAATTAAATCGACTATTCCTGTTGGTTATGTGAGAGGTGCAAAAGAAAAATTCGAAATCAAAAACCTGATCTTTTCCCCGGAATTTTTGCGGGAAGGAAAGGCACTATTTGATAATCTGTATCCATCTCGAATTGTTGTTGGCGAGCAATCTGAAAGAGCTAAAAAGTTCGCGAAACTTCTTATTGAAGGAGCGGTTAAAGAAGAGAAAGAAATTCCTGTTTTATTTACCGATTCTACCGAAGCAGAAGCAATAAAATTATTTTCGAATACCTATCTGGCCATGAGAGTAGCTTACTTTAATGAACTGGATTCCTATTGCGAATCCCATGGGTTAAATACTAAACAGGTAATAAATGGGGTAGGGTTGGACCCGCGTATCGGAGATCATTATAACAACCCCTCCTTTGGATATGGAGGATATTGTTTACCTAAAGATACAAAGCAGTTACTAGCTAACTTCCAGGACGTTCCTAATAACCTCATTCAGGCTATTGTGGATGCAAATCGTACAAGAAAAGATTATGTGGCAGATCAGATAATAAAAAATGATCCTGAAGTTGTCGGAATTTATCGTCTCGTTATGAAACAGGGTTCGGATAATTTTCGGGCTAGTGCAATTCAGGGCATCATGAAGCGAATAAAAGCCAAGGGAATTAAGGTTGTAGTTTACGAACCTTATTTACAGGAAGAAGATTTTTATCACTCTAGGGTAATCCAGGATTTGGACGAGTTTAAAAGTATTTCCAATATTATCGTAGCTAATCGCATGGTACCGGAAATAGAAGATGTAGAGGAAAAAGTATATACAAGAGATCTTTTTGGTAAGGATTAATGGTGCAAAGATTCAAACATTCGGTAATCGGTTTTGGACGTATTGGAAAACGACATGCTAAGATTATTAATGAGTATGAGCCTACTGAACTAGTTTCGGTTGTAGATACTGATTCTAATCAATTCTTGAATATTGATGAACTTGGGCTAAATGCAATTCAATATAACTCTATTAACGAGTTTCTTAAATCCGACCAAAACAAGTCTGAGATAGTCACGATAGCTACTCCAAATTTCTTTCATGCCCCTTATGCTGTTCAATTATTAGAAGCAGGTTATGATGTGCTCATAGAAAAACCAATGGGTTTATCTGAAGGAGAGTGTAACAATGTTATAGAGACAGAAAAAAAAACGGGTAAACGGGTTTTTGTAGTCAAACAAAACCGATATAGCCCACCTTCAGTTTGGATGAAAGAAATGATAGAAAAGAAAACTATTGGAGATACTCTGATGGTTCAGGTTAACTGTTATTGGAACCGTGATGATCGCTATTATAAAACCAATAATAACTGGAAGGGAGATAAGAAATTAGACGGAGGAGCTTTATTCACCCAATTCAGTCACTTTGTAGATATTATGTATTGGGTATTTGGTGATATCAAAAATCCAAGAGCCATTGTTAAGAATTTTACTCATCCGGATTTAAAGGATTTTGATGATTCTGGTTTTGCTCAATTCGAATTTGAGAAAGGAGGTATTGGCTCCATCAATTATTCAACTTCCTGCTGGGATAAGAATATGGAGAGTAGTATTACGGTTGTTGGTACAAAAGGTAGTTTTAAGGTAGGAGGGCAGTATATGAATGAAGTGGAATACTGTCATATAAAAGAGTATGAAATGCCTGAATTACCTGCAACAAATCCTCCTAATGATTACGGTCCGTATAAGGGAAGTGCTGCCAATCATCACTATGTGTTCGAAAATATAGTTGATGTTTTAAATGGAAAAATTCCCCCAACGGCAACATCTTTTGATGGGATGAAGGTTGTGAGTATTATTGAGCGGATATATAAAGCAGCAGGATTTATAAATTAACAATTCAAAATTCAAAATTAATTCCTGATCTTAATTTTGAATTTTGAATTTTGAATTGACATAATTGAACTACTTCAAACACGAAACAGCTATTATAGAAATTAGTGCCCAAATAGGCTCAGGTACAAAAATCTGGCACTGGGTTCATGTTATGGGAAATGCCAAAATAGGTAAGAACTGTGTACTTGGGCAAAATGTGTATGTAGGAAAAGCAGTGTTAGGTGACAATGTTAGGATTCAAAATAATGTTTCTATTTACGATGAGGTGGTGTTAGAAGATGACGTTTTTTGCGGGCCAAGTATGGTTTTTACAAATGTAATCAACCCGAGAAGTCATGTTCAGCGAAAGGATGAATATCAAAAAACGATCGTTCGAAAAGGGGCTTCTATCGGAGCAAATGCTACTATTGTATGCGGAAATGAAATTGGTGAGTATGCCTTTATTGGAGCTGGAACGGTTATCACTAAACCTGTTAAGCCTTTTTCGTTAGTTGTTGGAAACCCCGGTAGGCAAATTGGTTGGGTATCGAAAGCAGGGCATCGACTGAATTTTGATGAATCAGGAGTTGCAGTTTGTCAGGAGACCAAAGAAAAGTATAAACTCGAAGATAACTCCGTAAATCCAGTTTAAAAATGAGCATCCCATTACTTGATTTACAATCGCAATATGCGTCGATAAAGGAAGAGATTCAGGAAGCCGTTTATTCTGTTTTGGAGTCCCAGCATTTCATTATGGGTGACTTTGTAAAACACTTTGAAAAAGAAGTCGCAGATTATTGCGAAACGGAATTTGCTTATGGTTGTGCTTCGGGTTCAGATGCTCTTCTATTGGCCTTAATGGCTATCGATTTGCAACCTGGCGATTATGTTCTAACTTCGCCGTTTACTTTTTTTGCTACAGCCGGAGCAATTCACCGATTGGGTGGTATACCTGTTTTTATTGATATTGAAAAAGATAGTTTTAACCTGAATCCTAAAAAAGTCCGTGATTTTCTGGAGGGAACAGATGAACTATCTAAGAGAATCAATCCTGATCCAAAAAAAATCAAAGCAATTATCCCGGTTCATTTATATGGTCAAATGGCGGATATGGATCCAATTATGGACTTGGCTAAGGAATTCGATTTAAAAGTGATTGAGGATGCTGCTCAATCGATAGGTTCTGTTTATAAAGGGGTTCAGGCAGGTAATTACGGTGATTTTGGATGCTTCAGTTTTTTTCCAAGTAAAAACCTCGGTGCTTTTGGGGATGCCGGACTTATCACTGTAAAAGATGAAGGATTGGCTGAAAAAGTAGATATTCTCCGCCTTCATGGAGCTAGACCAAAATACCATCACAAGTATGTGGGCATTAATAGCAGGCTGGACTCGATTCAGGCTGCGGTGCTATCCATTAAGTTGAGATACCTGGATCAATGGTCAAATGAGAGAGCACGAATTGCCAAACTATATAATCATTACTTTGAAGAAGCTGGAGTGGTGGCTGATAGTAGTTCATTTTGTTCAGACAATTGCGCTGCACAAGGAGAAGGGCAATGTGAATTGGATCGGAATAAGATTATTCTTCCAAAAGAAACCACTGGTAATGTAGAAGAAGGAGGAAGGCACATCTATCACCAATACACAATCAGAAGCTCAAAAAGAAATGAATTGGTAGAAGCGTTAAATGCTGAACGGATTGGGTCTTCGGTGTATTATCCTGTCCCACTTCATGTTCAGGAATGCTTCTCGGATCTTCAATACAAAGCTGAGGATTGTCCGATTTCAATGTGCACTAGCAGACAGGCTTTATCTTTGCCGATTTACCCCGAGCTAACTGAGGAACAAGTCAAAAAAGTGGTGCATACAATCGCAAAAGCCTTACATTAAGCTATGTTCAAATCCCCTGTTACTCAATTTGTTCTGAAGGCTTTAGCGATATTCGTTTTCTGGTATATAGTGTATGAGTTATGGCTGTTGCCTGATGGAAGATTGGATGATTGGCTATCGCTTAATATTGTATCGGTGAGTCATGGAGTTATTAATTTATTCGGATATGATACATGGTCAGTGAACCGAATTATCGGCATCGGAGAAAATGGTGGGATTGAACTGGTTGATGGTTGCACCGGAATTTCTGCAATTGGCCTCTTTTTAGGATTTATTCTGGCTTATCCGGGTGATTGGAAGAATAGGATTAGTTTCTGTCTGTTGGGTATTGGAGTAATTTATATAGTTAATATTCTTCGTATTGTAGTGTTGGCGATAACCCAGGAGGAGTGGATCGAGTTTTTTGATATTACGCATGATTATTCTACGACAACTATTTTTTATGTGGTGATCTTCCTGATGTGGATGACTTGGGTAAAGTTTAGCGACGGAGATTTTTCAACTTCTAAAACTTCTGAAAATGTACAGCCTGCTTAAAAAAGCAGCATTCATAGCAGTTTTTAGCCTCATTTACTTTTTGGGAATTCGTGAGTTAAGAGGTGTAATTCATGATTTACATTTAGGGACAATACTTCCTGCTGAGTATGGAGAGCTTCAAGAAGGGTTTTGGTTTTATGCTCCATCGTCTGTGTCATTTGCTTTTTATGAGGAATCCGAAGTAATCCACAAACAATGGACATACAAGATTTCTTTCGGCATGTTTTTTCTTTTTGGTTGTCTTGGTCTGATTGCTTTAGAATCGAGAAATAATTCTTATTTGTATCTGGTAGGAATTCACTTTATCGGTGGTATGCTTTCATTCATAGGTTTGCTTTTGGCTCTTACTCTTTCCTTTAAATTTTTGATTATACCGGATCTTCTTTCCCGCTATTTGGTGCCACTGTGTTCATTAGGTTTGGTGGCTTTAAGTTATATTCAAAAAAGAGAAGCATTGAAAGAATGAAAGAGACTTATAAAGATCACCAGCAACTACTGAAAAAAATTATCGGACGCTTAAAGTCTTCCTCGGATTTTAGTAACTATGAATCACATGCTATAAAAATAGACAGGGCATGGATTTTAGGGGCGGGAAAATCTTCGGTAAGTATGGCAAGAAAACTGATGGAGCAAGAAGAAATCTCAATTAAAGATGGGATTATCATTTCCAATTACTCCTCATTTTGTGAGAATAATATCCAGGTTTTTAAAGGCTCTCATCCTTTTCCCGACGAAGATTCAGTTTCTGCTTCGTATGAGCTGCTGCAATTGGCAAGAAAAATTCCAGCAGGGGAAACAGTGATTTTCTGTCTTTCAGGTGGAGCCTCGTCTATGTTGTGCATTCCTCCGGATGGAGTTGAGATTGATGAGTTAGCGGAAGTGTACAAATTACTTTTAAACTCCGGCGCTTCGATACATGAAATCAATGTTGTCAGAAAGCATTTGTGTTTGATAAAGGGTGGACAACTAGCTCAGATGCTTCATCATGTGAACCTTATCACCCTTATAGAATCAGATGTTCCGGATAACGATTTGGAAACAATCGGCGGCGCTCCTACTATCTGCGATTCTTCTACCTTCAAAGATGCGTTTCAGGTTCTGAAGAGATATCGGCTTTGGGATAAAGTCCCTCATTCAGTCAGGATTCAAATCGCGAAGGGAATGAGTAGAGATATTCCTGAAACCCCTAAGCCGGGAATCAATGATCATCCCAATCACACAATAAAGCTGATTTCTGAAGCTTCATCACTTGCCGATATAATAGCCGAAATGATAACAAAAGAAGGATATAATTCCTGGGTTGCTGAATCATCATACAATGAAGATGTTAGAAAGGTATCAAAAATGATATGCAGTAAAGCCATATCTGTACTTAGTAATAATGATCCGATTGAAAAACCTGCGGCTTTAATTTTCTACGGAGAAAGTACGGTTGAAGTAAAAGGTGACGGAAAAGGAGGTAGGAATCAGGAATTGGCACTAATATCCGCGATCTCCATCGAAGGACAACACTCCATTTCTATGCTGAGTATAGGAACCGACGGAATAGATGGACCCACAGATGCAGCAGGAGCAATTATCGACTCCAAAACAACATTACTGGCCAGGAAGAAAAAAATCAGTCCCGAAGAGTACCTCCAGAAGAATGACTCCTACAATTTCCATAACCAAATGGGTACACTTATCAAAACCGGTCCAATTGGAAAAAACCTCATGGATTTACAAGTCCTTTTAATAGAGTGAATACATTTATTTCATAAATTAGGAAGTTAAAACATAGTAATTATTAGAGTTGCTTGATGTAGGTTTCTAGTTATACATTCCATAATGAAAAGTTATCTCGACTTAGATATTTATAGAGATGCATATGATCTGGCATTAAAAGTTCATCACATGAGTCTTACGCTTCCAAGGTTTGAGCTTTTTGAACAGGGTAGTCAAATCAGGCGATCAAGTAAAAGCATTAAAGACAATATTGTAGAAGGTTATGGGAGAAGAGGGTATAAACAGGATTTTATAAAGTTTTTGATTTATGCCCAAAGTTCTTGCGATGAAACTTTGAATCAACTAAAAATGATTAGTGATTTATATTTTTCAGAACAACCTTTAACAGAACTTATTAATGATTATGAGATTCTTGGTAAAAAGATTAATAAGTTTGTTCAGTATGTGGAAAATAATTGGAAATGTGCTAATGACTAAAACCAGTAACAAGAAACTAGAAACTGATTACGAATGATCTGGGAAGAACCACTTTATCTTTGGCTTTTAATACTGCTTCCGATATTAGTTATAGGATTATGGCTTAAAAATCGGTCCATAAGAAAAGTACAGGAAAAGTATTTTGATAAGTCTGTATTTGAAGGATTAAGAAAGGGATATTGGTCAACCGGAGCTGCTTTAAAAACAGTCTTATTTATCTCCGGGCTAGTCTTTGTTTTGGTTGCTTTGGCCGGACCTAAAATTGGAACGGAAGTTCGGGAAGTAAAACGCCGTGGTATTGACATGCTGATTGCTCTGGATCTTTCAGCAAGCATGAATGCAGAAGACGTACGCCCAAGCCGTCTGGAAAAAGCAAAGTTTGAGATCAACAGACTAATAGAACGGTTAAAGGGGGACAGGGTTGGTCTTGTAGTGTTTACAGGTGAAGCTTACCTGCAAAGCCCCATGACACTCGACTATTCCGCACTTCGATTGTTTCTGGAAATTGTCGATACCGATCAGATGCCGAGTTCTGCCACCGATTTTAAATCGGCAATGGAAACAGCATTAGAAGCATTCCAGTCGTTGGAAGAGAATTCAACCGAAGCAGCAAAAGTATTGCTGATTATTTCTGACGGGGAAGATCACGGGCAGGCTTATGATGAAGCTCTTGCTGATCTAACTCAGAACTCAATTGCGGTATATACTCTTGGAATTGGCAGTACCGAAGGCACTACCATCCCTCTATACGAAGATCAAACCGGACAACTAATCGGTTATAAAAGAGATCGAGAAGGCAAGGTAGTGACTACAAGTCTTCAGCGGGATGTGCTTCGGCAAATCGCTTCAAAAGCTAACGGAAATTATTATGAGATAGAGCGCGGAAATGATGGGATAGATGCTTTTCTGGCCCGTGTTGACGAATTGGAAAAAGGGGAATTTTCAAGTCAGGAGTACGCCGACTTTAAAAACCAATACCAATGGATGGCTGCACTTGGGTTACTTTGCTTTATTTGCTCTGTAATCATACCGGGGTATAAGACGAAAAACTAATTATACATGATCAAACTATTTATAACCGATCTGGATGGATGTGTCACAGATCCTTTCATTACTCCGGATTGGGAAGCCTATTCTAAACTCCGGGAATTAAATTTGGCAAGCAAAGAAGACAAAAATATTCCGCCTTTAACCATCTGTACAGGTCGGCCAATGCCTTATGCCGAAGCCCAGGCACAGATTTTGGGGATTCGACTCCCTTTTGTATTCGAAAGTGGCGGAGGGATGTATGATGTAGCCAAAAACAAAATAACCTGGACGGCCTTTTTAGACGAGGAGGCAAAACGTCAGGTTCTGGAAATCAAAGAATGGTCCAGGAAAGAAATAATAGATAAGTATGATTCTGCAATTTCTGAATTTGCCAAGTTTACTGATATTGGAATCATCCATCAGGATACTCCTGTAATAAACGAAATGGCAGAAAAGTGCAGGGAATATATTCAGGCTAATTATGATCGGTTTGAGGTTCATAAAACTGAGGTCTCGGTAAATATTATCCTGAAGAAAGCGAACAAGGGAGAAGGGATGAAAATGCTGGCCAATCATTTTAATTTGAGATTAGAGGAAATGGCGTACATCGGAGATTCTAGTGGAGATGTCCCGGGGCTGAAGCTTGTGGGGATGCCGTTTGCACCAGCAAATGGGGCTCAGATTGTTAAGGATGTAGCAGAGGTTACACTGGAAAAATCTACTAAAGGCGTAGTAGAAGCGTACCAGAAAATCATTGAAAGAAACCGGGATGGATTATCCTAAAACTTTCTTTTCTGTGTCATTGTGAGGAATATCGAAAGTTGATTAGTTGAAAAGTCTGATTTGACGAAGCAATCTTTAAATTTGGGATATAGAATTAGATTGCTTCGTCGGGTAAACTATTTGCTTATCTTTACTTATTGGCTCCTCGCAAAGACAAACTAATTTTAATTATTGATTAAATTTCTCTTTCTTGGAGTAGCTTCAAAAGCTCAAAATAGCGCTCAATTAATCGCTGGTAGTCTGCTGAATATTTGGAGAAGTTGGGATCATTCAATCGGTTTCTTATTTGCTTTTCAAGTTCCTCAAGAGTTAGTTCTGGTGGGGTAGGTTGTGCGGCATCACGACCTGTGGTTCCTTCTCTCTTTTCTTCTTCGTCTCTTTCCTGTATTGCCTTCTCGGCTTCAAGCATACGAGACAAAATATTTTGTTGGCGTTCAATTAAAGTTGGATCAACAGCCCCGCCACGAAGATCATTGATGGTATCTTCCATTTCTTCGATCATCCGTTCTAACTCACTACCCAGTTTATCCCCAGCTTCTATATCGCCATTTCGCTGAAGTTCCTGCAATTGTTGGCGAATAGCATTTTGTTGTTTTGATAGCTGATTAAGACGCTCCATTTGATCCTGAGTGAGTCGCTCTCCCTGCATGTCATTAATCATATCCTGAATCTGTTGGTTGAGCTGTTGCTGATTTTCTCCCATTTGTTGCATTTGTTCCATCATCTGCTGCATACTCATTCCGCCGCCACTACCACCACTATTGGATGAATTCTGCAATTGCTCAAGTAAATTGGCGATCATAAAAGCGATCTCATTAATGCCCCCCATTGCCTGCCTGGTAGCCACGGATGCACGGCTTTGATTTCGTTCCGCCATTTGCTCAAGAGAATTAGTAAGGCGCTGCTCAACTTCTTCTTTTTTAGAATTAATCTGATTTGAGAATTGAGGGATATCTTTAGATAACTCAAACAACGAATCAGAAAGTGAAATGAAGATATCTTCTACGTTCTTCTGATCTCTGGCATACTCCACATAAGCCAGGCTACGGTTTTCAGTGATGCCCGCATATTCAACAAGCTCTTCTTGCTCTACAGACAGTGTTAAGAGCGAATAAAGGATATACTGCAATCCGGCGATATTCACATTCATCTGCTGTTGTTGCATCTGCTGCATAGCGCTACGCGTCATTTCGGCCAATCGTTGAAAATCTTGTTTCAGGTTTTTCTGTTGTTGCTGATTTTGTTCCTGCTGAGATTGGTCTCCCGATTGCTGCTCAGAATTATTTTCTTCAGTATTTCCGTCCTCACCGTTTTCAGAGTTTTCTCCAGAGGCTTCCTTTTGCAATTCTTCCAACATCTTTTCCAGTTCCTTCTGAATTCTTTCCAACTCTTTCTGAGACATTTCCTGATACGCTTCAATCGATTCTTCCGTTTTCCCGGTTGTGCTCTCTGAAAGCTTTTCGACTTGCTCTTTTAATTTCTCAGTTTGTTCAAGGGTGGATGAACGTTGTTCTTCCTGCGATTCAGAATCACTGGATTGATTTTCCAATTCTTCTTCCTGTCGAGCTAAATCATCATAGGCTTCAGCCAGTTTTTCCAAGTCAGAGTTGAGCTTCAGCTGTTTAAATAGCTCCAGTGTTCGTTCCAGGCGTTGCTTATAGAGCTCTTCATTGAATTCTGCTTCCTGAAGGGCATCCCGGAGTTGTTCTGGTGTCATTTCACTCATCTGCTCCTGAAGCTTTTGAAGTGCTTCTCTGAAAGCCGGATCGTCAATTTCTTCCATTAAGTTTTTAAGCTCTTCATAAGCCTTCAGTGTTTCTTCTGAAAGCATACTGTTTTCGCTTAGCTCTTCCTTAATCTCCTCAAACATCTCGTTTAGTTCTTCTATCCGCTTCTCTATTTCCTCCTGTTGGCGCTGTACTTCCTGGAGCTGGCGTTGTTGCTCAAAATTTGTTTCGGGGTTTTCCTTTAACTGCTCTTTGAAGGTATCATACTGCTCAGCCATCTCCTCAAATGCCTCTGAAATGTCTTCCAGTTCAGTTTCAACCTCATCTTCCTGTTCTCCTAAATCTTCAAAATAATCAATGAGAGAGGGAACAGTGAGCGTGATTAATTCTGATCGGGAGGTTTTATAGCCCTGGTATCCGTCGTTATCAGAAACCTCGATCCAGAATGAAAGCTCATCCTTTGGCTTCAGGTTCAGCTCAGTAACATCCCATGAAAAAGATTGAAGAACTCCATTAGCAGGCCGATTCAAGCGAATGGCACCTGTAGCAGGTTCTTTTACAAAAGCTTTTCGGAGTTCATATTTCAGATTTGCAGAGTTAAGCCCGAAATCATCAGAAGGTCGGAAAAGTAAGTCGATCAAAGCAGGTTCAACGGCTTCAAAAGATTCCGCCGGTTGCAGAAGTTCAACATAAGGATACTCATCCTGTTGAGGCTCAACCGTAAAGCGAAATGGGTTTTGGTTTTTCAATCCACTCTCATCCCCAAGTTGAAAAGAAAGAGTATCAGGATTATTGATTTCAAACGAATGCGAAAAAGTTAACGATGAGTCTGTTTCCAAAAGTATTGACTTATCTTTTGTAAACAGTTCAAACAACTCAAGATCTTTATTCACAATTCCTGAAAGTTTTACCTGAGAGCCTTGGTAGCCTTGGATCTGAGCAAATGGATAATTTAGCTTTAAAGAATCCAGATTAGTGTAAGTGGGCGGAATCACAGTTGCAGAAAGTTCGGAGAATCGGGGACGCAACTGAACACGAGCCTCAAAAAGCTCGCTTTTATATCCATCCATTTCGATGTAGTAACTCAAATCGGAGTTAAGATCGAAGGGGAGAGATGAGAATGTTTTCCCGGAAGCATCCATATTACGCGACCGGAAATTACTCTCTACCGGTGTTTTAACCATCAGCGATACTCTGTCCGGAGATTCTCCAGTAAATGTTACTGAAGCAGTAAATGGAGTTCCCTGTTCCTGTGTAATATTACCCGGTTGAATTGTATAGGCAAAAGGATTGGGTTTTTCGAAGGTAGCCCAGAATTGAACTACTCTTGATGCAGATTCATTAAATCCAAAAACAGTAATCAAAAGTATAAGGGTGGATGCTAATACAATGTTTCTCTTCAACGATACTTGCTTAGAAACAGAGGCTTCTTTTAGGAACGTACTCAGATTGTCTTCCAATATCTGAGGGTTAACCTGCTCCAGGTTTTTGAAAATGGCTGCCTCAACCAACTTTGGATTCGAGTTTGTGGATTTCTCAAGATCAAGTGCGTAGGAAAGCTCTTTAATGTCACTCGAGCGGGCGAAACTTCGGTAAAACTCAATAAAAGATACCTCATTAATTGCCTTGACTCCACGCCAGATGCTGAACCCGGTTACTGAAACCAACAAAAGGAGGAGAGTTATTTTGGTGGGAGGAGCCAGGTATAAAACTTCCTCCGCAAAAATGAAAACGATACTCCAGATCAGGAATACAATAATTCCGCTTAACAGGGCATTTTGTCGCTTCTTTTTTTGAAGAGAAGTATGTACCCGGGTAAGTTGAGCCCGCAATTGTGATGAAGTATGAGTTGTATTTTGATCAGCCATAAGTGTTGAATACAAATAAACAGCTTTGCTTAATCAAAAACTATAAATGTTAGTTAAAATTGCGGACTAAAGATCGGAAAGAACTAAACTTTCTTTTACAGAATATCTGCCGTTATCATTGGCCACTGTAATGATTTCCTTTTCCAGGTCGTGCTCCAGGAATAAATACCAGTTCTGTTCAGCGGCCTGATCAAGAAAGTTTTTTTTCTCGTCCAAGGTCTCAATAGGACGCATGTCATAGCCCATTACCCAGGGAAGAGGAAGGTGGACATGAGTAGGGAGCAGATCCGCTACAAAAACGAGTGTTTTATCACCTGCTTCAATCTTAGGGAGTTGTTGTCCGATGGTATGTCCGTTTACAATGATGGTGCTTAAACCGGATTCGTACTCAAAGCCATCCTCAACAAGGTTCACATTTGGAGAAGTTTTTAGCGGCTCGATATTTTCTTTAAGAAAGCTCGCCTGCTCTCTTGCGTTGGGATTGGTTGCTGTTTCCCAATGCCGTTTATTGATATGAAAGGTAGCCTTTGGGAATGCAAAATCAAGATCGCCGTTTTCATTAAAAAAAGTAGTGCCCCCGCAGTGATCAAAATGGAGATGAGTGAAAATGATATCGGTAATATCTTCAAGCTCAAATCCATGAGTTCTTAAAGAACCTTGCAGAGTTTTCTCAGAGAAATCGATTTGATAGATATCCATCATTTTCTCGTTGAACTTGTTTCCAACTCCATTATCAATCAGATACACCTTCCCGGTTGCGTTCGATTTGATAAGCAGGCAGCGCATGGTCATTGCGATTCTGTTCTTTTCATCCGGTACGATACCCCGAGACCATAGAGTTTTGGGAACTACTCCGAACATCGCTCCACCGTCGAGTTTTATATCTCCTGTTTCTATGGTATAAAGTTCAAAATCTCCGAGGGTGGTTTTCGATAAGCTCAATCAGACTCCTTTTTGAAGAGAAGTTCTAAATAACAGATATCAAATACCAAACAAATTCAAAAACAAAAAGTCGGACTTTAGGAACTAGATTAAATTCCAATGATCTAGAAGGCGTGATTAAATGAGAAAATAGCTCAACAAAAATTCATATGCTCCTGATATGAAAAACACAATCAGTGACAATATAAAAACAAGATAGTCCCATAAATTGAGGAACTTATTTTTTATGATTAAAAGACTGGAACTAAGCATTAAGAAAAGTAAGCCTAAACCAAAAGCCTCTATAAAGTATTGTAACCCTGCTGTTGGATCTTCTACAAATTTATATCGAACCCTATTCCATAAATAGCAAAATGGAATCCAAAGGAGTAATATTGTGATATAGATCTTGCTAAAGCTGTACTTCAATTTTCAATATTAAATATTAAGCGAATTTCATTCAGAATGAGAAATGTCCTAATTCTGATTAACAAATCCCAAAAACAAAAAAGCCTCATACTGAAATCAGCATGAGGCTTTGAATTCGTTTGGAAGTTCTTTTTAGAAAGAAGGGATCACATCTTCCCGGTACATGGTGTCAAGCAGAGTTACCGTAACCATTAGTATGAAGAAGACTAGTGCTCCCACAAGAAGCATGGAGTTGAACTTGGTATCCCAATACAATCCCATAAAGAACGCCGCTACCAAATATGCTTTAGCGAAAGCAATGATGATAGCAGAGATAATGTCTAAAGGGGAGGGTAATCCTAAATTAGAAACTAAAACGGTTAGGATTGTAAGTACAAATAATGCTCCACCGATTAACCAAAGTTGTTTGGCGGTAGCTACGTGATGTTCGTGATTGTGTTCGCTCATTGTCAAAAACCTCTCATTCAATTAAGTAAAGTAGTGGGAATAGGAAAATCCAGATCAAGTCAACCAAGTGCCAGTAGAGGCCTGTGATTTCGACCGGAGTGTAGTATTCACTATTGAAGTGACCTTTTCCGGCACGGATGTATAGCCATATCATCAACCCAATACCAACCAGTACGTGCAATCCGTGAACCCCGGTCATCATGTAGTAAATCCCAAAGAAGATGTTTGCTTTAGGATGACTTAGCTCTTCAAGAATTTCAGGAGTAGGATTCCAGAAAGATCCCGGAGCAATACCTAAATGTAATTTGTGCTCGTACTCAAAATATTTAATCACCATGAACACACACGCTAGTGCAATAGTGATCAATAGATTTATCCGGAGCCCTTTGATTTCATTTCTTTGAGCAGAGCGAATAGCCATTGCCACGGTTAAACTACTACCGATAAGAACAACAGTGTTAACGCCTCCCCAAAGTTTGTTAAGTTCAAGTGCTGCTTGTGTAAACAGCTCGGGGTACCAGGCTCTGAATACGATATACGCACAGAAAAGCCCGCCGAAAAAGAGGATTTCGTTCACCAGGAATACCCACATTCCCATTTTTGCCGATTCGAACTGCTGGTTTGAATCCACAAAATGGTGCTGAACATGAGCAGGGTGAGATGCTGAATGATTCGCCATTTAATGTATCGGTTTTATTAGTTAAGCTTTTTCTGTTTGTTCAGTTTCCACGTCATGATGCTCGCCATGTCCGTGGCCGTTATGCTCTACGGCAAGGCCTAGCTGGAATTCTTCCATTGGCTTGTGGTAATCATACGGTCCGTTTATGATAACTGGGGTATGATCGAAGTTGTGGAAATCAGGAGGTGAAGTTGCCTGCCATTCTAATCCACGGCTGTTCCAGGGATTAGCAGGAGCTTTTTCTCCACCAAAAAGTGATTTTACCAAATAGTACAGGATAATCAGGAAGGCAACTCCCAGAATGTAAGAACCAATGGTTGATGTCTGGTGGAATGGCTGGAATTGATCGATGTAGTTGTAATATCTACGTGGCATTCCTTGTGATCCCATCACGAACTGTGGAAGGAAAGTCATGTTAAAGCCAATGAAGATCAATACTGCAGAAATTTTGCCAAGAGTTTCGTTATACATCCTTCCGGTCATTTTTGGCCACCAGTAGTGTAGACCTGCAAGCAATGCCATCAAGGTTCCACCCATCATTACATAGTGGAAGTGAGCAACTACGTAATAGGTATCGTGCAGGTGAATATCTACAGAAAGAGCACCTAACATAATTCCTGTGAATCCTCCAATAGTGAACAAGAACAGGAATATGAATACGTACA
>JBLLNP010000014.1:0-103660 GCA_048058975.1 Balneola sp.
CGACACATATATTTTATGCGTCGCTTTTTTTATGTTCGGACTGGTTTTAATAATCGAGCATGGAAAGCAAGTAAAGCTACAGAAAGAGCACACGTTGTGATGAAAAGAAATCCCCCTAGGAGCTCAAATTCTTCTACAATTAACCCAACTACTGGCTGAGACACCATTCCACCAATGTAGCCAAAGGTTGCTACCGAGGTTAACGCAATAGCACCTTCTCGTCCTGCTGCGCTGAATACCATTGGAAAATTTAACGCCACTCCTGCGCCGGCTACTGCAAAGCCAATCACCGCCACTACCATGTTGGGAGCAAAAATAGCCATTAACAATCCTCCTGTAGCAGAGAGGCATCCTGTAAATAATAAGTTACGTGCACCAAATCTGTTTTTTAATCGGTCGCCAATAATTCTCATTCCGAGCAGGCTTCCGGCAAACACAGAATAGCCAACCGCCTCATACCCGTTAGCAACATTAAGGTGATCTGCAAAAAATAAACCGATCCAGTTGTTTATCGAGCTTTCAACCGTTGCAGCCATAAAACAGATGATTCCAATAGCAATAAGTCCTCCATGTGGCCATTGGAACTTAGGGCGTGGGGTATTTGGATGCGGCGCATCGTTTGGCAGGTTCGGGTAAATACTTCCGAGTATGAAGAGAATCAGCACTGTCATTATGGAATAATGCACCACTACAGAAATATCAAAACGAACCATGACCAATCCAATCAGGGCTCCGGTTAAGTTTCCTATCCCAAACCAGGAGTGTATTTTAGACATTCTGGAAGTGCCGGTTTCTGTTTCAACTTTAGACCCCAGTGTATTTACTGAAATATTAAGTCCACTTGTACCAGCTCCAACGAACAGGAGCAGAATACCAAGGCTAATCCAGTTCGGCATAAGCGAAATAGGAACCAAGGTAGCAGCAACAAATAATCCGCATACTAAAAGCGTTTTCTTTGCTCCAAATCGGTTAATACTGGTTGCAACCACGGGCATCATTATCAATGTGCCACTACCTCTGAACAGTAATGCATAGCCAAGTGTAGCAGCGGTTAGAAGAGAAGCGTCTCTGATATCGGGAACACGCGATGCCCAACTGGAAAATGCAAGCCCCAGCAGAGAAAGTGCCATACATACAGCATATAATTCTTTGTTTGAGCTCCGCTGCTTTTCATTTTCCAGAGAAGTCGGAGTGGTAAGTGACATGAATCTGATTTGAAATTAAGAACAAAAAATACGGGTTAATCAAAGCAATACAACACTCTTTTCAACACAATTTAATACCTTGAAAAAATCAACTATCGCAGCTTAAGACATTGACTAAACTATTCATTTTTGATCTCGATGGAGTATTACTGGATTCCGAGACGCTTTATAGAAAAATAAATTTTGAGCTTTTTGAAGACCTTGGCGCAGAAATCACCAATGAGGAGTACAATTCCTTTATCGGAATCTCCGGGGAGAAGATGTGGGATTACATCAAAAGGAAAGGAAATTTGAAGCAGTCGATTTCAGAGTTGAGAGCATTGGAAAGAGAGCGAAAATTTGAAGGGCTTACACGAAATGAGTTAATATCTAATAAAGGACTTCTCGAATTACTGGACAAACTAAAATCCATGGATATTCACTGCGCAATAGCTTCCTCCGGGATGATGAAGAACATCAAAATCATTCTTTCTAAACTAAATGTTGAGACCTACTTCTCGTATATCGTAAGCGGGGAGATGCCAGAGAGAGGTAAGCCAGCTCCGGATATATTCCTGCTAGCAGCAGAATATTTCGGGGTAGATTCAAAAGAGTGCATCGTAATGGAGGATTCAAGACATGGAACTCTTGCTGCCAAGGCTGCTGAAATGAAATGCATTGGTTATATCAACCCTGGTTCAGGAAATCAGGATCTATCTAAAGCGGATATAGTTGTTGAAAGCCTTACTGATCCACAGGTTTTTAAACTGATTTCAGCTTAACTTATATATTAAATTTTTAAGAGATAAAGACGACATGAAATTAAAAGCAGGAATAACAGCGCTAGTATTTTTTGTAATCAGCTCAGGGGTGTTTGCTCAGCAGAATCAGCTTATATCAATTCATAGGGATGTGTATTCTTATATAAAAAAAATGCAGCAGAGAGGGAAAATGCTGTCTTTGAACCCCACATCTCAACCCTATACTCAACGTGAGGTTTCAGATGCATTAAAAGAACTTGATGGTACTAACTTATCAGAGCTGGAAACTTTTTGGAAAGAACAGATTGAATCGGAAATCAAAGTTCAGGAAAAAAAAACAGAAAATGATAAGGGTATCTATGCTTCCATTCGGATTGATGGAGATGTCAGATTGAAAAACTATCGCAGACCGGAAGCTTATCGGCCGTTAAATGATAAGCTTTTTTTTCCAACAAAAGCTCAGGGCGAGGCCTATTTTGAGCATGGAATTTTCGGGGGACAACTTGGATCTGCCCATATACCTTATTATAGCACAGATTTAGATGGTATTCGTCCACAAGGCACTTTATCCATTCGAAATGAATTTTATTACTTTGGAATACAACATGGGTTGTTTAAGGTGTACGTTGGAAGATTTGCAAATAACTGGGGGTTACACGGAGAGGGCTCTGCCATATTAAGCGATAACCCCGCCCCTTACGATCAATTTAACTTTAGCTTTGGCAATTCTAGGGCTTCGGTACAGAGTATTTTAGGAGAGTTGGATAATCTTGCTCCGAATGGGGAATTTAGAATGGGTAAGATTTATGATGGAACCCGAAGATTTATAACAACGCAACGGTTTAATTGGAGACCATCATTAAACACTCAAGTTGTTTTATTTTTCTCAGCGATTTATGCCGGTGAAAATGCGAATACTTCATTAAAGTATCTAAATCCATTTAACATCTTATTTAGTGATCGTACAAACTACCCGGAAAATGAAGATACAAATATGTTATTTGGAGGTAGTCTTTGGGGAAACTTTGGAAGATTTAATCTTCATGGCCAGCTTATTATAGACGACTTCCATTCTCGGGATAACAATGAAAGAATGACCGGGTCTTTGATTGGAGGAATGCGCTTAAATGAGCTTTTTAGAAATACTGATGTCGGTCTAAACGCTGAAATTATTTCGTATCAAAGTTATAATGTATCTACTACTACAGAGACCAGATATGTTTACGCTAAGCGAGGGCTAGCAACACAATTTAATGATTATATCTACGTGACAACTTTTTCAGAAATCTATGCTCAAAAACTTGCAACGGGGTTAATTATAGAGCCGAGAATTAGTTTACTATTTCAGGGAGAGCAAACAATCAATCAACCCTTCTACGGAAATAATCCGGATGGGAGTTTACCGAATCTTGTACTTACCGGAACTGTTGAGACTACACTTCGAAACTCAATCCGGATATTTTATAATCCCTCACGTAAGTTTTGGATCGACTCAGAATTAGGTTACAATATCTACAACAATATGGAGAACGTAGAAGGAGCTACCGGAAATGATCTGACGTTCCAAGTTGGTTTTGGATTTCCGATCTTTTTTGATGGTCGAATTAATAATCCTGACTAATTTCTTCGTTCAGCTAATAATACCTGTAAGTCATCTAATTGATCCTGGGGAATTAGAGCAGAATCTAATTTCAGCTCTTTTTTAATAAGATGATTTCGTTCCGGTCCTAATGCGAAGAACATTTTCAGATGTTCCAACTCATTAAGAAAAAAGGTGAGTGTAAACTTATCCCGAAAAGAAGTGTTAAGAACTATCTGTTCCAGTTCATCGATGAGCAATGATGAACTTCCTTTCAATAACTGATCTACCTGAACACCTAACTGATCCCCTAAGCGAATGTTAAAACGCATAGGTGTAATTCGCTTCAACAACTGACTTGGCAGGAAGTGTGCATGACGAATGCCGGAGTCTTTCAGATAAAGCAGTTTTAACAAAGCCCCCAATCCCTTTCGAACTTTAAGGTGTCCCTTGAAACAACCATAACATTTGGGGTAGTCCTGTAGCTGCCTCATAGAAAGCCGGAACTCTCTTTTATTCCCTCTCCTGGCCGTTGAGATATAGTAATAAGTTTCAGGTTTTTTGTTTGCAACGTTGAAAGGAGGCCTTAGTGAGCGAATAAGCAGATTTTCAAGCAAAATGGCATCTGTTTCAGTCTTACAGATTTCGTAACCAATCCGGTTTATATGATTAATCATGCGTTGCGTTTTTCGGGATTTGGAATATCTGTAGGAAGTTACTCTTTGATGTAGGTCTTTTGCTTTCCCCACATACAGCACGTCATCATTTCTGTCATACATCGTATAAACGCCTGGTTCATGAGGGGGCATTTCTTTAATGGCGGCATTGATGCGCTCTTTCTGGGTTTCTGCTATGGGTTGGAAGAGATCGAGGGTCATTAAAAATTATTTAGCCTGTGGAAGAAAACGAAAAGTATTCTTCTAAGTAAGATTCTAAATTTTTATACCGATAATCATTAAGAGAGAAATCTGCTTGAAGTCCAGGCCAGGATTTAACCTAAACCGTTGAGAATTATTTCCTCTAAGTAGTTCTACTCTTAGTACAGAGAAAAAAAGATTAGTTTCATATCCAACCCCCAAAAAGGCCCCATTAAAAAAATCCGTATTAACGAAATTTAAATTCCGGGTTTCTTCAAATTGGTTCAATGGTTCACTATTTATAAAGCCCATTGATTCAACATCGCTAGTTGAATACTGATTTATTATATGAGATGCGGTTCCTCTGTAGTTATATATTTTTGAGAAATTTAATCCAAAATCTAAGAATGGTGAAGGATAACCCGGCATGATTCTACGCGCATACCATATTTGAAAAGCCAAGGCACTGAATTTAACTCTAGGGTTGACAATCGTTTCGCTCTCGCTTATACCTGGCAGGTCAGGAATTTGAAAAAAAAAGTTTAAAAGTCTTTTTTCGGAACTGTATTTATGCTGAGAATAATGTGTAGAAACTCCAACAGAGTTTTTACTTAGGTTTCCTGGAAACTTTATCTGAAGACTATATCCAAAACTAAGTCCATATGCAGGTTTAAAATCTATGCTTTGCTCAGTTGTGAAAAAATTAGGAATGTCATTATTAGATTTAAAAAACTTAAACTCAGAATAAACCTGAGAAAACGTCCCTAATCCACCACCTACATGAAAGCGGTTTATTAATCTGATTTTACTAGCTTTCGAAACAAATAAAATATCATACGAGTTAATTTCATTACACTGTATTATATATTTTTTAAGATCGGAACTTGTATATGAAAGATAATTCAAGCCATCCACGGGACAACCGAGATCCAATTCTTCAAGCTGACGTTGAAACTTATGTTCATTAGAGCTTTCAACAAAAAAAGAGGCGTCCTTTTCAACTACATATTTTTGGGAAATAAGTCCAAGAATATCTGCATCATCATACTTTATATAGAAATTTACCCTTCCTTCTTTGTGCTGATACAATGAAATTTTTCCTGCCACAATGACCTTAAGAAAAACAGATGCAGTAATTGATAAAGGTGAGGTTAAATCTAAAGTTTGCATTTGTAAAGGAGCCTGATCAATATCTACAATCGCTGAAATATATTTATCATTTTCAACTTCAAATGCAGCTAACTCGTCAGGCACATAAGTTACTACTGAGTTAGAGGAAGGGTATTTAAAGCGAATACTTTTGGGAGTATTGATCCACGCCTGATAATCAATTCTTACCTCTAGTACTTCGCCGGATTTAAGCGTAACAGATCCAGGTATAAAGTTAGATTGTGCAGCAGAATTGATGCTTATGCACCAAAAAAGAGAGAAAGAAAGGAGAAAAATCTTGTGACTCATGATGGATTTATTTTGAAATTAACCGAAAACACAGCCTGTCCCCAGATCAAATTAAGGTTTCCTCCGATATTGGTTTCCTCTACAGTAATAGTGAAAGCTTCGGTTATATCTTCTTTAGACAAAATAGTCATAGTAATCCGACCCAAATCTTTCGACTCATCGTAACTTCTTCCGTTCTGGCCGGTTTGTTTATTGATAATCAACGTTCCTCCGTCAGGTTCAGGGACGGTAAACAAAGTGTATTCTCCTGCTGGAACTTCAAGTCCTTCAATAACTAGATCTTTCGAAGTATAAAAATGAGTGGCCCGATTAGCGCCGGTTCTCCAGCGCTCGCCCCAGGGCACAATTGCTCCGAATAATTCCCGTCCTCTTTTTTTTGGTGATCCATAGCTAACTATAAACTCAGTGTCTCCGATATAAAAAGTGGCTTCTTCAGCACTGGAAAGCTCCCCGAAAGGATTCCCAGTCAAATCGTTTTGAGCAAAGTGTGCTCCAAGTTGGGCGATGTTTAGAGAGTTAGCAGGCTCCCGATATACTTTTAGCTTTCGGGTGGTTAGGCCTGCGTCTAGAAATTGCAGATTTCCGGTTTCTGAAACCCGTGCACCCATCACGCCACGGGATGGATGTCTTATAGTCATAGAATCAGGTCGAATGGTAGCCACGATAAAGTCAGATATTCTGCTGCCTGATATAAGAGGTTGATATATAGTGTCGGAATTAAAAGATCGGGCGTTATTAAAAGCGATCTCAAAAGGCCAGTGTACCATATCTATGAAAGGGAGAACGCCGGGCTGATTTTCAATTGTGGAAGAACGGGTTTCACCCTGCCAAAGCCTTTCTATTCGAAGGCTGTCTCCTAAGTTTTCGATCTGAAGGGAAATCTGTCCCTCACTTTCAAACCCATCTTCCAGAGAGTGGGTGTAAGCAGCAAGGTTTTTGATTCCGTTTCCTCCATCCAGTGTTAAATAATAACTGGTAAGCGTAGTTGTGGGACTTCGTAGAATTACTTTTGCGCTAATCCCGTGCTCTGTCTTTTCGAAAACCTCAACCGCGAGAGTGTCATTTCCAAGTTTAGTTATAAAAGCGGCTTTGTTTGAAGTATCAGTTTTGCTGCAACCGGTTAAAACCAGCAGAAAAAGAGTAATTAAGAAGAGAGTGTTTTTCATAATGCTTAATGAGGTTAACCAAGAAGTTCTTTAAGCCTTACAGCATCTACAGGTTTAGGAATAAACTTAGATACTTTTTTATCCCATTCAACCTGATATAAGCTTTCCTTGCCACTTTCAATTCTCGAACTGATCACAAAAATATCGATTGCCTTATCCGCGGTATTTCTTAGGCTCTCAAACTCTTTAAGAAAGTCCCACCCGTTCATTTCGGGCATGTCGATATCGAGTAAAATAATGTCTGGCAAATCCTGATTTGATTGCTGTATTTGTTTCAACTGTTCAAGTGCTTCTTTGCCATTATTATAAGTGGTTACGGTATCACCAGGAAGATGATTCTTAATGATTTTTTTAATACCAAAGGTATAGACCTTATCGTCATCGATAATGCAGATGCTTCTTTTTGTACTCATTTCAGTTTTATTTTAAATGTAGTTCCCAGACCGGGTTCACTTTCTACCCGAATAGCTCCACCCATTGATTCAATTTGATTTTTTGTAATGAAAAGGCCAATCCCTTTTGCGTTTTCGTTCCCATGAAAGGTTTTGTACATGCCAAATAGTTTTTGGCCGTGGCGCTCCATATCTATTCCTAATCCATTATCGGTTACTTCAAGAAAGAAATGCCCCTCGTTCTCATAGGCTTTAATATCGATTTTGGGAGCAACTTCAGCTTTCCGATACTTGATGGCATTGGAAATCAGATTTAATAAAATACTTTCGAGGTAGGCCGGGTTATATCCAAAAACCAGATCATCTGGGATATCTTCATGAAACTTCACGTTATTAGAAAGGATATCGCTAACCAGGATTTCCTTAATTTTCCCGAGATATTCTTTGAGATTTACTTCCTTAAACTGGTCTATTGTCATCTGCTGTTGATCTACAATTTCGTTCAGATCAGCGATAGACTCGTTGAGGTTTTCAGCAGCGGTATGTAGGTATCCCAAAATCTCGGTTCGTTCTTCCTCCGATTCTTCCGGGTCATATAAATTGAGCAACATAGAGATGTTCCCAGCATGGTTCCTCAGGTTATGAGATACAATATGAGCAAAATTAGTTAAGCGCTGATTTTGCTGTCCAATAATGTCTAGAGAATTGTCAAGATCACTTTCGCGTTGTTTGCGCTCAGTAATATCAGTTACAATAGTAAGAACTGCATTATCGGTATCGTCAATCTGTTTATAAGGAAGTTTAATGGTCTGATGCCAGAATTCGTCTCCATTTGCTTTAACTGTTTTTATTTCGGGAATAAAAAAAGCTTCTCCGGTTTCAATTACTTTGAAATCGGCACTTCGAAATAGTTTAACAAGATGCTTGGGTACTCCTAGCTCGTTGTCTGTTTTACCTAGAAATTCTTCCCGCTTCAATTCAAAAAAATCACAGGCTGCATCATTTACAACGACATATCTCCCGGAACGATCTTTTATGAAAACCAAATTTGGAATTGCGTTTAGAATGCTTTGAAACTGAAGCCGGAGTTTATCACTTCGTTCAGAAGCTTCTTTCATTTCAGTTATATCGGTGAGATAGCCCGGTGAAAGCACAGAGCCATCTTCCTGAAATACAGGCTTTGCAAGACCCCGCACCCAACGGAGACCTTTTTCAGGATGATGAATACGGTATTCACAATTCCAGTCTTCTACAAACGTAACGGATTCCATAATAGAAGTAAGAACCCGTTTTACATCTTCTCTGTGTACCCGTTTAAGTAGCGGCTTTATACTATGTTTAATATCCGATGGCTCCAATCCAAATAGCCCTTTAATGCCTTCACTTGCAAATGGAAAACGAATAGTATTGTCTTTTTCTACTTTATGAAGAAATAAAAACCCCGGAGCCAGCTCCGAAAGTTTCGAAAACAACTGGTTACTGTATTCCAGCTCAATTTCAAGATTCTTTTGATCGGTTACATCTCTTGTAATACCAAACGTACCGATGAGCTCCCGGTTGTCATCATATAGAGGCATTTTTGTGGTGGAAGCCCAAAGAACTTTGTCAGAATCAGGAAAATCTTCTTTCTCAATCTTTTGAATAATAGGTTCTTCAGTAGCAAGTATTTTCTGTTCGTCTTCGAATGCTTGTCTTGCATGTTCTTCTCCAAAGAAATCCGCATCGGTTTTACCAACTGCTTCCTTAGGATCTTCGAGTCCGAACTTAGACGCGCATTCGGAATTGATGAGCACAAACCTGCTATCCAGATCTTTAAAAAAGATACTTTCGTTCAGGTGTTCCATCAAGCGAGTAAAGAGTAAGCTATCCAGTTTAGAAAGTTGCTCTTTTGCGGTAAGCCGCACTTTTTTTTTGGCAAGTCCGCTCATTTTCGCGGGCTTACCATCCTTTGACCATTGAATTACTTCACCAAACCAAAGTACGTTAAATGGTTCACCGGTATTTTTATCTATATGAGAAGTTTCACAACTGAAGGGTTCACTACCCCGGGCTTTTAGATGCCCGATTATGCTTTCACGAATAATGTCCCGGTCTTTCTCAGAAAGCTTATCGCGGATTATTTTCCAGGGGATAGGACAATTATTTTGCCTGATATCAAATAAGCTATATAGAAAAGCACCACCCTCAACGGTTTCAGCTGGAATATCCCAAACCCAATATGCCTTTCTAGAGCTCATCGTTTTTAATTATCTGAAGCTTCAATCATTTTCAACCTGGTGGCTTCAAATTCATCGCCGCTATTCCAGCGCTGAAGTTCGGGTGCATTAAGTGCACGCAAACCAACTTTGAAAAATAAACGGCTGTCTTTTGCCGCTCCCGCCAAATCCCAGTATTCATTGATTTCATCATTAACAGAATGATAGTTTGCCGCAGACACACTATCAACTTTTTCCGCATAGCCTTCTTCTTTATTCACAAACTCATCTCCGGGATTTGGGAAAATAGCAGGAATTCCCACCTTTGCCATATTAAAATGATCCGATCGATAGAAAATACCTTGTTCAGGGCGAGGATCCGGTTTTACAGTTCTTCCTTGTTTTGAAGCTTCTTCAACTACCAGATCCGCAACCGAATTTCGGCCATAGCCGATAATCACCACATCGTTGGTTTCACCATAAACATTCATTCCATCTAAATTGATGTTAGCTGTTACTTTTCCTGGAGAAACAGTAGGGTTTTCTGCCCAGTATTGCGAGCCAAGCAACCCAACTTCTTCGGCGCTTACAATCAACCCAAGAACGCTTCTTTTTAATTCCGGTTGGATGGCTTTGTAGGCTTTCATCAATTCAAGGAGGGCGCTTACTCCTGCAGCATTATCCTCGGCTCCATTATTTAAAGAATCTCCATCTACAGCTGCGGTTATGCCCAGATGGTCAAAATGAGCAGTTAATACCAGGTATTCATCTTTTAGTTGGGCATCCGAGCCTTCAATTACACCGAGCACGTTTTTTGCGTTGATATCACGATATTCTGCATCTAAACTAATATTCATACGAACCCCTGAAAGTGGTACAGGTTCAAAATCCGGACTGTCAGCAGCACTCAATAATTCATCAACATCCAGTCCCGCCATGCTGAACATAGCATTGCTGGCATCGTAGGTCATCCAGGCATTTACCTTAGTTTGTGAAGTATTTCCCCCGCTACTTTTTACATTAAAACGCTCCCGACTCCATCCGTTGGAAACTACATTCCATCCATAACCAGCCGTTTCAGTTGTATGAATGATAATCGCACCTAAGGCACCCATCTCTTTTGCTTTTTCATATTTATAGGTGTAACGGCCATAAAAAAGACGTGCTTTTCCGCCAAACATATTTTCGTCGTATTCAGGATCGTTGTTTTTGATCACAATGATTTTTCCTGATACATCGACATCTTTAAAATCATCCCAGTTTTCCTCCGGTGCCTGGATGCCATATCCAACATACACTAGTTCTGCGTTCCGAATGTTTACTTCAGTAGCTTCATCTGATGGCCAGGCAACGAAGTCTTCAAAAAAATCGGGATTCAAAGAACTTCTTCCACTTCTATTTATTCTCATGGTGTGGTTTGATGTTTTCTGACCAACCAACGGAAATGGTTGTACAAAACTTCCATCTTCTACTCCCGAAGTGGCGCCTATTTTTTTTAGTTCAGAAACCAGGTAGTCCACCGATTTCTGCTCCCCTTCGGTTCCGGTCGCTCTTCCCATAAAATCATCAGAAGAAAGTATCTCAATATGAGAGAGAAGACTTTCTTTGGTAATCGAATTTGCAGCATCTTCAACCTTATTACCAGAATTACAGGCCGAAAGGATAATGAGAGGAATAAAAAAGATTAGTTTTTTCATGGAATGATGTATTATTTGGTTGGTGGAAAATAGGAGTATCACCTTCGAACTCAAACTCTTTTGAGTTCATTTTACCTCTGTTAATGCTGGAGAAAAAAAGGCGAAATAGAATGACTTCCTTCGAAAATAAAACGGTATTAGTAACTGGCGCGGCAAGTGGAATTGGCTTTCTCATGGGAAAAAAAGCTTTGCTAAAAGGAGCCAGGCATCTGGTGATGTGGGATATAAACGAAGATGCTCTGATCACAGCGGCGAGTTCGTTATCCGGAAAAGATTTTTCGATATCTACAAATGTAGTGGATGTTTCGAATGCTGAACAGGTACAAAAAGCAGCTAAGGAAGTGCTTAAAGAAGTAGGTAAGATTGATATCCTGTTTAACAATGCCGGAATTATTGTGGGAAAAGCTTTCCACGAACATTCGGTTGAAGACATTAATAAAACGATGGATATCAACACAAAAGGATTGATGTATGTGGCACATGCTTTTCTTCCGGCAATGATGGAGGCCAATTCCGGGAACATCATCAACATAACTTCAGCGGCCGGATTAACCCCCAATCCAGGAATGACGGTTTATGCAGCAAGCAAGTGGGCGGCGGTTGGTTGGGCAGAATCGCTTCGGCTTGAGGTTCGGAAAACTCACCCCGGTATAAAGTTCTTGAATGTGATGCCAAGCTATATAGATACCGGAATGTTCGCAGGCGTTAAAGCCCCAAGGCTAATGCCTTTTCTTGATGCTGATGTAATTACTTCAAGAATTATTCGGTATGTAGAAAAAGAAAAAATTCACTTGAAAGCACCTTTTATGGTAAAAACCACCTTATTTTTCCGAGGGATTTTGCCATCCGGAGTGTATGATTTTGTAGCGGGGAATTTATTTAAGGTGTACGAATCGATGGAAACGTTTAAAGGGCGCACAAATGAATGAGTACGCAGAACTGCTGAAACAGCAAAAAGAAAATTTTTTGAGCGGCACAACCAAACCTCTCAGCTTCAGAAAAGAACAACTTAAAAAGCTAAAAACCCTTCTAAAAGAAAATGAGGCGGCACTGATGGATGCAGTGCACATGGATTTCAAAAAGTCACCCTTTGAGACTTTTGGCACAGAAATCGGTCTGGTTATAGGCGAAATCAATTATGCGCTTAAAAATCTTGATGATTGGGTAAGTCCTGAAAAAGTACCAACCACAATCGTTAATTTTCCATCAGAAAATTTTATCCTAAAAGAACCGTATGGCAGTGTTCTGATTATAGCTCCGTGGAATTACCCGGTTCAGCTTAGTCTCCTCCCCTTAGTAGGTGCGCTGGCAGCGGGTAATACCGCGATTATAAAACCATCTGAGCTTACTCCGTATACATCCGTTACTATATCAGATTTGATAGCACTTTATTTTCCTTCAGACATCGTTACCGTTTGTGAGGGTGGGGTAGAGACTAGTGAAGCTTTACTGAACCTGGATTTCGATTATATCTTTTTTACAGGAAGTACACAGGTAGGCAAAATAATTATGCAAAGCGCAGCAGCACGATTGATTCCCGTTACCTTGGAATTGGGAGGTAAAACACCTTGTATTGTAGATGAAACCGCTGATCTTGAGGTTTCAGCAAAGCGGATTGCATGGGGCAAGTTTGTAAATGCCGGGCAAACCTGTGTGGCTCCAGACTATCTTCTTGTTCATCCATCCATTAAAACAGCATTTCTTGAAGAGTTAAAAAAGGCAGTAACTTCTTTATATGGAGATGACCCGGAGCAATCAGAAGATTACCCTCGAATTATTAATGAAAATCATTTCGACCGGATTTCCTCTTTTTTGAATAATGGGAAACTGGTTTTTGGTGGACAAACAAACGTGGCAACCAATTATGTAGCTCCCACCATTTTGGATGAAATAACCTGGAACGACCCGATAATGAAAGACGAAATTTTTGGTCCTATCCTCCCCGTGTTAACCTACAATGATCTAAGGGACGCTGTTTCTCAGATACGGAAAGCCCCACGGCCGCTTGCGTTGTATCTGTTTACTACCAATGAAGAAGCAGAAAAATATATCCTGGAAAACGTTTCTTTTGGTGGGGGAGCCATAAACGATACGATAGCTCATTTAGGGAATCATCATTTAAGTTTTGGTGGAGTGGGAACAAGCGGATTTGGTTCTTATCACGGGAAAGCAAGTTTCGATTCCTTTTCGCATCAAAAAAGTATTATGAAAAAGAACTTTTTGGTGGATATCCCTATCCGTTACGCTCCCTATGACGGTAAAATGAAATGGTTGAAAACCATATTCCGATGAGTATTCCGAATACTTTTAAAGCTTTACTGGCAGAGGAAAAGCAAGGAAAGATTTTTACAGAAGTAAAAGAACTATCATCATCTGTTTTGCCCGAGGGAGAGGTCACTATCAACGTTGAGTACTCATCGCTCAATTATAAAGATGCACTTTCTGCAACGGGAAGAAATAACGTAACCCGAAGTTATCCCCATATTCCTGGAATAGATGCCTCGGGGACTGTTCTGGAGGATGCTTCCGGTACTTACAAAAGTGGGCAAAAGGTGATTGTAACCGGGCATGATTTGGGTACAAATACATTTGGCGGATTTGGAGAATTAATCCGCGTGCCTAAAGAATGGGCAGTTAAACTTCCTGATAGTATGAGCTTAAAAGAAGCTATGATTTTCGGCACAGCGGGTTTTACTGCTATGTATGGAATCGAACGGTTGAAACGGGAGTTGATATTGCCACAGTCAGGTCCGGTATTGGTTTCCGGCGCCACGGGAGGTGTTGGTTCTCTGGCTGTGTATTTCCTGTCTGAGCTGGGTTATAACGTTGTAGCTGCTTCACGAAAAATGGACACGGAATTTTTAAAAAGGCTTGGAGCTACAGAGATTATTTCATCCGATGAATTACTGAATGTTCCAGAGTCACCATTACTCTCCAGAAAGTGGGCCGGCGCTATTGAAACGGTTGGGGGAGAGTTGTTGGATTCTGTACTTCGTCAAACTCAGAGCAAGGGAGCGGCCGCTTGTTGTGGCAATGTATTAGGGATGGAGCTGAATACCAACGTACTGCCATTCATCCTTCGTGGCGTTTCCCTACTTGGAATTGATTCTGCCTTTTGTGAATGGGAGCAAAGAAACAAAAACTGGAAATTGATGGCAGAGATTGGAACCAGCGGGCTGCCGAATGATTTTTATAAAACTGTTTCACTGGAAGAATTACCAAAAGAAATAAATCTCATTCTTGATGGCGGCCAAAGAGGAAGGGTGGTTGTGGAGCATTCTATTTAATATGTGTTAAGAAACGATAATCAAAGCCCCGCCATAAGATGCTGAAATAAATTCAGCATGACCTATTATTATTTTGACATAGGCAACAAAACATAAATTTAAAACTCGTCATCCTGAACTTGTTTCAGGATCTTGAGAGCCGATTTAGAAAGTTTCTTACAAACCTCACTCCAACTCCCAAACCCAGGCTGATTTTCCATCCACGCTAATATCCTGAGAAAGATCGATGCTAGAGTTGGTGAAAATGTTTCTTCCGGTTTCAAATTTATCCAGCACTTCAGATAATACTCTTCTCGGAACCGTTTTAGACTCTTCGTTCTGGTTCATGATTACCATCACGCTCTGGTTTTCATGAATTCTGAAGTAAATATAAACTCCATCCTGAGGAACAAAGTGTAGCAAGCGGCCATATTTTACCGCATCAGAAGTTTGGCGCCATTTCCCTAAATGACTTACAAAATCGTAGATCTCATTTTCTTTATCGGTTCGGCCTTCTCTGGTAAATACAGAGCGCTCATCGCCTTCCCAGCCACCGGGCATATTTGGGCGGCGATATTCGTCGTCTCCTCCACGGTACTCATGTTCCATCATTAACTCAGTCCCATAATAAACCTGCGGAATTCCACGAGTGGTTAACAGGAAGGTGTAGGCCATTTTGAAGTGGTCCTCGTCTTTTCTAACCCGCTCATAAATGCGATCCATATCGTGATTGTCCAGGAAGATCACATTCTTCATGGCATCGGTATAGAGGAAGTCGTTACTAAGAATATTCCAGATTCTGGCAAGCCCGTTATCCCATCCAAAGCCTTCGTTTAGTGCAGCATCCACAGCTTGCGCAAGAGGGAAGTCTGTCACACTTGGTAAATGGGAGTTGTATCCATCATCAATACCGGCAGGGTCGTATTGCCAGAAAGATTCAGGCCCGGGAAAGTTCAACCAGGCTTCCCCAACTATATTGAAGTTTGGGTAAGCTTGTAATACTTCCTTCGCCCACCGTGCCATGTATTCCTTATCCGGAAATACGTATGTATCCATCCTGATTCCATCTATTCCGGAATATTCAATCCACCAGATGGTATTCTGGATCAGGTAATCGGCAAGTAATTCATTTTTCTGATTCAGATCCGGCATTTCTTTCACAAACCAGCCGTTCAGAAGTTTGCTGGTATCATAATCAGAAGCATAAGGATCTGAGGAAACGGGACCACGATAATTAGTTTGTCCGTATTCATCCAAGCTGTGAACCCAATCTTTGGTCGGTAAATCTTTCATCCACCAATGCTGATCTCCAATGTGGTTGTGAATCATATCCATGATCACTTTCATATCCATCGAATGCACTTTGGTTACGAGTGCTTTGTACTCTTCATTGGTGCCAAACCGACGGTCAACTTTATACAGATCAGTTGCGGCGTATCCATGATAACCACCATATTCTGGGGTCATATCATTTTCAAAAGTCGGGGTAAACCAGATGGCGGTCATACCCAAGTCTTTGATGTAGTCCAAATGTTTCGAAACTCCTGCAAGGTCTCCGCCTTGTCGTCGTTCAGGATTAGAGCGATCTGCTGATTCGAGCATTCCTTCAATTGTATCGTTATCAGGATTTCCATTCGCAAAACGGTCGGGCATCATCAGATAAATAAGATCAGATGAATCGAAGCCCTGATTTCTTCCTTCAAGAGGCTCACGTTCTTTTAGTTTGTATTTGAAATTAATGGTTTTCTTATGATGGGTGAGCTTGATATCCATCGTTCCCGGATTGGCGTCTTCCGAAACATTGAAATAAAGGAAAAGATAATTAGGAGAATCAACGGCATACTGACTTGTGATGCTCACACCAGGATAATCTGTGGCAGCCCGATAAAGCCCAAGGTCTTCTCCATAAAGCTGAAGCTGAAGTTCCTGAACAGGCATGTTTACCCACCAAAATGGAGGATCTATTTTTTCGACTTGAGCCGAAGAAACAGAATAAAAGAAAAGCGCGATGAATAGAACCGGGAATATTTTTTTCATAAAAATCTTGGTAAATACTCTGTTAAAGCTCAGATAATACTGAACAGAAAGGACAGAATCTTATGTAAATGCTTACATAGCTGTTTACATTTCTTTCATTTCATAGTTCAGAGCAGTCTTATCACTCACTTTTTAGACTATCAACAGGATTAGCCAGGCCTGTTTTCACTGATTTATAACTAACCGTTGCCAATGCCACAGCTATTGTTAAGAATCCGGCAATAATGAAGATTACGGGGCTGAGTTCAATTCTGAAAGCGAAATCCTTAAGCCAGGTTTGAGCAACGAACCAGCCAATGGGTGCGGCAATAACAAAACTTAAAACTACAAGTTTCAGGAAGTCTTTATTTAAAAGGGATATGATATGCAGAAGATTTGCACCAAGTACTTTTCGAATGCCAATTTCTTTGGTTCGTTGTTCTGTTACAAAGGTGGCAAGACCAAATAACCCGAGAGAAGCGATTACCAAGGCAAGCAAAGTAAAGTAGTTGAAGAGGGTTCCTAACCTAAGGTCAGATTGATACATTCTTTCATAGGAGTCATCCAGGAAAACGTATGAAAAAGGATATTCAGGGGAAAATCCGGTAAATGTAGTTTCAAGAAACGCGATAGTTTCCGGAAGATTTTTATCCGACACCTTTATAAGGGCATATCTATGATCATATTCCGGAGCAAGCATTATTGCCAACGGTGTGATTTCCTGATATAATGACTGAAAGTTAAAATCCTTCACTATTCCTACTATTTTACCCTCGTTTCCCCACACATAAAAGCTCTTACCTAATGCTTCTTCCTTAGTCCATCCAAGCTCACGGAGGGTAGTTTCATTAACCAGGTAATCTGCTTCATTTTCATTGTATTGTTCTTCCGAAAAATCCCGTCCGGCAATCACCTGTAAATCAAAAAGTTCAACAAACCCGAACGTTACCGGAGAAACATAAATCGCCAACTCTTCCTCTTCCTGCTTTCCTTCCCACTCCGTTCCTGTAGTTCGGCTACTCATATAAACGGGGTTCATTTGAGAGGCACTTACTTCCAGAATAGAAGGATTACTAAGCAAGCTTGATTTAACAGTTTCATATTGGTTCCATAGCTCAGAGTCTCTGTTCGAAACCGAAATGATCTGTTCCCTGTTTAAGCCCGTATCGGTAGTGCGCACATAATCTAATTGTTTATACACTACCAAAGATCCGATGATCAATACAATGGTAATCGTAAACTGACCAATCACCAGTATATTTCTCAAAAAAAGATTTCCTTTTCCTCCTTTAACCTGGCTTTTAAAGATTAGTGCAGGTTTCAGTTTAGACATATAAAATGCAGGGTAACTTCCTGATGCAATACCTGCAAAAACACTTGTGCACAGGGCAAGAGCCAGAAACTTACCATTAAGAAATACCTGTAAACTCAACTCTCGTCCCATTAAATCGCTGAAAACAGGTAAAAACCCGATTATAAATAAAAGCGCTAAAAAGATGCTTATGAAAGAAACGACTACAGCTTCTGAGGTAAACTGCATGATCAAATTAGAACGATTAGCGCCAATTACTTTCCGAACACCTACTTCTTTTGCACGAGTAAGAGATCGGGCGGTGGAAAGGTTCATATAGTTCACACAAGCAATTAACAATATGATAAGTGCTATTACAGAGAACATATATACAGATCGGATATTCCCTGGTGTAGAGGGATTAAAATTGATATGGCTGGAATTCAGATGAATATCACCAAGATCCTGCATTGAATGAGTAGGAAGGCCATCAGGGTTTTCCTGATAATGATCGGAGGCGGCTATATAGGTATCTGCAAAGCCGGGTAGTTTAGCCTCAAACTCTTCTTTCGAAATACCATCCTTTAGCGTAATAAAAGTATATACATTGGTATTACTCCATTCATCCAGATTGTATTTGTAGTAAGGCGTGGTTTGATCGTTTACTACATATTGAAAAGAAAAGTGAGAATTCTTTGGTGGATCGGCGATGACACCAGTTACCATTTTTACCACTTCCTTTCCGTTAGCGTACGTTTGTTGAACGCTTTTACCAATAGGATTTTCAACACCAAATAGCTTATCGGCCAGGCTTGCAGTAAGGATAATTGAATTTGGATTATTTAAGGCCGTTTTTGGATTTCCTGCAAACCAAGTGTAGCTAAAGATGTCAAAAAAGTCGCCATCTGCCGCAACACCCCACTCATTGAAACTATCTTCATCTGTAGTTAATAGAGTCGAGGTTCCAGAGAAGTAGGCTGCATATTCTACTTCGGCAAAATCTTCTTTTAATGTTGCCGCCATTGCGGTTGGACTTAACGCAAACCAGTTTGATCCGAGATATTCATTGGCGGGTTGAAAAGCATTAATACGATAGGTTCGATCACTGTTTATGTGGAAGTCATCGTAGCTTAGTTCGTATTGTACAAAAAGCCCGATCAGAATAAAGCTTGTTAAGCCAACAGTAAGCCCAAAAATATTTATAAACGAATAGCTCTTTTGATTCTTGAGATTACGAAAGGCAATTTTCAAATAGTTTTTAAACATACTTACAGACCAGTAGATTTTGTGAATGATTTTTGAAGGGGCATATCTAACTACCTGTTGCCAGTACCATCTATTTGCAGCTCTGATTCCATCTTTTTCAGCTTTGTAGGAATAGTATTCCTCAAAGTCTCCGAGCGTGGTTTTCCAGACATCATCGTACTGAAGCCGGCTCAGGATTTTTTCGGCTAATTTGGGAGGGCGATCGGACATCTATTCTCCTTTCAGGCTTTCGACAGGATTGGATTTGGCGGTTTGAATGGATTTAACACTTACTGTGATCAGAGCTATGCTCAATACAATTACAGCCGAAAGGATGAAGACTCCTGCTCCTAAATCTATTCGGAAGGCAAAGTCTTTAAGCCAGTTACTGGTTACATACCAGCCAATTGGAATAGAGATCAATAAGCTTAGACCAACCAATCGGATGAAGTCTCTGTTGAGCAATTCAAGAATCTGAAACAGGTTTGCTCCCAAAATTTTTCGGATTCCAATTTCTTTAGTTCGCTGTTCCATCATAAATGAGGCCAGCCCAAATAAACCGAGGCAAGCGATAATCAACCCCAGAAGTGTAAAGTAGTTGAATATTTTACCCAGAGTGATTTCATTTTGATACATACTATTGAATACGTCATCTAAGAAAGCATATTCAAACGGATAATCTGGATTAAGAGCAGTAACTTCTTCTTCAACAAAGGCAATAGTTTCTTGAAGGTTTGATGGATTTACTTTTAGCAATATATAGCCATGTCTGGTAGCAGGTCCAAGCCCTAGAACTAAAGGGTCGATGGTAGATCGATAAGAGAGGAAGTTGAAATCTTTCACAACGCCAACAACTTTTCCTTCTTGCCTCCACATTGTAAAATCTTTTCCAATTGCCCCTTCATTCGTCCAGCCAAGTTTTTTGACCATCGTTTCATTCATAATCATTTTGAACGTGCTATCTGAAGCATTATCCGTAAATGTATTTCCTGCAACTATCTCAATTCCAAGCAGCTCAAGGTAGTTTACATTAACTCCGATGGTATATGTTCGAAGGACTTCATCTTCGCCTTTACCGTCCCAGCTTATTCCGCTTGTTTGGCTTCTAATATTATTTGGTAGATATACGCCAGAGGAAACGGAAAGAATATTTGAGTTAGAGGATAATCGCTGAGAAAGTGCGTCGTAGCTGCTCAGTAATTTTGGATCTTGTATTTTTACTGTGAGAATCTGCTCTCGATCATAGCCAGAATCATTCGATTTGATAAAGTTAAGCTGTTGGAAAATCACAATAGAGCCAACAATGAGGATATTAGTAATTGCAAACTGACCAACAACCAACGTATTTCGTAAACGACGATTTCCAGAACCTCCTTTCATCTGGTTTTTGAAAATGCCAATCGGCTTCAATGCCGACATAAAAAAAGCAGGATAACTTCCGGCGATTAATCCTACCAACAACCCTGTTCCAATCAACAAAGTCCAAAAGGTCGGTGTAATAAATAGATTGGGATCAAATGTACGATCTACCAATCCCGAAAAAGCGGGAAGCATTAAAAACACAATAGCGAAAGCGATTACAATTCCGATCATCGAAAAAATGACGGCTTCTGCTGTAAATTGCATCATAATATTCGACCGGAATGCTCCATTCACTTTTCGAACGCCCACTTCTTTGGCTCTAGTCATAGATCGAGCTGTAGCGAGATTCATATAATTCACACATGCAATAATCAAAATTACCAACGCAATCGCTGAAAGCATGTAGATGTACTTAATATCTCCAATCTTTCCAGGATTAAAGTTGACATCGGATGAATTCAAGTGAACATCAGCAATGGGAGTTAACCTAAAATTGGGGAGATTTTCCGGATTATTTTTATAGTAATCGCTCAATAATAATTGAGGGTGCATTACTCCTTCAATTCGAGGAATCATATCATCGGGATTTATACCGAGACTTAATTTTATATACGAATACTCATTGTTGTTATGCCAATAGGTACTTACACGTTCATAATTATCTAGCGAATAGCTTGGTACAATAAAACTTAAATCCAGTTGAGAGTTAGAGGGAATATCAGCAATTACTCCTGTTACTGTTCTAAAAACTGGATCATCATCATCGGAATCGAAGAAAATATCCTTTCCCATAGGATTAGCGGAACCGAAATACTTGGCAGCCAATGATTGGGTAATAATTACAGATTCTGGATTCTTAAAAGCCGAAGCTGCATCTCCAGAAATCCATTGGAGGGTAAAAATCTCGAAGAAATCCTGATCAGTATTAATCCCTTGTTCATAGAACGAATTATTTTCTACTTTTATGAGCGATTTACTATCACTAAAAGAAGTTGCGATATCAACTCCATCGAAATTATCACCTAATGCAATGGTAAGAGGCATAGGATTTACCCCAAACCAACTTGTACCCATGTAGTTTTCTCCTGGCTCTTCACGAATAATTCGGTAGATACGATCTGAGTCTTTGTGAAAAGTATCATAGCTTAGCTCATGTGAGATATATATTCCGATCAATAAAAAACTGGCAAGCCCAACGGCTAACCCAGAAATATTGATGAATGAGTAACTCTTGTTTTTGAGAATGCTTCGGTAAGCAATTTTGAGGTAATTCTTAAACATTCCGGCGCTCCAGTAAAGTTTATGTGTAATTTTTGATGGTGCATATCGGAGTATTTGACTCCAATACCAACGATTCGCTTTAGATTTACCTTCCTTTTCCAATAGATAGGCATACTGCTCCTCGAAATCTCCGAGGGTTGTTTTCCAGACATCGTCATATTGAAGTCTGCTCAGAATTTTCTCTGCTAATTTGGGAGGTCTGGACTTCATTTTATTCATTCTTAAGACTTTCAATTGGATTGGCAGCTGCAGTCTTGAATGATTTAATACTTACAGTAAGTAGAGCCAGTCCTAGTGCAATAGCTGATGTTGCAAAAAAGATCATTGGACCTAAATCAATTCTGTAAGCGAAATCATTGAGCCAGTTATTTGCCAAAAACCAACCTATAGGAATAGATACTGCAAGGCTTATTGCTACCAGCTTGATAAAATCCTGATTCAATAAAGTAATAATCTGAACTAAATTAGCTCCTAGCACCTTTCGAATGCCAATTTCTTTCGAGCGCTGCTCCATCATGAATGAAGCCAGCCCAAAAAGTCCCATACAAGCGATAAAAAGAGCAATTATAGTGAAATAGTTGAATATCTTGCCAAGCGTCAATTCCGTTCTATACTGGTTGTCGAAGGCGTCATCCAAAAATGTGTAGGTAAAAGGAAAATCAGGTGATATAGCCTCTAGTTCATCCTCAACAAAGCTTAAAGTCTCCTGCATGTTATCAGGAGATATTTTAAGCATTACTTTAGTATGTCTTTCAACGGGTTCGTAACGCAAAATCAAAGGAGCAATATTTGAGTGATAACTCATAAAATTAAAATCCTGAACTACGCCAACAATTCTGCCGTCTCTGCGCCAAAGAATAAAATCTTTACCTACGGCTTCTTTTGGAGTCCAACCGATACTTCTGGCTAAGGACTCGTTGATGATGAAATGATTGGCTGTATCAGGGTCAATTTGCTCATCAAAAGATCTACCCGCAATCATATCTAATCCAAGCATCTCAAGATAGTCTGTATTAATAATTCCAGTAAAGGTGTCTAGATCCAGATCTTCAGGTTTTCCGGCCCAATTAATGCCACTAGTCTGGCTTTCAATTTTTGTAGGTAAATGCGAGCCTGAAGATATAGAAAGAATGCTTGGATTAGATAGGAGAGATTGCTTAAACACATCAAATCCAGGCATTACTTCTGGGTCAGCAATCTCGATAGTTACAATTTGCTCGCGGTTAAACCCAGCATCTTTTGATTGGATATAATTCAATTGCTGAAAAATCACTACGGACGAAAGAATCAGGATATTAGTAATTGCGAATTGAAAGATTACCAAAAGATTTCTCATTCTTCGGTTGGTACTGCCTCCTTTTATAGTTTTTTTAAAAACCCCAATTGGTGATAAGCCCGACATATACAGAGCAGGGTAGCTTCCTGATATCAAGCCAACAAATACACCAATCCCAATAAACAACGCCCAAAATAATGGATTGTTAAAAATCTGAAGGGAAATAGATTGACCTAAAGAGGCTGAAAGAGTTGGAAATATCGTAACCACAATAACCAAGGATAGGAATAAACCGGCCAAAGAGAATACCAAAGCTTCGGCAGCAAACTGCATGATAAGGTTAGATTGAAATGCTCCATTTACTTTTCTGACACCAATTTCTTTAGCCCTGTTCATTGATCGGGCAGTGGCTAAATTCATGTAGTTGATGCAGGCTATAATTAGAATAATGATTGCAATCCCGGAAAGCATATACACATATCGTGCACTACTAATTTTACCTGGATTAAAATTTATAGCCGCTGATTTGAGATAAACATCTTTCAATGGTTGTAGTGCAAAGAACGGCAAGTTTTCTGGATTCGCAGAGTAGTAACGGGAGGTCAAAAGCTGAGGGTCAGACATGGCTTTAATTCTATCTTCCAGTACCTCAGGAGATATTGAGCCATCAATTTTTATATAGGAGTAGGTATTATTATTCAACCAGAAAGTGCTTTCTCTTTCATAACCGGGCATAGAATGCATTGGAGCTACAAAGTCGAACTGGAGATGGGTGTTCGACGGAACGTCTTCTATAATTCCTGTAACAGTTCGCAGGAAAGGCTCTTCATTTTCATAAGTAAAGAGAATGGCTTCACCCATAGGGTTTGAGTTGCCGAAATATTTTTTAACAAGTGATTGGGTTAGTACTATAGAGTTCGGGTTCCCGAGAGAAGTAGAAGGGTTGCCCGCTAACCATTTGTAGGAAAAAAAATCAAAATAGGTTTCATTGGTAAACAAACCGTCTTCAAAAAAGGGCTGATTTTTTGTGCTAAGCAATGCTTCTCTGATATCCAGTACAGTAGCCGCTTCTATTCCAGGGAAGTCATCATTTAATGCCAGCGTAAGTGGTGTTGGGTTAACTGCGTACCAACTGGTCCCCAAATAAAACTCAGCAGGAGCATTTCGGATTAACCGGTAAATTTGATCAGAATCTTTATGTTGTCGATCATAACTCATTTCATGAACCACAAACATTCCAATAAGTACAAAGCTAGAGAGCCCAATGGCCAAACCTAAAATGTTAATGAATGAGTAGCCTTTATATTTATGGATGTTTCGGATAGCAACTTTGAGGTAATTTCTAAACATATCTAAGGTCCAGTAAAATGAGTGTATAATTTTTGAGGGCGCATATCTAAAGACCTGTTTCCAGTACCACCGGTTCGCAGCTCTGACCCCATCCTTTTCTGCTTTGTAAGAATAGTATTCTTCGAAATCGCCGAGGGTTGTTTTCCAAACATCATCGTATTGAAGTCTGCTCAGGATTATTTCGGCAAGTTTTGGTGGTTGGTGTTTCATCTAGCTGAGTCCAAACATTAGTTGGGGCACCCCACTCCAGATTGTTTGCTGAACTTCGTAAGCGTACCTGAGAGCTTCTTTGCCGGAAGGGGTGAGCGAGTAGATTCGTTTATGTCGGCCACCGCGTTCTGGCGTGGAATCTGACAAGGAAGATTTCAGATAACCTCTTTTTTCGAGTCTTTCGAGAGGCATATAAATCCCACCGAGCGACCAGTCTTTATCAGTGATTTCATTCAGCTTTTCCTGAATAGGTATGCTGTAAGCGTCATTCTGCAATTTCCATACAGCGAGCAAAATAAATTCTTCAGTTCGGGTAAGTAGTTTCATAAGCATTCAATTCTAAAAAGTTGAAACTAATACTAATCAAAAATTTATTTGTTTCAAAAATTTAGAAATGGGTGGGCAAAACTACTTTTGTCACCTTGAGATCCCTCGGGATAACATTATAATCATTGCGTAAGTTATAAGCCCTCAGGATGACAACTCTTTAGTAACAATGAGCAAAAAGAAACCTACAAAGCCCTGGCCTACGAAAGATGCGATGCAGCAAGTTTACACCGAACATCTCTGGGGTGGAGATGAGTTTGATTTCTACTCGGGTGAGGGTTCACATTCACCTGAACTTATAGAGCCGTATGTTAATTCGGTGCAGGCTTTTCTATCAAGTTTTGAAGAACCACTTACAGTGTGTGATTTAGGATGTGGTGATTTTAACGTAGGAATGAAGCTTGTTGAACATACCAAAAAGTATGTTGCCTTAGACATTGTACCCAAATTGTTTGATAGAAATAAAAAATTATTTAAAGCAGGCAATCTTGAGTTTCGATGTCTGGATATTGCCAAAGATGCGTTGCCTGTCGCTGATTGTGCAATAGTGAAGCAAGTGCTTCAGCATCTTTCAAATCAGGAAGTTCAACAGGTGGTGGAAAAGTTACAGAACTACAAATATGTACTCCTTACAGAGCATGTGCCGGAAGGAGAATTCGAAGCTAATCTTGATATTATATCCGGGCAAGGGACCCGGCTTAAGAAGAACAGCGGGCTTATTCTAACAGTGCCGCCATTTAATTTTTCTATAAAAGAAGAACAGCTTTTGTGTTCAGTTCCTCTTGAAGCTGGCAAGGGTATAATAGAGACTAAGCTATATACTATTTAAACTAGTTCGCCTGATCCATTCTTTTTACAATCCCAACAGATTTGAGCTCGAATCCTACCAGAGCCAGAATTAATAGTATTTCACCAACGAAATAGGCGATTCCAAAAGAGGTAAGTACATTGGAAAAATAGAAAACCAGAACCAACGTCAGGCCACAGTATAACAGATTTATCAAGGCAATAATCCTCAGGAAGAAAGGTGCGTTTTCAGGTTCCTGAAAAAAGCATGCAAAGGAATAAATCGCAAATAAACAGGCAAGGGAAGCCAGTATGTAGAGCACTTCATTAGGCATTCCAAAAAAAGGCTGAAAGCCGGGGAGGATTACACCCAGAAAAAAAGCGGAAACGGATGCACCAACTGCATCAAGAAGAAATAGGTTTTCAGGTTCTTTTGTCATAATCCATACTTCTAAAGAGCCGACTAGCAAGTTAATTTAACCTACAATATTCTTATGCCAAAAAACTGATCAGAAAGGATCAAAATTGAACTTACAACCATTGCGATAAGATAAGTTCCAAGTTGAAACTTCCAATTTAAAGAGTGTTGTTTTGAAATTCTATATACAAGATAGAAGAGTAATCCGCTTACAATAATAGGAAGGCTAACTATTCCGATTCCCAAATATTCCCCGACTCTTCCCTCATCGTTTACATTAATGAAGTTCATAATGCCGGCTAGTAAGCGCATATAAAAAGCGGTGAATAGTAAAGGATAAAGATATTTATTCCAGTCTCGAGATTTTAGAACTAGAAAGGCAATCAAACCTTGAAGTATGGTAATAATTGGGCCAGAAATAGAAATGATTGCCCGGTGTAATTCGGTTGGGTTTTGCCCTTTAACACTATAAACGCTATTTAAGCGCATAACGGCTTCAAATCCTAATAATTCGCTTGTTAGCCAATGGGTAAATTCATGAATAAGCCATGTAAAAAGAACCGCACCTATTCCAGCTGAAATGTATTTAAAAGTAATTTTTTGGTCTTTCATAGGGTTAAATCCGATTAGTTTGGCAGCAAGCAGTTCTTATCTGTTATTTGCGAATGTAAGCTTGAATGCTTAACCCAAAATCTTTGGAATTCACTTTGAGATTAGTCCATGTGCTTTGTGAGTTACTTCTATAGTAAGTAGGAAAAGATCTGCCTTTTGATTTCAAATTGGCAAATATTCTAACGGAGCTATTCGGAATTCTTTGATAATTCTCGATAGTAATCAGGAAATCGTCTTGTAGGGAAAGGTTTAATTCTGTTAAATCTACAATAGGTGAAAGGTTCTTTTTTAAATCAGTAATTGTCATATACACGGGTTCTTTAAGAATATTTTCAAAGACCCCATTCTGAACGGAGTAAACATTTATTCTTACATCAAGGGTGTCAATGGAAACCTCAGAAAAGTTGATTTGAACTTTATCCAAGTTCACAAATCCGTTTCCTGAGAATAAAGTACCTATTTCATGGCGGTAATTTTTTTGGGGAAATGGAACTTCAGTTTTTGCTTTTCTGAATAGAGGAATCGGATGACCATCCTTTTTACGAACCCCGACAGTTTTAGAAACTAATTTTTTTGACTCAACGGTGATTTCATTTAACTCAAACACTTTTTCTTCTAGTAGAATGGGACTACTAAGCCCATTCTTTCTGATGGAGTTTACATCAATATCATAAGGCTGAAATCCGATATATGAGAATCGAAGTGTATCTGAACCTGATGCCTCGGAAATATTCAGCTGATACTCTCCATCTAAATTTGATACGGTGCCAATATCTTCACCAACAATTCCAATGTTCACAAAGGGAATAGAAGTTCTTGATCCTAATTCTAGAACTTGACCTGTAAGTTCCTGGGAATAGGAATAATTTGGTAATAAGAATATAAACCCGGTTAGAGTTAGTATGATTGCTTTGATATTCATGCTACTCAATATCTAGGAATAATCTTTTTAAACCTAACGAACAAGGTTCAGGTTCTATCATAGCTATAAAATATCAAAATAGAATTTTTTAACCCCTTTCATCACTACTCTTATCTATAAATCTTAAAGCTTCACCTTAAACCCACCATTAATCACAAAGCCATCAACAGGGGCATAAATATCCCTGAAATTGGGGTCGCTTAAACTTCCGGTATAAATGGTATCAAACCCGGTTTGTCGGGTATCCAGGAAGTTTTCAAAGTTGAGGAAGATGGAAAAAGTCTCATTAAGTACTTTTTCGGTCATCAATCCGGTGATCCAGTAGGATTTTCCTTTGCTTCCATCTCCCAGCCTTTGAGGACTGAAATAGTATACTTCGAGCCCGATCCAAAACTCTCCGTGTTTTTCGTACATCAATACGTTATTTAAACGATGTTTTGCAACTAAAGGAAACGAAGATGTTGTGCCATTGTAGTGACTTTGTACATCTGCAAAAGTATATCCAATAAATAGCTTAAAGTGATCATAACTCCACTTCATATTCAGCTCTACACCTTTGGTATCCACAAAACCATTTGGTTGTTGGAATTCGAATTGGTTAGCTATAGGAATAAGAACCAGCGGATCCTGAATTTGAGTGTAGAAGAAAAGTATGTTTGTTGAAAGGGACAACTCTCCAGAAATCGCCGTTTGATAATTGATATCAAAGTTTGTTCCGAAAGAACGTTCGGCAGACAGGTTATTACTAAGATCGAGAGGTCTGATATTTCTGAATTGAAGTCGTTCTGTATCTTCGGTAAAAACAGTTGGGGTTTTATAGCCCATTCCTCCTCCCAGCCGAAACGTTAACTCGGTAGAGGGTTCAAACATCACAGAAATTCTGGGAAGTGCGAAAGCACCATATTCATTATGATAATCCAAACGCAAACCGGTTTCCAACGTCCAGGCAGACGGCACATTCCAGATATTTTGTGTAAAAGCTCCCAGCACAAGATCAGAGAACCCCAAATCCTGACTGCCTTCTTCCTGATCAAAAGAATCGGTCCAAAGATTCAGCCCCGTAATCCATTCAGTAGAAGAGTTAGTGTGCGCTAAAACGGCTTCGCTAAAAGATGAAAACTGTTGACCGGAAAACAGGTAGTCCGGGATTTCAACAGATCGATCGTAATAGTTAAAACTGTTTTTAAGAGTAAGGCTGGTTCGTTCATTGAGCTGGTGATCAAGCTGAAACTGGCTCGAAATCCGCATCGTTTTATTTTCTTCAAAGTAAGGGTCGGTCACTTCTTCGTCCTTGATGAAATCGATGTTTCCTCCTAATCGATCTTCCGCGATAAGATTGATGCCTGCATTAATGGTCGTTTGTTCAGAGGGATAAAAGAATAGTTTTGGATTAAAAGTGAAGCGGTCAAATTCAGGGATGGCAGTTAAGCCGATGTCAGCGGGGTCATAAGCCGTTCCTTTATTATAGGAAGCGAATACGGTTACACCACGATGTTCATTTCTGGCAGAAATAAAAGAACTGAAATCAAGTCCTAATGCAGAGGTTGTATTTAGCATAAAACTAAATTCTGGTTCATACCCCGGGGTTTTTGAGATCAGGTTAACCAAACCTGCAATGGCTCCACCACCGTACAAGGTAGAAGAAGAGCCTTTTATAACTTCAACCTGTTTTAAATCTAATGGGGCAATTTGCATAAGGCTTAGTCCACCCGAAAAGCCCGAATACAACGGCAAGCCATCCCGAAGTAACTGGGTATATTTTCCATCCAAACCCTGAATGCGAATGCTCGAATTATAGCTCGTTGCTGAAGTCTGTTGAGTTTGAATTCCTGTGCTTTCATTCAGTAACATCCGGATATCACCCGGTTTCATATTTCCTTTTTCGCTGAGTTCTTCGCCTGCAATTACCTCCACCCGGGTTGGTATATCCTCAATGGTTCTGCTCGTACGTGTTGATGTAACCATGATTTCTTCGTGTTCTTCATGACTGTGATGCAGCTCGAACGTTTGGTTTTGGTCATTATCAGCTAAAGGAAAAGTTCTGGATATGGTGATGGTTTCGTATCCAAGAAAACGGATCTGGATTGTGTATTCTCCGGAAGGAATTCCGGTAATAACTATTTCTCCATTTTGATCAGTAATCTCTCCTTTATTCAATGCTTCAATGTAAACGGTTGCTCCCGGAATTGGTTGATTGTTTTCATGATCCACTACCCTAGCCTGAAATATATTTTGAGCTTTAAGTGTTAACGGAAATATCAATATTGAGACAAACAGAAGAATTCTGAAAAACATGAATGCAGGACTATTAGGTATATGAGTTCATTTCGAAATCCAAGATAAATCTTTTTTGAACCTGCTGCGACTTTTAGTAGTCTTTATTGGTCATATAGCTGTTAGCGCGCAAACATGAATTCCAAAAGTTGTTCTTTTGACAAACGCTGAATTTACTGACTTACTGAAACCGCATTATAACGATGCGGTAAATTATTGCAGAGCACTTTGCTCCGGTTCTACCAAAGCCGAAGCAGAAGATGTGTTGCAGCAAGCTTTACTAAAAGCTTACGAAAGAATTCATTCCCTTCGGGATGAATCAAAATTCAGGAGCTGGTTTTTTCAGATTGTTACCCGGTGTTTTTACGACGCCATTCGCAAGCCGTTTTGGAGCAGGTTTGTGTCGCTGAACTCAGATAAGGGTGAAGCCGCATTTACCATATTTGAAGACGATTACTTTGAAGAAAATCAAATATTGATCGGAGCACTGTCTAAGCTCGAAAAGAAAGAGAGAGCGGCTTTGCTTCTGTTTGAAATAGGAGGGTTTTCAATAAAAGAAATCACTTTAATGCAAAACGAGAACAGCGAATCTACGGTAAAATCGCGGTTAAGCAGAGCAAGAAAAAAACTGAAGGAATTCATGGTGCTTACAGATAGAGGGGAGGTCGTACAGACGCAAAATATTGCGTCTCCACGGAAACTCCACTCATCTAAGATTCAAACCAAAGACATCTACCATGAAACCGTTAAAGTTATCAATGAAATTAAATCTCTTGGGTGAAGACATGAAGCAACCGAACGCTTTTGAAAACCTGAAGAAGCACGATCATAGTGCCTCATTTGATGGGCTGGGAGAGTGGTTAGATCAAAACTCTAAACAAACCAAACCCATGAAAAACATCTATAAAGTTGCAGCATCACTTATTATTACGGCACTTGTATTAGTAGCCTGTACGGTTCCCCTGGAGCAGGAAGAAGAAATCGGTTATATGATAAAAGGGATAGCAGATACTGAATCTGTTAACCTGAAATCCAAACTGGCGGAAATACCCGGCTTGAAAATTTCTCAGCTTAGTGTACATGATGTAATCTTTGAACAGGAAAAAACAGGCATTCAGTCTGCGTCTAAACTCTCTGAATTGATCATGGTATTACCGGAAGCAAATTATGATGCGGCTGTTGAAAACAAATCAAAACTGATGGCAGCTTTCGACTTCCAGTCCATTGAAATCCTTCCTATTGAGGAAACGGTTGAGCGCCCCTTATATGAAGTTGCGCTGAATAAATTTGATATCAAATTAAGACCGGATATTTCCGATTCAGAGATAGCCGAAAGAATTGACGAATTTCTGCACGAGAACAGCTCAATTGAAGGTAAAAGTAATGTATTTACGGATGAAAACGGCGTTCGTTATGTTGAGATAGTGATTGAAGAAGAACTAGATGGAGCAAAAGAATTAGGCATCAAATTTAGTGGCGACGCTAATGCAAACATTCAGCTTAAGAGAGGAATAGAAACCTTGCATCAGGACTTATCTCAAAAAAATACCTTTGTAATTCTTGATTCCATGAATATGAAAGAGGTAGAGATAAAAGAACTAAAAGAGCGAAAAGAATATCTTGAAAAGCAGAAGAATAACTGATCAGGAAATGTTCAAAACCTGATCAAGTTTCCAAGTTCTAATTGTTCCCCGGTAGAGCTTTTTAACCCCAATGTTGTGCTTTCAAATTGTTTCGGAAATCCGGGGCTTTTTGAAAGCATTTTTTTTAATTGATCAAGAGGGAGTTGAGGAGAATAGGTATTCAGGATAAAAAACCGATCCTCCGGATGAAGAATCTTCATTGCATTTTCAATCAACCCGGGAAGATCACGATTGAGCTTCCAGTTTTTGCCTTTCGGACCTAATCCAAAAATGGGAGGATCCATAATGATTCCATGATAGATGTCTCCACGACGAACGGATTTTTCCACAAACTTTCGTGCATCTTCTACAATCCAGCGAATACTATCAACCGTATTGAGCTCTGCATTTTCTCTTGCCCAGGTTACTACGCTTTTTACCGAATCGACATGAGTTACTTCAGCACCAGAAAGGCTGGCTGCTAATGAGGCACCGCCTGTGTAGGCAAAGAGGTTCAGGACTTTCGGAGTGATTCCTTTCTCTACCAAACTGGCACAGCGATCAGCAATAAAGTCCCAGTTAGCAGCCTGTTCGGGGAAAACGCCCAGATGTTTAAATGTACCCTGACTTAGTTTATAACAAATCTCTTTTTCGCCATAAGGGTACTGGATTGTAAAATCCGAAATCTGCTTTGTCCACTTTCCTTGTTGATTCCTGAACTCATCAAAATATAAATCGGCTTTGTTCCATAGGTCTTTGCTGGCATGTGGGTTACCGATAGCAGCGGGTTCCGGGCGGTCAAAAATTATTTCACCGAACCGCTCCAGTTTTCGCCCATTTCCAAAATCAATCAGTTCGTAGCTCCGCCAATTATATGGAAAAATCATCTGTTCAACTCCCTCAATGCTTGGGCAGCACCTGCACTAAGCTGCCAATCAAAATCTGAAATCCCGGAAATCCCGGTTCCTATAATTTCCCGGATTTTAGGAGCCACCTCACCCAACTTTCTGTACCAGTTCAAATGAATCGGGCTGGAAGTGTTCAGTCCATAAGCTGTACTCCAAACCAGGAAGTCGTCACAGTCTTCATATTCTTCAATTGCGTAAATAACTAATTGAAGAAGTAATGCCGGGTTATTCAGATCTGCATCTTTGTATTCATCATCAACAGGAATAGAAAAATCAGTAGAACCAAAACGGATTAAAATTTTACGGAAAGAGGCTTCTTCCAATTCCTTTGAAACAGGCAGAACCCGGAAGCCAATTTGAAGCTTTTCTATTGCTGAATAAAGCTCTCGAATTTCAGAGTAGGTTTCTTTGGCTTCTTGGAGATTCATCAATCATCCAGGAAGATATCGGCTATTCTGAAATGAAGATTTTCAAATCCAGCAGAGGAACGATTAATGGTATAGGCAATAATCATTCGGTGCTGCTTATTCATAAGGAACATCGTGCTTCCGCCTACAGATCCTCCGGAGTGCCCAACCCAGTAATTCCCGTCACGATTCCAAACTCTCCAGCCCATACCGTAATTAGTGGATTCTCCATCACTGGTTTCCTGTGGAAACATCAGTTCTCCCTGAACTTCTTCATTCAGAAAATTATAGTCCATCATACCAATACCGAAACGGATTAAATCTTCGGTTGTGCCGACAAATCCTCCCCCGGCCCATTTGTAGCTGTTATCAACATAATCGGCTTCGCTGTTATCTTGTTCATAAAAACTGACCAGGTTTGGGATTTCCTGATTACTCCACTCAGGAACGGTGTTATTCATTCCAAGTGGGTCCAACACTTCTTCTTTCATGAAGGGAAGGAATTCTTCTCCCGAGGCACCTTCCATAACCGCACTTATCAGGTTCCAACCATAGCTTGAGTAGCTGTACTGGGTTCCTGGTTCAAACAGCAGAGGGTCATCCTGAAAAATAGTTAGTCCTTCATCTACCGTTTTATATAATTTTCTACTCATAAACTCCGATCCGATGTAATGACGAATCCCGGCTATATGGCCTGCCACCTGTTTAACAGTTATCGGATATTCTTTTTCGGGGAAGTGAGGAACATAGGTTTGAACTACTTCAGCAGGATCAAGCTTATTCTCTTGCATTAGAACCCCCATACCAACAGCCGTAAGTGTTTTGGATACACTCCCAATTCGAAACTTTGTGGTAGAAGGATTTACAGGGATTTGTTTTTTTAAATCTGCAAAACCATACCCTTTTGAGAAAACCATTCCATCTCCTAAATAAATGGAGATTGCCATGCCAGGAAGATTTTTAGACTCAAAATATGCGTTGATCAAAGAGTCTGCGGATAAAATTTTTTGATTCATATCCTGACTAAATGCATAGCAGGGAAGTAAAAGGGAGATAAAAAAGAGAATTATTATTTTCATAACTATAATAGAATTTATAAGATGAAAGTGTATTGTTAGGCGAGAAAGAATTGAATTCAGTATGGGAAAGGTACTTTTAAAAGTAAAGCTGCCACAGGAAAAATTTTAATTTCTATTGTAATGGAATTATTACATATTTGGAAAATGCCTATTAAGGTATCAATTAGTAGGCCAATGTGGTCATTCCTACAGTATAAATGGTCGTCTTATTTATTTAGTTACAAACTATAAATCACAACTAATGAAATGCTCATGAAAAAGTTACAATCCTTTTCACAGCGATTTATGAAGCTTGGCATATTGTCATTAACTATGTTAATGGTGGCAAGCTTTATCAATAGCGTTCAAGCATCTGTCTCACCTGAAAGCAACGAAATTTATTTGCTTATTGGAGAGGTTACTGATGCAAACACCGGGGAGCCCCTTGCTGGTGTAAACATTCAAATAAAAGGGGAATTCAAAGGTACCTCCACTGATGGTAATGGTGCTTTTAGTATAGATGTAGAAGATGGCGATGTTCTGGTGTTCAGCTCTATCGGCTATAAAACACTGGAAGTTCCGGTTGGCAACGAGCGGGAAATTTCTGTTTCTATGGAAGAAGATGCCCAGGAATTGGATGAACTTTTAATTGTTGGTTATGGAGTACAGTCCAGAGAATCGCTCGTAGGTTCTATTTCGTCTGTACAGTCAGGGAAAATTGAACAAATTCCTACCGCTTCATTCGAGAGCTCTATTCAGGGAAATATTGCTGGTGTACAGCTTATTTCTAACGATGGTGCTCCCGGTGGAAACACGCAAATCCGTGTTAGAGGTATTGGTTCTATTTCTGCTTCCAGTTCGCCGCTTTATGTGGTTGATGGTGTTATTATGGCATCCGGGAGTATTGCTAACCTGAATGATAATGGTGGCAGAAGTACCAACGTAATGTCAACCATTAACCCTAACGATGTTCAGAGCATTACTATTCTTAAAGATGCTGCTTCTACCGCAATTTATGGTTCCCGTGGAGCCAACGGTGTGGTATTAATTACTACTAAAAGTGGTAGCAGTGGAGCGCCAAGAATCAGTATTAAATCGCAATTAGGTTTTAATTCGGTAGCATCAAGTACTCTTAGAGCCTCTTAATGCTGAAGAATATACTACTCTGTTCTTAGATGGATATATCGCAAGGGGCGATACTCCGGCGCAAGCTCAGGCACGACTTGATTCCAGATTTGAGCAGCTTATAGATCCCTCAACCGGACAGCCTACGGATACTAGATGGTTAGACGAACTTACCAGAACCGGTGTTAACCAGTCGTATGACTTAAGCGTTTCTGGTGGAACGGAGTCAGCTCGGTACTATATTTCAACAAACTTCTTTGATCAGGAAAGCCATGTAATCGGCTCTGATTTTAACCGTCTATCAAGCCGGGCAAATGTTGATGTTAAAGTTGATAACCGTATTGATATTTCAAATAAGCTGATGCTTTCTCAAACGGAACAAAATGGATTTACCGACGGTTCTGCATGGGCTAACCCCTTATATAGTGCGTTTCTTCTTTCTCCACTAATTCCGATCAGAGATGAGACCGGTTTATTTAATGCACAGCACCAGAATTACTTCCCTATGGGTGGTAATAACCCTGTGGGTTCGTTAAGTGGTGACGACCTGAGAAATACGGAGCAATTCCGATTAAATAATACCATTTCCGGACAGGTTAGAATACTCGATAACCTTTTATTCAAGTCTAACTGGAATGTTGATATTGTTAAGATCACCGAATCTACTTACAGAAACCCCAGATATGGTGATGGTAGAACCTCTAATGGTTATGCGGAGGAAAGTGAAATTACCAGACAAGCCTGGACAGGAACTCAAACGTTGAGCTATATCGAAAACTTTAACTCAGTACATAATGTTGAAGGTCTGTTAGGTTTTGAAGCTCAGGAATCTGAAACAAAAAGTGTATATGGGTATGGTCAAAACTTCCCGAATCTTACACTTAGAACATTAGCTAGTGCAGCTGAGGCATATGAAGCAACTGCGTCACAAACGCAATATAATTTTGCTTCTTATTTTGGTCGTTTTATTTACGATTATGACAGTAAGTACCTTGCACAGTTCAGTATTCGCCGTGATGGGTCTTCCCGATTCGGTGCTAATAATCGATGGGGTACGTTCTACTCTATTGGTTTAGGATGGGCAATCAATAACGAGTCCTTTATGCAGGATATGGATCAAATTAACTTGTTAAAGCTTCGTGGTTCGTTTGGAACCACAGGTAATGCAAGTATTGACAACTTTGCCTCCAGAGGATTATATGGATTTGGTAGAGACTATGATGGTCAGCCAGGTGGTTTCCCGGTATCTATCGCTAATCCCGATTTAACCTGGGAGTCTCAGGAGAATTTCAATATCGCTCTTGAAATCGGCGCATTTGATAGGTTAGATGCTACCATCGAGTACTTTACCCGGATATCTTCTGACTTGTTATTGGATGTTCCAATATCAAGAACTACCGGTTTTGATGATGTAACGCAGAATGCGGGTGAGCTGCAAAACAAAGGGCTTGAGCTTACTGTAGATCTGAACCTAATCCGGAATGCAGATTTCACCTGGAATGTTGGCTTTAACACTACCTTCATCAAAAATGAAGTAACCAAGCTTACCGAGGCATATAATGATGGTACCAAGCGAAGAGAAGAAGGTTTTGATTACCAGTCTTATTATCTCTACGATTGGGCAGGTGTGGATCCAACAAATGGAGACCCACTGTGGTACACCGATGAAACCAGATCCGCAACTACAAATGATATCAATAACGCGGAGCGATTCTTTACAGGTCAGTCTGCTACACCGGATCATTTTGGTGGATTCAATACTTCGTTATTCTATAAGAATGTCTCTTTCGATGCTCAATTTACCTATTCTTGGGGTAATCATATTTACTGGGCAGAAGAGCGCTTTATTCATGGAGATGGAGCCCTTACCCCACGTAGTACCTCCACATTGGCGTTTGAAAACCGATGGACACCGGAAAATCCAAATACCGACTTCCCACGTCATCGTTGGGGAGGAAATAACGGTAGTAGCACAGCCAATACAACCCGCTGGTTACATGACGGATCGTATGTACGCTTAAGAAACGTTACCCTTGCGTACAGCTTTGGTACTGAAGATATCTCAAGATTTGGTCTTAAATCTGCTCGTGTATATGCAAGAGGTACTAACTTATTCACCTTTACAAAAGATGATTTGTATATCGATCCTGAGCAAAACATTAACGGTATCGCCGCTAGTGTAACCCCTGCAATCAAGTCTATTACCTTTGGTATAGACATTGGATTATAATTCTAACTTTAACACAATGCGTAGAAAAATGAATTTTAGAAAAATATCAGTACTACTACTTGTAGCAACGTTTGCAGGTCTCTCTTGTTCAGAAAGCTTTCTGGAAGTTAACCCGCAACAGTCGGTTTCTAATGAGCAAGCATTATTAACATTTCAGGATTATCAATCTTCGATAACCGGGGTGTATAATGTGCTTTCATCAGCGAACTATTATGGACGGTACTTTATATTGGTACCAGATGTAATGTCTGACGATGTAAAGCAAAACTCTCAGGCAAACCGGGCAAAGGAATATGCCGAATATGCTGCCTTTGAAGAGCACTTTATCACCGAGGGAATGTGGGCAACCATTTACTCCGGGATTGGTGCTGCAAATGCAATCATAAACGCACCAAAACCTGACATACCATCTTCTCTTGATGATGAGTATGATCAAATACTTGGTGAAGCACATGCACTCAGAGGAATCATGTACTTTGACTTGGTTCGTTTGTATGGCCAGCACTATGGCTTTACTGCTGGTGCAAGTCATTTAGGTGTTCCTATCGTACTTGAAACAGATACTTTTAGTGAGCCGGCACGTAATACGGTAGCAGAAGTATATGCTCAGGTTATCAGCGACCTAACTCAAGGTGTTAGCCTGATGGGTAACAGTACCAGAAACTCAAATACATCAACACTCTCAGCCTGGGCAGCAAAAGCTATGCTCGCTCGTGTATATCTACACCAAGGGGATTGGGTAAATGCGGAAAGCATGGCTAATGATGTGATCGTAAACGGTCCTTTCGCTTTGGTTGACAGTGCGGGATATATTGCTTCCTGGGCTAGTGAAACCGGTTACAGTTCAGAATCTATCTTTGAGATAGCCATGACTGAAACCGATAACCGCGGTTCTGATGCTTTGGGTAGAATGTATATCGTGGAAGGATATGGTGATTACCTGCCTTCTGACGACTGGTTCAACCTACTTCCGGCTGGAGACGTACGGGAAGGTTTCCTTTTGAATGACGGTGGCCTAAGTGGAGTTTATGCTCCATATCGACTAGGTAAGTATCCAAGTACAACAGGTGAGAATAATACGGTAGTATTACGTCTTTCTGAGATGTACCTGATTCGTGCAGAAGCAGCAGCTATGCAAACAGGTAAAGAGGGTATAGCTCAAGCAGATATTACTACTATTCGCCAAAGAGCATTGCCAAGCCAACCAGCTGTTACTTCAACAGGAGCAGCATTAATGACTGACATCAGACTGGAAAGAAGACTTGAGCTGGCATTTGAAGGCCACAGGTTATGGGATCTGATGCGTTGGCAACAGAATCTGGTACGTAATACATGTACTTCAACGGTTGCAGCTGCATGTAATGTGGCTTATCCGAACGATCGGTTTGTATTACCTATTCCGGCCAACGAGCAGGATGCTAACCCAAATGCTCAGCCTAACCCTGGGTATTAATAGATAATTTCTGTTCTTAAGAACAGTTAAAACTAAAGCCGAAGCTATTGCAGCTTCGGCTTTTTTATTTTCAGTGAATTTTAACCCAAAAATAAAATTCACTGAGTTGTAAGGAAATGTGTTACCCTCTTTTTTTCTTCACAAAGTGTTCATATCCGAATGGTAAAGTAATATTGCTAAAAAGGGAGAAAATTATGCCACTTGCTCGAAAACACACTCAAAACCTGGTTATTGATTTTATTTCCTTCGTTTGTCTGGCTGTGCTTTTACTAACTGGATTTTTGTTACACCTCAGGTTACCTCATGGTAGCCACGGAGCCAAGGTGTTAGGATTGAGCCGTCATCAATGGAGTGAATTTCACTTTTGGGTTGCAATCATTTTTACCTCAGGAATAGTAGTACATATGATACTCCATATTCCGTGGATCAAGTCCACATTATCCCCAAAGCTGGGAGATAAGCAAAGGTACACATTATTAATAGTTTCCTTTTCATTGTACATTCTACTAATGCTTGGACTTGGATTGTTTTTAAGCCCAATAATAAAATGAATTGTTAATCAATAATTATGGAATAAGATTTAGTATCTGTAGAACCAACGTTCAATTCCTGAATTCCTTCTTTTGTTCTAAATGTTTGATCAGAATCAGAGCTGTCCGTAATACCAAGCCATGGTTCAAGACAAATAAATGGAGCAGAAGGTTTTGCCCAAAGTCCAAGATAGGGGAAACCCTCGTAAGCCACGGTAAGAATTGACCCGGATTTTTTGCTTACAAGCGAAACACTCTTCGATTTAAGGTCTTTGAAAATAAGAGCATCTTCATCAAAAAGACGTTTATGCAAAGGAAGATGGTTAGAATTAAAAATGATAGGTTTAGTTTTTCCCGAAAGAAGCCCCTCTTTATTAATGAGCCATGTATCAGCGGTTTCCTGCTGTTCAAACTCTAGGTAGTAATCCTCATATTCTTCATCTGTATTAAGCGGGCAATTAAATGCAGGGTGCCCTCCTAAAGAATAATAAATCGGTTTATCATCCAAGTTGGTGACTTTGTGTATGACACTAACAGTTTTGTTTGAGACTTGATAAGTTATGTCCAGTTCGAACTTAAAAGGATAAATTTTGTAGGTTTCATTATCCCAAACAAGTTGAAAATGAAGGGATTTCTCAGATCTTTTTATCAATTTAGGTTTTCCCGAATGCCGCACAAAACCATGTTTTGGAAGAGCATAATTCACACCCTTATAGATGAAATTTCCATCTTTCAGCGCACCTATTATAGGGAAAAGTATAGGGGCATGGCTCCCCCAAATAGAAGGTTCAGCTTGCCAGATATATTCTTTTCCGGTTTTAGTAGATTTAATTGAACAAAGCTCAATTCCTGTTTTTGTAATCTGAATGGAAAGTTCAGGAGTAGTAAGTGAGTAATTCATAGTTCTTAAGATAAAGAACCAATATTAAGGCTGAATTATGAATCTGCTAATTCAAAAACCTCTACTATTTTGTAGCAGATTTGATGGGGCATTAATTTAACTTAAATAAGGTAGTATCTATATAATATTCGAAATTCAATTTTTTTATTGACGATCTGGTAAGCCTGTACTCATCAATGTAATACCAAGGAATCTTAAATGCGCCTTCATGAACATTCACATAAACAGAGTCACCTACGTTTGTTCTATTAAAAAACTCTTCAGAAACAATAGGAGATTCTGTTGAATTTATTCTGGGATCCCAGCCGTCTGCTAAAACTAGTTTATAATCATTGCCTTCAGAGGGTTTATTTTTTTTAATCACTAAAGCTTGATAAGCTGAGGGCCTTTCAAAATCAAAGAGTCGATTCAGCATCAATAAAGAAGTTGAGACATACATAGACAAGAAGAGGAATAAACTAATAGTTCTGATTAATGAGATACTGTTAGTTTTTTTCAACTCTTCAGAGCTGATAAAAAAAAGTCCAAAAAATACAGTAGAGCTTAGAATAGCTGGAACCCAGAAGTTATTAAAACTCAAGATTGAAAAATCAAAAAGACACCTCAAAGCAAGTATCATTCCTGGAATAATCAAAGGGCTTGCTATGTTTGGATAAATACTTTCCTTAGATTTATCTAGTTTTATTAACCCTTTAAATGAATAGAAAAAGAACAACGCTACTATGGGGATTAAAATATTTAAGAGGACTATGAGTATATAAGGACGTGGATAAAGTAGAAGCCAGGCGGCAAGAACAAATGTAATAGTGTTAAATACGTTTGTTGTTTTTTTTGCTAAAAATAATCTTTTTTCTCTCTCAACCTTATCAGCCCCATATCTTTTGTTCGATAAAAATTCATTTAGTTCATCTCTTGATTCATTTGTGTCAAGGTTTTCAAATTTTTGGTAAAGTTGGCTTAGAAAAAAATCTCTGTTTTCAATATATGAACTTATTCTAAGGGCTTTCTTCTTTTCATCTTTGGGAATAATGTGAATATAGTTTCCATCTGTTCGATAACCTTTGATATGATCAAAGCTGAGTTCTTTTCTTGAAAAAGCTAAGTGATGAACTAGCTTTCCGTTTTTAAAAACAATTTTTTCACGATTAATTCTCAAAAAAGAATAGATGCATCCAGCAATAAATCCTGTGGAAAGTAGAAGTATAACTAGGGCAACCCAAAATCCGTTTTTAGCGATTGAACTATTGATCAGGAAAAATGGCCACACTCCTAAGACACCAAGTAAAGGTGCTGCTATATACATAAAAATACGCCAGCTAAAGGATATTCTAAATTCCATGCTGGATAATAAAAAAACCTGACCAAATTTTATTGATCAGGGTTCCCACTCTTTATAGAGATTTCTAGCGCAGTCTCCTTCTTTTCGTTTTTCTCCACGGCGCATCAATCTGCCAGTCTCCAGCCATAATACAGCCGTAAGGAAGGACTTGATCGACTACTTCTCCAAGACCAAATTCTTTCATTTGATCCTGAACGTTTTGGGCATTTTTGTAGGCGCTTGGTAATTCGGAAATATCAATATGGTTTGAGAAAAAGCGAATATCTAATCCTGCTGTTTCTTCCATGAATACTTCCTGGATTCCTTTTCCTGCTTTGCTATTAATATGCTGGGTCCTACTCACATTTCTACCTGCTCCATGAGGCGCAAAACCGAGATTTCGAGTTGTAGTTTCACCTTTTACAATCAATACGGGTTCACTCATATTTAACGGTATAAGACGTAAACCATTTTTTGAATCAGGTACAAACTTATCAGCAAGTGGAGTAGCTCCTTTTGCGTGATAGAAAAGGTCTCCATCTTTAAATACAAAGTTATGTTCGTTCCAAAAGGTATCTGTTATTTCGGCGTCTAACTTTTCGGAAGTGGCTTTATGGATTACGGAATGATTAAGTTTAGTCCATTCTCTGACGATTTGTAAAGCTTCCCAGTAGGACTTTCCTTTGTCATCCTCAAATGGAATCCATGCATTTGACTTCATGGTTTCAGGAGAAAGCTCCTTTCTGAAATGTTCCGCGATATTCATTCCCTTTCGATACAGATTAGCTCCAAACCCACGGCTTCCATGATGAGTAACCATAACGGTTTCCCCAGTATTTCTGGAGATTCCAACGAAAAGGAAATGGTTTCCATCACCTTGAGTACCCAAATGAGTTTTAGCGAGATGAATACTTCTGTCAGAGTTCAGGAAGTAATTACCACGAATTTCTTCTTCCAGTTCAACCGGAAAATCAAATAATTCTGTTCTTCCACCTCCACCAAAGTGTGTCACAGAATGAGCAACATCCAATACTTTTTTGGGTTCAACTTTCCCAAAGGAAGTCATCATTACGGAACAGCATACATCAGCAGAATGCATAGCAGGGTGAATTGCATTTTTTGCAACAGCAACCCCACCAACAGGTATTTGCCCCTTTTCTCCTGTAGGGCAAGCATCAGGCATTACAGCACCCGCCACCAATGTTGGAGTTTTCATCAGGACATCCATAGTCTCAAAAACGCTTTTCACGTTAGACTCTTCCACTTCCGATTCGGCCCGGATATTTTTATAATATTCAATTGGTACCTCAAACGGTTTAACTGGAGGGGGTGGGCTTACAGAATCCAGATAAGAAATCAGAACCTCTCCTTCCAGATTATGTGTATTGGCATATTCGATGGCTTCTTTAAACCATCTGCCCGGATGATAACCGAGCTCAATAAGTGTTTGTCCTTTAATCATATTCTTTCTTTAAAAAATGAAGGCAACATTTGAACAGAGGTTGTTATTCAGTTATGGTGAAGTATCTCTGTTCGACAGCACTTCAATATTGTTAATAAGGTAAGGGCTACAATCGACTTGTAGTAACCGGATTCGAACCGGACTTACTCATTGCTGAGTTTTCAACCATCGAAGTAGGACAAGTCTACAGCACCTTAAAGATTTTAAAAAAGATTGAGGCAACCGTCGAGAAGCCACTATATGTGCTCTACCAACTGAGCTACTTTAAACCGAAGCTTAAAGGCCGGGTTCGAACCGGCGACCACACGATCCTGAGTCGAAGTAAGGCTTATCTACAACACTCAATCTTTTAGTTCAATAAAACGGAGTAACATTCGAAATGAGCATGACGGGGCAACGCATGCCGGGAGTCGAACCCGGTATAGCTCAAAGGCTAAATCCTCCCCTGTTAGCGCGAAGTATCTCATTTCTACAACATCCATAAAAATCCGGGAACAAGTCCCGGACTTAAACTTTAATGCGATCAATTTCAGAAAGTGAAGACTCTCCGTTTTCGAGCGCAACCAATACATCAAATATTTTGTCTGACCATCCTGCGATAAGAAAAACATCAGTTCCATCAATTTTAAGAGGAACGTTTCCATATCCTGTAAGGTCAAACAAGTACAGCTTTGCACTTGGTGCAATAGTAGCTTTATAGGTTTTCCACAGGCTCTGGAATTTCTTCCCTGACCCTGTACTGTCCCACATTTGAGCGTCTGTAAATAACATAATTTTGTCCATTACCTTTTCTTTTTTGATAAGAGACTCAACTACTTTAAACCCATTTGTAGAGTAACCTACACTACCCTCAATTCTGTTTAAATGTTCAGTATTTGCCAGAATCTGACTTGATGGAAGAGCAAACTCCTTCCATTTATCGCCAAAAATTCCGGTTACTACATTTTTACTTTTACTGTTCATCAACATTCCAAGTAAAAGTCCAACATCGTAATAACGAATACTGCTCTTCTTAGAAAGCGGGGAGTACATAGATCCGGAAACATCACAGGCTATTAACAACCTTGTACTAAGGTCGAACCCTTTTAAGTTTAAAACAGAATGTTTTACTGCTTCTTCTATACACTCTAGCAAAAAAGAAGAGTACTCACTTTTAACCTTTCTTATCTCTCTGTATGCAGAAAGAAAACGAAAAGGTAATTGTTTTGACCGGGTAACCTCATGCTCCGATCTAATTCTTGACCCAACGATCTGAATACATTCAGCACTTACTTCATTCTCAAGAAAATTCCTAAGGTTTCGGAGCAAGGCCATATATCCAAGTTTACCACTGGCAACCAGTTCTTCCCATTTATTGCGGAAAGCAGCATCTCTTTCGTTTTTACTACTAAACGATTTTTGGCCTAATTCAGACAACTCAGTTTCCCATGTGTATGGTGTATTAAGTTGTTTATCGGCAATCTTATCAAACAACAATTGTTGTTCTTCAGATTCTGCTTTAGGTCTCACCAGAAATAAAGCATCTCTTAAAGTGATTTCAGCCGGACGATCATATTTAGCAAACTGATACTCATCAAAATTATTGAAAGAATCAGCCAAACCTTTCTTAACCTGCTTAGAAAGTTTATTCAACTTTTTGTAACCGGAGCGTTTGTTCATTGCTACATAGCAAGCTAAGAGTTCAGTAATTTCATCGGCTCTTCCTATTACTTTGACAATGGTTTTGCTAACCAGACCATCTCCATTATGTATTTTAGCCAATTCAGTTACTAAAACCAGAGGAATAGATCTCAAATACATTTTTGTACGTGCATAAACAGCTAGCTTTGCCACAAAAACAGGATCAACCATAGGAATCAATAGTCTGATTCTTTCATGTCGATCTTCTTCTGTTGTATAGTTATACCCGCCAAGTCCGGCAGTTACTATTGCTGTATAAAGCTCCATTTTGGGAGAGAGCCGGATTGCTCTCTCCCCCCATAGTTGAGGACCTGCTTTCTTCTTCGTTTTAGTAAATTGAATTTCATTTTTCTAAGGTTGATTTTTCATTCACAATTCAATGATAAAACCTATGTGCGCAGTCTTTTTGCGTAGTAAAAAATTTTTTCTCATTTTTTTAAAAAAACTTTAGAAATGCCTGTAAACAGAAATGCTTTAATAAGATATCGGACTATTGATAAGTGCCTTAGAAACAGGCAGAAGCTATGGTCACTTGATAAATTAATCCATGAATGTTCGGAAGCTTTGTATGAATATGAAGGAATAGAAAAAGGAGTAAGCAAAAGAACCATTCAGTCGGATATCCAGATTATGCGCTCAGATAAACTGGGGTATAATGCACCAATAATTGTAAAAGAAAAGAAGTATTACACCTATTCGAACCCGGAATATACCATCACAAATATCCCGCTAACCGATCAGGATTTGGGAATGCTGAATGAGGTTGTGGAAATATTGAAGCAGTTCAAGGGCTTTTCCCATTTTGAGGATATGGAAGAGATGGTAAAGAAGCTGGAGGAGAAGGTGAACACCAGTAAGTCAGAAAACAGATCTATTATTGATTTCGAGAAAACAGAAGGCTTGAAGGGCATACACTATCTGGATGAATTATATCAGGCTATTCAAAAAGAACAAGTTCTTAAAATTACTTACCAATCATTTCGTGCAAGAAAACCAGGCCAGTTCGAATTTCATCCTCAATTTTTGAAGGAATTTAATAACCGGTGGTTCCTGATAGGAGTTAAGGGTAAAGGTCAAAATATTATGGTAATTGCACTAGACAGAATAAAGAAAATAGAAAGTGCAAAAGATCAGGAGTATATAAAGATTGATATAACCGCTAAGGAATACTTTAAGGAGGTAATTGGAGTAACTGTTAGCCCTACATCAAGAGCAAGGAAAGTTAAAATTTTTGTGGATAGAAGAATGGCACCATATGTAGTGACAAAACCTCTTCATCCTTCCCAGAAAATCGAAATGATTCTAAATGGTGGAGTAATTATCACATTAACTGTCCAATTAAATTTTGAGCTTGAAGGTAAAATTTTGAGTTTTGGAGATTCAATGAAGGTAATTGCTCCTAAAAAGCTTGTTTCCCAAATCAATAAAAAGCTCCGATTAGCCATTAAAAATTATGATAACTTGAACTACCCTTATAAAGAACACGACAAAGAGGGTTAGGAGCTATTCCGCCAACCCAAAAACCTCTTCTCCCTCAAGTATAGTTTTTGTCTCTGTCTCATTTATTCCATTAATCATAGCTTGAGCAACTTGCCGGGCATGGATGGGTTTGTATTTCTTAAGGGGAGGGAGTACCGTAAATAAGTTAGCGGCGATAATTCCAACCCTTTCCCAAAATCTGGACTCAGAACGGTCTCCTTTTAGAAATGAAGGTCGCACTATGAGCACTTTTTTAAAACCAATTTTCTGAACTTCTTTATCCAATCGACCTTTCATATTCAGGTAAAAGTTTTTATTCCCTTTTGATGCCCCAAGTGATGAAACCAATGCATAAGAATAAACACCATTCGAAGCAGCGGCTTTTGCGGCATCCAACTGGTGGTCATAATCAATTTTCCATTGAGCGTTTTCACTTCCAGCTTTTTTAAGGGTGGTTCCAAGGGCCGAATAAAGCTCATCTCCTTTAAGCATGTGTCTCCAAATATTTAGTTCATCAAATTTGATGACATGTTCAATAAGCTTTGGATGTGAAACACCGGTTTTACGGCGATGAAAGACCAGAACTTTACTGTATCTCTGGTCAGATAATAAAAGCTGGAGAATGTGCGATCCTACAAGTCCGGTGGCTCCAACAAGAATGGCCGTTTTCCCTTTTGTACTGCTGCTCATCCCGAAGTATATAAAATGAGGTGTTTAAATGCATTAGGATGAAATAATACAGAGAAGTTAAGCAGTTTTAATCTTATTCATTCGCTCCAAGTACTCTTTTAACTATGCCGTCCATTGCCGAATTTTGAATCCAGCGAGCAACTATAACCAAATCGTTTTCTTTATCCACATACACCATATTGGTGCCAGCTCCTAAGTGTCGAACAGAAGATTCAGGCGCGCTGGGTAACCCTTCTTTATTTCCATTCAAGAAGAAATTCATATACCCATATTCGGGATTTGCTACTGTTGGGGTTCGGGCCATTTCAAGCCATTCTTTAGAAATAATCTGCTCTCCATTCCAGTTGCCATCATTAAGAAGTAAATATCCTAACCTGGCTTGATCCCTGGCGGAGATAAACATTCCTCCACCCCAATGCCCTCCACCACTTACGCTTTGCATAAGTTGACCATCAATTACCACCCAGCTTGTTTCATATCCATGCCAGCGCCAGGTTGGGGAAGCGCCAATCTTATCCATCATGTGTTCTTTAAGAATTTTGGGTAATGGCTCTCTTAACACATTTAGGGCAGCCAGCGCAAGTAAATTCACCCTTACATCGTTGTATTCCCACTCAGTTCCGGGCTCAAAACGGTCACGGGTTATCCATTCATTTCTTGGTCCGCTTGGCCGATCTGCCCAGTCAGGTTTTCCAAATAGGCTTCCTTCCCAGTCAGATGTTTGGCGGAGCAGATGATCCCAGGTTATTTTTGAGTTATGCTCTCCCTTGAAGGGCTCAAGGACTTTAGCTTTCCCAATATCGTCTGACTTAGGCATGTTATCATCAAATTCCATGATTAGTATCGGAGCCATATACTCATCTACTTTGTCATGTACATCCTGAATCAGACCCATATCATAAGCCAACCCAACCGTAGTGCTTAGAAAAGTTTTAGTTACGCTGTGTGTCATATCCACACGGAAAGGTTCACCCCATTCAGCCACAATATATCCGTCTTTGATGATGATCCCGGTCTGATCGCCCCGGTCTTTAAAAGGCCCGATTCCGTCACCAAAGGGTTCCCGGCCAAATGTTTGGTAATGATTCAATTCCATACTTCGGGGGTTCGTACTCTCCATTGATTGTGCATATTCAATGGCAGCTTGTATAGAGTCGGGATTTAGTCCTAGTTCCTGAGGGGTCTTGTTTTGCCAATTGCCCCATGTACCGGGAAAGTAAGTTTGAGCAACACCGGATGAGCCAAAAAAAAGGGATAAGAGAAGTACAAAAAAGAGACGCATACAACCAGATTTAATTGAGATTCGGATTGAATCTACAAAAAAACTTTTATTTGACCTCCCCTCTATCTCCTCTTTAATAAGGAGGGGAGGCTCTAACTCAAAATTTAGAAGTAGTGTAAAAGTCAGTGGAGGTAAAGATCTAGGGAATTATGAAGAAAAGTTAAACTCCCAACTGTAGTTTTACCTCTTTCACTCTTCTCCGGGAGACGCTTATTTGGGCTCCGTTTTTTAGTTTTATCTCATAAGAGCCTGAAAACCATGGAATGAGCTCCGATATGTACTTTACATTTACCAGGTAGGAACGGTGTGATCGAATAAACCTCCCATCAGAAAGTCTTTTTTCAAGCAGATCCAGGGTTCCTTCTATTCGGAATTTTTTATCTGAAGTATGGGCATACAACAACTTATCATCTGCTTCTATATACAACACATCATTAATATCCAGAATGTGGATGCCCCGTCCTTTTTTAGCTGTTAACACATGCAAAGGCTTTTCTTTTTGTTCTTCGAGTACATGTTCAAGCGATTCAGACTGTCTGAGTTTCAATCGAGAAAAGTCTTTAAGCCTCGCAACACATTCCGTAAGACGCTCCAATCGAACGGGCTTTGTAGATAGTCCAATGCATGTACTTCAAATGCCTTAATCGCATACTGATCATAAGCGGTAACAAATACGATATATGGAATTGGTTTTTCCAACAAAGAAACTACATCAAAACCATCGAGTCCGGGCATTTGAATATCCAGGAATACTACATCGGGTTTTAGTTTATTAATCTGTTCAACGGCATCAGATGCTTGCCCCGATTCACCAATAATTTCTACTTCACTTTTGGAATGATCAAGCAAGGATCGAAGGCGATCCCTTGCTAAGGGTTCATCATCAACCAGGAATGCTTTCATAAGAAGCCTTTTGTTTAGGTTCAAAATGAGGGTGTTCATCTAAAAACGAAATGGGGAAACGAAGTATCAGACTGTGTTCCAAAATTGCACCATCAACTTCATCTCCAAAATGTAATTTCAACCGCTGAAACACATTTGAAAGGCCGGTTCCTTTCTCAAGAAGCTTTTCAAAATTGTTGTGGGGGAATCCCGGTCCGGTATCAGAAACTGCTAACTCGATTAAATCATTATTAGAGCTAATTGAAACTGTTATCGTATGATTTCCTTCTTTTTTACTTACACCATGTTTAATAGAGTTTTCTACCAAAGGTTGAAGAGTAAGTACCGGAACACTCACATTAAGCAATGTATCAGGTACTTGAATATTTACAGTTAACCGCTCTTTAAACCGGGCTTTTTCAATATTCAGGTATAGATTTATGATTTCCAACTCATCTTTTAAGCACACCATCGGGGTTTCGCTTGCTCGTAAGGTATAACGAAATACATCTGCTAAATCTTCAGTCACTGCCTCAGCTTCAGATGGAGATATGCGAATAAGCGCTGCTATAGAATTAAGTGAATTGAATAAAAAATGGGGATTGATCTGGGCCCGAAGCGCACTTAGCTCAGAATCGACCCGGCGCTTTTCTGCATCCATAGAACGCCGCATATAAGCCGTAGAATAGAAAAATCCGTTTGTCATTAAGATTCCAACAAGGCAAAATAAGGCGATTAATGTCAATCCGATTTCAGATTTGGAAGACTCCATAGCAGAATGATCATAAAGAAGACCATGGATAGATTCTGTAATAATAAAACCAAGACCAAATCCCAAGACTGAAACCAGAGCTTGTACTGTCCCATGAATAAAAAGCACATTTTTTTTATGTAGAGGGAATTTTTTGACCAAAGGATTCCATGATAACCTGAAAAATAATAAGAAAAGGAAGGCATAAATCGCAGAAAAGAGATATCCATCCCACCACATTCCATTCATAGTTTCAGGATCCAGATTAGTAAAAACCCAGGTACTAACGGTGCCAAGTGAAATGGTGAAAAAAACCCATAGCCCAAATAACATATTGTTGAAGTTTTTTGGGGTATCAACTGAAATTATGTGTTTGTTTTGAGCCATGGATGAATGATCAGAAAAAAGGGTCAGAATTCAAACTTAAAGCCGCTCACAGGTAGTAGGTTGAATTGAGTGGCGCGATCAACTTCCTGGGTTCGGATATTCCAGAAATCGGTTTCCACGTTTTGTTGATTGTAAGCATTCCATACTTCGAGAAAGAGTACCATATTTGTTCGTTTTAAGAAGAAACGGCGGTCAACCCTTGTGAACAAGGAATGGTAGGCCGGATAACGTTCCTCATTAAATCGGGATACATCCAGCACCTCAGTATTTTGATTAGCGGAAGCTACTGCATCAACCGGGGTATAAGTTCTTCCACCAAGAATACTCCAGCGTACACTTATTTCCCATAAATCGTTAGGACGATATCCACCAATTACGCTAAAGAGATACCTGTTATCAAAATTTCGATCCTGCCACGTTCCGGTAAAATCCCTATGTCTTGTTCTGAAGAAAGAACCTGAAACCATACCGTAGAAATCGACCGCCAGTTTCTTTTGAATAAGGACTTCAATCCCACGTGAATAGGCTTCGCCATTATCCTCCAGGGCGCTGTAGAACTGCTGGAAGGAATCCAGTACATAATTTCGGTCACCAACAGAATTTATTTCAGGAAGGATTGGTGCATTTCTGTATTCCTTGTCGTAAAGTTCAACTGTAAGTTTGGTATCATCGGTTAACAGGTAATCAATACCAATAATGTACTGATTGGATCTGGTACTTTTTAGATTTGCCAAATCCGCATTTTGTGAGATCAGGTATCTCGGAACCGCCTGATAATAAAGTCCCGTAGAAAAGTTAAAACCTAGTCTATTTGTTGCCTGATAACGAGCCTTAAATCTGGGAGAAAGGTTCACATCATCATTGTACGAGTTATAAGTAGAGCGAAGCCCAAAAGTAGCTGAAAGTTTCGAGCCAGGTTGAATAGTATAGGCGGCAAACACTGAACTCAAACTTCCATTTACATCATCATTGCGGGTAAAATCAGGGCGATCCTCACCGGATTGGTTAGTTTCAGCAGCAATAAAGTAATCGTACTTATTTTGTTCAGCGCGAACTTCAAAACCAAACTCGAGGCTATTCGAAGTATTTAACCGGAAATAAGAAGAGCTTCTTAGCACAGCCATTGCTTCTCTGGAGTTAAAATCAAGACTTGGAGTCTGAGTTAGCACATCAGTAAGCAACTGTTCCTGTTGTCGGAAGGAATAAGAGATTGAGGTATTGGTGAAGCCATTTCCCCAAAGACGTTTCCAGTTTATTCCGCTAGTATTTTGATCGTTTTGATTGGAAACGGCATCCGAAAAACCTTCATCAAAGGCTTCTTCAATGTCATTTTCAAATAAACTGGTTCCATAGATATTCAGAAAAGAGAAGGAGTTTTTAGAATTCGGTTTGAAGGTGACTTTTGCCTGTGCATCGGCAAAAGAAGGGGCACCTCCGGCATTAATTGCCGAGGCAATTAAATCCAGATAGCTGCGACGGGCAGAAACAAGAAAGCTGGTATTTTCAGAAATGGGACCGTCTAAGTTGAATACAAATCCGGCTAAATTTGCTCCAATATCTCCGCGGAGACGGTTAAGATTTCCATCCCGATAAGTGATATCAGAAACTGAAGAAAGATGATTTCCAAACTCGGCAGAAAAACCACCTGCAGCAAAATCGATATCAGAAACAAGTTCTGTATTTACGATACCAATCGGACCATTCGACTGACCACTTTGCGTTCTGAAGTGCCGGACATCAGGAAGTGGAATGTTGTCGATGTAATAGCCATTTTCGGTGGGGCTTCCTCCCCGTACCAGCATGTCCTGACTGGTTTCACCTTTAGTAGCCACACTTGGTAGAGCGTTTAGAACTCTCGCTAATTCCTGAGCTGCTCCCGGAGAACGGCGGATTTCTTCGGGAGTAAAAGATACTTTTCCAATACCATCGGTAGATACTTCAGAAAAGTAACCGGAAGTGACAGTTATTTCCTCTCCCTGAACGGGTGATAAATTCAGTTTGATTTCCAGCACCTGCTCCCGGTTCGAACCCACTACAATATCAGGAAGGGTACGGGTTTCGTAGCCGATATATCGTACTATAAGGGTATAAATTCCTGGCGCTAATTTGGAAATCTCAAAGTTACCATCCAGATCAGAGGCAGTACCGGTTAGTGTTTTTTCAATCAGGATATTTACCCCGATTAAGGGTTCTAATGTTTGGGCATCTATCACCTTTCCTGAGATAGAACCCTCACGCTGGTTGTTTTGCGCCAGGATCAGAGCTGGTAGCATGAGTAGAAGGAGAATAAAAAAGAGTAAGCGAGTCATTTTTAGCGAATTAGTTTTTGATTCACAGCAAAACTATCAGTGAAAAACTACTTATCGAGGTTGTACAGGATTAGCGGAGCAAAAACAGGATGAACGGTAGAAGAGAAGGAGTAAGTGGTTTTTTATTTCGAAGGATAGAATAGACTTAGAAAACTAATGCTCACCGAAAATACTACTCTTTAGATATCTCATTTCTTTTGAAATGACAACTCATTCTCCCCTTGAGGGGAGTACCGCGAAGCGGGGAGGGGTGTCACCCCAAGTCCTTTACAAAAATAATGGCGTTATGATTAGGAGAGTAAAACCCAATCTCATCGGTTCCCCAGGGAGTATTATTCCGGCGCTTTATTTCGAAGCCTTTTTTCTCAAACTCCTGTTGAAGAACATCTAAATCATTCACCCAAATCTTTACTTGCTGAGCCGCATTTTTGGAAGGCATGTCTTCTTCAAATTGAAACTGAATATGAATGCGTTCTTTTTCTCTTCCCATAACCGCATAGTCGAGCTTATCGGAATATTGCAGAGAGTCATATATATTTTTGAAGCCAAGCTTTTCAAAGAATTCAATTTCAGTTTGTACATCGTTGGCTGGGAGGACGGGTGAGATGTTTTGAAGATTAACCATTATTGGTAGTATTTGATGCTAGATTACTTATCCCAGAATAGATAATAACGTCTTCTTTGGTAAGATTTTCTTTTCCTGTTCCAATTACAAACTTGATGGCATCAAGATGGTTTTCAAGATTGATGTTTTGAAGATAGGGTTTGGTAATCTTGGTGATGTCTTCCGGCTTCAGCTCGATTTGATCAACCAAAATTGGCCAGCGATTTTGGAGCACAATCCATCGGAATAATTTCTTGGGGTCCACTTTACCTTGTTCTAAAAGAACGATATTTCGATATATGGTATACTGATTAGCTAGGCGTTTAACAGCTCGGGGATTGCTACCAATCAGATTGTGGTACTCCCTCAGCAAATGCTCAATATCTTCGGTGGTTTCATTTACTTTTTCCAGTACGATGGATTGAGCGGCTTCAAAACTGATTTGATGTTCTTCCAACATACTGTTGAGATCTGCATCTCCTGAAAGAATTTCAGCCTGGCTTGTCTGGTTAAATGCGGCTTTAAAGGCTTCTATATTCTCCTCAGAATCCTTTTTTTCTTCCTGATCTTTTGCATTCAGTATATAATCCCAGTATTTGCTTATCTGAGTAGGAGAAGGGTTGGGGAGTCGAACGGATAACTGGAAATTTTTCTCAATAAAGGAATACCCAAGCTTGGTTCCTTTTTTTACGGTATCCGAATATTTGGCGTATTCATGCTCAAAGCTTTTTGCAATCCAGTGTTTATCGGCTGCTACAAGGTAAAATACCTTTTGCCTGTTGAACATGGTTTGAATGCCTTCCAATAGTTTGATGATATATCGCGAATCGCAACGATCAAGATCATCAATAAAAAAAGCGATTCTAAAGGGGTTCTCTTTTGAACCGGATCTTTTTTGGATAGAGTTGATCAAATTGTCAAAATGACTTCTTATTGCTTCTGCTGGGTTTTCGGTTTTAGCAACAAAAAGGCGGGCATTTTCTGCATTGCGCATGAGTAAGAATTTACTCCATGACTGGATTATTGTTATTAAAGAACCTCCACCAAGTAAAGCAAGAATAGTTATATCAGGTTGCCCTATAATCGGCTGTAGAAACGAAAATGTAGAGGAGAGTTGTGATTCAAATTGTGCACCAATTAAAACAATAAAGGCTAGTACAATGAAAAAGATAATCAAATGAAGAGATGGTTTATTAAACCTATTTATCAATTCGCTCAAAACAAAAAACCAACGTGAGTAAAAAGGTCTTTTCCCCTTAATTTGTTCCTTTGATTGTTTATAAAGTGCATCCAAAAACGTCCACCAGGGCGGATCTACATGCTGGTTTTCCCAGGCATTATAGTGAATAACAATCCATTTATTATCTCCGTGTTTTTGCAGGCCTTCTTCAAGAAATTTCATGAATGAGGATTTGCCTTCTCCCCATCTTCCCTGGAGATGAGCCATAAAGGAATAGCATTTTTCCTTTCCGAAAATGTCATTATTGATGATACGTGCCAAATCCTCAGCTATAGGTTTTCGGCTTAGCCGGTCTTCACTGGAAGGGTCATCGAGATGAAAGTCGATTTTATCGTAAGGAGAGTTATCTGTTTCGGGAGGGGCGGGTGTTGGTTCGGACTTTGAACGTTCGGTTGTTCCCATCTCCTTCCAGCCACCGCTTAAATCTTTAACTAGTCTATGTTCATCTGATCTAGGATAGGGTAATGTCATAGAAATAGAAGAAGACTCAAAACCATAAATATCTTCATAAATACGAAATGGATTTAAAACGGAGTCTTCAGAGTTTCTGGTCAGCAAATAATATAGGGAGGTATCAAAAATCGAAGTTAACTGGAAATTTTTGTATCTCTTGCGCAACTCCTGTACGTGCTTGATATCAAAAAACTCATCAATCGGTTTATATTTTACAGATGAAACAGCTATTAGTATTGGGTTTTCATGCTCATGAATATAATATGAGCCAATCTTAACTGGAGGCCTAGGCGATCGGACTAAGTCTATCGGGTTTATCTTTAAACCGATTAAGATTTCATTATAAAATCTAGTGTATCCGCTTTCTTCCGGTGAGTCAGAGTGTACTACAATTATTTGCTCCGGCCCTGGAACTAAATCAACGCCTAAAGTTATGTTAGCATCCCCTTTTCTGTATCTCCCTTGAATATTAATGTTAAGACTTGTTATTTGTTCTTCTTCAAGAGTTTCAGACTCCTCAAAAGCTTTCTGTGGTGCTTCTTCAACCACTTCACTTTCTGTTGTTTGTTCTTCAACAGAATCACTCTTTTGCAAAAGATTTTCGATTTCTGGAGTTAAACTTTTTCTTATTGATTCATCGTGAGGGCCATCGCCTAAAAAATATTCGAAATACTGTTTCCAATGGTCGGGCACACTCCAAGGGGAATCTTGGTATTGTTCAAATACATCTACTACTAAACCGTAATTTGGGCCAAAGTCTTTTTGAAATATCTCTAAGATATGTTTACTCACTGGCATCTTTTATTCCCTATAATTCTTATTACTCCCAACTAAAAGTATTTAATAGTAATTATGGCTACCTCGTTATGTGGAATCTATAATTCTATCCTCATTCCTTCAAACGCTACTTTATATCCAAGATTCTCAACCTGCTTTCGCTCCATGCTGTTCAGGATCAATGGATTGGTATGATTGAAGTGAACAAAGATAATTTTCGATTTTTCAGAATCGGGCAAATCTTTAAACAATTCCAGACTTTCTTCCACAAAAGGATGTGGAATCTCTCTCATATCACGATTTGGGAGTTCATTCTGATCGAAGAAGGTAGCATCCAGGAAAGCATAATTCACTTTAGAGATTTCATCCACTATGCTCCGATTCCAAACATTCCACTTATTGATATCCGGAATAAACAGAACTTTTTTGTTTTGAGACTCAATTCGGTAGCCAACCGTTTCAGAGTACTCATCCCGGTGAGGAACCAAAAAAGGAGTTACAGATAGATGCTCAGAGACATGGATGATCGAATCAGCTTTTTGAGTGACGGGCTCGATATTATTGTAGCGAATAAGTTGATCCCACGGTCCGTTTTCATGCAGGTACAAGTTCATTCTGGGCATGGCATACACGGGAACTCCTGAAGCCCCCATAACTTCATGGCCAAGCTGTATCAAACCTGTATAATGACCAATATGAGCGTGTGTTAGAAAAACCCCGGAGAGTTCATCAATACCAGATTCTGACTTCAGATGATGAAGCTGCTCTTTGAAATCCGGTGTCGCTTCAAATATCCATTGCTTATTCGAAGTTTTATCAATAAGCCCCAAACTGGTGGCATGACGTTTATCTTCCTTCCCACTCCAATAAAGCTGACAATTTGCTTTCTCACAATTAGCCTGAGGAAATCCTGCATCCTGAGCGATTCCTAGAACAGTGATGAATTGGCTTGATGCGGGAGGGTGTTTTGTGCTGTTGGAAGTGCAATTTAATAGTGCAAAAGTGAGCAGTAAAGAAGAGAAAAGGTGTTGGAGTGTTTTCATTCCCAAATGAAGGAAAAAAGAACAAATAATAAAAGTCATCCTGAGGATACTTCCTGCCGAAGGCATCCCTTTGGGAGAAGGATCTGCATAAAAACTAAGCTGTGCAGATTCTTCTCCCGAGTAATCGGGATCAGAATGACTGGTTAGTGAATGGCAACAAGATTATCCACCCATTTTAGCAGAATCGTAGTAGAAGCGGATATTGGTGATCTTACCATCCTCCCAGGTTTGTACCTCTACCTCTTCGATCTTCATGCGCCCACCGCCTTTGAAGGATGCATCAATCCAGGACTCCATAAGTACCTTTCCGTTACCGGGATCTTGTGCAGCAGCAGTAATTCCTGCATCGTGGATTTTTTCAAGGCTTTCCAGCCATTGAACCTGAAAATCACGGTTAGCTGCTTTTCCTTCGACCACATCTCCATTGCCTTCGGTTTTAACAACGTCATCATGGTAATACATGTCGAAGGCGTCGAGAAGTTTCCCTTCTCCCATTAATTCATAAATATGATAGGCTCTTTCTAAGTTTGTCATAGTGCTATTTGTTGGTTAAGTGATTATTGAATGTAGCTTTTTCTCACTTATAACAAATAAAGAAAGGAATAAGGGACACTTAAAAAAAATCTTAAAAGTTTCATTATAATCAGACTAAAGGAATAGCTTTCATTTAATTAAGACCTATAAAATTATGAGCGAGATAAAGATTTTTAGATTGAATCAATATGAGCAGTTATTTGGTCTTGCAAACCCATTAAATGAATTTATATTTCGTGGTGAAGGGTCTTATGAATATGGCTTTAAATCTACGTTAGAAAGGATAGGTTATAATTCTTTTCACGATGGAAAATATCTATTGGAAATAGAAGAAAATATAATTGACGAATTTAGATCAATAGCAGGGTTGCACGAAATAAATGCCTTTAATTTTTCCACAATAGAACTATTGTCTCTATTAAGGCATTATGGAGGTCCAGTAAGGTTTTTAGACTTTACTTATTCTATTTATATAGCTGCGTACTTTGCTTGTTTGACACCAAATGAATATGGGGTTATCTGGTGCTTAAATAGAGACTCTTTGGATGAGAAATTTACAGAAGAACGAGAATTCTTAAAGAATGATGAAGATAGAATTAGTAATTCTAAACTTAAGCACGAAAAAATTGGGTTTATAGAAGGTGTTTTTAAAAGTAAGAAAGTAGGGAACGAACTTATTTATTTTAATCCATTAAGAAGTAATAAAAGGATTTTTTCTCAACAAGGAACATTCCTCTTTCCTGAGTCAATTAGAAACAATTTTAAAGATACATTATGTGAATTTTTAGAAATTGAAGAAGAGAAAAAAAGATTCTATTTAAAGAGAGTTTTGAAAGGAGAGGCAAAGATTATGATTTTCATGAAATGGAAGAGCCTTTCATAAAAAGCCCATCTTATTCAAAATATAGTCTGGTAAAAATAATTATCCCTGATTACGTTAAGACAGATATTCTAATTGAGCTGCATGAAATGAATATAAATCATTACACTTTGTTTCCTGACTTAGAGGGTGCTGCAAAATATGTGGAGGCTCAAGCTTTATGGGCAAGAATAATTAATGATTTTAGTTAGAAACTAACTCCTCTCCAACATCCGCTCTAAAGAAAGCACCGCGTATTTAGTGATCTCTTCTGAAACTGAAATCTGGTTTACCACTTCGCCTTCTTCCAGTTTTTCGAGGCTCCATAAAAGATGGGGGAGGTCAATGCGGTTCATGGTCAGGCACGGACACATAAACGGGTTAAGCGAGACAATTTCTTTATCAGGATGTTCGTCAGCTATGCGGTTTACCAAATTCATTTCGGTGCCAATCGCCCATTTGCTTCCGGCGGGAGCAGCAGCTATGGTTTTAATGATAAAGTTGGTGGATCCATTGTAATCAGAAGCACGAACAACCTCATAGGTGCATTCCGGATGCACAATAATGTTCATATCCGGCTGTGTTTTGCGGAGGTTTTCAATGTGTTGCACATTAAACTTCTCATGTACGGAACAGTGTCCTTTCCACAAAATCACTTTTACATCTTCCCACTCACCTTCGTACTCAAAAGTTTGAGTTAAGGGTGCATATACGGCCATTTGTTCCAATGGAATTCCCAGGTCGTAGGCAGTATTTCTTCCTAAGTGCTGATCCGGTAAAAACAAAATGCGCTCTTTTTTTGTGAAAGCCCACTTCAACATTTTCTTAACATTACCGGATGTGACGCAAGCACCGCTATGTTTCCCAACAAAGCCTTTTATGGCTGCAGTAGAATTCACATAAGTAAGTGGCAGGATAGTATCTCCCCAGATTTCCTGCATTTTAGCCCAGCCTTTTTCAGTCTGATCGATATTGGCCATATCTGCCATTGAGCACCCGGCGCGCATATCAGGTAAAATTACTTTTTGATCAGGTCCTGTAAGCATATCGGCAGTTTCGGCCATAAAATGCACTCCGCAAAAAACGATGAACTCAGCTTCTGGAAGTTCAGCACAAATCTGTGCAAGTTGCAGAGAATCACCACGGGCATCCGAAAACTGGATAACTTCATCCTTTTGGTAATGGTGACCAGGGATAAAAAGGCGATCTCCGAATTTCTCCTTGATCTCTCTTACGCGGGCTTCCATTTCCTGCACAGAAAGTTCACTGTATCGCTTTGGTAGCGACACTTCCGATTCAATTTCTAAAATATCTAGTACATCCATGATTGCTTTGCCATTGAATCACTAAGGCACAAAAGTATATAAAATTTAGTGATTTTGTGTTTTTTAGTGGCGATTAACTAATTCAAATTAAAACTTATATCCAACGCTTTCACAGAATGGGTTAGCCATCCCAGTGAAATGATATGTGCACCGCATCCTTTATAGTCCGCAATGTTTTCAGGAGTAATCCCTCCTGATACTTCCACTATAATTCCTTCAGGAATCATAGAAACAAACTCTTTTACTTCAGCGGGAGTTCGATTATCCAGCATGATCACATCGGCTTTTGCTTCAACAGCTTCCAAAACTTGATCTTTGGTTTCTGTTTCCACTTCGATTTTAACCATGTGCCCAACATTCTTTCGAATCATTTCAACCGCTTTGCTAATACTACCTGCTGCTTTGATGTGATTGTCTTTAATCATCACCGCGTCATCTAAACGAAAGCGATGGTTTTTCCCTCCGCCACACGTTACCGAGTATTTTTGAAGTGCCCGCAATCCGGGCAGTGTTTTCCGGGTATCTGTTATGGTGATGGATTCATCATTCAGCAAAGAAACTACTTCATGTGTAGAAGTAGCAATCCCGCTCATGTGTTGTACCAGGTTTAGTATTACTCTTTCCCCGGAAAGAAGTGCATGGAGTGAACCTTCAACTTCAGCTATTTTTTCTCCTTTTTTAACAAAGCCGCCATCCTGCTTGAAAAGCTTAACAGATACATCTCCATCCAACTCTTCATATACAAGATTCAAAGCAGCCAATCCGGCCATAACTCCATCTGCCTTAGCAACAAATTCGCCATAAGAACGATCATTTTTGCTAAATACAGAAGATGTGGTCAGATCGCCCATTCCGAGGTCTTCTTCTAGTGCTTCCCGGATAATTTTTTGAAACAGAATTCGGTTCATTTGAGGTGTTTGCCGGTTTGATTTTGGCTATTTTCAAAGGGACGGAAAAGATACAGGTTTAAAATCACAAGAGCGATATAAATGATTTATCTCGATTACGCTGCAACTACCCCAATGAGTGACAAAGCTCTGGAGGTGTATGTGAATGTGGCGAAACACTATTATGGCAACGCCAGTAGTTTGCATGATACCGGCTCTTCAGCTAAACAAATAAAAGAAGCTTCTGCTAAAACAATTGCCAAAATATTGAATGCTGAAGCAAAAGATATTCATTTTACTTCCGGAGCATCAGAATCGAATTTCCTGGCTATTCAGGCTTTGCTGGATGGAAGAAAGAAGGCGGGCAAACATATCATAACAACAAAAACAGAGCATTCTTCTGTTAAGGATGTGTTTGAAAAACTTAGCACAGAGGGCTATAGAGTAGACTGGCTTAATGTAGATGAATTTGGAAGGGTTCAACCCGAAGAACTAGACAAGTTGATTACAGACGAAACAGTGCTCGTTTCTGTACAAAACATAAACTCCGAGATTGGAACCATTCAGCCCATTAAAGAAATAGGGGCATTTCTAAAAACGAAAGGAATACTTTTTCATACGGATGCCGTTCAGAGCTTTGGTAAGATTGCGGTAGATGTAAAAGACCTGGGTATTGATGCTCTTTCTATTTCTTCGCATAAAATTTATGGACCCAAGGGAATGGGTGCCGTATGGATTAATCCCGATATTGAATGGACGCCGTTTCTTGGGGATACCAATCAAATCAAAAAGCTGAAAAACGGGACGGAAAATGTGCCGGGAATAGCTGCATTTGCTACGGCAGCCAAGGAAAGTGAAGCAGGGTTAACCGATGAGTTCCTGAGAATAACGAACATCAAATCTGAGTTTGTGAGAAAGCTTTCTGAGCTGGATCACGAATCTGTGATTGAGGGAAATTCCGGGAATGAATCGCCTTTTATTCTGGGAATCAGGTTTCCGGGAATGGAAGGCCAGTTTATGATGCTGGAATGCAGTCAGGCAGGATTGGCAATTTCTACGGGGAGTGCATGTCAGGTTGGAAGCGATAAGCCGAACAGAACAATGAAAGCTATTGGGAGAACCGATGAGGAGGCGAGAGAGTTTGTACGGTTTTCATTCGGAAAGAATGTAAAAGAAGATCACCTGGACGAGATTGTTGGCAAAATAGATACTATCTTAAAACGACATTTTAATAAAGTGAGAAGGCCAAATAAGGTCAACCTCTGATAAAGTAATTTAGTTTTATGAAAAGAATATTCAGATTAAATGCATTATTGCTTCTTTTAGTTACCAGTTTTGCGTGCCAAAAAGCGCAAGATACAAGCACTCAAAATCAATCTACTTCACAAGCTTCAACTAATATCGTTCCTGCAGCGGAGCCTGTAAATGCCAGAATTAATCTGGTGAAATTCAGTGATTATCAGTGCCCGGCTTGTAAGGTATTTGTCCCTTTTGTTCATCAACTTAAAGAGGATTTTGGTGATGAAATAAGCGTAACCTATAAGCATTTTCCTTTAAGTATCCATCCCTATGCGCACGTGGCAGCACGATCAGCTGAAGCAGCAAGAGTTCAGGGAAAGTATCAGGAAATGCATGATATGATATTTGAAGGTCAGGAGCAGTGGTCCCGGGGTAATGCGGAAGCAATTTTTATTGGCTATGCGCGTGCTTTGGAACTGGATGTAGAAAAATTCAGGCAGGACATGAATTCTGCCGACATGAACCGGATTGTAATGGCAGATCGAAGAGAAGGTCGTGATCTCGGGGTTAACTCAACGCCCACTTTTTATGTAAATGGCAGGAAGCTCGAAAATAACCCAGGTTCTTATCCAGCTTTTAAAGCACTTGTAGAACAATACGCAGAATAAATTAATGCATACAAATTTCCCAAGGTTCTGGTTGTTTCAATCGGAACCTTTTTTATTTTCAGGCTATGGAAGAGCTTACTGAAAAAGAAGGGGCTTGTTTAAACTGTGGAACATTGGTTCAGGGAAACTACTGTTCAAATTGTGGTCAGAAATTTCAGCCAACAAAGCTGCCTATAAAACAGTTTTTAGAAGATGCTATTGAAACGCTCTTTACCATAGATAATCGGTTATTCAGAACGATTAAGGATCTTTTTGTAAAACCCGGAAAAGTCACCAAAGAATATATAATTGGAAAAAGGGCAAAATACTTACCTCCTCTCAGAGTGTATCTGTCTATTAGCGTTGTATATTTCTTGTTAGCCCAGATAATCGAGAGTGATAAAATCTTGTTTGTAAACTTTACGCAGGATGGGGACTCGCGAATTAATCTTGCAAAAGCAGTTCAAACAGCAATGTTTTTTCTCGTTCCGGTCATGGCAGGCATCCTTAAACTGTTTCATCTTAAAAGGAAAGCTTTTTATGTAGAGTACCTGATTTTTTCGGTTCACATCCATTCTGTGTGGTTTGTGTTCTTTACGATACAACTTTTATTAATGTCTTTAGAAAATGCTCTTAGTGGGCATGTATCTTCATCTTTTGGGAGTGTGTTGAACATTATTGTCGATCTCCCGCAAATTGCTGCACTGATTTTTTTCATTATTTATATGAAAAGAGTATTCGAAGGATCGTGGACGAAAACAGTAATAAAAGGTCTTGTCACAATCACCTTATATTTAAGTACTTTGGCAATAGCAACGTTATTGGTAACCTGGATTTATTGATATGATCAAAGAATTTTTAGGAAAATCACCGAATATACATCCTTCTGCTTATGTGGTAGAAAGCGCTGATATCATTGGTGATGTAACAATGGGCGAGGAAAGTAGTGCCTGGTTTAATGTGACCATTCGTGGGGATGTGAACAAAATCATAATCGGAGACCGAAGCAATGTTCAGGATAATGTATGTATTCATGTGATGAACCAAACCGGACCTACTATAATCGGTAATGAAGTTACCATCGGGCACGGTGCTGTAGTTCATGGTTGCACGATCAAAAGCCGTGTTCTAATTGGGATAAATGCCACCATTCTTGATAAAGCAGTAATCGAGTCGGATGTGATTATCGCTGCCGGAACGCTTGTTCCGCCAAATAAAACATTAGAAAGTGGGTACTTATATATGGGATCTCCGGCAAAAGCCGTACGAAAATTGTTGGAAGAAGAAGTTGCCTCCATCAAAAAATATTCAGAAAACTACGTGAAATACAGCAGAGCGTACCAGGGAAAAGACAAGTATGATGTAAATCCGTTCTATCCACAGGAAGAATGAGAATTACGAATTAGGAATAGTTGAATAATTATTCCTAATTCAGCTATTCCTAATTCAATGTCCAGTCTTTACCTCCATATCCCATTTTGTAAACAGGCGTGCTCATACTGCGATTTTTACTTTGTAACCAGGCAAGATCATAAGCAGCACTTTGTAGATGCGTTGATTAAGGAAATACTTTTCAGGAAAGATTCTGTGTTCGCTGAAGAAAGCATTCAGACTATTTACTTTGGAGGCGGGACTCCTTCTTTGCTTTCTGCAAAACAAGTAGAAGCTATTTTAGAAGCTATCTCTGATACATTTAAGCTGGATGTGCAGGAAGTGACTCTGGAAATGAATCCCGATGATGTTAGTCCCAACTATCTTTCAGAACTAAAATCGGTTGGGATTACCCGGGCGAGCATGGGTGTTCAAAGCTTTGATGAAAAGCTCCTGCAGTTTATGAACCGGGCTCACACAAAAGAAGAAGCTCTGGCATGTTTAGAGGCGCTGAGTACTTCAGGCTTCAAATCATTTACCGTTGATTTGATTTATGGGAATCCGAACCAAACGCTGGAGATGCTGGATAAAGACATCAGCATTCTGCTAGAGTTTAATCCCACGCATATTTCCGCATATTCGCTAACCATTGAGCCCAAAACCAGATTGGGAAAACAGCTTGAGCTTGGAAGAATTGTAGAACCCGATGATGAGTTAGTAGCTTCCCATTTTGACTTGGTAGAAGAGCGACTCGGTGAAGCAGGCATCAAACAATACGAAGTCAGTAACTTTGCCAAACCTGGATTCGAGGCGGTTCACAATTCCAACTATTGGTCTCATGAAAATTATCTGGGGTTTGGCCCGGGAGCGCACTCATTCCGGTGGTCGCAGGATAAGTCAAAGGCCGAGCGATGGAATAATAAGGCAGACCTGAAAGGCTATATAGGTGGTCGCTGGGAATTCAGAAACGAAACAGAGCAGCTTAGCTTGAAAGAATTAGCAGAGGAAAGGTTGATGTTAGGTTTACGAACTGTAAAAGGGCTTGACCGGAATGAACTGAATGAACGATACCAGTTTATGTTCAAAGAAAAGCAACTGAGCTATCTCCATCAAAAAGAAAAGGAAGGAAAAGTGTTGATCTCAAATTCAAGAATAGCCCTGACTAAAGAAGGATTGAAAATTTCAGATGCCATTTTACTGGACCTGATTACTTGATACTATTTATGGATTATCACGATACGCAACCAACTCGCTTTTGGTACACAAAAGAAGGTCAGGAATTCGTAAAAATGGAAGGGAATTATAACGGCGTTAAGATTTATAAAACCCGCCTGTTCTAATTCGAAAAACGGGCAGCCATTCGCGCATAATTCTGAGCCTGTTCCTGGTTGCCTGCATTGGCATACGCCTCTGAGACAACTCTGTGAGCGGCAGCTAAACGAGTACGATCCTCAGGTGTTAGATTTCTTGGGTTCTCAATTATTGGTAATACGAGCGTTTTTCCAGGAGTAATGAGATCGGGGTCTTGAGAAACAGTAAAGTTTGCTTCAAAAATTAACGGCCAGAAGGTTGGTTTTGTGTATTCTTTTCTAGCTATATCATAAATCCATTCACCGGGCGATACAACATAGTTTCCATGTATTACCTCTTCTAAAGCTATATCTGGTGATTCTTCTTCTTGAACTTCGGGTTCTTGAGGTACTTCAGTTTCTGTGGCGGTTTGATCTGCAGCTGGCGGAGGGTTTGGAGTTGGATCGGCAGGGACTTCAACAGGAGGAGGAGCTTGTTCCGCAACCATAGGTTCAGAAGTATCCCTAAAAACAAAAAACCATAACGCGACTACCACCATTAACAACACAACAATGATCAATAGAATATTCTGAACATTTCCGGCTTTCTCTTGTTGCTTTCCGGGACGTTTAAAGACAGGAGCCTCCGGCTTTTTCTCTTTTTCTTCTGCTCGTTCAGCGTCTTCAGGAAGAGTTTCTTGTGGTTCTTCTTCCTCATCAGGCTCTTTCAGAGAAACTGGTTCAGCTTTAGGTGTTTCCTTAATAGGAGTATTTTGAGAATCACTTTCTTCTTCAATAATCGTTGCTTCCAAACCAGAAAATGGAGCGTTCACTGTGTTTTCCAGTGCCTTATAAGGACAGAATGAAAGCCGTTGGTGAGCCGGAATTACAATACTTTCTCCCGTTTGGGGATTCACACCATTTCGTGCAGCAACATCAACCACTGTAAAACTTCCAAAGTTTGTGATAGAAGCTTTTCCTGACTCGATTGCTGTACTAACAACCATATCTGTGAGGCTAGAAACAAAATCATGGCTAAGCGTTTGTGATGAGTCTGTTTGTGCTGCTAACTCTTCAACAAGCTGTGAGAAGGTTACTTTATCGCTCATAACCCACCTCCTCCGTTTAGTTCGTCTTTTACAGAGGCGCTTTGACTGAACTGCACCACTTTCTTTTTAGGGAGCATCATGATTTTTTTGTAATGCGGATTATATGACTTGTAAGGTTCCCTGATTCTGGAATGAAAGCTTCCAAGCTTGGGAATAGAGAACCCCACATCAGCTGCCAGATGATTTGTAAGGATGGAAACAAAGCTGTCATAAAGAGCTTCTGTTTCATGTTGGGTAATGCCGAGTTGTTCACTCAGGCGTTTAATTACTTCAGATTTGTTCATAATCCCTAAATATGTTCAGTACATGCAATTAGCAATAATTATGATAAATAGTCAAACAAACAAAAATCACACTTTTTAGTTTGCCAAGAGATTCTCTATACGTATAATCAAATGTCATGGATAAATCATTGCAACAACTTCTTACTTCTTGCATTAACTATGCCGGATTATATCCTCCCGCCAACCTGAATCTCCGTGAAGCACTAAGAGGTTACGTAAATTTTTCGCACTCAAAGCATGCCTGGATGCTTTCAAATTTTGTTATTCCATACAATCAGCTTTCGTTACTTTCAACTTTTGCCGACAGGAAACAGCAACTAAAAGGTCCTTTGAGTCTATGTATTACAGGTCCCGAGAGTAATACACTATTTGATTTCAAAAATGCTGTAGTTAATATAGATAAGGAAATACAGGCAGCGCATTCAGGGTATCCCGGTGAAGTAAGGACAAATATCCTGGAATTAACTTTTCCATTGGGAAGTGTTCAGAAAATGAACCCGGAGGAGCTGATCAAATCATTAGAAGCGGTGGTTAGTGCTACAGCGGAATCTCGCTTATTGCCTCATAGAGTGTTTTTTGGAGTTCCCGGTGATAACTATGATGCTCAAACCACAAAGAAAATCATTAAGGTAATCGCTGTTCACAATAAATCCATTCTGAAAAGAAAGATAGAGAACTACTTATTCTCAGGGTTAAAAATCGATTGCGGAGGGAAGAACCCGCCAAGTGCCAAATATCTTGCAGACGTGTTGCTATATGCCCGGGATGCAAACGTAGCGATTAAATTTTCAGGTACAGAAAACACTCCTTTCCCCGGCTTCGATTACTCCAGACAACATAGTGTACACGGCTTTTTGAATTTGTTGATTGCGAGTACGTTAGCTTACACTCAGGATTTAAACCTGGAAGAAACCATCGAGGTTATTGAAGATAGTAATCCTGAAAACTTTGGATTTAAAGAGGGGTATTTATCCTGGAGAGAATTAGCAGCTCCCCTGATGGAAATAAAAATGCTGAGAATGCTTTCCATCACCTCGTTCAATTTTACGACGTTTGCTGCCCCGGTGGAAGGGTTGAAAGAGTATCAGTTTTTATAGCTACTTAATAAAGGTCATTTTTCTGGTAACTACTTTATCCGCGGTTTCAAGATGATAAAAATAGATCCCGGAAGAAAGGTCGTTCGCTTCAAAAGGAATTGGAGTTTCGCCTGCACCAAGAACACCATCAGCTAATACCCGAACTTTTCTCCCCAAATAATCATACACGGTAAGTGTTACATTCTGGCTGAAAGGAAGGGTGACAGTAATAGTTGTGCTTGGATTGAAAGGATTTGGGTAATTTTGAGAAAGTTGTGGAGACTCAATTTCAACCGGAACGTAATCATATACTCTGAACTGAATAGACTGCGATTGAGTAGAGGATGAGTTGAAGAACACAACACCAAGACGGTCAATTTCTCCCCATGAAAGTCCCGTTTCATTTGAATTCAACTCGGCAGCGTTTGGTTCGGTAACAAACCTTGTTTCCACACTTAAATCATCATAATAAGCGATAAGCCCAACCTGTACATCAGAAGAACCGGGAGTATAATCTATTTTCAAAAGGCTGTTATTTTCCTGGATGAGGTCGAATTCGAAATATCTTCCCGAAAAGCGGGACATATTTTGTAGATCGGTAAGCTCTGTTTGCAGTTCCTCGAATGTACCTTGCAATCTTGGATTAGGATAAAGGCTGCTCTCATCAAAACCAAAGAAAGGGGTAGAGTTTGAAGCCCCCGAGGCGAAATGCCACAGGAAATTTTCGACAGCAGCTTCTTCAAAGCTCGTTTCAAATTCAGACAAGGCTCCTTCTATAGCTTCAAAAAAAGTAATAGAGGGAGACTGTGATTCAATCCGATCCCAAACTTTTGTCCAAAAAGTAGTTCCAAAGCGTTCTTCAAAAAATAACGCCCAGGTAATGTCTTCATAAGAACCGGGGATAATTGTAACTGTAGGCGCTCCAAAGAAATTATTTCCAAAACTATCCAGATAATTGTAATAATCATTCACTTCATCATACATAACCTCCTCATACAATGTAGCATCCATTTCCAGCCAACGGTCAGGATCTCCAACCCAGCCATTTTGGACAAACTGGAACACATGTTTTAATTCATGGGCAATGGTTACTTTTACCGCCCCTTTTTGGCTTCCTTCTGGATCTGTATTACTTGGGAAGCCAACAAAATCATTTTCTATTCCAATATAAGGGGCGTTTGGAGGAACAAAACCATAAGCATTGTCATCATTAGCAACGATGATATCAAATGGCATACTCTTAGTATTAAAGATATCCGTGAAACCCCGAGCAATAAATCGATTGTAGCTGGAATCGGCTGCTTCAGCAATCCATTCCACATAATCAGGAATCAGGTTATTGTTTCCATCTGCTGATGGAACTGCATCATTACCGGTAGTTTCATACTGAACCCGGAATTTACCTGAGGGACTTATATAATTTTCTGTTGCCAGAATTTCAGACTTAAAAAAGGCTTTTTGATACTCTGATTTAACTTCCGGTGATAATTCGTTCCAATGTTTGTGAGCCATTAAGCTAATGGGAGTGGTACATTTCAGCATTCCATCTGTGCCTCCGTAAGAGTTATTCAGTAGTAAAAGTTGTGCTCTAACGGCTTCATTCGCGGTTAGTTTACCATCTTCAAACTCTTGTCGTAGCTGGAAGAGCGAAGTAGCATCCTGGGCAAAAAGAGACGATGTGAGGCAGATTTGTAGAATTACAAATGTGAACACTTTAAAGATACTGTAATGCAAACGAAGCGTCTTTTTCAACAGATTTTCCTTAACTTTAACATCGCCAATAACGGCAAGAGATGAATCATCGTGTAAATTATTTTAGAAGATGTACGAAGTTATTCTTTATTACAATTTTAGTCACATCGAAAATCCCGAAAAATTCTGTAAAGAACACAAGAAGTTTTGCAAAGAACTGGGATTGAAAGGTAGGATTTACATTTCCTCAGAAGGATTAAACGGAACAGCAGCCGGCACCCAAGAGCAAATCGAAGCCTACAAAGAATATGTATGGTCCTTAGAGGGTTTGGAAAATACTGAATTCAAGCAGGATCAAAGTGAATACATCCCGTTTGCTAAACTGATTTGTAAACTCAGGGAAGAAATTGTTTCCTTGCATAAAGATGGAGTTGATCCAAAAAACGGAGGAAATCACCTCCAACCTCACGAGTGGCGCCAGGTAATGGAATCCGGTGAAGATTATGTAATGATCGACGTTCGTAACAACTACGAGTCAAAGGTTGGGCATTTCGAAGGAGCATTGACTCCCGATCTGGAAAATTTTTATGATTTCCCCCAATGGTTGGAGGAAGCCAACATCCCCAAAAACAAAAAAGTACTTATGTACTGTACGGGTGGAATTAGGTGCGAGAAGTTCTCTGTATTGATGAAAGAAGAAGGTTGGGAAGACGTAAACCAGCTTCATGGCGGAATTCTGAATTATGCAAAAGAAGAGGAAGGCGCTCACTTTAAAGGAAAGTGCTTTGTGTTTGATGATCGGCTGATTGTTCCTGTGAACCCAAAAGATTTGGCTCCAATTGCGCATTGCGAAATTACCGGAAAACCTGCCGACACTTATGTAAACTGCGCGAATATGGAATGCAACAAGTTATTTGTTTGCTCAGAAGAAGGCGCACATATAATGGAGGGCTGTTGCAGCCAAGAGTGTAAACAAAGTGAATATAAACGGCCTTTTGATCCAGAGAACGCGTTCAAACCGTTCCGAAAATGGTACAACTATTTTGGAGAAGATTTTAAACAACGTTCTCTTCAGCAAGAAGAACACACACAGTCGTAAAATACGGCTCATAACGCCTTACCCGATTACCCATCGCTTTAAACCTGATACAGAATTTATCGGGAAGTCTTTGCTGGAAATGATGTGTACTAAGTTTCCTTTTCGTTCTGAAGAGGAATGGAAGGGTAGGATTGAATCAGGGAGAGTCTTTGTAAACGAAGAAAATGTTGAACCAGATTTTAAGCTCTCTCCCACCGTTGAAGTCTTTCATTACAATCCAAGAGTGGTAGAACCTGCTGTACCGGATGAAGTGGAAGTATTGGAAGAACACGAAAATTATCTGATTGTTTACAAGCCGGCGCCTATGCCTATGCATCCGGGAGGTAGGTATTTCAAGAACACCTTAATGGAAATCCTTAAAGAAATGGGATATGAGGATTTGCGGATTACCCATCGTCTGGATGCCGTTACTTCAGGGATTGTACTTATTGCCAGAAACAAAGAGTTTGCAAAAAAAGTGATGCATTGTTTCCGGGATGGAAATGTGCAAAAGACATATCTGGCAATGGTTGATGGAATTCCGAAAGAGAAATCCATTACTATCAATGTACCTATCAAACGGAAACATGGCTTTGTATTTGAAAGTGATGAGAAACTGGAAGGTGCGCGTGAAGCCATTACTCATTTCGAAGTGATGAAAGAATTCGAGAGTTCAGCTTTGGTAAAATGTATTCCCGAGACAGGACGGACACATCAAATCAGGCTTCATCTGGCCAAATGGGGATACCCAATTATCGATGATCCAATTTATGGAAAAGATGGAGATCAATCCAGCAAGACAATGCAGAAACGTGCGATTTCCTTGATAAATATCAAACTCGCTATCGAATCTCTCGGCGTTGAGTATAGTCTTGAAGTTAATTTTGAATTTTGAATTTAGCTTTTCTAATTCAAAATTCAGAATTCATAATCTTTAATTTCCTTCATAAAAAGCCTCAGCAATAGAAGCGAACTGCTTCGGTTTATCCAGAAAGGCGTAATGACCGGCATCTTCAATCACAACTAGTGCGGAATTTTTTAATCCATGGTCAATCCGCTCAGCCTGATATACAGGAGTTGCATCATCATTTCTTCCCCAAAGCAATAGCGTTTCATGAGGGATTTGAGGCAGACAGTCTTCCAGGTATTCGGTAACTGATTTCACAAAGGTTTCTCTCATTACTCCGGAAAGTTGAGAATAGTCGCTCGAACCAAGACTTTTCCAAAGATCGGTTCCCCGAAGCCAGTTCAGTGCCTTTTCGCGAAGTGGATTGGGTAGAATTACAAACGGTGCTTTCAGTGTTTTAGCGAGATATTTCCGAAAATAGTATTTCCAAGAACGTTGAGGTTTCATCCCGGCTCCCCCGGTAATTAACACCTTTTGGATAATTTGCTTCCCCTTTTCGCGGGTTAGCAATTTAAGAATGATTCTTCCCCCAAAAGAATGAACCATTACATCAATATGATCATCAGGCAACATAGAAGTAAATGCCTCTACTGCGTCCGCATAATAATCAATACTCCACGCCTCAGCCGGGTCATTGGATTCGCCAAAACCCGGGAGGTCGAGCACATAACAGGAACGAATGTGAGCTAACTGGTTCGCAATAGGCATCATTACCCTGCGGCTGCTTCCCCATCCATGGAGAATTACCAGGGCTTTACCCTGCCCAACTACTTCGTAGGCGATGCGCTGTTCCTTATAAGTGAAATAATGCGTTTTGCTCATAACTTTGAAATCGTTTCAAACTTCCCACTTCCCAAACTTGAAAACAAGTTGACATCCCGTAAAATTAATTGCTAATTACAGGCAGTAAAAACTTGATTTTATGGGTAACAGTAAATTTAAACGAGCCATTTTCTTTTGGGTTGATAAACTCCAGATCACAAAGTACGAGCGTACCTCTATAACGGTTCTTTTTAGTTTGATTGTTGTGCTTCTTCTGGCAAATATATTCATAAAAGAACGAGTTGTTCCAACTCCGGAAAATCATGCCGAGCTCCTGGAAGAATTTGAACGGAGGAGCGCCCTGATTGAAACGGAAAATCGAAAGCAGGAGGCGAAATATGCAGGGCAAGAAATTAAGGAAGTAGAAGCAGCAAATGAAGAACGAATGAATCAGGAGCCTGTTCAACAGATTAACATCAACATTGCAACAATAGAAGAACTGGAAACATTACCGGGAATAGGAAGCTCGTATGCACAAAGAATTATTGAATACCGGGAAACTAATGGAGGCTTTAATTCCGTTGAGGAGTTGGTAAAAGTGAGGGGGATTGGAGAAAAAACCCTGGAAAAGCTGAAACCATACATAAAATTATGAATTTGATTAGGTCACAAAATCACAGAAAAGAATGATATATTTGTGTTTTCAAGATTTAGTGGCCAAAAAATAAAAAACATGCCAAATATCCTATGGGCTGATGACGAAATAGATCAGCTGCAATCACACATCCTGTTCCTGCAAAAAAAAGGTTTTGACATCATACCGGTAACAAACGGTGAGGATGCGGTCGCCATGATCGAAAACCAGAAGTTTGACTTGGTGTTTCTGGATGAACAGATGCCCGGCATGGGAGGACTCGATACCTTAGAGAAAATCAAATCAATACAACCATTGCTTCCGGTAATTATGATTACCAAAAGTGAGGAAGAGTCGATTATGGAGGATGCCATTGGCGCGAAGATATCAGACTATCTCATCAAACCTGTGAATCCAAATCAGATTCTTTTGACGGTGAAGCGAATCCTGGAGCGGTCGCGACTTCAAAATGAGAAGTCTGCACAAACGTACCTGAGAGGTTTTGGTGAAATGTCATCCCGCATCCATCCAAATACCACGTGGCAGGAATGGATTGAGATATACAAAGAGCTTTCGAAATGGCAGATTGATTTGGGTGATGGAGATGAAGCTCTGCAGCAGGTTTTGGAAGATCAGGTTGTGGATGCCAATCGCGAATTTGGAAAGTTCATTGAGCGGGAATATGTGGATTGGCTGGATCAGAATGAAGATGCTCCACTAATTTCGCAAGGCATTTTTAAAAACTATGTATTTCCTCATCTGAGAGACGGAAAGAAAACTATGTTCTTTCTTATTGATTGTATGAGGTACGATCAATGGTTGGTATTTGAGCCATACCTGGCAAAGATGTACGATATTTCTACCGATTTCTATTATTCTATTCTTCCAACCGCTACTCCTTTTTCAAGAAACGCGATTTTTGCAGGAGTTTCGCCATTGGAAATCGCCCAGATGTACCCGAGACTTTGGGACCAAGGTCAGGATGAAACCTCTCTTAACCGACACGAAGAAGAATTACTCCAAAAACAGTTGCAGCGAGCAGGATTTGATATCAATTTTAAATACGAGAAGATCCTGAATGCAGAGGATGGGAGAGAAGTCGCCGGGAAAATGAAAAACTTCTCTCAGTCAAAGCTCGCCGCATTTGTATTTAATTTTGTGGATACACTGGTTCATTCACGATCAGACTCTGATGTTATTAAAGAGCTGGCCCCGGATGTCCCGGCATTCCGGTCTATTACAGAGGCCTGGTTTCAGCATTCCTCTCTGTTGCAAATGTTCAAAGAGCTTGCCGATGAGGATGTTACTGTTGTTGTTACGACCGATCATGGTTCCGTTCGCGCGCTTAGGGACACCAAAGTGTTCGGAGATCGGGACACCGCTACCAGCCTGCGATATAAATATGGGCGAAACCTAAATGCTGAAAACAGTAGCGCTGTAATTCACATAAACGATACGAAAAAGTTTAAGCTGCCTGACTTGGGTAAAGCCAGCGATTACCTGATTGCCCGAGAGGATTACTATTTCATATATCCAACAAACTATCACAAATTTCAAAACCGCTACAAAGATACGTTCCAGCATGGCGGTGCTTCGATGGAAGAAATGATTTTACCCGTAGCAACACTCACCCCAAAAGGCTGATTTATTTCCATGATTAGTAATTCGGTTCAGGAGACCATTCAGTTAGGAAAAGACTTTGCAAAGGAACTTACGCCTGGAGATGTAGTTTGCCTTGAGGGAGATTTAGGGGCTGGAAAAACTCACTTTGTGAAGGGCGTAGCCTCTTTTTTTGGAGTGAAGGAAGAGCAGGTGAGCTCACCTACTTTTACCTTAATTAATGAATACCAAGGCTCTGTACCTATTTTCCATTTCGATTGTTACCGACTTGAAAATGAACGCGAAGCACTCGAAATTGGCACCGAAGAATATTTCTATGGCGAAGGAATCTCCATTGTAGAGTGGCCGCAGAAAATTCGAAATTTAATTCCACCGGATTCCGTTTGGATTAGCATCAAACATTCCGGTGACACAAAAAGAGAAATCATTAAACGTAAACCCTGATGTCCCTAAGAGGGAAACGCAGACTTTCATACCGTTTAGACCTGCTCCCGGTGATAAAACCCTATCACCGCAGGGCAAGGAATACGCTGAACAAAGGTGACTTGGTGTATTATGGCCCCAGCCCGGAGTTTTACGGCATCGGGGAAATTGTACAGACGGAGGAAAAAGTATGTGTGGTTGATTTCAGAGGTACGGGGTTACTGGGCATCCACAAAGACGAATTGCTCTCCAGCTATTTAATTCCTATCCATAAACTAAACCTTACCGGGGTATTGAAAGGGCGTTAAAACGTTCAGCACATTTGTTTAACCATCAAGAAAAATATTTTTTTTTGCCCTGAGTTTAAGATATTGGGTAGTAATAATTAATCAAGACGTCAATATGAAGGTAACTAACGCATTGCTTGCAGGGCTTCTTCTTGCAACTATTTCAGTAAGCTCAGTAGTTGGGCAAGTGTTCTCGCTAAACCAGATCAATGAATCTGAGTTGAGTACCCATCAAAAAACAAAGGAAGACCGGACTTATTTTAGTATAAACGAAAGTCTTTTTTCGAATGCGGAATTAAAACGAGGGGCTATTCTGGAATTCCAAAAGTTGAAAGGGAATAAGGACCGGCTGATTGTTTTGGATAGAGAAGAATATCTGCCGGGAGTTATTTCTTTACGGGGCTATAAAGAAGGGAACAGAGAGAAAATTTTTGCAATTACCTACAATAAAGGAACTTTAAATGGAGTGTATTTTGATGAACCTGCCGCTCCAACTTATTTTGGCTATGATAAACTTAGAGCGGAAAATTACACTTCCTCAAAGAATGAGCGGGCAGAACATAGGCTTTCCTGTGGCTTTGATCATTCCGGAGAACTGATTCCCGTACCCCATTTCCGAACTCCGGGAACCTTTTCAAAACAAAAAGCATCTGCTGCTTCATTGGTTGCCGCTCCACTGATTGCCGCAGAAGATGACAGCGTTACCATAGATTTAATGATTGTTTATACCAATGCCGCGGAAACCTGGGCTTCTACTTCTTCAGGTTTTGGAGATATAAACGGGGTTATAGCACAATCGATGAACTTATCTCAAACAGCTCTTAACAATAGTGGGATTGGGATTAATCTTCGGCTGGTTACTACACATAAAACTACATATAACGAGGAAACAGACGGCACCGATTCAGAAACAAGATTAGATCGATTCACAGAAAATAACGATGGTTTTATGGATGAGGTACACGGAATGAGAAACACTTTTGGCGCTGATATTATGGCGCTATTTGTAAAGATAGATGATACAGGAGGATTAGGCTGGCGATTATCAAGTTCTGGCGGAAACCCTGGTTTTGGATTTAATCTGAACCGTGTACAACAGGTAGCGGATACGTTTACTCTTATACATGAGGTTGGGCACAACATGGGGAATGCACATTCCCGTACTCAGTCTTCATCAGCCGCATCGGATGCAGGAGGTTTATTTCATTATTCGGCAGGGTTCCAAAACACTGTCGCAAATTACCATACCGTAATGGCCTATGGAGGTGCAAGCGCCCAACAGGAAGCACCGTTTTTCTCAAGCCCAAATCTTAGCTATCTGGGAACACCAACAGGGCAAAATAGCAGTACTGTGCCTACCGATAATGCAAGGAGTATGCGCGAAATTAAAAGAACAATTTCGAACTACAGAAACACACAGACAGATTCTCCGGATGCAAGCTTATTGGCAGATGTGATCACTATTAACATGAACCGGGAAGAAACACTCAATATTCCTTTTCAGATTTCTAATTCGGGTCAAAGTCTGTTGGTTTGGGATATCGACTTTGGCTTTTCAGGAAATAGCTTGAAAAGAGCAAAACCAGTAAATCAAGTTATAGAGCCCGCATCATTTGAAAGGATTGTAAAAAATCCTGCTAATTATTCCGGTTCAAAAATAAGTAAAAGTAAGTCAGCAGCAGCAGAACAGGTTTTATATTCAACTTCTTTTGAAAATGGTGAGGGCTTCACAGTTGGCACTTATGAAGGGCTTTCAGAATGGAGAGCTATTTCAGACGATGTATTTTCTATCTCAAATAGTAGCCCAAATTCGGGGAGTCAGCATCTAAGAATTCAGGGCGATGGAACCGGAAACACCAGGTTTATAAGTGCTCCTTTCTTTGGTTTTCAACCGTTTGGGGCATACGAAATAACGGTAAACTTCAAAGTTTCAAGTTCTACTGAAACCTTCGATATTTACGTAAATGATGGGAAAAATGGTGAATTTGCAGCTGCTATTATTCTTAATCAAGGGGTGTTTTTTGCAGCGACCCGCAATGAGCAAAATGATGTTACTTTTTCAGCAACGGGAGCCGGAGCAATAGACATCGGATCCTATAATGAAATTAAGATGGTGATGGATCCCGAAGATGAAGTAATCCGCTATATATTGAATGGAAATACAGTGTATGAAAATCCGTATGTAGGTGGTTTTAGCCCGGGCGAAATGCTGATTCTAAACCGGAGTGATGAGAATGGTTCTACCTTTGATATTGATGATATTGAGGTGAAGCAAGTGAGTGCTCCATTCCCCTGGTTATCAGTTGCAGAACCTACCGGGTTTACTCCAGAGAGCGGTTCTTCGAACAGGACCTTAAAATTTTCTACGGTTGGGGTAGCTGCGGGTACCTATAAAACTTCTATGAAAGTCAGAACCAATGATTCGCAAAATCCTTTATTCGAAGTTCCTATCACGCTAACGGTAGCAAATGTAGTTTCGAACGAGCCCGGTGATGTTCCCGGAAAAGTGGAACTAAATCAGAATTATCCAAATCCGTTCAATCCGGCTACTACCATCACATACAGTTTAAGACAGGCAGAAGAAATCAGGCTTGAAGTTTTCAATATTCAGGGACAAAAAGTTGCTACACTCTTTGAAGGCAGGCAGCAGGCTGGTGATCATGAGGTACAATTCGATGCTTCAAATCTTTCAAGTGGAGTATATATGTATCGGCTTCAGACCGAGTCACAACTACTAACCCGCCAAATGGTTTTGATAAAGTGATATGAAGAATTCACTAATACTTGCCGTTCTATTGCTTACAGCTGGCTTAGCCTGCACAAAAGCAGAAAAGCAACCCCAGCAAGAACAAACAGCGGAAGATTCAGAGAAGACAACAGTCTATAGTAAGATATTTATTGAGCTTGATATGGATGTGGTTACAACCTCAAAAGCAGGAGATGAAATTCCGGTATCGTTAATGGATGGGAGTTCCTATTCGCTGTTAATTCAAAGAAAGAGGAAGTTATGCCCGGCATTAGTAATATTTCTGCTTTTGTAAATAACAGTGAAACCGGTCAGGCGGTATTAATTCTTAGAGATGGAAAACTGGCAGGTTCGGTAACCATGTTTTCTGATGGAGCTAACTATGAGCTTAGTTTCGACGAGGAATCAGAGCGACATTATATACAAAAAGTGGATAAGAGCAAGAAAGATATTTTACCCGGAGGAGAACCTCTGGAAGCTCCCAGAAAGAATTAATAGCTTATAATTAAAGATAGCTCGCCTCGAACGCTGTTTTTATGTATATAGCGATTAGTTTATAAGGTACAGATTTAAAAATGGGTGTAGCTCATAAAAGAACAGGATTAGTATTCTTTATGATTTTCTTCTGGGGAATTTTCTGTTCGTCTATGGCGCAGATTCCTCAGTTTTCGGCAACTCACTATAATTCCGAAAACATTGGCCTTTCTCACAACACCGTACAGAACATGACTACTGATAGTTACGGTTTTGTCTGGGTTTCTACTATGGATGGATTGAACAGATTTGACGGCAAAGCGGTAAAAATATATCGCCATATTCCGAATGACTCGACCACACTTTCCGACAGTTTTATTCACGGAATTTTTGAACACAGAAACGGAAAGTTTCTGATCGGGACCCGCGATGGAGGCATCAACATTTTAGATCCAAAAACGGATCAAATAGAACGGGCAGATCATAGAGCCAACAATACCATTCCGGCTGCTCCGGTAAATGTGATTTTTGAGGACTCAAAAGAGTTCTTATGGGTTGGTTTTTTTACGAACAGGATCGGGTTCTTCGATTTAGAGACCCGATCCTATTATCCGGCCAATTTAACGGAGACGGGATCAGGAGAGCCGATTTATTCGGTAAACTCCATATTAGAACTTAATGACGGTGCTTTTTTGCTTTCTTCGCTCAATGGTATTTTTTACGTATCAAGCGAAGAAGTAAACAAATTCAGACTCTCTCCAACATCGGAACAGCAAATTTTTGCCAACCGGATTCTGTATTCCAAGTCAAACCCGGCCCCTAATACAGACATTATTTTTATGGATTCTGATGGGGATGTATGGGTACGTGTTGTTACCGATGACCTGAGAAAATTAAGCAGGAATCGATTCCCGGGTGATATATTGAAAAGTATTGAAAGCGGATCAGCGAGATCATCGGTTACAAAACAATTTTTGGAACGGGGAGATTACCTGCTTAAAGGGCATGTGGCTGGAAGTATCAAAATCATCCATAAGAAAACAGAAGAGGAACAAATTGTTCAGGTTGCGGATATTTCGGGGGTGGTAGGTGCCTCCAAATTATATGAGGATTATCTCGGGAACATCTGGTTCTATACCTGGGGTGGAGGGTTTTTTCGGTTGAAAGAAAAAAAAGGAATCTCATTAATTACTAATTCTGAAAATCAGGAGCTTCTTCCATCAACCTTTGTACTGGCTTTTGAGGATGAGCAAGATGGTATTTGGGTAGGGACCAATAATGGACTTACTTTGCTTACGAAAGACGGTAGCTCAAGCTTTCAGGAATACAAGGAGCCGGGAAGTATCTGGTCGCTTGAGCGAGATGAACTGGGGTTATGGATTGCCACCAGAACCAACGGTCTTTATTTACTCAAAGAAAATGCGATTAGAGAAAGGGATTTTAAAGGGATGCAATTTACTGCCGAAGAAAGCCCGTTGGCTATGGATAATGTTCATCAGGTTGTAAGAGATTCAAGGGGTTGGTTATGGCTGGGATATCAGGGAGAAGGTATCCAGGTCATTCAAAATGTAAAGGATTGGATTGAAGGCTCACCGGCCAATGTATTTTCGATACAAAGAAACAGCGCAGAGATTTCAATAAACAGCAACAGTATTAGAAAGATTTATGAAGACAAAGAAGGCAACATGTGGGTGGCCACTACCGACAATGGAATTAATTATTTGAAAATTGAAGAAGGAAAAATCACAAACATCAAAGTATTTGAACCCGATTCAGAGCTATCCCATCGTGATGCCCGTTCAATTTACCATCAGGACGATAGCACGTTTTGGTTCGCATCCTATGGTGGAGGGATTACCCGCTGGAAAAGAGAAAAAGAGGAGTTACTAAATCTTCGTACACCCGAAGGGCTGCCAAATAACAGCGTATACGGTATTTTGGGAGATGAAAACCCTGATTATGTTTGGGTAAGTACCAACAATGGCCTGGGAAGGTTGAATACCAAAACATTGTCATTTACAAATTTCACCGATGCGGATGGTTTGCAGAATAACGAATTTAATACCGGAGCCTTTTATAAAAGCAGCACAGGTGAATTATTATTTGGCGGGGTGAATGGCCTTAATCAGATAGACACGGAGGCTCTTGAACTAAACACCGAGCCACCAAGAGTGTTTTTAACGGGGATAAATCTTTTTAACGAGCCGATTAACATCGACAGTTCTGCTATTTTTATAAAACAACTTGAGCTCCCCTACAATCAAAACTTTTTGTCTTTTGAGTTCGCTGCTCTTGATTATGAGGAGCCCCTGGGCAATTTATACGCCTATAGAATGGAAGGAATTGATGCGGATTGGGTACATTCCGGAAACAGGAATTTTGCGGATTATCCAAATCTAGCGCCGGGTAAATATACGTTCAGAGTGAAAGCCGCAAACACCAACGGAGCCTGGAACGAAAAAGGAACCTTGCTTCACATTAATCTACTTCCTCCATGGTGGCAAACCTGGTGGTTCAGAACCATTTTTGGTTCACTTATGCTACTAGGCTTCATAGGATTGATCCGGTATTACTCGCAAAGAAAACTGAAGGAAGAGCTTCGCCAGCTAGAAATAAGAAATAAACTCAGAAACGAAAGGGAACGCATATCCCGAGATCTGCACGACCATGTCGGGGCACAATTGGCTAATATCATATCGGGTTTATCACTCATCGATAAATATGTAGAAGTGGATGAGCGGGAGAAATCAATAAAAATGATGAAATCCCTTAAAGGGGATGCGGAAGTAACTATTAAGCAGCTTCGGGAAACCATTTGGGCGCTCAATCAAAATGAAATAGCCTTAGAAGGTTTCATAACGCACTTAAATACATACTTCAAAAACCAAAGTGCCCTTATGGATCAGTTAACTCTTACGATGGGCTACGAAGGGGAAGGGGAAACACTACTCTCAGCAACCCAGGCTTTAAATCTATTTAGAATTATACAGGAAGCCTCACAAAACACCCTCAAATATGCAAATGCTAAGCAACTGGACATCTCTTTTAAAGCACAAAATGGAAGTTTGGAGGTGCGTATAAAAGATGATGGAGTTTTTCAGTCAGATCTTCAAAGCTTTAACGGGGGTTATGGAATGAAGAATATGCAAAAACGAGCCAGAGAAATTCAGGGGGAAGTAGAAATCAACACAGATTCAGGTACTGAAGTTAAAATATCGCTACCACTCAAGGGATCATAAAATCGCTAATTCGGGGTATTGGTAAGTTGGCATAATTGTGAGATACTTTAGCATATAAAGAATATTTATGGACACACAGAACAATACTGTATTAAAAGTATCTATAGTAGAAGATCACGATATCTTCAGAAAAAGATTGGTGGAATTACTTCAGTTTTATCAGGAACTGGAAGTGGTATTGGTGGCAGAGTCTGCTGAAGCTTTTTTTCAAAAGCTAAATCGAACTGAAGAAGAAAACCACCCCGAAGTAATTCTAATGGATATAGAGCTGCCGGGTATTTCAGGGATTGAAGCTACGTTTCAACTAAAACAGGAGCGTCCGGACATTGAAGTTATCATGTTTACAGTGTTCGAAGATGACGAGCGTATTTTCGAATCCATCAATGTAGGGGCTTCGGGATATTTATTGAAAGATACCGCGATTGAAGAGGTTGTAAAATCTATCAAAGAGATTCACAATGGAGGCTCACCCATTTCTCCTTCTATAGCTAAGAAAGTGCTGGAGATGGTAAAAACCCCGGAAGCATACCAGGCAGAGAGGAAAGAAGAAGTACCCTTCGATCTAAGCCCCGCTGAATTAAAAATACTTGAGCAAGTAATAGCCGGAAAAACGAATAAACAAATCGCGGATGATGTTTTTCTAAGTCCATGGACAGTTAAAACTCACATCAAAAATATCTACAAAAAAATGCATGTGAATTCGCGTGCAGCTGCGGTTCGGCTTGCTATAAAGAGGAATATCGCATAATACAGAGAGAATAATACCCCGTTTGGGCGATTTTTTGCCTAAAGCAAAAGCCTGAAATTCAGTTTGCATCAAAAGTAATTATTTGAGGCAAACTATTTTTAACTCAAATCAGGCAGTATGAAAAAAATAGCGCTACTAATTTTAGTATGTATTACAGGTACAGTAACATTGAAAGCTCAGGACAATCTGAGAGAAAGAGTTGACAAACAATACGTCAACTCAACACACAAAACATTTTTATATCAGGTATCACCAGAATTTAAACTCGCCGATGATTGGGTAATCGGTTTTGATGAAACTGCTGCACAATCTCTTTTCATGGAGATGAGTGCCTTAAGTGTTATTCCTAAAGATACATCCTGGGGATATACGGAGTATAAAAACCTGATGGATACGATGTTTGTACCACAAACATTTACCAGAAGGTATTACCAGGGAGACACGCTCAACTATACCTATATCAATAACCAATATGCATGGTCGCCTGACAGCACAAAATGGAAACCACAACGTGTACAAACTGGCTACTTTGCGGAAGGGCATAACGACAGTTCCATCTCATATTTTTATAATCCGCCCTACGAAGAACCTTATACTGGTCAGAAATCAATTACTCCCAGAGTTCCTGCTGAAGATGCAACACTGGAGCAATATTGGGACTATTACAATCCAACGGATGGCTGGCTAAAAGGAAGCAGAGAACTTTCTTATAGAGATGAATTTGGATGGGATACGTTAAGCATATCTTACCAATACAACGTAGATATAATGGATTACCAGATGAGTTCACTTCAACGAAGAAGGAATTCAGAAGGCTATTCTTATTACTACAACGAAGGGTATTTCAATGGGGTGTTATATTCTACAGACTTACAAGAAAGTACCAGCGAATTTCTTTTAAGAGAAAGAGCATATTATAATAACGAAGGAGTTCAGTCAGGTGGAACAATAGATTATACTAAGCTAGCAGAAGGTGGCAGGTATGTATATCAAACCAGAAAGGAATATGATTCCGATATGATGGCATATATTGGAAGTGACAGCCTTCACTTCATGTACGCTCCCAATGATTCATATACCGATGCTGAAGGCTTTTTCTGGAATGATTCGCTCTGGGTACTTTACAATGCCTATACCAGTTTTCAGAGAGAGCATCCGGTCGGCACAGTTGTTGTAGATTCGATTTTAGTATTTGAAATCAAAAATAACGAAGAAACGATGGAACCTCAACGAGTCCGCGTATCTATCAAAACAGAAATGGATTACGATGTAGCGGGAAATCAAGTAGAAGTAAGAAACTACGCGATTATATCAGACACATTGAGGATGAACTCGAAAACAGTGCGATCGTTTAGAGAGTTTATTGGCTGGAATGATGTGCCCTATTACACTCAAACTAAACAGGAAACGTACACAAGAGATTTCTTTACGGGCGAATTGTACCGATCAGGGATAAATGAAACACTCTATGAAGACGATGGTTCTTATAAAGGTCTGAAAAACTTTTCGTTTAATGCCGTAGGCGACACAACCTTTGGCTACCAGATCCAGCGAGAGTTGTTATTTGATGGAAGTACCATTGAAGTTCGCTTTGACTGGGACTTTAGCCAGAAGAGGTTACTTCTGAAAAGCTATCGCATTAATAACAGAAAAATTTCAGGAGGAGAAGGACAGAGTTTCAATCAAAATGTGACCAAGACTTTTATTGGTGATCAGGAAGCGATTAACCGCTCTATGAGCATGTACACCGGTTATCCGGGAATATTTAATGACGGCCCGATTCTAATAAGCGAAGGAGATACTGTTAGCCTTTATGTAAGTGCTATGAGTCCGGATATGACCATCCCTGCCGTTGAAGTATCAAACATGCCTGCAACAGCTACTTTTGATCCCGAAACAAGGCATTTTTTCTGGGTGGTTGATGAAGCAAGTCCATCACCAATGACCTACAAAGCAATTCGCGGAGAAAGCTTTGTTACAGCGGAAGTAGAGTTTGTTAATGAACAATTTGCTGTTGGAACAGAAGAAGAAGAAAAACCGAATGCATTCAGGCTTTCCCAAAACTATCCTAATCCGTTTAACCCAAGCACTAATATATCGTTTAATCTTCCATCAGCAGGACAGGTAAACTTAAAGGTGTACAACCTGCTTGGACAAGAAGTAGCAACACTAGTAAACGACAGGTTGAATTCAGGCTCTCATACATTTAACTTCGACGCTTCAAGATTGGCAAGTGGTGTCTATATCTACCGCTTACAGGCAGGGGAAAATGTACAGACTAAGAAAATGATGTTGATTAAATAATATCAACGTTAAAGCGGCACTTTGTGCCGCTTTTCTAAACACAGAAAATAATGATACCAAAAAGTATAATCACAGGGCTTTTAAGTCTAATGGTCATCAGTTTGGTTAGCGCTCAGGAATGGGAACAAAGCGAAAGTTTTGACACCCTATTTATAAAAGAGGCGCTTTCAGGATTGTTACAGATTCATACAACAGGTGATCGTATGTTTGCGGCAACTTTGAAGTCAGACTTAAGCTATAGAGTGTACGCATCTGATGATAATGGAGGGAGTTGGACTGAAACTTCTTCCGATAATACAGCAGGAAGTTATGCGGTATTTGCTAATGTGGATTCAGATACCATCTACAGCTATGGAGCAGATCTGTTTGGTACAAGGGTTCTTAGGAAAAGTACAGATGCCGGATCTAATTGGGCTGTGCAAACAGCAGACTATTCAAATTTCCCTTTCTTTTTTACTGCCACTCAATTTGCAGCAATAAATGACACGCTGGTTTTAACTTCAACCGCCAGAAGTGCTGGTATATTGAAATCGGTAGATGGAGGAGCCACCTGGAACAGTTTTATAGAATTTTCCGACAATGACCAAAATAAAGGCATAAATGGTCTGGAAAGTTATGGTAGTTATTTTTTCTTATCGGCTTCCAGTAATGGAGAAGGCTTATTCAGATCTCACAGAGATAGTTCTCGATGGGTTAACATTCTTTCACTAGATGGGGTAAGCGAGAGTATGTATGGTTTTTCCATCGATTCGGATGGAATACTATATGCCTTAACTCACGAGGGGATTCAATTCAGCGAAGATTCGGGAGAAACCTGGACACTAAAAACTTCTGCCGAACTCGGGATATCTGAAACAGGAACGCCAACCCATATAAAAGTGATGGGAGAAGATTTGTTGATTGCGTTTGCAAATGGCGGTGAAGCGCCATCTATTCTGAAGCTAAAAAAAGATTTTAGCTCCCAAGCTGAAGATATATCAACCGGTTTTACAACGGACGGAGTTAATACACGGGTTCTTACTTTAGAAACAACATCTACATCAGTACTTGCTACACGAGTGGGAGTAGCAACGGCATTATATCTATACAACGGCGGTCAGTTTTCTACCAATTCGGAAGCCGAAGATGACGTACAAGGATTCCAGCTATCCCAAAACTACCCCAACCCTTTCAACCCAAATACGACCATTTCTTTCTCAATACCAGAAGTTTCAGAAGTAAGCTTGAAAGTATTTAATATGCTTGGTCAGGAAGTTGCCACCTTGGTGGAAGGGCAGATGAATGCAGGTAGCCAAACCCTTTCGTTTGACGCATCGAACCTTTCCAGCGGAGTTTATATTTACCGACTACAAGCTGGTAGCAAAGTTCAAACAAAAAGAATGCTGCTGATTAAATAATCAGCCTTTCATTCGGTTTACAGCAAAAGCTCTCAACATCCAGGTTGGGAGCGACTTTTTTGGGTCTCTTTTTGTCATGTCGATAAAGAGGCCTAATTTTTTTGCGATTGGTACTTTATGTGTTTCTACAAATTCAATTAATGTTCCATCAGGGTCTTCGATGTAGGTAAATCTTCCTGCTGCTTCTCCCATATCAAAACTGTCTGCGCTGTCAACAGTGAACTTGAAACCTGCTGCTTCGCACTCTTCTTTAAGTGCATCCATTCCCTGCACATCAAAACACAGATGAATAAAACCAAGATCTCCCCAATAGCGGTTTTCAAAAATCAGTTTTGGGTTTCGCCTTCCATCCAGACATTGAACCAACTCGATTTCAGTAGGACCAAATAATTTCACAAAAGCTCCTTCACGGGGTTTGCTATGTCGTAAAAGCACCCTGCGGTATTTCTGGTCGCCCCCCGGAAGTCCTTCAAAATCTTCAAAAGAACCAGATTCATCATAAACAACCTCATCATAGCCAAGAATGTCGGTGTACAATGTTCGTGACTTTTCGATATCGGTCGAACCAATAATCGCACCGGTAACTCCTCCGGTGGTTTTATGCTCTTTCTTTTTGAACCATCCTAACCCTTTCACCACATTAAAGATGTTTCCATTCAGGTCTTCCACAAAAAAGTTCAAATCCCCTGCCGGATTTTCTCTAAGCGAAGTAAGTACTTTCAGTCCGGCACCATTGAATTGTTCGTAGGTTTCTTCCACATCAATGGATTTGATCTTTGCACAGTTAATTCCAAGATCTCCAAGCTGGATATCAAAATCAGGGGCTACGGGGGTTCGGCTTGTATATTGCCAGATTTCGAAACCACCACCGCCGCGCATACTCAAAGTAAGAATGGCTCTTCGTTCGTGAGGCTTCCCTCCGGTATATGGAAGCATCAAATCAGCGATGGCAGAATCATCAAACACCTTAATATCCATCCCAAAATACTTGCGGTACCATTCCGTGGCTTCTGGCACGTTAGGATTTCCGATTCCGATTTGCTGAATTCCTGAAATTACTTTTTCCATGTTGGTGTCTAATGTTTTGGTTCAGCTGTCATTCCCGCGAAGGCGGGAATCTGGAGCAACTTAAAAGCTTAAATACTGTTCTGGATCTCCACCCTGTCTGCCGTACAGGCAGGCTTCGTGGGAATGACTTAATTACTTTATACATCTACAAACTAAGCAAAAAATTACGGAACTCATCCGTGTTATACTTAGCCATTCCTCTTTTCTCCACCACAATGTTTCCCTCGGGAGAAATGATGTAGGTAGTTGGCACAACGGTGCTGTTATACACACCGGGTTGTCTGCCTGCTAAAAAGTAAACAGGCATCGAATATTCTTTCCGTTCCATAAACGCCCTGGCTTTTTCCGGGTCTTCATCCAAGGAAAGCATCACAAAAACGATTTTCTCCTCATTTTCCAGCTGTTCGTATAATTTTTGGATGTTTGGCATCTCTGCTATACAAGGCGGACACCAGGTCGCCCAGAAATTCAGAAAGATAGTTTTGCCTTCAAACTCAGAAAGAGAAGTTCGGTCGCCATCAAGAGTAATAAGCGGCATATTGTAGCTTGCTTTCCGGATTTCATTCTCATTAATCTCAGTATCCGGACGAAGTATCCCCGTAGATAGCAAAACACGTTGAAGGCCACCAATTACTTCGGTGTGGAGCCCGGTGACATAAAGGATTCCAAAAACACCGAGAATAACGGCCCACTCCTTTACCGCCTTTTTAAATTGATTGGGGGATTTTTTATCCTCATTCTCGCTCATCACAGAAAAGAAGCAATTTCATTCAACGCCTTCTTGGTAATATCAGGCACTTCTGTTTCCTTTTCAGGATATCCAACAACCAGTAGCAAAAAAGGCTTCTCGTGTGCAGGTCGCTGCATGATTTCCGTTAAAAAGCCCATCGGGCTGGGAGTATGTGTAAGGGTAGCAAGTCCGGCATTATGGAGAGCCGTAATTAACATCCCGGTAGCAATCCCAACTGATTCCTTTACGTAATAATGCTTTTCCTTTTCGCCATCTTCTTTGAGATGAAAACTTTGTGCAAAAATCCCGATCAGATAAGGAGCCTTCTCAAGAAATGGTTTGTGTTCATCGGTTCCAAAAGGTCTTAAATCTTCCAGCCAATCTTCAGGTGCCCGGCGATGATAAAACTCTCGTTCCTCTTCCTCTGCGGCTTCACGTATCTTCTTTTTGATTTCAGGATCGGAAACTACTGCGAAATGCCAGGGCTGTTTATTCGCACCATTCGGAGCAGTGCCCGCTGCAAGGAGACATTGTTCAATTACTTTTTGATCTACAGGCCGGTCAGAAAACTCACGAACGGTACGGCGGGATTTAATTAATGAGTAAAACTCTTCCGCCCGGGTAAGCATCTCTTCAGGAGGATATTCTTTGTAGGATGTAAGTGGGATAAATTTGGCTTCTTTCATGTAAAATCTTCGTCAGCTTTTCGGAAAGCTAAGAATATATAAGGAGAGAAGTATCACAATTAACTCACTTTACACCAGAGCCTTTTGCCAACCACCACGGATGGGCTTCAATTACCAGCCTTCCTGCTTTTACCATCGGATCCGCGTTTGCATATTCGAGAGCTTGTTCCATTGTGGCAACATTGTAAACGGAAAAACCACGAATGTCTCCTTCACCTCCGGTTGGTCCATTGAGGTTGATAATGCCTTGTTCATAAAGTCCCCCCAGATAAGCCAGGTGCTGCTCCTGAAGCTTTGCCGCCTCGTCTTCACTTTGATTCCGGTTCGGGCCACTCTTTAAAAATACAATGAAGTACTTTTGCATAGTTATTTTTTCACCTGCCCATTCCATTTCAAATGTTTCGGGTTGTTGGGTTGCTGTAGAGTCTTGTGCCATAACTGCTAATGAAGTCATTATTAGAAAAGACAGAGAAAGAATAAGTGATTTCATTTCAAAAATTACTGGTTGAACATTGTTTGCGGCTAGTTAAGAAATCAAACTCTTCTAATCAACTCTCTCATTTCGAGATAAACTCAAGCCACTCCCTTTGTTCCTGAAGTCGTTCAGCATATCGAGGACGGAGTTCCAATTCTGAAACGGAATTAACCCAGTTTTGAGCGGACTCAAATTCTCTAAGAAAAATCAGCTTATCGATGAGCTGTTCATACACATCAAACCAATCAGAAGTTTTCGTAGATGCCGAAATATAGCTTGCGTAAGCCGGAACTAGCTCCCATTGATTGAGTTCAACTGCTTGCTGAGCAAGCAATAATTGGTTTGGAAGATTGACAGAGTTATCCAACTGAAAAGGAATAGAATCTTTATATCGAGCCGAAGCAAATACAGTCCAGTTTAACGTATCTGCCCTTAGAGTAAAAGAATATTGAAAGTTTCCCGGTACCTGATCTGGAAGCAATTGCCATGCTTGTTCTCTTAGATTATAAGCTTCATTCCATCTTTTTTGAAGAGCCAGGGCATCAGCTTTCATCAAAAGAAATTGAGGGATGGAATCAGAAGGAGTAATTGCATCTAGTGCCTTTTCATATTCTCCAAAACGCAACTGGTAATGAATCCATTTTTGTTTGATAATCTGATTATCAGGAGCTAAATGGTACGCTTCTTCAACGTAAGGAAGGGCAAGTTCAAACACTCGGTTAGTTTCATAGAATCGGATTTGATCCCAAGCCTCCATGATTGATGTTACCACATGCGGGCAGGCTTTCTGGAAAATGGAGCGCTGACTAAATATAAACTCTGAGTTTTGCTGATCTATTGAATCAATTTCTGTATCAGGAAGCGAGTGTTGCCAACCGGCTACCAAAGTATCAAAAGGAAGCTGATAGGCAGTTTCAAAATCATTGGTAGCATAAGCCTCTTTAAAATCGGATACAGGATAATTGCTCAACAAAAAGTTCACAAAAGAACCTGCTGTAGTGTAGCTGATAGCCCCGGCGCTGGAATAAAATCCTTTGAAAGAAAGAGCCGTTTCCATTTGTTGGGAGCTTGGATAAGGAGGCTCAGCAGCCATGATTTGATCAAGCGTTGATTCCCGGGAAGCATCTTTCGCAATTCCTTCCGCAAGGCCTTCAATTAAGCCGATACTCCAGCTTCCGTTAAACAACTCATTCCCGAATTGTTTGGAGATCACATGAACCATTTCGTGCTTTAATACAGCATCTAAATGTTCTTTGGCAATGTGCAGTTGGTCTTGTTCCAGCCAGATGGGGACATAACTGGTAAACTTAGCACCCACCAATGCTTTCTTTTGCCACGCATTAGCATACAAGTAACTTTCAATCTTTCTGTTCTCCGGCCAATCTATTTCGAGTTGATCAACAATTTGCTTGAAATGGAATTCATGCCTTAATGCCCAGTATTCGATTTCCTGATCAGTAAAGGACTCATCGGCATAGTAGAGATCAAAATGCTCCGTTTGAAAGCTGTTAAGTTTCTGTTGAAGGGTGCTTCTTGGCGTAACAACTCCCGACTCAGGAAGAAAGAGGTAGGATGGGAATAAAACCAATACAGCAGCAACCAGAATAAGTTTTACCCGGATTGAACGCTTCCAATCAGGTAAAAACCAAAGAAAAAGGATCCACGCAAAAGTAATTGCTCGAAACAGAATCAGGTTCCATCCAACAGTAACAGTTTCATCATAAATCGGTCCGGGCCATGTTCCCCAAACATGGTTAAAGAAATACACATGAGGCAGTGTTAAAAACTCAATCAACAACACACCAACCGAGATAAAAAGAAGTGTAAGAACAGTTAGTGTTGCAGGTAATGGAACTATCAACTTTCTGTACAAGCGGCCGATTGTTATTCCAAATAATACACTGGGTACTGGTATTAACAACCAGAAACCCAATCCGTGCCAGGTAAAGCATCCCCTGAAAAGAGAGAATAAAAATACAGGCAGACCAAAAAGAAAGACCGCCTTTAGAATTCTGAAAACAACTTTTGAGTCTCTTTTAAGCAGAAGTTTCGACGAAGCAATACCTCCCCAGAAACACCCGATAATGGCGGCCAACATTGCTGACTCGAAATGGAAATCGCCCAATAGGGGTAGGGGCAGGAGCAGGCATCCCAGAAAAACAGGAACTAAATTTCGAATCACTTTTTTCAAGAACCCGGATTATTGTTATAGAATGGTAGATAAGGAATTACCAGCATTGTGTCTAGTGCGATCCTAACCCTGCCACAACATATACCCAATAGATTAACCAGAACTGGACAGGCAGCCGAATCAAAGTAGCAAGCGTATACAAAGAAAACGCTCTTTTTTTATATGCTTTCCGGAACATATCAAGATTAGCCGGGAATACAGCGATCAATAACAGAATGAGCCCGATAGCAGAAATGGTTCTGCTGAATGGAATCATTATTCCTATTCCTCCCAGTATCTCAAATACTCCACTCCAGAACACCATGGCTTTATGATTTGGAATGTACTCGGGCATGATTTTCAAATACATGTTCGGAAACACGAAATGCAGGATGCCTGCAATAGTGAACATGCAGCCTATCAGATAAACATGGTTAGTTATATCTGAAAAAAAACCGGACACTATTTTTTAAACATGGCTGTAAGAACAAAGAATACATTTTCTTTACGTTCCATAAGCCTGCGGCTAAAATAAGGGAACCAATCAGTACCAAAAGGAACATAAACACGGGTTCGGTAGCCAAGTTCTGTTAATTCAACCATCGTTTTTTCCCTTAACCCATAAAGCATCTGTATTTCGAAACTATCCAATGGCAGTTTTTGCTCCGCAGCATACTCACGAATCCAGGTAATGAGTTCGTCATCATGAGTACCGAATCTGGGGAAGTCCGTTTTAGCTAAAAGGATTTTCGCGCACTCTTTGTAAGCTTCTCTAATGGCAGGCATATTTTGGTGGGCTATTCCGGCAGGTTCTTTATAGGCTCCTTTAACAAGCCGCACATCCACACCAAGCTCAGCTAATTCTTTTACATCATCAAGACTTCGGTGCAACATCGATTGAATTACCGTTCCAATATGTTTAGCTCCATATTTAGCGTGAGCTTCTTTTACAATATCCAGCGTGATTTGAGTGTAATCGCTCCCCTCCATATCAACACGAACAAACTGGTTTTGCTCACTGGCAACATCAAGTAGTTTAAAAAGGTTTTGCTTGCAGTATTCGTGATCTATATCCAGACCCATCATGGTAAGCTTGATGGAAATACTGCTCAGCAGCTCATGCTCTTTTATACCGTTTAGCAATTCAATATAAGCTTGTACGGTATCATCCGAAGTTTTTCGGTCGGTTACATTCTCACCAAGAAGGTCCAAGGTAAGCCGGAGGTTTTTAGCGTTTAAATAGTGAGCTTTTGGAATCGATTCTTGAAAAGATTCGCCAGCTACAAAGCGTTTGGCGAGCACAAAGGGTAATTTCATTCACATCAAATTGGTTAGTAATCAAACATACGGAATACTGAGATTTTCTACCTACAGCGAAATTGATAGTAACGTTCAAAAAAATGGGTCGTCTTATCAGGTAACTGAAACTAATAAGGAAGTACAGCGTAAGGGACTTCCGTTAACCAAATTGGGATACCATGAAAGCAGGAAATAAATTTTTGAAGAGCATTTTAGCGGCTGGTGTTGTAGCTGCAATTGTATTAATGACAGTAGAAAATAGTGAAGCGCGTCAGGCATATACTACACAGGAGTTTGGTGTATCTGATAACTCTAATATTGAAGTGAAAACCTCTGGGGGAAGCATCGAGGTGTTCGGTGAGAATACAGATGAAGTTCGTGTTGAAATGTATGTTCGGAAAAGAGGAGAGCTGTTAAGTCAGGGAGATACTGATCTGGATGAATGGGATATCAGGATTGAAAAGCAGGGGAATACGGTATATGCAATTGCAGAAAGAGAAGGAAGAAGTTGGGGGAATAACAATCTGAGTATTTCTTTTAAAGTATATGCTCCTATTAAATCACAAACTGATTTAAAGACTTCAGGAGGTAGTTTACGCTTGCAGAACCTTCAGGGCAATCAAATGGCACGTACAAGTGGTGGTAGTATAGATGTAGAAAACATTGGCGGAGATATCAAACTTAAAACCTCAGGCGGAAGCATTACCATTAGCGACATTGAAGGAACAGTCGAGGCCAATACCAGTGGAGGCCGTATTAGAGCTGAGAATGTAACCGGAGGTATAGACGCAAAAACAAGTGGTGGAAGTATCACGCTTGAAAAGATGTCGGGGAATGTTGAAGCAAAAACAAGCGGCGGAAGTATTGATGCCGAAATTTTAGATCCGGATGACTTTATTGAATTGAGAACATCTGGTGGAAGTATAACAGTAACGGTTCCAAAAGACCTAGGATATGATATTGATTTAGGTGGCAACCGAGTTCGTGCCGATCTCCACAATTTCCAGGGCGAGTTTGACAAGAACGACATGGAAGGAACAATGAATGGTGGAGGCACCAAGTTAAGAGCAAAAACTTCAGGCGGTTCAGTGAATTTAAGATACTTGTAGAAACACGTTTACTCCAAGATTAGTTAGTTACAAAGCCAAAAGGCGGGGGATGATATCTCTCGCCTTTTTTTGTGTTTGGCCATAGCGAGTGAAGCGAAGCGATTTTCTAAAATAAGCCCAAAGTTTAGATTTTGAGATTGCTTCGTCGCTTACGCTCCTCGCAAAGACTCCTAATTTTGTTAAATGGCTTTCTCCTCAAAAAACGGTATTTTTAAACGGAACAAAAAAGAAGAAAGAGTATTTATATCTCATCAACTATTAATTAATGGAAGAAAAGGAACGCCCGGGCTTCGAAGAAGCTTTAAAGGAACTGGAATCGATAGTGATGAAATTAGAGAACGATGAGATCACACTTGAAGAATCTGTAAAACTGTACGAGAAAGGAATTGAACTTTCAAGGTTTTGTGCCGAGATCCTCGAACAGGCTGAGCTTCGTATTGAACAGGTCAATGAAGCTTAATTTCAAATTAGTTTTCCTGATTGATGTCAAATGAAATAAAAATCCCAACACCAGGCCCACTATTGGCGGCCATTGACTCTCCGGATGATCTGAAGAAATTAACACCCGAGCAGCTTCAGGATGTATGTGACGAGCTTAGGGAATATATAATAGATATTGTTTCCATATATGGGGGACATTTCGGTGCAAGCCTCGGAGTGGTAGAACTCACAACGGCTCTTCACTATGTATATAATACCCCGGAAGACAAGATTGTTTGGGATGTGGGACACCAGGCGTATGGTCATAAAATTTTAACAGGGCGGAGAGATAACTTTTATACCAATCGTACCTATGGCGGTATTTCCGGTTTTCCGAAACGTTCTGAAAGTGAATACGATGCCTTTGGAGTAGGTCATTCCTCCACATCAATTTCTGCTGCATTAGGAATGGCCGTAGCTCATGATTTGAATGGAAGTAACAACAAGGCCATTGCTGTTATCGGTGATGGAGCCATGACCGGAGGTCAGGCCTTTGAGGCTCTGAACAATGCCGGGGCAATGAAGAGTGATATTCTGGTAATTCTGAATGACAATAGAATGTCAATTGATCCCAATGTAGGGGCTCTAAAAGAATATTTAGCAGATGTTACTTCCAGCCGTACCTTCAATAAGTTTAGAGATGAGGTGTACGATTTATTGGGGCATTTCAAATCTGCCGGAGACAAAATGAGGAAAATTGCTTCCCGACTCGAGTCTGCAATGCTGGCGGCTTTAACTCCAGGGTCATTATTCAGATCATTTGGCCTTAAGTATTACGGCCCCATGGATGGGCATGATGTAAACGGGCTTAGAAAAACGCTGGAAGATTTGAAAGAAGTTAAAGGCCCGAAATTACTTCATATTGTTACTGTAAAAGGAAAGGGATTTGCTCCGGCAGAACGAGAGCAAACCAAGTGGCACGCACAAAGCAGCCCGTTTGATAAAATTACGGGTGCTTCACTTAAGCCAAAATCAACAAAGAAATCAGCACCAAAATACCAGGATGTTTTTGGAGATGCTTTAGTCGAACTTGCTGAGCAGGACGAACGAATTGTTAGCATGACTCCGGCAATGCCAAGCGGCTCAAGCCTCTTGCCTATGATGAATCGTTTTCCGGAGCGTGCTTTTGATGTGGGAATTGCGGAACAGCATGCGGTTACCTTTGCGGCTGGATTAGCGACTGAAGGTAAAAAAGCTTTTTGCGCCATCTACTCAACCTTCCTTCAACGAGGTTTTGATCAGTTGGTACATGATGTTGCTATCCAAAAACTACCAGTAGTATTCTGTATAGACAGAGCGGGAGTCGTTGGTGCTGATGGTCCTACTCATCATGGAGCATATGATACTTCCTACATGCGGTCAATCCCTAATCTGATTATTTCTTCCCCACTTAATGAGCAGGATCTAAGAGACATGATGTTTACTGCATCTGAATATGATGGTGCGGCCTGGGCAATTCGTTACCCTAGAGGAGAATCTACCGGAATGGAAGTTCGCGAAGGATTCCAGTCCATGGAAATTGGCAAAGGAATTTGTTTGAGGGAAGGAGAAAATGTAGCGGTGCTGAGTTTTGGTCCGATTGGAAAATACGCGACAGAAGCTGCTGAAAAACTTTCTGAAGAAGGAATAGAACTCGGGCATTATGATATGCGTTTTGCAAAGCCAATAGACGAAGAGTTACTGGACGAAATCTGTCTGAGATACAATCATATCATTACACTTGAAGATGGAGCCAGACTAGGTGGATTTGGAAGTGCCGTAGCAGAATATCTTGCAGAAAAAGAGAGCAAGCCTACATTAAAAATTATGGGACTCCCTGACCGTATCATCGAACATGGAACCCAGGAAGAACTACATACAGAAGTAGGAATTGATGTTGAGGGAGTGATAACGAACGTAAGACACATTCTGATCAAGGCCTGATAATTTTATTTTACTAATTCAAACAATAATTGAATATTAAGCACAACTTAAAAAAACCTTATCAGGATAGTGCTTACAAAAGAACAACTTGAAGCGTCTTTTTCAGGAGACATCGAAAAAGTAAATCTTACTTTTCTATATAAAATCGCCCTTTTTCTTATTTCATTTACAATGATATTACTTCCCTTAATCTATTTTGGGATAGTTTTTTTTGCCGGTTGGGGGGTTATTTTTTTTGCTAAAGATCCTTTTAATGTAATAGAATCAGACATAGGGTTCTTAGCATTATTTGTCCAATATGCAGGTCCTGTTATCATAAGTGTAGTCATACTCATATTTATGATTAAACCATTTTTTGTTAGGCTAATCAAGCCAGTAGAGGGGATAATTGTTAAAAAGGATAAAGAACCGTTATTATTTGAATTCATTGAAATAATCTGCAAGAAGGTAAATGCCCCTATTCCTAAACAGGTACTTCTAAATGCAGATGCCAATGCAGCAGCTGGTTTTAAACCCGGAATGATGGGTTTTCTTACTGGAGACTTAAGACTAATTATTGGGCTACCGCTGGTAGCTACAATGTCGGTTTCCCAACTTGGAGGAATTTTAGCCCATGAATTCGGTCACTTTTCTCAGGGGGCGGGGATGAGGCTTTCTTTTGTAGTTAGAGTGATCAGTAATTGGTTTTCAAGAGTTGTATTCGAGCGGGACAGGTGGGATGAAAAGTTAGAAAGCTGGTCAACAAACACTCATATTGCTTTAGCTCTGATTTTAGGTTTAGCAAGAATTGGAGTTTGGTTAAGTAGAAAAGTTTTATTTGTATTAATGATGATTGGCAATCTAGTCAGCACAGTAATGCTCCGCCAGATGGAGTTTGATGCAGATAGATATGAAATTAGGTTTGGTGGTTCAAGGCAATTTGTAAAAACAACAAAGAAATTAAAACTGATTTCAATCAATTGGGCTATAATGTATCAAGGGGTATTCGAAAGTTGGAGCAATAAAAAACTAAGTAATGATATCCCAATGTATTTGGCTCATAAAGTGAGTAACCCAAATGAACAACTGGCTTCCCATATTGAAAAGGAAATAGAGGAAACTAAAACGGGTTTCTTTGACACTCACCCATCTGACAAAGAAAGAATTGAAAACGCAAAAAAAGAAAATTCACCTGGAATTTTTAATCTAGATGTTCCGGCATTACAACTGTTCAGGAACTTTGAGAGGTATTCATTAAAGACTTCTGTTCTTTTTTACAAGAACCTTATGAATGATGATTATAAAGATGAATATCTGGTAGATTTAAATGAGTTTTTGGAAAACGACAAAACCATAGAACAAAATGACAAAGCCTTATTGGAGCTTTTTAAAGGAGCTATAAGTGTACATTTTCCAATTAATTTTAGTAAACAGCCAGAGCTGGAACCCCGACCAGATCCAGAGAAAGAAATCGAAGAGATTACCGACTTCCTTGAAAAAAACTCAGACAACATTATTAAAATTATTGACTCGAAATACAACCTTGTGGATGACAGGTTACTTTGGAAGTCTGCAGAACTGATTGTATCAAAAGGAAGTAAAGTAAATCCCAAAGAATTCAAACTTGAATCTGGGAAGATGAAGGAAATAGATGCAGTTCTTCAGGAGCTTCAGAAAAGGAAATGGAATTGAATTTTGAATATGAAGTTTTCAGAAGAAAAATTGCACGAATTCCAGAAGTACTTAAAGAAATTATAGATGACCAAGAGCTGATTTCACAAATAAATAAATTGATGGAGTGTGAGATTAAGTTCGCTCAATATTACTCATCAATTCAAAAAATTATGGATTTGCACAGCCAATTTTTGATTATAGCAATAAATGCGTCGAGTTTGGATGGAAATAAAAAAATACACACAACTTTTGAAGATTTAATCTTCAAGCTGGAAAGAGACCTAAAGGCTACTTATGAGTACTTCAAGAAAGTCTTAAACCCATTTAATACTACGGATAATTTTGGAGATTTATTATTTCCTGAAGATATCTCAACTTTGCATAGAGATACGCTTATTAACGTGTACCAAACATTTTACCAGTTGTACATTATCAATTATTGTCGGATTGTAGGGCAAATAGGTGTAATCGCAATGAACTATTTAAATAAAGACAAGTTGGAAAGTTAAATATAATAACAGGCGTTCTGCTTATCTTTCGAGATGAACCACACCCTCTCCGATTTCGATTTTACTCTTCCTGAAGAACTTATAGCTCAAGCTCCAGCACATCCCAGAGATCATGCTCGGTTGTTGGTATATAATAGAGAGACCAAAGAAATAACCGATGACTACTTCTATAATCTAGGAAACTATCTTCATCCCAAAACAACGCTGGTAGTAAACAACAGCAAAGTAGAAAAGTGTCGGTTAATGTTTGCTGGAGGAAAGAAAGAACTCTTCGTAACGTCAGTTCGGAGCAACAATACCATAGAAGCGCTGGTTCGACCGGGAAAGAAGTTCAGGGAAGGTAACGAGGTGGAGCTAGCCGATGGAATTACAGCAAAAGTAACTCATGTAGCCGAAGATGGACTCCGAACCATCATTCTTTCCCATGATCTGGATGCTCCGGAACTGGAGTCATTCAAATACACTCCCTTTCCTCCTTATATAGAACAGGATGAGTCGTTAGCGGATGAATATCAAACGGTGTATGCAAAAGATTTGGGAAGTAAAGCCGCGCCTACTGCCGGACTTCATTTCACAGATGAATTGTTGGAAAAGCTACATCAACAGGGGATAAAAAAATCAGAAGTAACACTGCATGTCGGGCTCGGTACATTCGCTCCGGTTAAAACAGAAAAACTGGATGAACACGAGATGCACAGCGAATGGTATCAGTTAGATGAACAAACAGCTTCAGAGCTTAATCTCGCAACGCATATTACCGCGGTAGGAACCACGAGCGTTAGAGTATTGGAATCAATTTCAGATACTTCAAAAAATTTCAGACTGGGAAGTGGAGATACCGATATTTTTATAACCCCGGGTTATCAATTCAAAGCCGTTGATTCGCTTATAACAAATTTTCATCTGCCCAAGAGTACACTGCTTATGCTGGTCTCAGCATTTATGGGCTTTGAAGAAATGCACCGACTGTACGAACATGCTATCACAAAAGAATACCGGTTCTATTCGTTTGGGGATGGGATGTTGATTCTTTAACCGGAATGGGGCTAAAATAATCGGAGGTAAGAGTTTAAGTGAGTAGCTTTTTGTTCAGAAAAGCGCTTTTGTTTTTTGCACTGTTATCCCAAATGTTTTTCGGCGAAAAGGTTACGAAATCACCTTAAAAAATTAGTATCTTTACCGCCCTTGAATTATTTGTTTCCGTTCGTTGTTGGAGCGACTGATTCATACTAAACATAATAACCGATTTCTGAATTATAGATGTCAGACGTTATAAAGATTAAGCGCGGTGTAGATATCAATCTTGTAGGGGGCGTGGATGCTGAATTTGCAGCACCAGTCTCTGTAGAAACCGTAGCTGTAAAACCAACCGATTTCAATGGGGTTCGTTTCAAGCTTTCTGTAAAAGAAGGCGACGAAGTTAAAGCAGGCACACCCCTTCTTTTTAATAAAGATGATGAACAAGTAAAATTCACTTCTCCGGTAAGTGGTGAAGTTGCACAGGTTGTTCGTGGTGCTAAGCGTAAAATCCTTGAAGTGCGGGTTCTCGCAGACAAAAAAAATGCATACGAAGATTTCGGAGCTGCTGATCCTGTTTCTCTTGATAGAGAAGCTATCGTAAAGAAAATTGCTGCTTCCGGGTGTTGGGCTTTCTTTAAACAGCGCCCTTACAACATTGTTGCCGAAACTTCCAAAACTCCAAAAGCTATTTTTATCTCGGGTTTTGATTCTGCTCCTCTTGCACCTGATTTAGGAATGCTGTTGGAAGGGAATGAGAAAGAATTTCAAACGGGAATAAACGCGCTTGCTAAATTGACCTCGGGCCAGGTTCATCTTGGTTTGAATGCATCTAAGCCAGCCGGAAGAGTGCTTTCAAGCGTAAAAGGGGTAAAAGTAACTAAATATGATGGTCCACATCCTGCGGGACTTGTTGGTGTTCAGATCGGAAGAGTTGATCCAATCAACAAGGGTGAAACTGTTTGGACGATCAACCCTGAGCATGTGGTAATCATTGGACGGTTATTCCTTGAGGGTAAGTTTGACGCCCGCATCAACATTGCTTTGACAGGTGCGGAAGTCAAAGAACGAAAGTACCATTCTACTATTCTTGGTGCTGCAGTTAAGAATTTCTTGGAAGGAAATACTTCTGATAAGACTAACCGCATTATCTCCGGAAATGTGCTTACCGGCACCAAAATTGAATTGGACGGATATCTTGGAATGTATGATCGCCAGATCACGGTGATTCAGGAAGGCCTTGAGCCCGAGATGTTTGGGTGGCTAATCCCAAAACCAGACAAATTCAGTATTTCAAGAGCGCTGCCCTCTTGGTTTCAACGACAGATTGGAAATCCTAAGTACGATTTGGATACCAATTTACATGGCGAGCGCAGGGCTTTTGTAGTAACCGGACAGTATGAAGAAGTATTTCCATTTGATATTTATCCGGTTCAATTGATCAAGGCAATTATCACTAATGATATTGAGCGGATGGAAAACCTCGGTATTTACGAAGTGGTTGAAGAAGATTTTGCTTTGTGCGAAGTAGTTTGCACATCAAAAATTCCAGTTCAGGAGACCGTACGAAAGGGACTCGACCTGATGAAAGAAGAAGTAGGTTAGTGAATTAAATCAGTTTGAAAATTAACCAATGAAAGCATTACATAATTTTATAGAAGACAAAATCCATCCAATTTTTCAGGAAGGAGGAAAGCTGCAAAAACTGTGGCCAGTTTATGACGGTTTTTACACCTTCCTTTTTGTTCCGGGTCATACAGCGCATAGCGGAGCACACATTCGTGATGGGATTGACCTAAAAAGAACCATGAACACTGTGATTATGGCTCTTGTGCCATGTTTGTTGTTCGGTATGTGGAATGTAGGTTATCATCATTATAACGCCCTTGGAATCGATGCTACGTTCTTTGATCAATTCCTTTTTGGGGCGATTAAAGTTCTCCCAATGGTTGTGGTTTCCTACGGTGTGGGTTTAGGTATGGAATTCCTTTTTTGTGTACTGAAGGGCCATCAGATTGAAGAAGGATACTTGGTAACAGGGATGTTAATTCCCCTCATTATGCCAGTTGATCTTCCACTTTGGATGCTTGCACTGTCTGTAATATTCGCAGTTGTGATTGGTAAAGAGGTGTTTGGTGGAACAGGGATGAATATTTTTAATCCGGCGCTACTGGCTCGTGCATTCGCTTTCTTCGCATATCCAACCTGGATGTCAGGTGATAAAGTTTGGATCAATACCGATTTGGCAGAAGGTCAGACTGTAGTAGATGGCTTCTCGGGAGCTACAATATTAGGTGATCTGGCTACTACAGGTTCAACATCTTATTCTGCTTTTGATGCATTTATTGGGTTAATCCCCGGTTCTGTTGGAGAGACTTCCACACTTTTGATTTTAGCTGGTGCAGGCCTGCTGATCTTTACAGGAATTGGTAGCTGGAAGATCATGCTTAGTGGAGTGATTGGTGGAGCTATAATGGGAATCATTTTTAACCTGGTTGCTCCTTATGCTCTTTCACCCGAGCAGCAAGCATTTATGGCGGTTCCATTCTGGCAGCAACTCATTTTCGGTGGATTTGCTTTTGGAATCGTATTTATGGCCACCGATCCTGTATCGGGTTCCCAAACAGAAAAAGGTAAATGGGTATATGGATTTTTGATTGGTTTCTTTGCGATCATGATCCGTGTATTCAACCCAGCCTATCCGGAAGGAATTATGTTAGCCATACTTTTCATGAATACAATGGCTCCATTAATTGATCATTACGTTGTGGAAGCAAACATCAAGAAACGACAGAAACGATTGGAACTTAAAACAGCAGGAGCATAATTATGGATGTAAATAAGAACAGCTATACATTTATGTTCGCCTCCATTATGGTTGTTGTGGTAGCAGCATTGCTTTCGTTCGCTGCCACGTCATTAAAGCCGGCTCAGGATAAAAACGTAGAGCAGGAAAAAATGCAGAACATCCTTAGTTCTATCGAAATAGAAGCTTCTAGAGAGGAAGCAGAAACACTGTATCCTGACTATATCACGGAAGCATTGGTAATTTACGACGACCAGTTAAAAGAAGGTGTTGATGCTTTTACTGTTGACTTAGCGAAGGAGATCAGGAAGCCGATCGAAGAGCGGGACGCTCCATTATACATCGCTCAAAAAGAAGGTAAAACATATTTTATAGTTCCACTTCGCGGACAGGGACTGTGGGGTCCGATTTGGGGATACATTTCCTTAGAACAGGATTTAAGCACTATTTACGGAGCTGTTTTTGATCATAAAGCGGAGACACCCGGTCTTGGCGCTGAGATAAAATACCCAATGTTTACCGAACAATTTAAGGGTAAAGAAATTCTTGACGAGAATGGTGAACTGGTTGGAATCGATGTTCGCAAAGGAGATGCCGACCAGACTAATGAAGTGGATGGTATTAGCGGGGGAACAATTACATCAGAAGGTGTTGAAGCCATGATTGCCGATAACCTGCAGGCGTACATTCCATTCCTGAAAGAATATTTGAGAAATAACACCACTTCAGGTGCTGAACTTTAATCCTTCAATAGCCTACATCAACTAATATTATGGCAGAAGTTTTAGAAAAAGAATCGAAAAAAGAAGAGGAACTGATTGATAAAGTTCCCAAAGAGCCATTGTTCAGTAAAAAGAACAGAAAGCTTTTAAGTGATCCGATGAATGATGATAACCCGATTACCGTGCAGGTATTGGGAATCTGTTCGGCCCTGGCTATTACGGTAAAACTATATCCGGCATTAGTAATGTCGATATCGGTGTTATTTGTTATGGCTGCCGGGAACGTAATCGTTTCCATGATGAGGAACTTCATCCCAAACCGGATTCGTATCATTGTACAGCTTGTAGTGGTAGCATCATTAGTAGCACTGGTTGATCAGGTACTTAAGGCTTTCGCTTATGATGTATCTAAAGAGCTTTCGGTATTCGTTGGGCTGATCATCACCAACTGTATAATCATGGGTCGTTTGGAAGCATTCGCACTTGGTAATGGGGTTTGGAGATCATTCTTAGATGGAATCGGAAACGCATTTGGCTATGCCTGGATCTTACTGGCGGTTTCTTTCTTCCGTGAGTTGCTCGGTTCCGGAACTTTGTTTGGATATCAGGTTATTCCGGATGCCTGGTATATTGCTAACGGAGGATTTTACAGCAACAACGGTTTCATGCTACTCCCACCAATGGCATTAATTACTGTGGGTATCATTATCTGGGTGCAGCGCTCACGTAACACTAAATTGATCGAGGACTAAGAAGATGCAAGAACTCGTAAATATATTTGTAAAAGCAATTTTTGTAGAGAACATGATCTTTGCCTACTTCTTAGGCATGTGTTCTTATCTGGCGGTATCTAAGAAAGTGACAACAGGTGTTGGTCTTGGATTGGCAGTTATTTTCGTACTTACCGTTACTGTACCCGCAAATTACCTGCTTCAGAACTTCGTTTTGCAAGAGGGTGCACTAACATGGATTAGTGCAGATTTTGCTGAAGTTGACCTAAGCTTTCTATCTTTCATCCTGTTTATCGCTGTTATTGCGTCGATGGTACAATTGGTAGAAATGGCGGTGGAAAAATTTGCTCCGGCACTATACGGCGCACTTGGGATATTCCTTCCTCTTATCGCGGTAAACTGTGCGATTCTTGGGGGCTCTTTGTTTATGCAGGAAAGAAATTACGCGAATATTACTGAGGCAACTGTATTCGGCTTTGGAAGTGGAATAGGTTGGTTTTTGGCAATTGTTGCTATTGCGGCGATTCGCGAAAAAATTCAGTATTCGAATGTTCCCGGACCTCTCAAAGGGCTTGGAATTACATTTATCGTAACCGGCCTTATGGGTATTGCCTTTATGTCGTTTATGGGCATCAAGTTATAATCTTATCAGAAAGAGTTTTACATCATGATATTTGCTGCAACTTCAACCGTAATAATTTCTAGTGTAATCGTCTTCTTTGTGGTGATTATTCTACTAGTATCGCTACTTCTTAGTGCGAAAGCCGTTTTAGCACCTTCGGGTCCTGTTAAGATTCGCATCAATGGAGAAAAAGAAATAGAAGTGGAATCCGGC
>JBLLNP010000015.1:0-95077 GCA_048058975.1 Balneola sp.
GCTGTACCTGCTTGGAAAAGGTTCAACAAGAATCAAGATTTTAAACGAGCATTTGGTATTTCATTGGGAGATTATGAAAAACCTGATCAGAATATCTCTTGGGGGAATCGGGCAATTCATCATTGCTACATCAAGCTGGATAGGTCTTGTACGTATTATGGCCGAATTTGGGAGCATAACTGTGGCAGGATACACTATAGCAATAAGAATTCTCATTTTTTCCATACTTCCTTCCTGGGGAATGAGCAACGCAGCTGCTACCTTGGTAGGACAAAATCTTGGCGCAGGAAAACCGGAGCGTGCTGAAAAGTCAACCTGGATGGCCGCGATAGTAAATATGGTATTCCTTGGCCTCGTTGGGATCATGTTTTTTACTTTTTCTGATTTTTTGATGCGTTTATTTACAGAAGATGAGGCCATTATTGCAGTAGGTGCTCAATGTTTAAGAATTATAAGCTATGGATATCTTGCTTATGCATTTGGCATGGTCATTATCCAGGCATTTAATGGAGCAGGTGATACCAAAACGCCTACAATTATAAACTTCTTTTGTTTTTGGGTACTGGAAATCCCTCTTGCCTACTTCCTTGCAATGGAATTAGGTTGGGCACAAGAAGGGGTATTTTACTCAATAGTTGTTGCAGAAACGGTATTAGGTATTATTGGATTTATTGTATTTAAACAAGGAAAATGGAAAGAAACCAAAGTTTAATATGAAAGTGACAGTAACGTTAGAAACTGGAGGAAGAAGAGGAAAGCAAGTTTCCGTGATTAAAGGAATAACACATAATCCTAAGGTTATTGAAAAGCTGGAGAAAAAATTAAAGTCTCAATTAGGCACTGGAGGTACTGTAAAAGGGAAAGTGATTGAAATCCAAGGCAATCACCTTCCCAAAATCAAAAAAATACTTAACGAAGAAGGTTACGAAGTAAAATAACCTACAGGGATACTTTGCTTTCCTGTTTCGGATCTAAGTCATAGAGAGAAGAAGCCGTAGCCTGGATGGTTTTGTACCACTCATTTCCAAACTTATCGTTGATGGAATAGAAGTCCGCAAAATCCGGCTTCCTTAAGTTCATCTTCCACTCTTGAGTCTTTGACTTAAAGGTAGGATCTACATGCAGAAGTTCGTGATAAATCATCATTTCTTTGGTTTTAGAGTCCAGCATATCCCACAACTCTCCTGAAACCTCAATTAAGTAGTCATTACCAGAGTAATATTTAACTTCCCTGGTTGACTTCATACATTTCGCCGCTTTCTGCTTTGAAATATGAGGGTACACCAAAAAATACCCTATCTCTGCCGGACCAAACTCCAGCTTATAATCTTCAATCACTTTTTTTGCAATCGCCTCAATTTCGGGCGATTCCATTAATTGTTTATCTGTAGATGTTACTTCTGACGGACTTAGAAAATCGTTTTCCTGCATGTATTATTTTTCCTGATGAATGACTTTTTTTACTTAGGTACTACCACACTGGTAGCTACAATAGAATATTCCTTTTGCTCTCCTTTAATCGCTTCAGGATCTTTACCTGCATCTTCAGCGTAGTGTTTAGCTTTTTCTTCGCTTAATGTTTTCACACTAAATTCACCAACCAAAACCACTTCTTTTCCCTGAGAATCGGTCGGAATAAAAAAGCTATAGTTTTTAAAAGTGATCCGAGCAGAATAATCTCCGTCTTGTGCCACAAAAAAACATCCTTTCTTGGCGCAAACTTCAGCAACAGAGGTTCTTAAAATTACCTGAGAATTTTCTGACTCACCTTCAATAATTTTACTTAATGTAACTGGGCTGAGGGATTGTACATCAATATTTTCACCAAAGACTTCGAATTTTTCAGTTTCCTGAACAGGCTCAGAAAGTCGAATTACATCCGTATTGGTCTGAGCAGAAACCAATGTTGATGCCAAGGTTATAGCAAGTGTAAAGAATAAGTTTTTCATTGTATGATATTTAATTGAGCCCAAAGGTATGCACTTCCTGAACTTTATTCAGCTTGATATTTAAAATTCTTTTGTGTTGAAGTATTTAGTTCCTAAACTTGGCCATGAAAAGTATTTTAACTGTTGCAGGGGCTTTCCTGTTTAGCATTTTTGTGGAAGGATTTATTCGCGTAATTATCATCTTTTATCACAAAGGTGAATTCTCCTTGTTTGGAATCTCAACGCTCCCGGGGATTTCCTGGGCTATCATTATCCTGGTTTCAATATTGATTATAAGCTGGTTATCAGGAATGCTTACTGTTACTATTTCGGGCTTCTCTCCGGTAAAACATTTGCTTGCTCTGGGTGGGCTTTTTTTTCTTTGGAGGTTAAATGAAATTTTTCAATCCATTAATACAGAGCCTGCCTGGTATCTTTTAGCCATCGTTATCGTTTCCTTTTCAGGATTATACCTCTCCTATTTAACTCAAAAAAAATCCAATGCGAACACCAATTAATCTCGCAATCATACTTTTAGTTTTTTCCTATTGCACGAAGCCATTAGAACTTCAATCCATTGAAAATCCTACTTCGGAAAATAGCTCTCTTTCCCGCTTATTTACAGATAATACCGGAAAAGTATTTATGAGTTGGGTTGAGGAAAAAGAAGAAACTACCTTTCTTTACTACTCTGAGTTTGACGGCAAAGACTGGACTGAACCGATCGTAATTTCCCAATCTGAAGATTGGTTCGTTAATTGGGCCGACTACCCTTCTTTGATTGCACTGGATGGAAAACCTGTAGCAGCTCATTGGCTAAAAAAAATTCCCGGAAACACCTATTCTTACAACGTGGAAATAGCTTCTTATTCGGATGGAAAATTTATTGAACCGTTAGTTCCTCATACTGATAACACCGCGACCGAACATGGTTTTGTAAGCATGATTCCATTTACAGATTCTACGTTTTACGCTATCTGGCTTGATGGCAGAAACACTGCCGGAGGACACGGTGAACATGGAGATTTAAGCACGGCTATGACACTTAGAGGTGCCGAACTTTCTCAATCCGGAAATATTCTTTCGGAAGCTGAAATTGATAATGCCATTTGTGATTGTTGCAATACATCTATTACTAAAACATCAAATGGCTTGCTTGCTGTTTATCGTGATCGGACTGAAGGAGAAATCAGAGATATTTATGTGGCCAGACTCACTAATGGTGAATGGGATGACCCTAAGCCCGTTTATAATGATGAGTGGGAAATTGCAGCCTGTCCGGTAAACGGCCCTGCTGTAGATAGCTATAATTCGTCAGTGGCAGTCGCATGGTTTACAGGTGCAAATAATAAAGCCGTTGTTAAACTTGCCTTTTCAAACAATGAAGGCTCTTCGTTCTCTACTCCTATTCTAATCGATGCTGAGGCAACACTGGGCCGGGTAGATGTTTTATTAAAAGACGAAAATACTGCATGGATTAGCTGGATGAACCGGAACGAAGAATCAGGTTCGTTACAACTAAAGCTGGTCTCAATGGATGGAGAAATTCTGGAATCTTATATCATCTCAGAAATGAACCCGTCCCGTGGAAGTGGATTCCCTCAAATAACAAAGGCGAATAATGGAGTTTTGGTTTCCTGGACGGACTATTCAGAATCAGGTAAACAAATCAAAACTGCTATTCTTCGATAATTTGAGGTAACGTTCCAACGCCAAGCAATCTAGCCACTTTCTGGCCCACTTCGGTGTTTTCCAGCCAACCGGTGAACTCGATAGCATGTGGACCATAAGCCATTAATGGAACAGGAACTCCGGTATGTCCGGTTGTGGTCCAGGCGATTTCAACCTCATCTTTTCTGTCGTAATGAGAGTTAATGGTCATCCCTCCTGTTTCATGATCTGCGGTAAGCACAACCAGTGTTTCACCATCTTCTTTAGCAAAATCTAATGCTGCTTTCACAGCCGCATCAAAATCTTCTACTTCACGGAGTACGTAAGGCACATCGTTTTCATGCCCACCCCAGTCAATCTGTGATCCTTCGATCATAAGAAAAAAGCCTTTTTCATTTTGAGATAATACCTCAATAGCCTTTGAAGACATTTCAGCCAAGGTTGGGGTTCTTTCTTCACTTGGTATTCCAGCCAAAGAAAATAATCCTAGAATTTTGTCTGAATCAGATGATTTTAGATCTGTAACTGACTCGACAAATTCATATCCTGAATTCTCAAAATCCTCTATTACGTTTCTGTCATCTTCTCTTCTGCTTCCATCCTGAGAAGAAGGAATAAAGAACTCTTTTCCTCCTCCTAAGATCACTTCCAAACCTGAGTCAAGATAATCTACTGCAATTTCAGCCTGCATACCCCTGGATCTAACATGTGCGGCATAACTTGCCGGACTGGCATGAGTAATTGTAGAGGTAGCGACTATTCCTGTACTCAAACCCTTTTCTTCTGCTAATTCTAACACCGTTTTACAGTGCCGCTCATCAGGTAACTGTGCTATTTTACCATTGTCGGTTTTAACTCCGCAGGAATAAGCGGTTGCCCCCGCTGCTGAATCGGTAATCAAACCGTTTGCAGAATACGTTTTAACGATTCCTGTAACAGGCATCGTTTGAAGATGTAGCAAACCTTCTGCGCCAACCAGAGCGTATTGCCCCGAAGTTAATTGAACAAGCCCCGTTCCATCACCAATAATGAATATCACATTTTTTATGGGACCATCGGCAACAATAGGTAACTTTTCATTAACAACCGTAGGTTTAGGAGCTACTTCTACTACATTTGATTCTTGCGCAATGCAATTGTTTGTAAACAAAAATAATAGTGAGGCGATTAAAACTGTTCTTATCATAGAATGTATTTTTTGATCAAAATAATTTAAGTATAACAACTACGTGTAAAGACTGCATTAAAAAATTACAGTTACTTTGGAAAGAAACTCTTTATTAAACCCCAGAATCCTTTCGAAGGTTTTCTGGATTTTTTGTTGCGTTCAGAAGCTTTTTCAATCGTTTTGATTTCGATTTTCGTTCTTCGAGGTTCCTTTTTATTTTTTTCCTTCGCTTCCTTTTTTACCTGTTTAGGCGGCTTAGGTTTTTCCTTTTTATTAACGGAGATTTTTTTCTTTTCTTCTTTTTGAGGGGCTTCGGATTTCTTTTCCTCAGGTTTGTTCTTTAGCTCAATTTTTACCTTACCATCTTCTGTAGTAGAAAAAAGAACATCTTTTGCTTTTGAAAAATCAGGGGTTATTACCTGCTCAGGTTTAGCTTTCTCTTTTTTATCAGGTTTATCTGTACGAGATTTAGTCTGAGTTTCAGGAGCATTTTTAGGTTTATCAGATGATTTAGCTTTCAAAGAATCAGCACCTTTGAAAATCTGAAGGTCTTTTCCTGCTTTCTCCTTAATTGCATTAAAGAATTTGGTATCCTGCTTACTTACCAAAGTGATTGCAATCCCGGTCTTATCGTATCGACCAGTCCTTCCAATCCGGTGAATATAATCCTCTACGGCTCTTGGAACATCATAATTTATGATAAGCGAGACATTGGCAATATCGATACCACGAGCTAGAACATCAGTAGCTACAATGATCGGGACTTTACCGTTTTTGAAATCATTAAGTGCTTTTGTCCTCTCATCCTGGCTTCGGTCTCCATGAATACTACTTGCCTTGATTCCTTTCTTTGTGAGTAATCGTTCAAGCTGATCTGTACCACGCTTTGTGGCCGTAAAAATGATACACGATGACCACTCCATTTCATCAAGAAGTGCTTGTGTAAGCTTCAGCTTTTCGCGACCATCAATCATGTAAGCTTGTTGCTCAACGCTTTGTGACGGTTTTGATAGCTCGATTTCAATTAACTCAGGTTTTACCATGATGTTTTCAGCGAGCTTTTGAATTTCCTTAGGCATAGTAGCCGAAAACAAAAGAGTCTGTCTTTTCTTGGGAAGTTTATCGATGATGTGGGTTACATCGGGCATAAAGCCCATATCCAGCATGCGGTCAGCTTCGTCCAATACAAGATATTTTATGTGTTCAAAATCAACATCCAGAACCTTTGTCTGATCAATTAGTCTTCCCGGTGTAGCTACAATAATATCCACTCCTGCACGAATAGCATTTGCCTGACGAGCGAAGTCTTCGCCTCCAATAATAGTTGCTGATGAAATTCCACAGTGATACCCTAAGGCAAAAATCTGTTCGTCTATCTGTTGTGCAAGTTCTCTTGTAGGAGAAAGTATAAGCGCTTTTGTGCCTTCAGAAGGATTTTCCAGAATTTGTTGGATAATCGGAATTACAAAAGCACCTGTTTTTCCTGTGCCTGTTTGTGCTGCCCCTAATACATCTTTGTTCTTCAATATCACCGGAATACTTAATTCCTGAATTGGGGTAGGCTCTGTATAGCCAATGTCTCCGAGGCCCATTTGAAGGTTCTCATGGAGGTTTAAATCGTTAAATTTCAAAGTTCGTTGTTATAGTCTGTTAAATGTGCCGTTTAATATACACAGAAGCTGAGTAAAGTGTTTTACGAGCTTTTTTTCTATCTTTATTCCTTCTAAAATTAAAAAGTAAATATCACTATAAATAATGAATTTTAAAGAACTATTATTCGTCCCTGCAGTCCTCTCTCTGTTAATTTTATCCTGTTCATCAAGTGAGAACAACTATGCTCCCGAATCCAGCTTAAATACTATGCCGGATAGTGTGAGTTATGTTGTAGGATTTCAAAACGGAAATCAGATTGCAAACCAGGGCTTTGCAGATATCGATATTGAGAATTTTCTGGCCGGGTTCAATGATGGCCTCAATAAAGAAGGATCAGAACTAGCTGATGCTAATCTTCAAGACTTATTTCGAAGATTCGGAACTTATCTTACTGATAAGATAAAAGTTGAAAATTCTGAAGAGGCAAAAGCCTTTTTTGCCGAAAACAGAACCAAAGAAGGTGTTATGGAAACAGCTTCCGGACTTCAATACGAGATTATTGAAGAAGGAACGGGTGTTCAACCTACAGCGCAAGACAGCGTAGTTGTACATTATGAAGGTACCTTGATTGACGGAACTACATTTGACGCAAGTTATGGTGGGCCTCCTGCCGAGTTTCTTTTAGGCGGTGTAATTCCCGGATGGATTGAAGGTGTTTCTTTAATGAAAGAAGGAGCAACTTATATGTTTTATATTCCTTCAGAGTTGGCTTATGGTGAAAACCCTCGTCCCGGAGGAGCTATCCAGCCTAATGACGCTCTCATCTTTAAAATTGAATTGCTTAAAGTAAAGTAATTACTCTGCAAAAAAGAAAACCCCACATCAAACTTGTGGGGTTTTTAGTTTCAGCAACTGTTCGAATCTTATTAATTAGGCCTGTTAAAAATCTCTAACTCCGATTAATAACTTTTAAGCCTAATTGATTCAGAAATAGGCCATATTGTTTTCAGAGATTATCAGTTAATGATGGTATCAAAAATAGAGAAGGACGGCTATCAACCGTCCTTCAATGAATACGTTGGCTTTTTTCGGGGTACAGAGATAAGCTGTAATGTTAGCGCATTGCAGCTTTTTTTATGAACAAAATTCTGACCGTTGACCAGGTGTTATTTATTTCGGATTTTTTCCCTTAAGCCACTTCTTCGTACCACACTATGCTGTACCGCAGAAGAAATAACTGGTGTATTTCCTATTACAAGAACACTTTTACGGGCTCTTGTTACAGCCGTATATAAAAGTTGCCTAGAAAGCACTCTATTCGGAGTATTTGAAAGGATTATTGCTACATGATCATACTCAGAACCCTGGCTTTTATGTACTGTTATAGCAAATGAACTTTCAAAATCGGATAGCCTTGAAGTTACTGGTTTTGATTCTCTGGATTCAAAATTCAAGACAAATCCATTTTCCGAGTTATCCGGCATAGCAAAACCGGTCTCACCGTTTCTAAGATTCAATACCCATTGATTTCGGGTTAAAATAATCGGCCGGCCATCGTACCAGAACTTCCTGGTTGATATCCCCAGATAGTCTCTGATAGCCAATTCTGATCTCCTGTTTAATTCTTCAACTCCATAAGGTCCTTTCCTTAATGCACATAAAATCTGGTATTCTTTATAGCCTTCATGACTAAATCCATTCTTTTTCATTTCCCGGAAAGGGTTTAGCACATATTTCTCAAGTAGTTCCGAAATACTTTGATTCGAAGCTTCTTTGAATTGAATATCCGGAAATTCTTTGCTTTGCAACATTCTGATCACACTCTCATCATTCCCTTTAATAATCGCTTCGGATAAAATTCCTATTCCGCTGCTTTTACCAAAGCGACGACTTGTTACCAGTTCAACAATAGAATCGTTGATTCCCGAAGCGGAATCCCCGCCTTCAAAATCAACACTTATAACAGAAGAAATCTGTTCAGAAAAGGAATTTGTTGAACCTGAGCAAATATCTCCTAAAATGGAGCCTGCTTCCACTGAGGCTAATTGGTTCTTGTCACCCAGAAGTATCAATTTTGTATGTATTGAAGTAGCTCTTATCAAACTTATCCAGAGATAGATATCCATCATGGATGCTTCGTCAATAATCAAAAAATCGTATGGAAGTGTTCGGTCCTCATTGAATCTGAATTCGCCCGACACTCCTTTAGCCTCAAGTAGAGAATGGATGGTTTTAGCGGGTTCTATTTCATCCGGAAACTCTTCGCTAAATACTTCATTAAGTCTTTGAGCAGCTTTTCCGGTTGGTGCTGCTAAGGCTATTCTAAGAGAGCTATCTTTCTTTAAATGACTCTCGATAATCTTTTTTACAGTATATGTTTTACCAGTTCCGGGACTTCCGGTAATAATCACTAAATCCTTACAATGAGAAAGCTGCACCGCTACCTTTTGCCAGTCATTTTCCCCGCTATCTTTAAATAAGCCATCAATTTCAGCCAAATCTGATTCCTGAATTTGATGGGTTACTTTAGCTTTTTCATTAAGCCAGTTTGAAAGCTCCAGCTCGTACTTCCAGTATTTATGGAGATATAAAAGTTCATTTTCAAAAACAAAAGGAGTTAATGAAGAGCCATTACCTACCAGCGGACTTTCTTTTAAAGCTGTGACTAACTCAGAAGCACTCACAGTTACCAACTTTTTGGAACTCAGAAAGCCATGGATATCAGAAATCGACGCACAAATGTGACCATTCAAGTGGTAATGCATAACCGCAATTCCGGCTCCGATAACCAAATCTGATTCTTCTCCTATCTGCAATAAGTAGTGGGCAAATTCAAGCTCCTGAAGTGTGATCTCTTCCTTCTTTTTTAAATCCTCCAACAATGAGATGATATTATACATTTTCATCTCCTTTCAAGAGTTTGTCCAAAGAAAGTATAATCTCTTTTTCTGGTTTATGATAAAACACACCGCTGCCTGGATCTGAAGGATTAACGCCTCTTAAAAAAAGATAGAGCGCTCCACCAAAATGAGACTCGTAATCGTAGCCAGAGACCGATTGCTCGAGCATGCGGTGCAAAGCCAGAGTATAAAGGTGATATTGTACATCGTAGTTTGAATGAATTATTTCCTGCCCCAGAGCTTCTCTGGAATAATCTTCAAACGAATTTCCTAAATGATTGGACTTATAATCCAGTATATAATACTTCCCTCCGAATCTGAATGTAAGGTCAATGTATCCTTTCAAGAATCCATTTATAGAGGATTCTTCTTCTAAATCCTGAGTTCCTCTTATAATCTCTATCAGTTTTTGATACGAAATACTTGACGATGGAAGATGAAATTCTATTTCCGGTAGGTAGTCGCCATACTCTAATTTATTCAGCGAAATTCCTTCAACTAATTGCTGTTCTAATGAATCTGATACAAGTTTCAGAATAACCGGAATCCAATCTTCATTTAGGCCTGTCTTTATTGTTTCCTCCCTGATTGCCCCGAAAAGTGATTCTGGTTCGTTGAAAACTATTTTCTCGAATATGTTATGGAGCATTGTGCCAACATCAGCCCCTTTTTTCAGGTGAAAACGATCAAATATCTGGATCGAGTCATCGATTTTATTTGATTCTATATCATCATAATCGAAACCCGGTTTATCTTCTTCAAATGCAATGGCAGTTACAGACTCAGTTAATGATGAAAAACTTCCGATAGAAAAGTGCTGAGACAGATTCTTTCCGGTAAACTTCTTTGATGATAGAATTACTTCCTCAGAACCTCCGGTCTTATCTAATTTTGCTTTATTTGTTGATGCAGAACAATATCCAATAGCTTCACTCTCACTCATTTTCACCAAATGCTCAGTAATTTCATGAGGTTGATTTTTCTTACCGAGCCTGTCCAAAACAACCTCGCTACCTTCAGAAATTGATACAAGAGCAGAAATTCCCAAACTATTTCTCCCCATAACATGTACAAAACAAGCAGTTTTAGCCCTGGTAAGGGCTACATACATCAATCTAACTGATTCAGCCAGTTCTTCAGTCTGGTATTGAAGCTTATGTTCATTTTTTAAAGCTTCGTTCGTTCCCAGATCAATGTAATTTGCTCCGTTCTGATGAAAGCTAATTGGAAAGTTCACTCTTCCATCTCCTGCGTCCCACAAATAAGGACAAAATACAATTGAATACTCAAGTCCTTTACTGGCATGTACAGTAACAATTTGAACCAATTCTTCATCACTTTCCAACCGGATCATTTCAGCGTCTTTATTTCTGGAGGGATTTGCCCGTTTAGCTTTGAAAAACCTTACCAAGCTGTGCATCGGTAATTTTTGATTTACTTCAGCTTTTCGCAGTAATTCAATCAGATGATTTAGATTCGTTATTCTCCGCTCTCCATCGAAATATTTCGCAAGTTTTTTCCTGATTTCAAAAAGATGAATCATCTCTTCTGCCATAGCCGAAAAGCCTTTCAATTTCCAAAGCTGATGGAGCTTATCAAAACGCTCAAGGAGTTTCTCCCATCTTTCCTGATCGCCCGAAAGGTTAATTATCTCAGAAGCGTTAAATCCAAAGGCTTCGGAAGATAACGCAGCACGAATTCCATCTTCAAAATTCAAATTCGAAATAGCCCTTAAAATCAAATACAAATCATCGGCTTCTCGACTCTCAAATACACTCTCTCTACTTCTTATAACACTTTTTATCCCTCTTTCCCTTAACAAATCCTGGATAACTAAAGCCTGATCGTGTTTTCTCACTAAGATGGTGATATCACTTTCTTTCACTGAATTTCCATCTATTTCAAAGTTCCCATTTAGTAATTCAATCACTTCAGAAACTGTAGATTCAGCTACCTCATGCCTTAAATCCCCTACCTTTGTTGATGTACTTTCAATTTCCAAAAACTGCAGGGCTTCCACTTTCTCCCCTTTTTTTGTCAGCAATGCCAGTGAAGAGTCTTTAGTAGTTGGAAACTGAGCTCTCTTAAAATCTAAAGACGGTAGAATGAACGGCTGTTTTGTATATCCAAACACCGAATTAACCGCATTAATCATTTCCGGATTAGAACGGTAATTATAGGTAAGGCTATAGCACCGTTCCTGGCTTACATCTTTCTGTGCCCTTAAATAAGTATAAATATCTGCTCCCCTGAACTTGTAGATAGCCTGTTTGGGGTCGCCGATCATAAATAAGCTGGTTTCCTCATCTCCCACGTAAAGTGTTTTAAAAATCGAATACTGAATGGGATCGGTATCCTGAAACTCATCGATCAATGCGACAGGATATTTTTTTCTCAAAAGGCGTATTAACTCCGAATTATCCTGGATGAGCCCTTGCTCTGTTTTTTGAAGTAGATCATCATAGGTTAACAGAGCATTTCTCTGTTTTTCTGATTCATATTTCTGAATCACTTCAGACGCAACATTTTGAATAAATAGGCTTTCTAAATTTAAAAAAATGTCTAATTTTTTAAGGTACTCATCCGTTTTTTTAATGAAGGCAAAATCCGGAATTTCATTTCCCTTCGTAACCCGTTCATAGAGATAAGAACTGAAGTACTTAATATGCTCATAGGGACTTAGAGTGGCATTTTCTGATCCCAACCATTCTTCAAATTTAGGAAGAAAATACCTGTCTTCAGCATTAAGGGAGTTCTTATATAAAACCCCGCTTTTTACTACCTCTTCAAATCGTTCTTTTTCTTGCTTAAATGATGATCGTATTGCTACAAAAACTTGGTGAAGCTTTTCGAAGTCAGAAGCGTATTCTTCAATGCTTTTTACTTCCGGGACTACTTTAGCATAAGGTTTTGAAAGAATCGGGCTAAGTACTCCTTTCAGCTTATCCGGATCGTACTTTTTTTCTATAATAAACTTTTGAAAGGCTTGTTTAAATTCACTTTCAGAATCTGCAAAAAACTCCCGCCATACTTTATCGATAATTTCCTGAATTAATTCTGAATCATCTGTAAGGATTTCAAATTCCGGAGAAACACCGAATTCAATCGGACTCTCTTTCAATAACCTTTGGCAAAATCCGTGAATAGTGGAAACTGGTGCCTCATCAAATTTATAAAGCGCTTCTTTAAGGTGAGGTAAATCTGAAACAGTAAACCTGTTTTTAACTTCTTCCAGAAATGTATCTTTCGGTTTTTCGCCTTCTAAAACTGATATGCTTTCTTTTAACCTGTTTCTTAATCTTGATTTTAATTCTGCAGTAGCTGCTTCTGTGTAGGTTAAAACCAGGATATTCAGTGGAAGCAGCTTCTTTTCAAGAATAAATCTCACAAATAGTGAAGCGATGTTATAGGTCTTGCCAGTCCCTGCTCCTGCTTCAACAAGGCCGATTCCCATCAAAGGCGCTTTAAAAATATCGAACTCTTTAGCTTTCATTGCTTCTCTCCTTTCGCATTGAAAAAAGGAGTCCAGAATCGATAAGACAGTGTTTTAAACCATTCAGAGTCTAAGGGTTGAAAGCCTCTCCATATCAAACTATTGTAGAAATCTGCCCTTTCACTTGGTCTGAACTCGGCGATATCCCACTGAGAGTATGCTTCTGATAAAGGATCATTTTTCTTCGGGTCCAGATCGCTTTCAACATAAGCTTTGGAAGATTCAGGAAAGAAGCATAAGTGCTCTTTAGAAGTATGAGCGTCAATAAACCATTGAATCAAATCCTTTAGGATTACTTCCGGCTCCTCTATCTTGCTTAATTGAGTGGTTTTTATTTTTCCTTTTTCTTTGCTAATGAAAAGTGATTCCTGAAATGTGTTCGGTGCTGCATTCATTACCAGATGCGAAACCCAAAGCCGGATCAAATCTTTTGCACGTTCTCTCCCTGTTCTCCATAGCACAATTCTGTCTTCGAATAATCCATCTATTCTGCCGTTAATTTCGAATCCCCCAACTTTGATCGAGATCACATCTTCATTAACCGTGCTCGTACTTTTTTCAGAAACCACTCTATGTAATTCTTCAACTTCTGTCCAGTTCGATCTGAAGCTTGAAATTCCGGGTATTCCTATGGGAATCAATCCTTTTGAAAAAGAATATTCCAAAACCTGTTCAACAGGCACTCCTTTGTCCAAAGCTTCAGAGATTACAGCGGTTAGCTTATATCCATCAAGACCTGCTATTTTAAATACCTCTCTGTCTTCAATTTCACTTTCCGAATACCCGTCACTAATCCGTAACTTATTTACTGAAAACCACTTACAAGGTTGAGTAAAAAAAGCAATAAGATCTTCAAGCTGTATTATCTCGTCATCAAATTCTTTTAAAGGCAGATCATTTTCTTCAAGAAAGGGAGCTTCATTTGTAACTCCATTAGCATTCAAAATAGCTAATTCCTTTCTGGAGTTTGAAAAACTTGTAGCAGTTAAAAAGTAATCCCGATGAAACCCGTGAAGTTTTTCTTTTTTGACTTCGATCTTTTGTCCTGATGTGATCAATACATCCTGCATTCTTTGGATAAATACAGATGGAAGACGTTCGTTTTTACTATGTTCATCCTGACCCAGGAAACTCAAATAGAGGTGTTCCTCAGTTGAATGTAATACCTCAAGAAATAGAAGTTGATCATCTTTTTTTGTGATTCGCTCTCCTACTTTAGGCGCGTTGTTGATAAGATCAAAAGTCGGCCTTGCAGGATTTCTCGGAAAGGTGGCTTCGTTCATCCCAAGTATAGCCGTCACTTTAAAAGGAATATTCCGATAAGGAATATAAGAGCTCAATACCACACCATGACCAAATCCACTAGAGGTTGCCTGGGAATCATTAAACTGATTAATGAGCCAGTTGCGAACAAGATCAAATTCTACATTGGTTTCCACTTCCGCTATTTCTGTAGCTTCTGAAAAATGAGTCAGGGAAGATATCAACCTTGTTCGATCACCTTTAAAAAGTTCTTCCGCCCATGTGATGATTATTTTTAACCAATTCTGAGGAGTTCTTTTCACTTTTAAGTCATCACTTACTGTCTTAAGGTAGCGAACACATTCAGAAAGCCTGCTTACCAGTTCGAATGATTCGGTTCCGTGCACTTTTTCAGCGGGCACATAACCTGAAAACAATTCGAAATCCTCCGGCTCTGTAATATATCCTGTAACGAGTGATAACATCAGTTTTTCAAGCGAATAGCTCGAATCGTCCGTACTCAATCCATGATGAATGTGAAGCTCCATTACCTGATTCCTGATAAATGCCAGGTCATCTTCAGAAAAGGCAAACTTTTGCCTTACGGGTTCTAACCCAAGGAACTCAATAAAAGAGGTGATTTTAAAACTTCCTGAAAGGAGGTTTAACAAAGTTATCAAGGTAAGCTGATGATCGTCCTGATATGATTTAGGGGCATAAACAGGAAGGAACGGCTCGCCTTCATTAAACGAAAATATACTCTTTATTAAAGGAGCATATTCGTTCATATCCGGCACCATGATCAGTATTTCTTCCGGTTTTAATTCAGAATCATTTTCCAAAAGCGTGAGGAGTTCATCCTTAAGAACTTCCACTTCTCTCTTCGGGCTATGACAAGAGTGAATTTGAAACAATTCATCAACCTTAGATGAGGAAGATATCTTGTCTAGGAAAGACGTTTTTCCTTCTGTTAATTTGATATTTTCCAATTCAGATATTAATGCAAGAGAATCAGTTTTTAAGCTTCCCCACTCCTGCCTCAGATTTTCCCAATCTGTGTTGAAAAGATCATTGCCACTTACTTCCCATTCTTCAGAAAAGAAATGAACATGACTATGCTCTGATATCGTTTTAATTAGCTCTGAAAAAGGCTTTGAAAAGTGAGAGAGCCCAAAAATAAATAGTTCGTTGGGCAGATTTACTTTGTTTATTTCGGCAAGAAGTTCAAGAAAAGCATCACTTCTGCTTTTTGCATACCCATACTTTTTTGAAGTTAGTTTTCTCCAGATCCAAAGCTGCCAGAACTCATCCGGGTCGCTAGTTGATGTCTTGCCAAGCTCCCAGTTTGCCAGCATCTCAGGCCGATAGACTTGGTATAAATCAAAAACATCTGCTATTTGACTTGATAAGTGAAATAAACGTGTTTCATCTTCCAGAACAGGAAGTCTTTTAATTTTTTTTAACTCAGAAGCTTCTGTATTAATGAGCAAATCAAAAATTCTCCATTGGAGAGGAAGACGATCAAAAGGAAGTATTTGAGGAGTATCAGGTTTTAGTTCCCGATATATTTTCCATATTAGCTCAGAAGGAAGAATAAATTCAAGATTAGCAGAAATACCATGCAATTCAGCTATTTTAAGAGACAACCATTGCCTTGACTCTTTGTTTTGAACCACAATCCATGGTGCGGAAAAAGGATCCTTTTTCCTATTTTTTTGAATCCCTTCAGATAATTTTTTGACAAGCTCAATTAATGAATTCGATCGATACTGAAAAAACATTCGGTTCCGGCATTAGAAATTGGAGGAGTATAACAAAATGCCGTAGTGAAAGCTGTTTAATTATTCTAAAGATTCCAGTTTTATTGCTTCTTTAAGAAGTTCGTTTGCAGTATGAGAAAATGAATCTTCGTGTTCTTTTGCTATACGCTTGATTTGCTCTATAACTTCTGTTTCCAGATAATAACTAACCGTTTTCTTAGCGGAGAGATTTGAAGATGCAGTTTCCTCACCCGATCCAGCATCAGTTTGTGGAATAAAATCGAATTTTGCTTCAGCTAAAGGCCTGTACCCGAGAGGATTATGCCCCATTGCCGACTTTTTGTTCATCTATCTAATGGCCGTTTTTTATTTCCTTTGCCAACGCTAAATAGTCCTGTGCACCATTACTATTTCCATCATATTCAAAAATCGTTTTATGATGACTCGGAGCTTCGGCTAATGCAACGTTATCTCTAATAATGGTATTAAATACCTTTTTCCCGAAATAATCTTTGATATGACCAACCACTTCTTTATTCAGGTTTTTTCTGCTGTCATATAAAGTACAAATAATTCCCCCTACCTCAAGCTTAGCATTAAGGCGCTGTTGTACCACTTTAATCAAATCTAAAAGTTTTGATAGCCCATGCAAAGCTAAATATTCTGACTGAAGCACAATGAAAATATCCTCTACCGCTGTAAATGCATTCAGGGTAAGTAGCCCTAGATTCGGAGGGCAATCAATCAGAACATAATCATAATCAGTTCCTTCTAACTGGGAAAGAAAATTCTTTAATAAACTCTCACGTGCAGGTTCATTGGCTAACTCCAGTTCTGCTCCCGAAAGCTCCAATGATGATGCAATGTAATCAAAGCCATTATGCTTGATTACCACATCTTCAAGTTTTGTTGATCCTTTAAGCGCCTGATAGATAGTCTTATCCAGCCTTTGGGAATGCATTCTTAGCGAATAGGTTAGATTTGCCTGGGGATCTAAATCGATCAAAAGCACTTTTTTTCCAGCTTAGCTAATCCTGCTCCAACATTAATTGTAGAAGTTGTTTTTCCAACCCCACCTTTTTGATTTGTAAAAGCAATTGTCCTCATTAGTCCGACTTAGTAAAATGACGTATAATTTTTTTTAGTAAGAGTTTATCCATCCGATTTGTTACACAATACGATATAATTTTTACACTAAAAAAGAATATTGAATTAAACTTTTTTAAGTAAAAAACTCTCGACTCACAAAGACTTTTCCAAATAATAGCGATGTATTTTAGAAATAGTAAAAAAGTGACTGATTTAAATCAAGTTAGTATCCCAGAGTATTAGCCCATTTAATACAGAATTTCCAACCTTTTTAAATACCTAACTTCACTATATTCACCCATTCAAATTCAATTCTTTAATTATTTTAATGCGTTTTTTTAGTAGAAAGCTTATTAAACCTCAGGACCTAAATGCACATGGCACTTTATTCGGGGGTACTGTTCTCAGTTGGATTGATGAAGAAGCTGCAATTTTTGTTTTATGTCAGCTTGGAAAAGGTAACATTGTAACCAAGTACATGTCTGAGATTAACTTTGTTAACTCAGCTAATTTGGGCGAAGTAATTGAGATTGGCATGGAAACTGTTAAATTTGGCAGAACCTCAATTACAGTAAAATGTGAAGTCCGGACTAAGTTTGAAAAAAATACCATTATTACCATCGATGAAATCGTATTTGTGCATTTAGATGAATTCGGCCGACCTAAGCCTCACAATATTACAGAACCCGCTAACGAATAGAATTCAATTTGAGCAGTAAAGACAAATTAGTTGATTTTTCCACCCTTAATGAAATGTTGTATGGTGAAGCTGCCTATATCAAAGAGTTTGCGGAGGCCGCGCTAACATCATTCAGAGAGTTTCAGGAAAATTATTGCTCTTTTCTAAAGGCAAGAGACGAGGTCAACTTCAGAAAGGCGGGCCATAAAATTAAGCCTGTAGCCCAGATGCTCGGGCTGGAGTTAATCATAGATGAATATGAGCATGGCAAAGCCTTGATCTGGGAAAAAAAAGAGGATAAGGAATTAGAAGCCTCCTGTGATAAAATGGACTCGATCTGTTCTCAAGTTCTTAACGAACTGAAAGAACTGGCTGAATAACCTTAAATGTTATTTTTCTGTGATACTTTAGTATCGCCTTAATTATTAGTTTGGTGCCTAAATTACAGCCTATGAAAGCTCCAACACATCCCATTCTTATTGTTGAAGATGATGAAGACCTGTCGGAACTCATCAAAATTCAACTAACCGATCTTAACTTCTCTATTGAACAAAGTTTCAATGGGTTAAAAGCTCTTGAGAAAGCTCAGTCCAGCTCCTATTCCCTCATCATACTTGATATCATGCTCCCGGGAATGGATGGATTCGAAATTTGTAAGAAAATCAGAGAAAAAGATCCACAAACCCCTATTTTGATGCTCACAGCAAAAGCCGAAGAAGTAGATAAAATAATGGGATTAGAGTTTGGAGCTGACGATTATCTCACCAAGCCTTTCAGCATTCGTGAGCTTACCGCCCGAGTTAAAGCGCTTCTAAGAAGAGCAACAGCAAATGAACTATCCCCGGATTCTGTAAACGAACATATAGAATTTGGAGAACTCTCAATTTACCCGAATAAAAGAATGATAGAGTTGGGAGATGAGCAATTGGAATTAACATCTAAAGAATTTGACCTGCTCTTACTATTCGCCAGTAATCCCGGACGGGCTTACAGCCGCCAGGACTTGCTTGATATTGTTTGGGGTTATCAATACAGCGGATATAGCCACACAGTAAATTCTCATATCAACCGACTAAGAAGTAAAATTGAAAAAGATCCTGCTAACCCCACATTCATCAAAACGGTTTGGGGCGTTGGTTATCGTTTTACTGAGGAGCATGAATTGGTATGAATATAATTACCCAAAGTTTTTACGGTAAGCTTTCGCTGGTTTTTCTGATCCTGATTTTATTTCTGGGCGGTTCACTTGCGTACATAAGCATGAAATCTTCGCTAATGTTTGTGGAAGAAACACAGCAGAAAGTTAATAAAGACCTTGCTTTTGAAATGGCCATGGAGATTCAACCTCATCTTATTGATAAAATAGATGTTGAGAGTATTCAGAAAGAAATAGAATATTTGCAAGGTATTAATCCCCAGGTAGATATTTATCTGGTTGGTGGCAATGGTATGATTAAAGGGGTATTTCTAGGAGAAGAAGACAATGCCAGCCTTGAGTTTAACTATATCGACACTCGCCCATTAGACCTGTTTCTCGCCGGAGAAGAACTTCCGATTTTGGGTCAGGACCCACTGCAGGGAGAATCTCTTAAGCCCTTCTCTGCTGCCAGTATTTCCATTATGGGTGAAACCGGCTGCTACTTGTATGTGATTCTGGGAGGAAAGCTTTATGATGAAACTGCCGGAATGCTGGCCGAGAGTTACATCATTAAAAACTCAATGATTGGTCTTGGGCTGATTTTGATCACTACCCTACTCATCGGGCTACTCATTTTTCGCTGGCTTACTCATCGCTTAAGAGCTATGACATCAACCGTTCAGGCCTTTGAGCATGGTCAGCTTGAAGAACGTGTATTGGTTCAGTCTTATGATGAAATAGGACTTTTAGGCAATTCATTCAATCAAATGGCAGATACTCTTGTTTCCAACATGGAGGAAATCAAACAGGTTGATAAGCTGAGAAGAGAACTCATTGCAAATGTCTCTCATGACCTAAGAAGTCCTTTAGCTTCTATCCAGGGCTATCTTGAGACCATCCAGCAAAAAGATAAAACGCTTTCTGAAGCTGACCGGAAAAAATATTATGATATTGTTCTCCGAAACACACGGAAACTTGGAAATCTGATTGCCGAGTTATTTGAACTTTCAAAGTTGGACGCTAAAAATGTTCAGCCTGATCTGGAGCCCGTTTCTATGGCAGAACTGGTTCAGGATGTTGTAGCTCAGTTTCAACCCCAGGCACAAGCAAAAAGCATATCTCTAAAAGCAATTCTCCCGGATGAGCCGCTAAATATGGTGAACGCCGATATCGCCTTAATGGAACGTGCTATCTCTAATCTTATCGATAATGCCATCAAAAATACCAGGCAAAATGGGGAAGTAAATATTATTCCCGCTAATGAAGGTAACCGCGTAAGTGTGAAAATATCTGATACGGGTGTCGGAATACCTGAAGATCAGATTGCACGTATTTTTGATCGTTTTTATCAAACCGATCCTAGTCGTACCGGAAACACAGGTGTAGGGCTGGGTCTTTCCATCGCACAAAAAATTCTTGAATTACATGGTTCCAAACTTTCTGTTCAAAGTGTATTGAACAAGGGAACGACTTTTAGTTTTAGTCTATTACCGTACAGAGACTAACACTATGAACCATGATATTAAAAGAAAGCGAAATTGGTGATAAAGATATCATCGAGCCTATTCTTGGGAAACCATACAAAGAACCTGAAAAATTACTCACTGCAACGGGTTCATCCTACTTTTTTGTAGAAGAAATTACTGATCTGAATGGAAATCCTCTTTCCTTGAAGCGAGATAAGATGAAAGGTATTTTTCAACGCTATGAAAAAGGGTTATTACTTTTTTTAAATGGAAGTAATTATCAGAATGCGATCCTGATAGATTATGATTCTATTAAAAAACTAATCTTAATTAAAGGTAAAGAGTCAGTAAGTGTTTGGAAAAGTCCAATTTTAGCTTTCTTAGTCCAAAGAGGTTTTACGTTTAAACACACTAGAAAATTTATCCCTGGATTAGGTTTTAGATTGAAAGAAACAGAACTTTTTGTTCTAACAAATAAGTATAGAATTAGGATGACTACTAATGGCTTTTCGTATTCAAGTCAGCTAAAATATTTTTCTAAATTAAAACTTGGAAGCAAGTTTGAATCAGTAGATTCAGAGAAGAAACCAGAGATAACTTTTTAGTGATACTTTTTTGACAACTTCGTGACTTTTATGTGATATTTGTTCCGTTTTCAGAGCCTACTTTATGTTTGTAATTATTAAACAAACAAACATAAAAATGAACACAAAAATAATATTAACACTTACCCTACTCTCCGGATTATTCCTCGCATGTAGCACTTCCTCAAATTCCGAAGATGACACTCTAACATTGGCATTAACTGGAGTAGACCCTCTTCAAAACGGATTTCACTTTGAAGGATGGGTAATTATAGATGGAAGCCCGGTAACTACCGGAAAATTTAATATTGATGACACCGGTAACTTAATCACATTAAGTGGTTCTGTTATCCCTAATGGAACGTTTGAGGTTGATGCCGATCTTTCCGCTGCAACCACTTTTATTTTAACTATCGAACCCTCCGGTGATACAGATGACATTCCTGCAGAAACACATCACCTGGCAGGGAATATTTCCAATGGAAGCTCTACCCTTTCATTCGCTCATTCTGCCTCACTAGGAAATAATTTTTCAAGTGCATCCGGTTCATATATTCTTGCTACACCAAGTGATGATGACAATACAAATGAGAACAGCGGAATATGGTTCTTAGACCCTTCCGGGCCAAGTGCGGGACTTTCCCTCCCTACTCTTCCAGCGGGTTGGAGATATGAAGGCTGGGCCGTTTCAGGAGGCACACCAATCAGTACGGGTATTTTTACATCCGCTTCAGGAGCTGATGCCTTTTCCGGATTTAGTGGAACAAACAATACTCCCCCATTTCCGGGAGAAGATTTTCTTATAAACGCTCCAACAGGACTTACTTTCCCTCTTAATCTTGCAGGTGGAGCAGCAGTAATCTCTATCGAGCCTTATCCTGATGATAGCCCGGCGCCTTACACTCTGAAGCCTCTTGTAGGACAAATTCCAAGCGATGCTACCGACAGAGTTTTATACTCCACTGAAAATAATTCGAGTTCATTTTCAAGCGGAACGGTAACTATTAATTAAATCCTAAGACTACTGGCATAGTCTGAACTAAAAGCTTCTTTAGCGAAAGTTAAAGAGGCTTTTTTAGTTGATAAGCATTAGCTTACGACTCATACTTCAACTTAAAAAAATAAAATGGCTGTACTGGTAACCGGGGGTGCTGGCTATATTGGAAGTCACACTGTACTTGAACTTCTTAATTCAGGGCAAAATGTAGTAGTAGTTGATAATCTCTCAAATAGTAGCGAAGAATCTCTGCGAAGAGTTCAACATATTACGGGAAGAAAGCCTCACTTTTATAATCTTGATCTGATTAATAGACCAGAACTGGAAAAGGTATTTCAGGCGCACGATATTGACTCTGTAATTCACTTTGCAGGTTTTAAAGCGGTTGGAGAATCAGTCGCTAAACCTGTTATGTATTATCAGAATAATATCAACAGCACATTGATACTTTGTGAAGTAATGAAAGCTCATGGGGTAAATAAGTTGGTATTCAGTTCTTCAGCTACGGTTTATGGAGACCCCGCTTCCGTTCCAATCACTGAAGACTTCCCTTTATCGGCAACCAACCCGTACGGCCGTACTAAATTGTTTATTGAATATATCCTGAAGGATTTATGGGTAGCGGATAATACATGGAACATCACATTACTCAGATATTTCAACCCAGTTGGTGCTCATAAATCTGGTTTGATTGGAGAGGATCCTAATGGTATTCCTAACAACCTAATGCCTTATGTATCGCAGGTAGCAGTTGGTAAACTGGAACAGTTATCTGTTTTCGGTGATGACTACCCTACTTCAGATGGAACCGGTGTTCGAGATTATATTCATGTAGTTGATCTCGCAATTGGTCACCTAAAGGCTCTTGAAAAACTTGAGGACGCAACCGGAGGTGTGAATGTTTATAACCTTGGCACAGGAAAAGGATCCAGCGTAATGGAAATGATTAAAGCGTTTGAAGATGCCTCAGGTAGGAAAGTCGCTTATAAAATAGGCCCTCGTCGACCGGGCGATATCGCTGAATGTTATGCAGATCCAAAACTAGCAAAAAATGAATTGAACTGGGTTGCTGAACGTGGAATTAAAGAAATGTGCGAAGACGGTTGGAGATGGCAGTCAAATAACCCAAACGGTTATAAGTAGAGTTATTTAGTCCAGCTTTATGGTTTTTCCATCTTGTGTTGTAACCTCTAAAGGCTCCGCATCAAGAAAATCTCTGATTCCAAAGAAGTAGTCGCACTTTCCAGAAAATATATCTTTTGGTTTTTTTTCATTCACTGTAGATAGAGTATCTCCCAGAGCTAATTTACTTCCCTCTTTAACTCGGTTTACGATCCATAGGTCTTCGGATAACATGCCAGGAATAAAATCCGCGTGCTCATCAATCACTATGTCCGACTCTTGCTGAAGAGTAATTATTTTCTTCTTGTAGTTGATAAAAACCGTGAAATGCTCAAGGAAATCATTCCCAATTAAGGCTTTACCAAGCGAAGAAAACTCAACTGGAATTGTAGCTAAGGGTTCGTCGAAGCCCACTTCAAGTTCTTTAATGGTCAGAGTATCAAGATTTGTGCCATATATCCCAGAAGTAGAATAATCGATAATATTACTTTCTTCATCTGATTTAAAAAAGGAACTCAGATTTCTTGGAAGAATAATCCCTCCGTTATATCCAATGTCGAAGAGAACATTTTTTACTTCCCTTTCCCCGATCTTAATATCCACATCGGGTACCCCTGAAAGAAGTGGTCGATCAAAACCAAGTTGAATGGTTTTCTTGTTTTCATCTTGAATAAAAGCTTTGTCAGAAAATGTAAGCTCCTTGTTCACATAATCAATTTTCCAATAAGCTAGTTTTATGAGATTAGCTCCTATAAGTCCATGCTCAGCTAAACAGGGACTTACTGAGCTTTCATCATACTCCAGTTTACCTGCACCAATATTTCTAAATATAGTTTCACCAAGTTTTAACGAGTTTAGTCTGGTTACCTCAATTTCTCTGCTTATTCCCTGTGCAGTTGAGTTATCTTTAGTCGCTACTCTTTTAAGTCCCAAACTATCCGCTAAACTTTTCTCTATTTTGCTGTTGAATGCTCCGGTATCAAAAATAAACGCTCTTTTAGTTGTATCGCTATTAACCTGCCCTTCTACCACAATAATTTTTTTATTGTATGTGAAAGGGATTTTTTGCTGGAAGTTTTCCCGATCGAGTTTTCCTCCAGTAAGCAGTTTTACGTTTTTTACATAGTTGCAGGAAATGGTTCCTATCAAAAGAAAAAAAAGTGCTGCAAAGATGTATCTCATAGTTTTACTGTTTCTTGATGAACTTTTGTAATAGCTGAAAGATAAATCAAACTTCTTAATTAATTTACTTTGTTATTTGTATATAACTCGTCTTATCTTTGCTCCCCCGATAAAAGCCAAAGTGGCGGAACTGGTAGACGCGCACGACTCAAAATCGTGTTTCTTCGGAAGTGTGGGTTCGAGTCCCACCTTTGGTACTATTTAAGACTGCTAAACATCTGTTAATCTATTGATTAGCAATTTTTTTAGTCTGATTACTAATACATCATTAGTAAAACAATGACAAAATAATCAGGCTTTTTATGCCTTTTATCTCCTTCCTTTAAGCTGATCAAATAAAAATAGCTGGCAACTAAGCTATATTAGTCCTGACTGAAGCGTAATTAATAACGCGTTTCAACTTTTCATGCCTTTCAAAAACATTATTAGGAGAATATTTAATTATGAGTATTTTCTATCAAAATCCGGACTAACTAAATACTGAAATGAAAAAATTATCGCTCACCTTCTTATTCATTTTTGCACTTACAACATTTGGATATCCGCAGTCACCAGCAAATGTTGAGAATGAACCGCGTACATTGACTTTTCTCGATATGCAAAAAATGAAAAGTACAGGCTCGTATGCACCAAGCCCCGATGGAAAATGGCTGTTATACACTTTAAGAGTGCCCAATTGGAACACAGCTGAAGATCAAAGTGATATTCACCTTGTTTCACTTACTGAAGGCTTGAGTAGCCACAAACAGATGACTTTTACAGATGAGAAAAGTGAACGATCTCCCCGTTGGTCTATCGATGGTAGTTATTTTGTTTTTATTTCCAATAGGGATGGAGATAAAAATCAACTTTATCAGATGAGAACTGATGGAGGAGAAGCAAGGAAAATCACCAAGGCAAAAGAAGGTGTATCCAATTTTGATTTTAGCAAAGATGGTAAATGGATCGTTTACCGAAGCGGAAAAGATGAAGACGTACAATTATATGCATTGCCTGCGAAGAATCCCGGTGATGCAGAACCCATTAAATTGACTTCAGGAACAACTGCCATCTCAAATTGGGAAATTGATCCTTCCGGAGACAGAATATACTTTACACGTCCCGATCACCCTGATACAGACAACCTTACCAGGATGGACAAAGGTTTTACTGTGGACGTAAAGAATTATGAGACTCCACTTGAGAGTCTGTGGTATATCGATCTTAATACCAATGAAGAGCAAAGGATTACCAATGATCCCGGATATACCGTATCAGAGATAATTATCTCTGATGATGGAAAATGGGTAGGTTATACTGGTACTTCTTCAGATCGATATAAGAGAAACATAACAGAACAACGCATTAATGCTGATCTGTTTCTGTACGATGTAAGCAGCAAGACTATTGAAAGATTGACTGAAAACGAAGAAGTCGCAGAGAGTGACCTCAGTTTTTCTCCTGATGGAAAATGGATTGCTTTTGTTTCTTCTGATGATATGAGTGGCTACAATATGAAGAGCCAGAGAGTATATGTCAGAGAGGTCAATAAAAAAGGAGAAGCATTCAGAAAATTAGGCACCAAGTTTAACGATCATGTAGGCATAGATTTCTGGTCAGAAGATGGGAAAACCATTTACTTCAATGCTGGAATAAAAGTTACCACACAGTTAATGGCATTAGATATAAAAACAGGAGATGTAAAAAAAATCACCAATGAAAAGGCAAGAATGACTGTTTCCCGGGATAAAGATACGGGTGTATTAATGGTTAATTATAGTGATCCTGTGACCCCACCTACCATGTACAGTATTTCAAGTCTCAACAAAATAACCGATAGATCATCCTGGATACAAATCACGGATGCTAATCCAGAATTGAAAAACCTGACTTTAGGGAAGCAGTACGAGATTAATTATACTTCAACTGATGGGAAAGAAGTCGGAGGTGTAGTCTTTCTTCCTGTAGGATACGAGGAAGGAAAAAGGTACCCTTTAGTTGTTTCCATACATGGGGGGCCTGCAGGTGCTGATTATTTAAGCTTTAATGAAAATTCGGGACAAGTATATGCCGGAGAAGGTTATGTCATGTTCTGTCCAAATTATCGTGGATCTACTAATTACGGAGAAAATCATCGTACAGATATAGTAGGAAACTATTTCCCTCAGGCATTTGATGATATCATGACCGGTGTAGATTATCTGATTGCTGAGGGGATTGTTGATGGTGACAAGATGGGAGCTATGGGTTGGAGTGCAGGTGGGCATTGGTCAAATTGGATTTTGACCCACACAGACCGATTCAAAGCCATCAGTTCAGGGGCTGGAACTATGAACTGGATCTCAATGTATGCTCAAAGCGATGTTCAAAGGAACAGGAGATACTACCTTGGAGATACTCCGATGTATGAGGATTTCGAACCCTTCTGGGATCAATCTCCACTAAAATACATCAAGAATGCAAAAACCCCTACTATGGTCCATGTGGTTGCAGGTGATCCAAGGGTTCCGAGTCCACAATCAGTAGAATTGCATATGGCATTAAAAAAGCTTGGGGTAGATACAGAATTATTTATGTATCCAGGTAAAAGCCATGGTATTCCCGATACTCGTAACCGACTTGTGAAAGCAGTAAGCGAAATGGCCTGGATGGATTATTATATAAGAGGAATTGGGGAAAAGTTTTCATGGCGACATGTATTGGAAACACTAGAAACAGAGGGAGATAAATAAGAAGTCATCAACTTAATTATCTCCACAGTACTGTTTTTCAGGCCTTCTAACACCTACCGAGTCTAGGCATGAGTCTAGGCAACCCCTACTTTTTGTTCATAAAAACCTTCTCAACCTTGTTGGGAAGGTTTTTATGTTTACGCTTTTCGAATTAGCGAGAATTTAATTGGTGCTTTTGTTCCAAACTTCTCAGTATGATTTTATCACTTCTAAACCACATTATATCACATTTGTCTTTTCAGTCCAGATCTTATCACCTAGATTCAATAATGTTTTTCATAGAACATACATTAGTTATTTCCTAATACGTAGCCTTGTGTAGATTTATACTAATCGAAGCATAGATGACCTCTGCGTATCAGGTTTTTTAAAAAAAAAGGCTCTGGGAAATCCCAGAGCCTTTAGTTTTTCAACCCAGCGCTTTATTCATCAAAACCGATTACCTCTTCCTGTAGCAATGGTTCTGTTAAGATTGTGCTGAATGGTGACTTCCGTTCCACTTACAGTGAAAGCATCGAATTCTGCTATAGTAGGAAGATATGCCGGAATTGTAGCCTGACGATCAGAAGCCACAATGTTTGGATTAATCAATGCTTCCCGTTCTGCTACCGGCCATTTGATTCCTAAATCAAACATTCTGCGTCCTTCGCCAAAGAAGATTTCCTGACGTAACAGATACAGGGTGGTTAAGGCATCGGTAGCATTCGCCAACGCGGCAACATCTACTGCTGTTACTGATGTTGCTGAAATGGATGGCGTTGTAACCGTGGTAGTGCGCTCAATAACAAGTCCCGCAACAAAAGGATCGCTACTGCTGGCACGTACAGTAAAGGTTGCATTATTCGGGCGCTGAGCAACCGTACCATCTCCGTTACGACTTTCGTTTGCATCGTCTACAATAGAGGTAGCACGAGAATTAGCAAGAGCCACAACATTGGTCATTGCTGTTTGTGCACCTGGAAGGTCTCCATCTGCAAGTTCAGCTTCAGCCAGGATCAGGTGTGCCTCTTCTATTTTAAGCAGTGGGATATCTGAATCAGTGGTACCATCAATATCGAAGAATTTCGGATCCAGGAAGTCTAGCCGAGGAAGCGGTTGAAGATCATCAAAGTTTCCACGATCGTGTACCGCATTTTGGAGCGTGTTCGTAGGCCCGTTTACGGCGTCAAACAAAATGTAGCACACGTAATTACCAGCAGCGTCTGCAGTAATGGCTGCGTTTGCATCTGCTACAGCCGCCGCCTGATTGCCCAGATTGTAGTTAGCGCGCGCACGGGCAAGCAGGTAGCCTACGTTGTCTGAATCAATGGCAGTTAATACTCAATCTCTACAGATATCAATGGACGTTTATCTGAAATTTTCCACTCTCCCTGGCTTCCAAATCTTTTTACAGGCGAAAACCTTTTATCATCATCTCTAACTCTAAAAAAAACAGGTAAAATTTCATCTTTTTTTCTTGACTTTCCGAGTTCTGAAAAAGATAAACCAAAATTAGATAGGATTTTTTGAATAGCTTCAGCTAATTCTTTTGTATGCACCCATTCGAAAACTATAAAAAAACTATCAGTATAATAAATATCGAATGAAGAAAGATCTACCCAAATCCTCCCTTCTTTAACAATGGAGTTGATCAAAATATTCTGAGGTGTAAATTCTTCGCCTGGAAGTCCGTTTCGGTTTTCAAAAAACCTGACTCTTAATTGAAAACGAGTGGAATCAGCCGCTTTTAAAAAAACAGAAGCTCTCGAAATTTTAAACATATCTTTCTTGGGTGATATTTTAAGTCCCATTGCATTACCACCCTGTTCGCTAACCAATAATACTGCCGTATCAAAACTAGATTTCCTTGGACCAATAGTCTTACTTCGTAATCTTTTTCCCTCAACAAAAAGTTCTTCTATCTGATAAGTCTTTATTTCTAAAATTATAGTGGAAAATCCCATTCTGATTAATTCTGAAACAGATACTTTTTTTGATTTATAACCAATTGCAGAAAATGTCAAGGAATCCTGAATATAAGCTTGATTAACTCCAATTATAAAGGTCCCATCTTCATAGGATACTGCTCCATAACTAGTACCTTCTTTTCCAATATTAACATAAGGTATTGCATCCCCTTTTTCATTAATTACGACTCCTTTCAGATTTTGACTGAAAACCATTAGTGAAGAAAAGGAAAAATAAATCAATAGAACTATTCTGTTCCAAAAAAGATTAATCCGTTTTAAATACATTTTACTATCTGATGAACTATGCTTTTCAATTAACAACAATTTCTTGCTTTATATTTGTTTGTATTAAAACTTAAAAGACTTAATTCTCCTGAAAATATTTTGTAAAGTTTTTGTTAAATATGTGATTCTCAGCCTTTACTTTCATTCCGAAAAGAGATAGACTCCCAATGCAATGAAAGGAACTTCATTCCATACCACCTCCCCAAATTCCATCATGATGACCACCATCATGATTACTACCATTATTACCCCTTAGGGGGTACATATTTACATATCACATCTTAGGATATATTCCTACCTTATAAGTCTCACAACTCACAACGTTCATCGAAAGTCTTAATGCTTGTTTTAAAATTCGGGGGCACTTCTGTTGGAAGCGCGGAAAGCCTCACCCTTGTCAGGGAAATTGTTACTAAAAAATCAGAATCAAACCCATTAACAGTCGTAGTTTCTGCTTTAGGCGGAGTCACTAATAATCTTGTTGATTGTGCTAATCTTGCAGCTTCAGGTAATGAAGCCTATGAAGAAGTACTTCAGGAAATTGAAAAGCGACACATCAGCCTATGTAATGTATTGATTCCCGTCTCTCAGCGAAGCCAAACGTTAACCCAGGTAAAATTCCTGTTGAATGATCTGGAAGACATTTGTCGCGGAGTATTTTTGATCCGCGAACTCTCTCCGCGTTCCAGTGATCATATTCTAAGTTTTGGAGAACGACTTTCCTCCTCAATCATCAAAGATTATTTCAAATCCGGTGGTCTTGATGTTAATCTGCTAGATCCTCGTAAAATCATCAAAACAGACGGGCAGTTTGGAAACGCTGTGGTAGATCTTGAACTGACTTATTCCAACATTCAAAAGGAATTTGAACAACATACACGAGTGAGTTTGTGTCCTGGATTCCTAGCATCCTCAAACAGTGATAATCATACCACTACTCTTGGCCGAGGTGGTTCAGACTATACTGCTGCCCTTCTTGCTGCAGCGCTCGAAGCCGATTGCCTCGAAATATGGACCGACGTAAGCGGAATGATGACAGCCAACCCGAAACTGGTGCCTCTCGCCCATCCTATTAAAGAACTCTCTTACGAGGAAGCAATGGAGCTTTCACATTTTGGGGCGAAGGTGATTTATCCTCCTACTATTCAGCCGGTTCTGGATAAGGAAATTCCCGTTCTCATCAAGAATACCTTTACTGCTGATGATGAAGGCACATTGATTTCTAAAGATGGATCAACCAATGGAAACTGGATTAAAGGAATTTCCTCTATAGATGATGTAGCCCTTTGTACTCTTTCTGGTTCCGGGATGGTCGCAGTACCGAATTTTTCTTATCGATTGTTTTCTGCCTTAAGCCGTGAAGAGGTAAACGTAATTATGATTACACAGGCCTCATCAGAGCATACAATCACGGTAGGGATTGACCGAAAAGACGCCGAAAGGGCAAGAAAAAGCATTGAATCTGAATTTCAGCATGAACTTCGTCAACGTAAAGTAAACCCGTTGGATGTAGAGGTTGACCTCTCTATCGTTGCACTTGTTGGAACCAGAATGAGGCAACAGGTTGGTGTAAGTGCTACACTTTTTGGTACGTTGAGTCACAATGGAATAAATGTAAAAGCCATTGCTCAGGGTTCAACAGAATTGAATATTTCTGTGGTTGTGGATAAGAAGAACCTGAGCAAATCCCTGAATTCTCTTCATGAAAGTTTCTTCCTTTCCGATTTAAGAAAGTTCAATTTATTTATGATTGGAGTTGGCAATGTGGGCAAAAGTTTTCTTTCACAAATTCAAAAACAAAAAGAATTCCTTGCCAATGCCTTTAAGGTAAATCTTAGCGTTTCCGGTTTAGCAAATTCCCGTCAAATGTATTTCAGTGAGGAATCCATCGACTTGAATAAGTGGGAAAGCTTGTTATCTGAGCACGGCGAACCTATGACAATTGAAGCTTTTACCGATAAAATGGCTGGATTGAATCTCAGAAACAGCATATTCATTGATTGTACTGCAAGTGATGTTATTCCGAAATTATATGAGAAAATACTTTCTAAGAGCATTTCAGTTGTAACTCCAAATAAAATTGCCTGTTCTTCAGATTTTGATACTTATCTCGGGTTGAAGAAAACCGCGACTAAATATCGGGCTCGGTTTCTTTTTGAAACCAATGTAGGTGCAGGATTACCTGTAGTATCTACTGTAAGTGATTTGCTTAAAAGCGGTGATCGCATTCACAAAATCCAGGCCGTACTTTCAGGCACTTTAAACTTCCTTTTCAATACCTATAATGGCACTGAAAAATTCAGTGAGGTGGTTAAGGAAGCCAAAGCAGCCGGATATACGGAACCTGATCCTCGCCTTGATCTGAGTGGCAAAGACGTGATGCGTAAAATCCTGATTCTTGCAAGGGAAAGTGGTTATAAGCTTGAACTCGATGATATTGATAATCAATCGTTTGTACCCGAAGAATGCATGAATACCGATTCTATCGAAGAGTTTTACGATAAGCTGGACGAGTTCGATGAGGTTTTCCAAAATCTTTATAGAAAAGCAGAATCGGAGGGTAAAAGAATCAAATATGTTGCTACGTTCGAAAATGGAAAAGCAAAAACCGGACTTGAAAGTTTTGGCTCAGAACATCCTTTTTATGAACTTCATGGAAAAGACAACATCGTGCTATTTCAAACTATGCGTTACCCGGAACAACCCCTGGTTGTAAAAGGAGCAGGAGCCGGAGCTGAAGTAACCGCTTCAGGTATTTTTGCAGATATCATGAGAATCACATCTATTTAGATTATGGATCAAATTAAAGTATTTGCCCCTGCTACTGTAGCCAATGTAGGTTGTGGTTTTGATGTAATGGGATTCGCGATCGAGTCAATCGGTGATGAAATTAGCATAATGAAAACGGAAACTCCGGGGTTAGAAATAACAGAAATTACTGGTTGTGATGGTCTTCCAACCGATCCGGCAAAAAATGTAGCTACGGTTGCTGTTCAGGCCCTGATAGATTCTTTGGATGAAAAACCAGAGTTTGGATTTCAGTTTAAAATATATAAAAACGTAATGGCCGGAAGTGGTTTGGGTTCAAGTGCTTCCAGTTCTTCCGCTGCGGTTTTCGGAGTAAATGAATTACTAGGAAAACCCTTCACTAAAAAGGAGTTAGTCCGATTCGCGATGGAAGGTGAAAAAGCGGCATCGGGGCTTCCTCATGCAGATAATGTAGCCCCTTCCCTGCTTGGTGGATTTACCCTGGTTCGCAGTTATAATCCTTTGGATGTAATTGAGCTCGATTACCCGGAAGAGCTATATGCCACAGTCGTTCATCCTCAAATTGAGGTGAAGACTTCAGACTCTAAAAAAATCCTGAAACGTGAAATCTCACTTAAAGACGCTATTACCCAATGGGGAAACGTGGGCGGATTGGTATCAGGGCTTGCAAAAGGTGATTACAACTTAATCGGGCGATCACTGGAAGATGTGATCGCAGAACCGGTACGCTCTATGTTAATTCCACTATTCAATGAAGCCAAACAAACCGCATTAAATGAAGGTGCTTTAGGATGTAGTATTTCTGGTTCCGGCCCTTCGATTTTTGCCTTATCTAAATTTAAAAATACTGCCAAAAAGGTTGGAGAAGCCTTTAAAACCTTGTATCAATCCAATGATATTGAAGTGAATGTATATGTATCCAACATCAATCCAATTGGCGCACAGGTAATCAAATGAATTATTATAGTACTAACGGTAAGGTTGAACCTGTTTCGTTTAAAGAAGCCATTTTTAAAGGATTACCAGACGATAACGGCTTATTTATGCCGGAAACGATTCCTGCCCTCTCTTCTTCTTTTTTTGAGGGGATTTCGAATCTTACTTTACCTGAAATTGGTTTTGAAGTTATTAAGCCTTTCGTTGATGGAGAAATCCCGGACGATGAACTTAGAACTCTGATTGAAGATGTTTTAAGTTTTGAGATTCCTCTTAAAAAAATTAAAGAGGGAGTGTATTCCCTTGAACTTTTTCATGGGCCTACATTGGCTTTTAAAGATGTTGGAGCTCGATTTCTGGCTCGTTCATTGAGTTATTTCACAAGAAAAGAAGAAAAGAAGCTGACCGTGCTAGTAGCTACATCCGGTGACACAGGAAGCGCGGTTGCCAATGGTTTTTATAATGTCCCAAATATTGATGTAATCATTCTCTACCCTTCCGGAAAGGTTAGCGCGTTTCAGGAACAACAAATGACTACTCTGGGCGGAAACATCACCGCTCTTGAAATTGACGGAACCTTTGATGATTGCCAGAAACTAGTGAAAGAAGCATTTCTTGATGAGGAATTGAAAACGGCCTTAAACCTGACCTCTGCTAATTCTATCAACATGGCGAGGTTATTACCACAAAGTGTGTACTATTTTTATGCGTGGGCACAGCTTTCTGAAGAAGAAAAAAAGAATGTTATTTTCTCGGTTCCAAGCGGTAATTATGGCAATCTTTCGGCAGGATTAATCGCTCAGCGAATGGGACTTCCGATCAAACATTTCCTGGCTTGTTCGAATGCAAATGATACTGTTCCTCTGTATTTATGGAACGGAAAATTTGAACCCAGGCCTAGTGTAGCCACTATTTCAAACGCTATGGATGTAGGAAATCCGAGCAATTTTGTCCGTATGCTGGATTTGTTTGCAGGGAGTCATTCCAGAATGATAGAATCGATAACAGGCTACTCCTACACCGACGAGAGTACGCGTAATACCATCCAAAAAGTATATGCTCTTACCGGGTATGTGTTAGATCCGCACGGAGCTGTTGGATATATGGGATTAACGGATTATATGAATTCGAACCAGGGAACAGGAATTGTACTTGAAACAGCCCATCCGGTGAAATTCAATCAAACCGTTGAAGAAGAAATTGGTATGACAGTGGCTCTGCCCACTCATGTTCAGTCAACCCAACTTCAGAAAAAAAGTATTTCATTTTCTGCTGATTTTGTAGATTTTAAGACGTTTTTATCAGGTGACTAACTTCTCTTATGAAATTATCCGGGATTCTGGATTTTAAAACTCCATTAGTGGTAGCAGTGTTTTCTGTTATTATCTCGGAAATGATATATCTATCAATCGCTTATTTCATTCTGGATAATGTTGACATATCCGGGATAATATTTTCATTTATTATACCGGCTGTCATCTCCTATCCGATTGCAAATACAAAGCAAAAGCAAATCAAAAAAATAAATGAACAAAAAGAAGAGCTGGAGCACCTGAACAAAATCAACAAACGTTTGTTTTCCACTATTGCACATGATATCCGCAGCCCTATTGCCAGTGCATCAATGTTGATTGATCTAACACTTTCGGATACTCTTTCTCCTGAAGAAAGCAAAGAACAATTAGAAGATGTCTCTTCAAATATTACCGTTCTACTTGCTTTTCTTGATGACCTTTTGGTTTGGAGCAAAAAACAGATTGAAAAAGAACCACTTAAGCCTGAGTTGTTCTCTACGGAAGAACTATTGCTCCAACATGTTGAGCTTTATCGCAAAATCATTTCCCAAAAAGGAATAAACCTCAAATTGGGAAACATCGACTCTTCTCTTTTTATTGATAAAGGCAGTTATTCTTTTGTAATCCGAAATCTGCTTCACAATGCCATTAAATACACTCCTGAAAATGGTTTTATTGAAATCTCTGTTGATGAAGAAGAGCAATTTATACGAACGGTAATAAAAGATACCGGTATTGGAATGCCGGAAAAAAAGGTCGAGAGCATTCTTAGTAAGAAAGATTATTCCTCTTCTGAAGGTACCAAAAATGAAAAAGGAACAGGTTTTGGTTTAAAAACCGCTATCGAATATTTAGAAGAACAAAATGCACGAATAGAGATAGAATCCAGTTTGAATAAAGGAACAAAGGTTTCTGTTCTTGTACCAAAAACCTTTCATAATTGAAAGTAAATACAAATACCTGGAATCGGATCCGATACACCTTTTATCGTCCTTTTTATGATTTCGTAGCGGTTTACTTTCGATCCTTCAGAAAACAATCCATTGAATCGTTAAACCTTAAACCGGAAGATAAAATCCTGGTTTTAGGAGCTGGAACCGGGTTAGATTTTGAGTTTCTGACCAATCAAGAACAAGTCTATGCTATCGATATTACCCCGGCGATGATTGATGAGCTTAAAAAAAGAGCCGATTCTCATGGAATGAACATACATGCAAAAGTAATGGATGGCAGTAATCTTGATTATGAGGATAATTATTTCGATGCGGTAATTCTTCACTTAATTGTAGCTGTAATCCCCGATCCTGTCGGCTGCTTAAAAGAAACTGAGCGGGTACTTAAACCAGGTGGAAGATTTACCATTATGGACAAGTTTTTACCTCCGGGCACTAAGCCCGGAATTCTTCGAATATTGCTAAATCCTCTTGCTAACTTTATCGCTACAAACCTGAATCGTGATATTGATGAGTTACTTTCTCATACCAATCTTTACAAAGAAACGGATAAAAAACTCAGGTCTATTTTCAGACTAATCACCGGGAAGAAATAATAACTTTAGAGAATCATCTCTTCTCATATGCTTTTTTATTCCTGGGAATTAATATTCCAAAAAAGAAAGCCTATATTAACCAAGCTTTAGGTTTTAATTAGGAGGACATTAATGGATGAGGATTCAGGGTCTCAGGAAATACAATCCTGGGAGCCAACATCTGTAATAAAAGAACGGATAATTGACCGATCTTTAGTTATTGCACTTGCACTGGCTTCTGTTGCATTTATACTTGGTTCAATCGTATCTCCTACTTATGCATTTTCACCCGGCTTTTATTTCGATATTCTTTGCATTGTCGGCTTAATTATTGTTGTACTTTTGCGTTTTCGTATTGGCTTATCATTTAAAATCTGGTATGTAATTGCGTTTGTGTACTGCTTGTTTATATCCAGTCTTTTACAATATGGAACGGTATCAACACAACTGCCACTCTCCGTTTTAGTTCCTTTTATAGCTGCTCTGGCCTTTAATTTCAGAACCTCTCTTATTGTACTTGTTTGGGTTACCATTTCATTTGGTATTGTTGCCTTTTTGTACACCAGTGGATTGATTGAATCCAGAATTGAAAACCCTTTGAATAACTTAGTTACTCTATGGGTTAGCACTATTGTTGTTTTTGTAGTAGCAAGCTCAGTTGTGATTTTATTGATGAATCGTTACAACGAAGAAATGAATACGATCGTAAAAAAACTCAAAAAGAGAGATAAAGAGCTTGTCGGGCATTTAGAGGAAAAAAACGTAATGATCCAGGATATTCATCATAGAGTAAAAAATAATCTGGCTGTTGTTTCGGGACTATTGGAGCTCCAGATGTTAAGTATTGAAGACCCCGAACTTCAAAGAACTATGCAGAAGAGTGTAAACAGGATTCTTTCTATTGCCAAGGTTCATGAAAAACTTTACCAGTCAGAAGACTTTAATAAAATCCCATTTAAAGAATATGTAGATGATCTTACAACGGTAATTCTTGATTCTATGAATTCGGAAAGGTTAAATATACAGTTCGAAAGCCAGATCGAGGCTAATTTTTTAAGCGTAAATAAAGGTGTGCCTCTTGGTATTATTTTCAATGAACTGATTACAAATTCTATTAAATATGGTTTTAGTGCAGACAAGAACAACCAAATTAAAATTACAGTAGCAGAAAAAGAAGGCTTGGTCCACACAACTTATGAGGACAATGGTGTAGGAATTGAAAACTTTGAAGAGGCCAGTTCAAAAAGTCTAGGCTTTTCCATTATTGGCTCCTTACTGGCACAAATGAAAGCTGAGTATAAGTATGATACTGAAAACGGGTTTAAACTAAGCTTTTCTTTCGCACCCTGAGGTAAGAAAAGGCACTGCGTTAATCGGGATCTACACTAACAAACCGAGCCAGGTTTCGTGACATCTCAATCCGGTTTATAAAAGACTCCATTATTCTGGCATATAGTTCTTTCCCCATCATTTTGTCTTCTATTCCAGCGTCAATATTTGGGTTATCATTCACCTCTATTACAAATACTTTTCCATTTATCTCCTTTAAATCAACACCATACAAACCATCACCCATTAATGAAGCAGCCTTAAGTGCAGTTTCAAGTACCTTCCTTGGAACTTCTGAAAGCAGAACCGTTTCGAAGTCTCCGGATGGATCCTTTTCTTTGCTCTTCCAGTCATAAATTTGCCAATGACCTTTTGCCATAAAGTATTTGCAAGCAAACAAAGGACTATTATCTAGAACACCAATCCTCCAATCAAATTCGGAGGGCAAAAAAGCCTGCCCGATAATTAAATCTGATGTTTTAAACAAAGCTCTAAGCTGGTAATCAAGTTCCTCTTTAGTATTTACCTTTATCACACCTTTTGAAAATGCACTGTCTGGCTGTTTTAAAATCATAGGCAACTGTACGCTATCAAGCTCTTTACGATCTAATTTACTCTTAAAAAAAACTCTCGTATCAGGTGTGTTAATTTTATTCAGCCTAAGGCGTTCATTCAGATATATTTTATTCGAGCATCTTAAAATAGACCACGGATCGTCTATAACAACCAAACCTTCCGCGTATGCCTTTCTCGAAAATTGATAGGTGTACCCGTTTACATCGGTGGTTTCTCTAATGAATAAAGCGTCGAATTCAGAGATCCTGTTTAAATCGTCTTTCCCGATAAATTCGGTGTAGAAATCCAGCTTCTCAGCTACTTCTTTAAAGATTTTGAGAGCTTTTTTATTCGATGGAGGTTGTTTTTCATCCCTGTTCACCAATATTGCAAGATCGTATTTATAGGGTTTAAGCCTTCTCCGGTAAAAGCGCTGCGTTTTAAAATACCTTTGAGCAAACGCCTCTACTTGTTCTCTTTGATCAATCGGTATTCTGTCGATTCGCAACGGTATAAGCTTCTTTACATACCAATGCGATCTTTTATGAAAATGAACCCTCATTAGAGGGGCTTCAAATAAGTGGTATAATTTTTGGGCGATAATCTGAAAAGAAGAGTCTGCCACTTGCCCGAAAAAAATGTCCAGAGTCATTTTATTCTCAGGAATTTTTCTGAATGCGTACTGTATGGATTCATTTATATCATCTGTAACCGACATAATAATGCTTGCATCATTCATATCTCTTATTGTGGTTACCGTTGGAAATGCCCTGTGTTCTCTAGCTGAGGCAAGCAGAGAGACATAATATCCAATACTTTGATAGGCGTATGAAGTACAAAGATTAAACACTCTTAAATTCTTTCTGGCGAAATAATCTACTTTTGATGTGTACTCTTTTGCGGAGACCATCGTAGCGTTTTCAATACTAAAAGGCACATTTTTTGGAGTATCAGTAACTATAATATTAGTTGCCTTTACAGCCTCAGAATATTCGTGCAGCTCGAAGGTCATTCTTAGCGCATCTCTTCCCTCTTCATAATAGTCTTTAATAAGCTCTTTACTGTGATATCCGCGATTATTGTACCATGCAATTAACTTCCTGTTTTCAGCATCCGCTTCAAGGGAAATCCGATCATATCCTTCCGAAAGCGCTACATGCTCTATATGTTTCAGAAGCAGGCTTCCTATTCCATTGCTTTGATATTCGGGCAGAATAGAAATCGAAAATATCCTAAGAGTGTGCTTATACCGGTGAATAATGGCGCTTCCGGCAGCCACCTTTTTTTTGTGATGTAGTATTTCGGCAAAGAAAACTTTCTGAAAAGGGCTATTCAGGCTTAGTTGAAGAGAACGTCTGGAACTTTGTTGAAAGGGCTCAAAAGAAGATTTTTCAATAGTTAGCAGAAGGTCTAAATCGTTCGCCTTAGACTCTCTTATGGTAATGTTCATGTGTGGTTGAATTGATATCGGATAATACGATTAAAATCGATCTGAATAATCAATTCACGTTTTCAAAAAAGAATTATTTATTCATTAATTCTTTTTGTTCTTTAAAATTCATATCCGGCCATAATTAATTACCACAATTATGAAATGTTATCTGCCTCTGTCTCATCTTTTTTGCCTGTTACTGCTTTTAAGCTCGTTGAGCTGCACGTCTCCTGAGCGACTGGAAAGAGTTCCATATATCAGCGAAATAGCCGGAGAAGAACGCGATTTTTTTCTCTATCTGCCCAAAGGTTATGACTTAAATACAGGTAAAAAATGGCCTGTACTACTATTTCTTCATGGAAACGGAGAACGAGGAAATGGAAAAGAAGAACTCGACTTTTCGATGGTGCATGGGCCACTAATGGAAGTCTGGGTACAAAAAAGAAACCTTCCTTTCATTATCATTAATCCTCAACTTCATATGTTTGGTTTGGATACCGTTGGAATTGATTACTTAACCTATCGAGACCCGGAGAATATCCCAAAACGTCTTAAAGAAGGTGTTCCGAACCGTGAATCTGATTTCCCAACCCAAGGAGAAATGAACAGCACGGAGCATATAACGGAATTTAGTAAAGAGCTTTCTTACAGCGAATTTGGTTGGAATCGCGTGCAGCATGATTTAATTGGTATGCTTGATTACGTACTTGAAAACTACAGTGCAGATTCTTCCAGAGTTTATCTTTCCGGTTTAAGTTATGGTGGTTTTGGAACCTGGTATATGGGTAGCCATTACGCACATCGTTTTGCTGCGATTAATCCCGTTGTTGGGTGGGGACATCCTTCGCTGATGCCTGCTATTGCAGAAGCACAGCTTCCTGTCTGGGCGTTTGCAGGAGGGCGAGACAATGTAGTTGAAAAAGAATACTTCTTTGAAGGTTTGAATACTCTGGAAGAGCTTGGTCATTCTGAAGTTTTGTTTACCATTCACGAAGATATGGGGCATGATGCCTGGAAACGAATTTATGCAGGAGATGATATTTATAACTGGTTTCTTACACATCAAAAGAAGTAATCCATCCGTCTACTATAATAACGAACTATTTTTATCCTGAATGATGCGACCACAACTACTGGATTTTTATTCTTCAAAAAAAGAACCAATACAAAGTTGCCTTTTCGCGCTCAGGGATATTATCCTCGAATTCAGTCCTGAGATAACTGAAACTTTAAAATATGGCATGCCCTGCTTTGTATATAGGAAGAAACATTTTTGTTATTTGTGGACGGATAAGAAATCTGGATATCCATATATTTTGATTGTTGAAGGAAACAAAATACATCATCCCTCTTTAAGGCAAGGTGATCGTAAAAGAATGAAAGAGTTTTTGGTGAAACCTAATGAGGATATCCCCGTTGCAGCTATCCATGAAGTTTTGAACCTTGCGTTAACCCACTATATCTGAACTACGTTGAACCGATTTCTTATTTTTATACTTGGTGTTTTTTTTCTGGTTGGAATAACCATTTCCTGTACAGAAATTCAATCTAAGCCTTCTGCCCCGAAAACTTCTGATCCTGTAATAGACGATACTTTATCCCAATATCTACAGGACTTTGAAAAGAGTTTTCTGTTCGGGATGGAGCAAAAAAGAATTCCGGGAGCATCTGTAGCTATCGTAAAAGATGGTCAGGTTATACTCCAAAAGGGTTTTGGAATCAAAGAAAAAGGAAAGCCCGGAACCGTAGATGAAAACACGGTATTTCGATTGGGGAGTGTGTCAAAAGGTTTTGCATCGGTTTTAGCAGGAACAGCAGTAGAAGATGGGCTTTTGGAATGGGAGGGTATTGTTTCTGATTATCTCGACACGTTTGAACTTCAGGATAATGAACAAACCAAACGGGTTGAGATAAAACATATCCTTTCACATACATCCGGGCTTCCCCGTCATGCCTATACTAACCTTGTAGAAGACGGACTTTCCTTAAACCGCATCATTTCCAGATTAGACCGTGTTCCACTTATTGCGAAAGAAGGCGAACAGATAGCCTATCAAAACGCAGCGTATTCTGTAATTGAAAAAGTACTGGAAGCTCAGACTGAAATTGATTTCAACACTTTGCTTCAGGAAGAATTATTCGAACCATTGCAAATGAATCATGCTTCATCATCATTTCAAACGATTTCATTTATAGAAAATAAAGCCCTGCCACACGTGTATCATTCCCGTCAAAAAGGGCGTGTTCCAATACCAATTTCAAAAAAATACTATAACGCGGTTTCTTCAGGAGGAATCAATGCCTCTGCTTCTGATATGGGTAAATGGCTTATCTTGCTAACAGGTAATCGTCCAGATGTAATCTCCAAAGAAACCTTGAATGAGATATTTGAACCTTTAGCAACCATCAATAATAAAAGATTCAGCAGACATTGGGATGGAGTTAATCAATCTCACTATGGAATGGGGTGGCGTATTTTGGATAACCAAGGTCAACGCATTGTTTATCATGGCGGTTATGTAAACGGATATCGAAGTGAGATCGCTTTTGCTCCCGATCAAGGTTTAGGGATTTGCATTCTTATAAACTCCAACTCGAGTTACCCGCTTGAAGTGATCCCTGGTTTCTTCAATTATTTCAGAGAAGACACACCTTCTATAGCTAATTAATACCTCTACTATGGTCGATAAACATACATTTTCAGTTAAGTTTGAGAGTTTTCGTCCTCAACTCAAATCTTACATTCTTCGAGTTACCGCAAGTGTTGAAGATACTGAAGATATTGTTCAGGAAGCTTTTCTTAAGGGCTACAATAAGCTGGATTCATTCAAAGGGGAATCATCCCTTAAAACATGGGTATTCGCTATTGCCTTTAATCTTGCAAAAGATCATCTCCGTTCAAAGAAAAGATGGCCGGAAAATGTAACCGATATCTGTAGGGAAAAAGCGCTGAACAACAAAGAATTCCTTCAAGAGATGATGGGTATTCGGATGACTTCTGAACAGGGTGCCTTCGAAATTAAAGAACATATTACATTTTGTTTCGCCTGTGTGTCAAAATCGCTCCCTATCGAACAACAGGTAACACTTTTGCTTAAAGAGATCTATGGTTTTAAGGTGAAAGAGATTGCGGAAATTATTGATAATACCGAAGCAATGGTAAAGTATTATCTGCACGTTTCCCGCCACAAGATGATCGACATTTTTGATCACCGTTGTTCATTAATAAACAAGGAAGGAGTTTGCCACCAATGTACTGAGCTGAACGGAATCTTTAACCCAAAACAGAAAGCTCAGGAAGAAATTCTAAAAATTGAAATGGCCAGAGAGTCCGAAACTAAGTCGAAAGAAGAACTCTTTGATTTACGGATGGAAATTGTGAAAGGAATAGACCCTTACGAATCCGGTGCTGCAAAACTTCAATTGCGCCATTTAAAGCATAATAAAGAAGTAATGGATGAGTACCTGAAAAAAAAGTAGCTCCCACCCTATCGTTTTTTTAAGGCCAGGCGTCTAAAGATTGAACCCAACCCATTAAAAAATGAAATCAATCTTTACACTTCTATTTATTATGACACTTTCAACCTTTTCTGCTGCACAGGACGGCACTGCAAACACTACCAAAAAAACATTTAACCGAAGTACTAGCGTAAGTATTCAAATCAATGCGGATCCTTCAATCATCTGGACATTATTAACCAACGCCTCAGATTTCCCCAGGTGGAACTCCACCATTATTTCTCTGGAAGGTGAGATTAAAGAAGGAAATAAAATAAAACTTAAATCTACTGTCGATCCCTCCAGAACATTCAAGCTGAAGGTGAAGTCCCTAAAGCCCGAAATGGAAATGATTTGGAAAAGCGGTGCAGCTCCTTTTTTCAGGGGGATTCGTACTTACTCGATAACCAGAAATCCCGATGGAACTTCTACCTTCGCTATGAAAGAAAAGTTGGGTGGAATGATGTTTCCTATGGCATCCAAAAGTATTCCTCCCTTCGATGAATCATTTGAGCAGTTTGCCAAAGACCTAAAAAGAGAAGCCGAAAGTATAGAACAGGAGAATTAACAAGAACTTTGCTCTTTAAAAATTCATACCGGACTCTACCAAAGGCATTTCTTTGGGAAATCCGGGATCCTTAATTGTATTCCCGGGCTGTTTTTTTTACTTAAGAATGGTAACATCACGCATGAACAAATTCCAAAACCTGAGTTTTTCTTCGGTAGATGATTTCCTTGACTACCTTCCTGAAAATGAGTTGGTCGTTGTAGAAGAGCTCAGGAATTTGGTGTATGAGTGCATACCCGATGTAAAAGAAAAACTATCCTATAATGTTCCTTTCTATTCCAGGAATAAGAGAATCTGCTTTATCTGGCCGGGTTCCATTCCCTGGGGAAAAGTGAAGATGAACGGAGTCCAGTTTGGTTTTAGTAACGGATTCCTTCTTAGCGACCATGCCCAATATCTTGAGAAAGAAAATCGTAAACAGGTTTATACTAAAACTTTCTTTTCTCTGGAGGATATTAATGTCGAGATAATGCGGGATTACTTGTTCGAGGCGTTGGAGCTGGATAACAGTATGAAGTAAAAAGTCATCCCTGCGCATGCAGGGATCGGTAACAGCAATTAAGCTGAAAATATTTTATCAACTCCGGATTCCCACTTTCGTGGGAATGACTTGTAGTAAGAGAACTCCCTAAAACTTAAACTCCCCTACTGCAGCTTCGCTGCCTTCCCAATTAACGCGGATGTTTTCGGGATCTGAAAGTGAATCTTCCGGTTTCAGTTTGCCGGGGAAACCCACCCATTGCTCAGGACCATAAAAATCACCTGTTCCAGCTTCAGGATCGGCGCAACAACGAATAATTCCTGTCGCACCATCTTCAGGAGATTGTGCGTTTCGCATAAGACCGGAATTTGCTTCCATCCCTCCTGTTTTGGCTGTTGTAATCTGCAATTGTGTTGCCGCAAGTCCCGGATGAGCTAACAGTACTTTAATATTACCAATACCGTGTTTTTCCAGCTTCTCGATTAAACCGTAGGTAAAAGCGCAGTTCGCTAATTTGGTTTGTCGGTAACGGTACCAACGCGGACCCTGAAAGCTCTGGTTCTCTTCCTCGGTACCATCTCCACCCAAATTTCCTCCCCGCTTCTCAAAATATTTCATTTCAAGATCGGCTCCCAAACGGGCTTGTGAAGTATGGTTTACAATTCTGCCTTCCTCACTCTTTTTAAGAAGAGGAAACAAGCCATTGGTCAATAGAAAATGGGAAATACAATTGGTTTGCATCTGCACATCATATCCATCTTTGGTCGCCTCATCCGGTAAAGCCATTACACCCGCGTTGTTGCAAAGCACATCCAAAACCTCGAACCGGGATTTAATTTCTTCTATGGCCAAACGAACACTTTCAAAGTCCTGCAAATCGCAGGTTATTTGGTGAAAATGGCCTTCGGGAACTTCCGCCTGCAATTCATTCAATGAAGAAGCCGAACGCTGACTTTCCCGGTTTAACAACAGTACTGTTGCTCCGAGTTTTGCCATTTCACGTGCGCATACATAGCCGGTTCCACTTGTGGTTCCGGTAATAGCGACCACCTTGCCGCTCATATCCTGAGTGTGATTATCAATTACGGTATCAAGGTGCTTGGTTTCGATAGTTGCTGGCATGGATTAGTTATTCATTAATAATTTATTGGTTAACTAATTTAGTTCATCAGGAGTTCGGATTGAAAAGGTTGCTATTATTTGTCATCCCTGTGAAAGCAGGGATCAAGAGCTTTGTGAAGGTTGTAAACTCATTAATAACTCAGGATTCCCGCCCTGTCTGCTGAACAGGCAGGCTTCGCGGGAATGGCTTTTGAATAGTATGATAGATAGTTATACGATTCAGGATTCGTAAATCCAGTCCTGTTTGCGGGACTTAAGTCCCTGCTTATTTATGACACTTTAGGCAGCAAGAACATAAGCAAGGAAGGGTTTCAACCCTGTAAAAAAATAGCTCAAGAGTGCATAACCACTTCTAAGCCTGTACGGGCGGATGGCCATCCGCCCCAACTGCTTTAACCTAAACTTGTTTCGAAGGTTCTTTTTTTGAATTGTGGATTAGGCAGAGTTTCGTGACGAGAGGAATACCATATGCTAAAAATAATGTTTTAAGCCTTCACGTAAGACAAAGTCTTACTATTCTACTGGGACTAAAAAAATATCTTTTTAATTCTATTTAAATAAAGATTTAGGATCGAAATCATCTCTTGTTAAATCCATTCTTTGAATACTAGTTGCAGTAGATATCCAAGTATAGTTTTCATTTTTTACAATATATTTGAGCGGGAGTGCCCCATTACTTGCCTTTAGAAATTCACTCCAATCTCCAAGTTTATGCTGAGAAAATTTTTCTGGGTTCACTGTTATTTCATCGCTATAGAAATAGGTTGTTTCATCAGAAGTTGTTTTGATTGTCAGTTGTTTACAAACCTTTCCTAATATGCTTTCAGTATTCTCTGAATGAGTGATTGAAACTATTTTCGAGGCTTGGAATGAGGCATCCATTACGGCTATTTTGTCAGTATTTGGATTAAGAAAATAGTACTTATTATCATGCCCATTATATAACTGCCCAAAGTTATCTTTTTCATCAAAAGCTTTATAGCTATCAAAATGGATGAAGTAGTGCTGCTCTTTACCATAAAATTCGGCCATTTCTTCTGTGATATCTTCACCACTAACTGGAGTTAAAAACGTATTCTCATAGACAATTTTTCCTGAAAAATAAGTGGTTTGTGCAATCAACTGAAGCTGAGGTAATAAGAGAAGAAAAAAGAGTAAATATTTCATATCAGTTTTAATTAGAGTTGATTGCCAAATTTTGCTGTAAATCTGCGTTTTACTTGCCTTGCAAGATGAAGTTCGTTTTGAGTATTCATTCCTTCTGCCTCAAAGACTTCATTTACAAATTCATCTGCGGTTAATGATTCCAAATTTGAAATTCGGTTAAAGTCATTTTCTGGAATACAAAAACCCATTTTCACACATAATACATTAAGTAAGTTGGAGAGTTCTTTTTGTTTATCGAAGACTAAGAATTTTAAAGGTTCGTAACATAATATTATCCAAACAAGAATCCGTAAAAAATTCATTTAACGCAATATAAATCATGGGCTTTCCTGATTTTTTACATGGTTAAAATCCCCATAACCTTCCTCCCTTTTATTTCGTAGTTTCGGTTCGCTATTAACCAAACTCTGAACTCATGAGCATTCTTCGAATTATCATAGCTATTTTTATCCCTCCTCTTGCTGTATTTCTTACGGTTGGTATTAAAGGGGCTTTCTGGTTGAACCTTCTTCTTACAATTCTTGGATATTTACCCGGTATTATCCATGCAGTTTGGGTTATTGCCAAGCATGATAAATGAACTATCGCCGGTTAGGCACCTCTGATCTTTCTGTTTCTGAGATCGGTTTTGGGTGTATGTCGCTGGGAAGCGATCATTCCCGGAACGAACGTACACTCCGTTCCGCGGCAGACTCCGGCATCAACTTCTTTGACACAGCCGATTTATATGATAAAGGCTGGAACGAGGAATCGGTCGGTAAAGCCTTAAAACCAATCCGGGATCAGGTCATAATTGCTACCAAAGTAGGCAACCAATGGCGTAAAGATGGCTCAGGTTGGGATTGGAATCCCCGGAAAGAATATATTCTGAAAGCGGTGGAAGACAGCCTCCGCCGACTTCAAATCAACACCATCGATCTGTATCAATTACACGGCGGCACAATCGAAGATCCCATTGATGAAACAATCGAAGCTTTTGAGTTGCTTAAAGAGCAGGGGAAAATCCGCGAATATGGTATTTCTTCCATCCGCCCAAATGTAATTCGGAGATGGGCAGAACACTCCAACATGGTTTCTGTGATGATGCAATACAGCCTGCTGGATCGCCGACCTGAAGAAGAATGCCTGAACCTGCTGCATCAAAAAAATATTTCGGTCATAACTCGTGGCAGTCTGGCCAAAGGCTTGCTTATCGATAAACCTGCAAAAGAATATCTGGGCTATTCAAAAGAAGAAGTTGAAGAACTTCAGGTAGAACTCAGAAAAACCGGGAAATCTATCGCCTCTGCCCTTCATTTTGTGTTGCAGCATTCTGCGGTAGCCAGTGCGGTGGTTGGAATTCGAACAATCGATCAACTTAAAAGTGTGGTTTCTGCTTTTGAGGATTCTGTTTCTGATGAAATCCTTTCAAAACTGGGTTCGGTGCTAGAACCGAAGAAGTATGAGATGCATAAGTAGTAAAGCCTTCCACTTTATTCTCCTGAGCGAAAGCGAAGCACCCAATTGGGAGTTTATTTTTAACCTTCAACCATGTACAAACTGGATATTCTTATCCAACAAGATCCTTCGGAAGTATCCTCAGGATGACGATTCTATTTTATCTCTCACCACAAAGTCATCCTGAGCGGAAGCGAAGGACCTATTTGGGTAGCACTTGATACTTAATTTATAAAAAATGTAAGACCTTCTCTCAACAACAGTCTTACTAACCATGAGAGAGTTTTATGTCTATATACTAACCAATCCAAATAAAACGGTTTTATATACTGGTGTAACAAATAATCTGGAAAGAAGGCTTTCAGAACATTATTTCTCAAAAGGAAATGAAGAAACATTTGCAGGCAAGTATTACTGTTTTAACTTGATTTACTACGAATCATTCCCATCTTCTTATGAAGCCATACAAGCCGAAAAGTATATAAAAGGCAAATCCAGAAAGAAGAAAGAGGAAATTATTAAGTCAAAGAATCCATCTATGGCTTTCTTGAATAAAAAAGTGCTTGGATATTGGCCACCTAAGCCAAATTAATATCCAACAGGATCCTTCGGAAGTATCCTCAGGATGACAATTCTATTTTATCACTCACCACAAAGTCCTCCTGAGCGAAAGCGAAGGATCTATTTGGGTTTTTATTTCTAATCTTCTGACATGTGCAAATTGGATATTCTAATCCAACCAGTCTCAAACTAAGTACCCTCAGGATTCGATAGCCTACTAAATGCTTCTTGCTTCTCAGAATTGTATTACCATCAGTCTCTTCAAAGTAGTATCATCCTTCAAAACTAATCGCCATCTAATCAAGCACGTGACTTTCTCTCTCATTACTACTTCGGGGCAACTTCAGAATTGTATCTCTCACTTATCCAAGCAAAAAGAAATAGCGATTGATCTGGAATTCGATAAAAACCGATTCCGGTATGGTTTTAACTTATGCCTGATGCAAATCTTTGCTGACGGAGCATGTTATTTGATAGATCCTTTAAGTGACGAACTTGAAATCTCTGCGATTTTCCCAATACTCGAAAATCCTGACATTCAGAAAGTCGCGTTTTCTTTTGGGGAAGATATCCGGTTACTCCATCATATTGGATGCAGCCCCAGAGGGATATTCGATCTTAGTTTTGCCACAGCGTTGCTAGACTACCAACCTACTTCTCTTACCAATTACCTGAAAGAAATTCTGAATGTTGAAGTCGGTAAATCCTCTCAACAAAGTAACTGGTTTAATCGTCCACTTTCACAAGATCAGCTTGAATATGCTGCAACTGATGTACTTCATTTGTTTGATCTGAAGAAGAAGCTGGAAATTCAGCTTGAAGAAAAAGGAATCCGGGACTGGGTAGATCAGGAAAATAAAGCTTTTGAGGCGGCTGACTATGGAGATGAAAACCATAATGAGGTCCTGAAAGAAAAGTACAAAAACGGCTTTAGTGAAGTAGATTGGCATATTTTTTCAGCATTGATGATGTTCCGGGAGGAACAAGCTAAAGCGATGAACCGTCCACCCTTTCATGTAATTGATCGTGCCTATTTGCAGGAACTTTCCATCTCTCATGAAAAAGTGAATCATTGGGATTCAAAATCATCCATTCATAAAAAGCTGAGAAACGAATCCACCAAAAAAGAGATAGAACTGCTGATTGAAGAGAAACTAGAGGAATCGAAGTCTCTGAATTTATCCCGAAGAAAAAAAGCTGCAAAAAGACTTTCACAAGAGGAATACCAGAAATACAAACAACTTCAGAATGAAATAAGTGAAGCAAAAACGAACTTCTTCAAACCCATACAAAAACTTATTGAACTTGATTACGGGAAACACGCCCGTGCATTTATTCTAAGTAATCGCTTAATTGGGGAATCGGTTGAGGGGGATTCTTCAAATTTCCTCCCTTATAAACAAGCATTGATTACAGACTACGCACGGAAGCTTGATCTTCCTTTTGACGAGTACATAAAATGAATTACTCTTTTTGGATTAGAAAAGCGTCACACTTTGTGAAGGTCTGTTTCCATTCCATAATCCTCAATAACCTTCAGAGTGAGTTTATTGAATACTGATTCTTTTTCGGCAACATAGTTTTCAAGATATCTGAGAGCTTCTTTGGGATTCCCTTCTTCCTTAAAAATCTGGTATAGCAGATAATTACATTTAAAATTAAGAAGGATAATTTTGTTTTTCATGCCAAAATCTGAGGCATATTGTAAATGCTTCTTTGCAGCGTCTTTTTTTCCTGCAACCAGATACATATATCCCAGCTTATGATTAGCCATTCCCAGACCAAGTTTCTCACCCATTTTTTCGTGAATTTCGATAGCGTCATTAAAATCCTGCTCAGCTTTCTCAAAATCCATCATCGCTGTATATACCTTTCCCCTCCCATAAAGCGCAAATGCTAACCCACGTATATCTTTCGTCTTTTCCTTCAACGCAATAGACTGCTCTATCACTTTCATAGCCCGTTCTATTTTTCCTTGATTCAGATATATACCCGAAGTGGGATTGAGCGCATTCGACTCAAGGTTCAGGTCTTCAACCTTTCTTGCTGCTTCAACGGAAGCCAGATAAGTATCCAGAGCTTTCTGGTCGTCTCCGAAATACTCATAAATGGTACCTATTGCTTTCAGAACACGAGCTTCCTGATGAAAATCCTCAAATTTTCGATACGTTTTAAGGCAACTGATTAAGTGTACCAACCCGGAATGAAGTTGGTCTGTTTTATAAAGTACACCTGCAATATTATACTTTGCATCAGCCACTCCTTTTTCATCTTCAAGCTCCATATAATATTTAATGGCCTCTTCAGATAAAGAAATAGATTCAGAGTATTCTGCCCTAATCATTTTAAAAAGAGCAAGATGGCTAAGACTTTTAGCGATCATATTTTGATCTGAAGCTGCCTTACTTAACTCAAGAGCATGAGATGCCAACTCCATACTTCTGTCCAGGTCATTTGTCCTGGTTTCGTACGCTTCCTTTAGTAGCTCAGCGGTATTATCGACTGCATTAATTTTCACAAAGCATCGTATTTATTCTTTACCCCGAGCCTGAAAGTATCACATTTAATCGACTTCCCCTAGGATTTTACTCTTTGGGTTTATTATGTTCTCAAAAACTTTCATAAATCAAATATTCTGTGAAAAACATATTGCTCTTTCTTGTACTAACAACGCTTTGTTTTACTTCATGTACTACTTCTTCAAAATTTGATGAATTAGGATTGGAGGAAATCACTATCAGTGAACTCCATCAAGGATATGAAAACGGCGATTATACTATCACTGACGTGGTGGAGGCTTATATTCAGCGAATTGAAGACGTGGATATTAACGGCCCCGCCATTAATTCAATCATAGAGATTAACCCTGATGCAATAGAAATCGCCCGACAACTGGATAAAGAACTTGCAGCAGGAAATAAGCGTGGACCATTACATGGAATTCCCGTTATCCTGAAAGACAATATTGATACTCACGATAAGATGAGTACAACCGCCGGAGCAAGAGCAATGGCAGGCTCAAAGCCACTTAAAGATGCTTTCATTGTGGAAAAACTGAGAGAAAGTGGCGCGATTATTCTGGCAAAAGCAAACCTGAGCGAGTGGGCTAATTTTCATTCCAGCTTTTCTTCCAGCGGATGGAGCGGTTTAGGGGGTCAAACTAAAAACCCTTATGATATTACCCGTAATCCTTGTGGTTCAAGTGCAGGTTCCGGAGCATCAGCCTCCGCTAATTTAGCCGTTTTCGCTATTGGAACGGAAACTAACGGGTCTATTACCTGCCCTTCTAGTGCAAATGGATTGGTTGGAGTTAAACCTACAGTCGGGCTTTTAAGTCGATCGGGTATCATTCCTATTTCCTTTACTCAGGATACACCCGGTCCAATGACACGAACGGTTACTGATGCGGCAATTGCACTTGGAACTATGGTTGGTGTTGATGAAACTGATTCAAAAACCAGTGCCAGTGAAGGAAATTATCATACCGATTATACCCAGTTCCTGAACGAAGGAGCTTTTGAAGGAAAAAGAATTGGGGTGTTTAATGGTCCAAGAGGAAGGCATTTCCGTGTAGATAGCATGTTTAATGAGCAGTTAAGACTTCTCGAATCAAACGGAGCTACTTTAGTAGAAATAGATCAGATTGGTGGTCAGGGTGCCGGAGGAGATTCATTTCAAGTGCTTTTGTATGAATTCAAAGATGGATTGAATGCGTACTTCGCCTCTTTGGGTCCGGATGCTAAAGTGAAGGATATGAATGATCTGATCGAAAAAACGTTGAATGACCCCGTTGAGATTAAATACTTTGATCATGATCTCCTGCTTCAGGCCAACGAAAAAGAAGGATTGGATTCCGAGGATTATCAAACCCGCTTAGCTGACCTGATGCGAAAAACCAGGGATGAAGGAATCGATGCCGTTATGCAAGAACATAATCTGGATGCTTTTGTTTCTATTACGGGCGGACCTGCCTGGAAAACCGATCATACAAACGGCGATAACTTCGGTCTTTCTTCAAGTTCCCCTGCTGCTCGCGCAGGATACCCAAACATTACACTGCCAATGGGTTATGTGGATGGACTCCCAGTTGGAATTAATTTCTTTGGGACTGCCTGGACTGAACCATTATTGATTGAGCTTGCTTATTCTTACGAACAGCTAAACCCTGCCCGTAAAGCCCCGGAGTTTAAGAACTATGAGTTCTGATATTGAATTGTCATTCTGAGTGAAAGCGAACCTGCCTGCGGTAGGCAGGGAATCTGCACAATTAACGTGTTGTGTAGATCCTTCGCCCCGAATTCTCGGGGTCAGGATGACTCCTGAAATAACTATTAAGTAGAAAGTCTATGGAACGAACCCTCAAACTCGAAGAACTGGCTATGTTTGGCTTTTCGATCTTTCTGTTCAATCAAACCGAATATGCCTGGTGGGTATATCTGGTTTTATTTTTAACTCCCGATATTGGTATAATTGGGTATCTGGTTAACACAAAGATTGGAGCAATTGCCTATAATCTGGTTCATCACAAGGGAATCGCGCTTTGTATTCTGATTCTTGGCTATTACTATTCCACAGAATGGGTAGTTCTGACCGGGATTATCCTATTCGGTCATGCCGCTTTCGATAGAATGCTAGGCTATGGTCTAAAATTTGAAGACAGTTTTAAGCACACCCATTTGGGGTGGTTGAATGGTTCGAATAAAAATAGTGATAGTTAAACCAGCAAAGGGTTTAAACCCTTTGCCTAGGGAAATCATACCAACTCCAGAATAGCATCGTACACTCCATCCAGCTCTTCTTCTGTAATGCAATAAGGAGGCATCAGATAAATCACATTACCCAGAGGACGGAGCAGATATCCTTTTTCCAGAAAGAGTTGATTGATATGCTTTGCTTCAGCATTCAGGTTAATATCCTGAGTGATGGTATTCAGATAGCCTGTTTCTTTTCCGTTAATTACATCAAAAGCGGCAATAGTACCTTTTGTTCTGAAACGTTCCAGCTTAGGGTGCGCTCTTAATTTCTCCAGATTCTTTTTATGGCTTTCTTCCATTTCTATAAAGACATCCTGATTTTCCTCAAGTAATTTCCATGATGCAATACCTGCTGCACAACCCAACGGATTTCCGGTATAACTATGCCCGTGCCATAGGGTTTTGTTTGGATCTGAAGAGTTGAAACTTTCATATATATCATCACTGCAAACTGTTGCACCCAAAGGCATAAATCCACCTGTAATTCCCTTACTAAGGCAAATAATATCCGGTTCAACCTGAGCTTTAAGGCATGCGAAATAGTCCCCGGTTCTGCCAAAACCTGTCATCACTTCGTCAAAAATAAGAAGCACATCAAACTGACGATTCACCCAATGCAATTTCTGCATGAATTCTTCGGAGCACATTCGCATCCCTCCTGCACCTTGAACCAATGGCTCCATGATGATGCCCGCATACTTGTCCGGGTTTTCATCCAATAAATTCTCCAACTGTTCAATCACAGCATCTTCTTTCTCAGCCCGTTCTTCATCTCCAATCCAGGTTTCGGGAAATGGAATAACCTCCACATCAAACAGCCAATCTTTGAATGCCTCTGTAAAAATAGACCGTTCCCCTACCGACATTGCCCCTAACGTATCCCCATGATAGGCTCCATCAAAACAGATAAAGGTTTTACGATCTTCCCCGATGTTCTTCCAGTATTGGTATGCCATTTTCATAGCCACCTCAACAGAAGTGGATCCGTTATCGGAGTAAAAAAGTCTGTTTAAGTTTTTTGGTAGCTTCGCAGTAATGAGTTCAGCTAATTGTTCGGCCGGATCGTGTGTAAAGCCGGCGAAAATCACATGCTCAAGCTTCTGCGCCTGTTCATAAATAGCTTTTGCAATATCGGGATGGGAATGACCATGTAAGTTGACCCACCAACTGGAAATACAATCTAAAATTCGTTTTCCATCTTCTAGCTCCAGATACGCGCCATCTCCTTTCACTACCTTAAGAGGCTCGGGACTGCCTTTAATAATCGTAAACGGATGCCAGAGATTTGTCATGAATTTTGAATTTTTGAATTATGGATTATGAATTAAAGAAATCAACCAATTCATAATCCCTAATTCATAATTTTTTAAACGCTTCAATAAAGGAAGCCATATCAATTTTTTCTTGAGGGAGAAGCCCCATTACCTCTACCTTTCCGAAATGCTCAATGGTTTGCTTGTTATGTTCATGCTTCTCACCATTCAAAATCACTCCAAACACATCGATATCTCGGCTTCTAAGCGCCTCAACAGATAACAGAGTATGATTTAGTGTCCCAAGAGAACTGCGCGCCACAAGCAAAACAGGAAGCTTTAAATACTCAATTAGATCAAGAACCGTGTCTTTCCAGTTAATGGGAACCAACAGGCCTCCTGCACCTTCAACAATCAAATGCTTTGTATCGAATTCAGGCAATTCAAAATCATTCAGAGAAATAGATACCCCATCAATATCCGCAGCTCCATGTGGACTCATGGGTGTTTCCAGTCGATATTTTTCGGGAATCAGCCTGAAATCTACGGCTTCCGAAACTCTTTGTACGAATTCCGTGTCAGTTTCTTCTTCTAATCCAGCTTGAATAGGCTTCCAATAAGTAGCATCTAAAGCGGACATCAACATAGCAGAAACGAAGGTCTTTCCGATGCCCGTATCGGTTCCGGCAACAAAGAATTTTTCAGGAAACTGAATCATATCATATCCCTCTTAACAGCCAGGTAAACGACGTGCCACTTCGCTTTGATTTGGTTTCCCGTCTTTTTATCCCAAAAATCGGTTAATAATCTTAATTGTTTTGGGGATAATGACTTACCGGTAGTTGATGTTGAAGCTCCAACATTTTTCAAGTGCCTGAAAAAATCCATTGAAGAGTCGAAATTTTGGAACAAATCGTTTTCGTAATAATCGATTTGAACGGGGCTCAGAGAAAGTTTGACTACCACTTCTTCCACATCAGGCAATTGGTTTGCAGTAAAAGGAATTCCCAGTTCCAGGCAGCATTCATACCATTCACTAAAGCTGTGATTTCCTGGAAAACTGGTAAGAAGTAATCCTCCGGGTTTAAGCATGTTCACAAGTTTTTCGAGCCCGATGGCTGTATCTTCGAACCATTGTGCTGTAAAATTACTAACAATTAAAGCATACTCTTGCTCAGGGTTCCGGACTACATCAACATCCAACACCTCGAAAGATAGAGTACGATGATCTCCTAACCGGGCTTTTGTGAAACGTAGCATCTCTTCACTTGCATCGCTTGTTACAAACTCGCGATTTGGGAATTCTGCAATCATCCGCTCTGTAAGAAAACCTGTTCCACAGCCTACTTCCAGTATTGGTCCGGGCGGGATAATGTCCTTCCACGGACGTACTGATGCCGTTAGTCCTTCTGCTACTTTTTTCTGGATTTCAGCCTGCTCATGATACTTTTGAGTGGCTTTAGAAAACGATTGGTTTACTTTCCGTTTGGTATTCAGAGACTGACTTGTACTATTCATTTCGCTTCAAAAATAGGCAAAGCTTTACTCAGAATCATGAGGCATTCACGAGGATTTGAAGCCGGAAATGCGTGAGCTTCTTCCGCTACCTTGTAATATTTATCTGATCCTGTAAGTGTAATCAACTCCACTCCCCGAGCTCCGGGGACTATCCGATCTTTCCCTGAATCAATAATTACCCAGTTGGCAATGGTATTCTTATTCAGCTTCAGTTTCGTTTTATGCAAAGCGGCTAAATCTTTAGAGAGTAATGAGCGATTTTTCCAGCTCAGATCAGGATTTACATATTCCGTATTTCCGAAGCAATTCATATAAAATGCGTTTAAGACATTATCAGGAGCTTTTTTAAAACCTGCTTCCATTCCTTTCAGCACTTTCTTCGATCTAGATTTAGCCGGATTGAAAAGTGGATGAAAAGCATCAAACCCGTTAAATATCACAATGGTATCTGCCTGCTCCATCTTCTCAACCGGACACCAATGCACTCCATAGGAATGAAGGAATAAAACTTTTGAAGTGGCTTCAGGACTAAACTCGGGCTCAAAGTCTCCGCCAAAATACCCCCGATTTGCAGGTTTAAGAAATACATGTTCCGGAAGAATTACCTTTAACCCATTCCAGAAATCCCCGTTAAATCCCCATCCATGATAAGCATGAACCTCTACTCTTCTTTCCATGCCTCAAGCGCGTTTAACAGATGACGAATATCCTCTTCCGTATGATTCAACGTAATAGTAATCCTGATTCTTGACGCACCTTGTTCTACTGTAGGTGGACGAATAGCGGACGCCCAAATTCCTTCATTTTCCAAAAACTCAGACAGTTTCAATGTTTCTTCCTCGCTTCCAACAATAACAGGGATAATCTGGGATTCGGAATTACCTGTATCAAATCCAAGTTCTTTCAACCTGTTTTTGACCATCCGAATATTGAAAAAAAGTCGCCCCCGCTCCTCATTCATTTCCGGAATTAACTCTAAAGTTGCATCCAACGCTCCAATCACTGACGGAGGTAAGGCGGTGGTGTAAATAAAACCCGGACAGAAATTGATGAGATAATCCTTCATTTCTGAATTACATCCAACGAAAGCTCCAAAGGATCCAAAAGCTTTTCCAAATGTACCAAGACTAATCTCTATTCCTTCTTTTCCATAATTAAGGCCAAGCCCTTTCTCCCCTAACACTCCGAGGGCATGAGCATCATCAGAATAAAAAAGTGCATTATACTTTTGAGATAACTCAATTAATCCTTCCACATCCGACTGATCTCCATCCATACTGAAAACCGTTTCAGATACCACCCAAATGCGATTATAGCTTTTATCAGAAGCTTCTTTAAGTAATTTTTCAAGGTGATTCAGATCGTTGTGATTGAATCTTTTGAAATCAGCCCGACTTAGCAAGGCTCCCTGAATCAAGCTATTATGAGATTTTTTATCTGCAAGAATGAAAGAGTTCCGATCAGCCAGTGAGGCTATAACGGATGTGTTCGCCTGGAATCCAGAATTAAAAACCAGTACCGCTTCCAAACCAAGTGCTTCAGCCAGTTTCTCTTCGAATTCCTTATGGATATCCAGCGAACCTGAAACCAACCGGGATGCTCCCGATCCTGCACCGTATCGATCCGTAAATTCTTTTGCGCGTTCAATTACAGCCGGATGAGCAGACAACCCCAAGTAATCGTTCGAGCAAAAATTAATGAGTTGCTCACTATCCCGAATTGCTCTGGAAGTTCCTAGAACAGGTTTTACCGGCTTCAATGAACGAAAGCGGTGTTCATCCTGGCGTTGAGCTAACGCGGCTTTAATAAAGTCCGTTTTGGAATCTCTTTCACTCACAAAACTTAAGATCCGGCTCCCGACCAGGTTGAATCACTTTCAAATGTACGACCCATTGCTCGGAACTGTCTTACAAATGGAAGTTTTTGTCGAACTGCAGGTGCAAATTGTGAATATTCAATCATGAATAATCGGTTTGTTGACGGATCGTAATAGGTGAAATTAACAAAAGGCCCACCCATTGCACCATTAATCATCTGCCAGGTCCCCAATGTTTCGTAGCCTAGTAATCGCCCTTTCTGGAAAGTTTTGGTATCAACCGGGCGACGATACTCCGTAGAAACATACATATCTTCAGTACTTCCTTTGATGTATTGTTGCATAAGAGAATCTCTGGTTTGATTGATCCAGTCGTTATCGAGGAAACTAATATCTGAAACATCGTCCTTCCACCAAATCCAAATCCAGCGATCATTTTCCGGTAAGTATCTCCGATAAGTTTGAAAATCAGTGGTATCCACGCTTTTGATGTAATCATGCTGAAAACGAACACTAAACCCATAATCCTGCCACAATGTGTCGGTATATTGGGTCTGCTCTTTCTTTTCATACACAAAGTAATTCCAGCGAAGTAACTCCTTTTCTAACGCGCTGTTTAATAAGGCACTTTCTGAATTGCGGATTTTCTCTGCCAGAGCAGAGTCAGAAGTCGAACTTAAAATCAACGCGTATTGGTCTTTGAACCATTGATCCTGAATAGGAAACGCAAAGCTCTCCCCTTCCCTTACACGCTGTTCTACTCCATCATCCAGGAAAGCCCGAACCTGCCTGCCAACATTGTTATCCGCGTCAATTGGTGATGCAAAAATAATATTTTTTGTCCTGCGGATTCGCTCCAACTGATCTCTCGAGCGAATAGGCATGAAGGTAAGATTATAATAGGATTCGGGATTTGGCAACGTTAATACATCTTTTCCGAACGTATCACGGATTGCATTAGCAGTCTCGCTATTCCATTCTGTGGAATCCATTACAACTACAAATTCACGGGTATTGCCTTGCGCGTAAGGGCGGTAATCACCGCTACACGAGATTAAAAATATAAGCAGAGCTACAAGCAGCGTATTGAACAGTCTGATTAAATTCATTGTAAAAATTATTTTCCAAATTTCAGTGAATGTACGAAAGAAAAAACGTCCTTTTTCCAGTTTTCGTTGGGGTACGATTTTCTGATGGTATCAATTAAGGCACTTCCTACTATAAAACCATCGGCATTTGATGCGATATTTTGCGCATCTTGGTACGATTTGATTCCGAAGCCTACCATCACAGGGTTCTTAGTTACATTGGTTCGCACACGCTCTATAAAAGTCGCAACGGATTTAGAGACTTCTCCTCCATCTCTTGCACCAGTAACTCCGGTTACTGATACACAATAGACAAATCCACCGGATTTCTGATCAGCGAGTTTCATACGCTCATCCGATGTATTGGGTGCAACCAAATAAATGATTGGAAGTCCATTCTCAGCAGCTTCTCTCTCAATTAACCCGCTTTCTTCTACGGGGATGTCTGGAAGGATAAGCCCATCTACACCAACTTCAGCAGCCTTCTTACAAAATTTTGAAACTCCATATCGAAGCACCGGATTCATATACCCCATCAGAATGATTGGGATCTGGGAAGATTTCCGAACTTCAGTCACCATGTCAAAGATTTTATCTATGCTGATGCCTTTTGAAATAGCTACATCACTGGAATACTGAATGGTTGGGCCATCGGCTAGCGGGTCGCTGAATGGCATGCCCAATTCGATGATATCTGCCCCGTTTTCTTCAAAGCCAAGAATAAGCTCAGCCGTAGATTCCAAATCCGGGTATCCGGCGGTAATAAAAAGACTCATTAGTTTTTCCGAGCCTTTCTCTTCAAATTTTTTTGTGATTCTGTTCATTTAATCGAGATTCATCAAAGGGTTAACCCCTTCGCTTGTTTATTTTTTATTGCATCAAAGTTAAATCTCCCCTTGAGGGGAGATGAAAAGTTGAACTTGTTCTTCAACTTTTCTGAGGGGTGTTAGAAAAACCGAAGCTTCACAAACACCCTCCGTCACTTCGTGACACCTCCCTCAAGGGAGGACTTAATATGTTTTTGTGATTCTGTTCATTCTACAACTCTTTTCTGATAACCTTCTACTTTGAGTTTATCCCTTAGTTTATTTAAGCATTTTAGAATTTGACCACGGTTCTTTTTACTCTTAATCCATTGTGGTAATCTGCTAGCCAAACTTTTATTAATGTTAGGTGTTCGTGTTCTGATTTTCGCTGAAACATAATCTTCAAGAAAATCCAAGTGTTCGAGGTTCATTGCCCAAAGTACTTCGCTACAGCAGTCAATCTTCAGAAAGAGTTCATAATCAGGGTAATGGTCTTTATCATCTATGAAGCCACACTGTGCACATGATAATCTATACCCGTAGTAGTCAACAGGTTTTGAACATTTAGGGCATTTTATCAACCTGTAATCACCTAACTCCCAAAGTCTCACCCCATTATCTTTGAACTCAGACATCACAAATTTTCCGAAATAGTGCCCATATCTTTATCTCCGCGGCCGGATAAATTCACAATAATAATCTCATCTTTGGAAGTCTGAGGCATCATTTTTTTAACCATGCAAAGGCATGTGCGGTTTCGAGTGCTGGGATGATTCCTTCTTTTTGAGATAGCAGTTTTACCGCTTCCATCGCTTCATCATCGGTTACCGAATAATATTCCACCCGTTTGGAATCGTGCAAATACGAATGTTCCGGTCCAATTCCCGGGTAATCGAGACCGGCACTAATCGAATGTGCAAGTTCAATCTGTCCGTTTTGATCATGTAGTAAATAACTCAGAGAGCCATGCAAAATTCCGGGAGTTCCTTTGGTGATAGTCGCTGCTGTTTTGCCGGAATCCACGCCATAACCTGCTGCTTCAATCCCGATGATCTTGACATCATCTTCAATGAATGGATAAAACAATCCCATTGCGTTGGAACCACCTCCCACACAGGCAAGCAGATAATCGGGAAGTCTTCCCTCCTTTTCCAGAATCTGCTTTTTGGCTTCATCCCCAATCACCCGATGAAAATTACGTACCATCATCGGATAAGGATGAGGACCAACCACCGAACCGATGATATAGAATGTATCTTCCGGATTAGTAACCCAGTCACGAATGGCTTCGTTAGTCGCGTCTTTCAGTGTTTTTGAACCGCTTTCCACACTTCGCACCTCGGCTCCCATCAACTGCATCCGATCCACGTTCAGCTTCTGGCGCTCCATATCTTCAGCGCCCATATACACGATGCACTGTAGTCCGAACTTTGCGCAAGCTGTAGCGGTAGCTACACCATGTTGACCTGCTCCTGTTTCTGCAATGATGCGGGTTTTTCCCATTCGCCGCGCTAATAAAATCTGCCCAATAGCATTGTTGATTTTGTGCGCCCCTGTGTGACAAAGGTCTTCTCTTTTCAGGTAAATCTTAGCCTTTCCGTAATGTGCGGTTAGTTTATCCGCAAAAGTAAGCTTGGTGGGTCGACCTACATATTCATCCAGTAAGGCGTGATATTCCTTCTGGAATTCGGGATCATCTTTGGCTTTCAGGTATTCTGCTTCAAGTTCCTGAACCACTGGGATCAGGATTTCGGGAACAAACTTTCCGCCGTAATCTCCAAAGTACCCTCTTGCATTGGGTTGATTGTAGGTTGTTTTAACTTCTGTTTCTGTCATATTCATCTCCGAAGGGTTGAAACCCTTCGCTTGTTTAATTTTCATAGTCTTTCTGAGCAAAAGCGAAGAATCTGCAAGATTCTGACTTGTGCAGATCCTTCGGAAGTATTCTCAGGATGACATCAATATTTCAATTCTATGTTTCCCCTTGAGGGGAGATGAAAAGTTGAACATGTTCTTCAACTTTTCTGAGGGATGTTAGAAAAACCGAAGCTTCACAAACACCCTCCGTCACTTCGTGACACCTCCCTCAAGGGAGGACTTTCAATACTTCAATTATCCTCTGATCGCCTCCATTAACGCTTCAATTTTTTCGTAATCTTTAAGGCCGGGTTCTTCTTCCACCCCGCTGGAAATATCCACTGCAAAGGGATGAACCGTTTCCATTGCTTCTTTAATATTTTCAGGATTCAATCCACCTGAAAGGAAAAAAGGAGTATCACCCGTTATTTGTTTAAGAATATTCCAGTTAAACGTAGTCCCCGTTCCTCCCCATTGATCACCTATCTTGCTATCAAAAAGCAGGAATTCAGCTACCTCAGAATACAAAAGAACCTTAGCTTTAAGTTCCTCGATATCGTAATCAGGTGTAATATGGATTACTTTGATAATCGGCTTTTCGATCAACTGGCAGTATTCCAACGTTTCATTGCCATGAAGCTGAACCAGGTCCAATCCCGATTCTTTAGCTATCCGGTTTACTTCATCCAGTGGTTGATTCACAAACACCCCTACTTTTTCAGGACCTTCAATCCAATTAATGATAGCCCCTGCTTCGGCCGGATCAATAAAACGTGGACTTTTATCATAGAATATAAATCCCAGGTAATCCGCCATTGCTCCTGCTGCAAAACGGGCATCTCCCAGGTTCGTAATTCCACAGATTTTTACCTTGGTTTTATTAGCCATTCTGTAAACTCCGTTCAAACTCTTCTTCCCCTTGCTCTAATAATTCAGAAACTGCTTTTCCGGGATCAGGCTGACGCATAAAATGTTCGCCTATCAAAGCGGAATGAATACCTTCACGCTGTAGTAGTGCGATATCTTCTCCAGTTGAAATCCCGCTTTCTGATACTAAAACCGTTCCTTGCGGAGCTTGCTTCAGGATGGAAATCCCTCGGTGTACATCAACTTTGAAATACTTCAGATCACGATTATTTACTCCCAAAATATCTACTTCACTGAAATCAATCCGGTCAAAATCTTCCTGATCGTAGCATTCAACCAAAGCCGATAATCCGAATTCCTTAGCAGCTGCAACTAATTCATGGAGTTGACTTCCATCAGTAATTGCTACGATAATCAACACGGCATCAGCCCCATATGCCCTGGCTTCCTTGATTTGAAACGGGTCGATAATGAAATCTTTTCGGAGTAATGGAAGCTGAACTCGTTTCGAAATTTCCGATAAATACTCCAAATCTCCTTTAAAAAATGGTTTATCCGTCAAAACCGAAATAGCAGAAGCGCCTCCATCCTGATACCGAAGCGCAATATCAAGCGGGTTAAAGTCTTCACGGATAATTCCTTTTGATGGGGAAGCTTTTTTCACCTCAGCAATAATAGAAACCTGTTCTCCCTGAAGCGCCTTTTTGAAATCGATTCGTTCTTTTTCAAATCCTTCTAGTGAATGCAAGTCATTAAATGAAACCTTCTTTTTTCTTTTTGAAAGATCTGAGGTGGTTTGCTCAACGATTCGTTCCAGAACATTCTGCATTTCAAACTCCCACGCTGTTTGTAGCTTCCACAAAGTGGTTGAAAAGCTTTCGTGCTTTACCGGATTCAAGACTGTCTGTTGCTAGCTCTTTTGCATCAGCCAATGTTTCCACTTTTCCGGATGCCTGAATGGCAAATGTTGCATTCAGCAAAGCGATTTCTTTTTGGGCTTTGGTTGCTTTATTATCAAGGATATTATTGAAAATATCTGCGTTTAAAACAGGTTTTCCTCCCACTAAGCTATCCATTTCAACTCTTTGAAAGCCAATGGACTCTGGTGTAAATAAAATACTCTCTGAAATCAAACTATCCTGTATTTCAAATATCTCCGCATCAGAAGTTGTGCTTACCTCGTCAAGCCCATCATGGGAGTTAAAAGTATAGCCGAATTCAGTATCAAGGTTAGCAAGAATATGCGCCATTTTTTCGGCTACCTCTTTACTAAAAGCTCCGATAACATATCGCTTTACTCCTGCCGGATTGCATAAAGGTCCTAGTATGTTGAAGAACGTCCTGAACCCAAGCGCTCTCCGAGCAGGCATTACATATTTCATTGCGGGATGAAACATCGGAGCAAACATAAAGGCCATTCCAACTTCATTATAAACCTGTTCAACCCCTTTATGATCTAATTCTATTTTAGCCCCTAATTGAGCCAATACATCGGCGCTACCGCATTTACTGGATGCACTCCGGTTTCCGTGCTTTATTACCGGAACCCCTGCTCCGGCTGTAACAACGGTTGAAACCGTGGAAATATTAAATGTTCCTGACTTATCTCCACCGGTCCCGACAAGATCAACCGCTCCGTCAACATTTACATTGACTTTAACTGATTTCTCGCGCATCACCTTAACAAAAGCGGTTAATTCGGTAACCGTTTCGCCTTTTAATCTCATGGCCGTAAGAAATCCAGCAACCTGTTCTGTGTTAAACTCTCCACTCATTATCGCATTCATAGAAGCTTCAGCTTCATCTGAATTCAGGTCTTCTGCAAACGAAAGCTTTTCTAAGACTCTTTTGATGTCCACGAGCTCCTTTCTCTTGGTTTTTCTTTCTCACTTAAATCATTAAGACCTGACTTATTATACGCTTTTAAACGAGCACGGTCTAAATTTGGCATGCCTTGTGGATATCGGGCAAATTCGCTCATATTATACCAATCAGATTCGTTTTTATAATTTATTTGAGCGCTTTTTACATGTGAAGTCGCAGAAATAGGACCACCTATAATCCACATAGGGAAAGTTAAAACAAGATAAAATCCATGCGAAACCGTAGAAACGCTACCTGCAAAAACAGCCAGAGAAGCTAAAGCGTTTTGCATATCATACCCTGTAAGTTTTGCGCTTACAATTTGATCTTTAGCCAAACTTACAAAGGTATTATCCATGGTAATCAGAAATATACTGTCTTGTTCTATGGCCAATAATTCACCATCAATTTTTTCTACTCCTGTTTTTAACTCTACCCATCCACCAAATATATTCTGTGCCTCAAAGTCGGGGGATCTCAGAACACCTGATGGAGCAGTTGTAGTGGCACAACCAATGCCTACAAACAGTACTATAATTAATAATACGCTTTTAGTTTTCATGGCTCACAAATTGACTATTCCAAAAAATCTTCTCCATCTCAGGTTCCATTTCTTTATAAACAGGGGCTAATTCACGGAGCATTTTTCTAGGCCTTAAAAACATTTCGAATGCTTTAGTCATGTCCTGTTCTTTAACCCATTCATCTCTCATCCACTCCAAATAATATCCTCTGTTCTCAAGATAAAAAGAACCTTCAGAAGAGCTATCAGGTAAGGTAAATGACAAATAATATTCATCTCCGGGAAGTGTAGTAAAATACTTAGAAGGATTGTTAAGGGTTTGAGTTGCTAATTCATCATACTCTTTAGAGGTGCTATATACTTCAGGTTGAATTCTGATAGGTTTTACTTCGTCAAAGAGTTCTACTAACTGAATTTGGTCAATTCTCCAGTGTCCCCTGTTTAGCTTTAATTGAAGATTATTTAAATCTGCTCCTTGTGGAATTGGAATAACCTGAACATCAGTTGCAAGAGGCCCTGTTTCTTTAAATGATCCAATCAGGTTCTTTTCCCCGTTTGTATAAAGTTCTATATCACCCAAAATGCGATTCATGCTTTCTACTCGTTCGGAAAAACCTCCTTCACTACGTTCTACCTCGGATAACACGTATGTAGCATTTTCACCCAGATAACTCAAAGCCTGGTAAAAAAGGAACGTACTAAGTAGCGATTGTCTTGCTGAGATAACGATTCCATATTGTTTATCAGGATCAGTACTCGCGGGGACTTCTATTTTCAAAAACTCTTTCACGGCTAAATCATTCGAATCTGCAAGAGAATAGTAATATGAATCATCCAGTTCATTAATCAGATCAGTTACATTTCCTGTTTCTGAAGTAATCGTAATTTCAATCTTTTCATTGGATGCATATCTGAATTCAGAATAACCTGTGGCCAGAACCTGTTTGTCATCACCATGCGGGAAATAAAGTAAATTGGAATACTTAATATTATGCGTTTCCAATGCTTCATTAGTTAATCTCAGCTCTAGCCTGGAGTCTTTGATACTAACCTGTTTTAAAGCATCTATATCGGTGGCTTCAAGTGATGGGAGTACACTTGCTGAAAAACCTTCTGCTTCTAGTACAGATAAAGTGTCGTTGATATCCGTATAAAAAGTTGGACAAGACCCAAAACAAGCTTTTGTATTCAATAAGCAAAATGTGGTCATTGCTAATGATATCCCTGTTACAACAGAAAGAGCGGCGGCCCCTCCAGACATTTCAGTTACATTTGTTTCTATCAACTCAATGTCAGCAATAAATACATTCACAGAGTCTTCAAAAACCTCATCACGATATGCATTATAATACTTTGCATTCCCCCTAATCATTGAGTCGGTTTCAGAATAACTCCATCGATTGAAAACATACACATCTCCACTCCCCATATGCGCCTTCATGTAAGTATTACTTAACTCTACTTCTTGTAATTTTTCAGGTGGAGTAAATTTTTTCTCTACCTTTTTAAGTGCGCTACATCCACTAATAAGTAAAACGCACATCAACCAAAAAAAAGTGATTTTTTTCTTACTCATTTCCTTAACCAATTGGTGATCATTTTAGGCCCTTCGGTAGTTAAAATACTTTCGGGATGAAACTGAATTCCTTCTATGGGATATTTCTTATGACGAACTCCCATTATTACGTCTCCGGTTCGGGCAGTTACTTCAAGTTCTTCAGGAATCGATTCCGGAGCGAGAACCAGTGAATGATATCTTGTGGCAGTGAAATTTTCGTCCACCCCTTCAAATATTGATTTGCCATCATGTTCTACCTGAGATACTTTACCATGCATTAAGCTTGGCGCATAAACTACTTCTGCCCCAAAGACTTCACCGATTGCTTGATGCCCAAGACAAACTCCCAAAACTGGAATTTCTTTTCCTAACTCCCTTATCACTTCCTCTGTTATTCCTGCATCATGTGGTCTTCCCGGTCCGGGTGAAATCAGGATTTTTTCCGGGTTAAGTGCTTTAACTTCATCAAGAGTCATAGCGTCGTTTCTAACTACCATGTATTCATCTGTTTCAACTGCTACAAGGTGAACCAGATTGTAGGTAAAAGAATCGTAGTTATCGATTATCAAAATCATCTACCCACCCCTTTATCCCCTCTCAAGAGGGGAATTTCTTTTGCTAAAATCTGATGCCGAATAAAAAGTATTTTCATTGATCTACTTTAAAGTTTCTCACTAATCCAGTTACTTCTCTTATTGGTTCCATTACTGATTCAGCTCTTTTTCTGGCTTTTTTACCCCCATCTGAAAGCACATCCTTCACAAAGTCTAAATCCTTCTCCAGGTCTTTTCTTCTTTCACGCGCTTCAGCAAAGTATTCTTCTACCAAACTCAGTAATTCCAGTTTTGCATGGCCGTAACCATATCCACCGGCACGATACTTTTCTGCAATTTCACTTAGTTTTTCCTTGTCTGCGAAAAGCTTTATCAGAGCAAATACATTATCATTATCCGGATCTTTTGGCTCTTCCAGAGCTTTTGAGTCTGTTTCGATGGACATCAGCACCTTTTTAAGAGGTTTACCCTCTTCAAACATTGGAATAGTGTTTTTGTAGCTCTTACTCATCTTTCGACCATCTGTACCAGGGACAACCGCTACCGACTTCACAATGTGTTCTTCAGGTATAACCAGATATTCCCCATCATAAGCACGATTAAACTTACCAGCTAAATCCCGGCAAATTTCTATGTTTTGTTTTTGGTCTTCCCCAACCGGAACCACATCAGAATGATAAATTAAAATATCTGCAGCCTGAAGGATTGGATATGTGAAAAGGCCAATATTCGGGCTTAAACCTGCAGCAACTTTATCTTTATAAGAAACAACTTTCTCCATTAAGCTTACCGGTGTTAATGTTCCTAGAATCCAAGCCAATTCTGTAACCTGAGGAACATCCGATTGAGCAAAGAACGTGGCTTTATCAGGGTCCAGACCAAGTGCCAGGTAATCTAAAGTTACATCTATGGTATTCTGATAAAGCGTTTTTCCATCATTTAGAGAAGTTAAAGAGTGATAATTAGCGATAAAATAAAAGGCATCTCCTTGATCCTGCATGGCTATATGCTGCCGAATAGCCCCAAAGTAATTACCAATATGTAATTTACCGGATGGCTGTATGCCTGATAAAATGGTTTTCTTTTTTGTCATTGAATATCTAACGCTATGCTTAATGCCTGAACCAAAGCCCCGGCTTTATTTTGAGTTTCTTCAAATTCCTTATGCGGATCACTATCAGCCACAATCCCGGCTCCGGCCTGAATATACACCTTATTACCGGTTACAACCATGGTTCTGATTGCAATACAAGTGTCCATGTTTCCTGAGAAGTCGAAATACCCAACCGCTCCGGCATATACACCTCGCTTTGTAGGTTCAAGCTCATCAATAATTTCCATAGCCCGTATCTTGGGAGCTCCGCTTACTGTTCCGGCAGGGAAACATTGCATCAAAGCATCAACCGAAGTCTGCTCTTCTTGAAGTTGACCAACCACATCACTTACAATGTGCATTACGTGCGAGTAGCGTTCGATTACCTGATTTCGTTCAAGCTTAACTGTCCCTGCTTTACAAACTCTTGAAAGATCATTTCTACCCAGATCAACCAGCATGATATGCTCTGCTAATTCTTTGGGATCAGCTTTTAAATCTTCTTCTAGTTCGAGGTCTTCTTCATGAGTTTTACCTCGCGGACGAGTACCTGCTATTGGTAATACCCTGACCTCCTTATTTTGAACGCTTACAAGCACTTCGGGGGATGAACCTACCAAAGTAAATCCATCAAAATCAAGGTAAAAAAGATATGGAGATGGATTCACCATTCGTAATGCCCGATATAGCATAAAGGAATCGCCTTCCATATCTGCTTCAAACCGTTGCGACAATACTACCTGAAAAATATCACCTTCATAAATGTATCTCTTCCCTTTTTCTACAATGGATTCGAAGTAGCTCTTATCCATATTACTCTTAAGGGATTCAGGATGTATCTGGAAATCGCGACGAAAATAATCGGTGTGCATTGCAGCAGCTTCCATCTTATCCAGTGAAGCCTGAGCAAGCTCATAAGCTGACTCAAGGTCATCTACTTCTTCAGTAAAAACTGTTTTGATTAGAACCACCTGATGCTTCACATGATCAAAGGCAAAAATTTCATCATAAAAAGCCCAGTTTGCTTCTGGTAGAAGCAAATCATCTTCGGGTACATTGGGCAAGTTTTCAACCAAACGGAAGGTGTCGTAAGCAGAAAAGCCTACCGCTCCCCCGGTTAAGCGAGGTAATTCAGGAAGAAAAGGCTCAGAATAAGCCGTTGTTAGTTTTTTTAGCTCGTCGAAATAAGCCCCTTCTATTTCTTTGGAAATTCCATCTTTTTCCAATGTAGTAGTTGTACCATCAAAACGAAGTATTTGATAAGGATTCCGTCCGATAAACGAATACCGGGCAAGTTGTTCGCCTCCCTCTACTGATTCAAGTAAAAAAGGATATTCTGCCCCCTCTCTGATATTCAGAAATAACGAAACCGGAGTAAGAACATCAGCTAATAATCTCCTGTAAACAGGGATAGCTGTGTATTTCTTACTTAGATCTAAAAACTGTTGTCTATCCATCTTTTATTCGCCACAAAATCTCTATTGAACTAAATGTTTATAAGACTGTGCGCTCAATTTTTATTTAGTGTTTTTGTGCTTTAGTGGCATTATTAATTCAAAAAAAAACCCACTCTTCCAAAGGAACAGTGGGTATGTAAAAATTTCTTGTTATGTCATTCAGTTACGCAAAATACCCACTGTTATGTTTAGCTGAAAGCCACCACCAAGTGTTAGTATGTGCGAATCTGTTTTTCATTACGCAACGAATATAATGGCGTGTGTTTCTAAATGCAACGAGTCATTTAATTTTTTGGGAGGTGTTTCGGAAAGCTTTGTTTGTTTAAAGCTTTTCTATTTTTATCTTGGTTTCAACTTAAAGAAATCAAAATATCTGCCTATTACTTATCGTTACGAAAGCATTCATCTTCATCTATAATCAGGTATTTTTTTGTTTACAAAGTTTTTTTCCCGCCTTTTATTCATAGGCGTTCTTTTTTCAATAATTAGCTGTGACCCTACAGAAACCTCTTTAACTGTTTTTGGAGAAGCTCCAGTTGTTCAGAATTTGACAATTCAGCCAAACAGTATAGTTTTTGTTCCCGAAGATGGATTTAGGGACACAACTCTTTCGATTTATATTGAAGCTTTTATCGAAAACGTATCTGAAGAAACCTTTTTCGGATATACAATCAGAAACAAAGCATCCCAAGAAATTGTTGCTTTCGGGGAATTAGCTGCTGAAACCCGGGCTGATATTTTCAGGACTGAAACAGGATTGGAAACCACTACCACCTCTTTCGAAAATTATATAGTAGAAGCATTCGCTTATAACGAAGCTGGGATTGGAAACTTCATCCAGGTTCCGATTTCAATCCAAGGTTTCTCTAATAATAAACCAGAAATTCTGGAAGTAAGTAACCCAGATACTTTACAAAGGCCAGAATCAGGAGAAACTATAGCAAGATTCACTGCTAAAGTCAGAGATCTGGACGGACAAAGCTCGATAGACCGGGTGCTAATAAGAGTAATTAATCAGGAATCAGGTGAAGTTACGGGTTCCCCATTTCGAATGGTTGATTCAGGTAATTCAGGAGATTTAATTGCTAGTGATTCTATCTTTACCTGGGCTCTTCCCGTCACTCCTACAGATAATAATCCTAACAGGAACTTCAACATTGAATACTTTGCAATCGATTTAGGTGGATTAATAAGCGATACCGTGAAAACTACATTCAGTATAAAAGAGTAATTCATGAAGAAATCACTATTGATTCTTTTTCTTTTTTCAATTCCTGTTCAAGCCCAGATTGTTGGCCCGAGCGACTCTCCCTTTTTCAGCATACGCCAAAATGGAGTTTCTTCTGTAGCCACAAATGGAGATACTGTTTGGATAAGCCCTGCTTTGACTTATAACATTGGAAACGGAGCTGATTGGATTGCTCCTGCTGGACTTGACAGTATAGATAATGGAATTGGGAGAGCATTTTCCATTTCGGTAAATAAAGACACCGTATTAGCCGGACTTGGTTTTACTTCAGAAACTTCAACAGGGAATCAACCAGCAGGATATGGCTACTACATTTCTACTGATGGAGGAGAAAACTGGAGATTCAGTGATTTCCTTCTGGATCGCTTTGTAAATGAAGACACTACATTTACTTACGGTGGCCAAACATATACCCGAAAGAGAATTATTGTGCCCGAGCAATCCCCACCTTACAATGTTGATTTCAGAGGCGAGACACTATTCTCCGCAAACTGGGCATCAGGATTGTTGCGCAGTACTGATCTGGGACAAAGTTGGGAGCGAATTGTCCTCCCTCCTTTTGGAGAGGATTTTCTTACACCTGAACGTGATGACTATTTTTGGGTAGATTGTATTGATGTGCAAAACGGACGTTGCGTTGAAACAGCGAATATCTACAACAGCGTGGATGACGATAATCTGAAAGGATTCGCCGTACATGTAGATTCTCAAGACAGGGTATGGTTTGGTAGTGCCGGCGGGATCAACGTTTCTGAAAATGCTTTAACTGCTCCACTCGACAGCGTTATATGGAGGAACTACCGTGTTGACGGTACTTCAAATGGGCTTCTGGGACGATGGATTATTGAAATAAAAGAAGATACTTCCTCGGGAAAAATATGGATGACAAACTGGATTGCAGACGAAACCGACCGATATGGAATTGTTGCTACTTCTGATGGTGGGCAGACTTTTGAGCAACATCTTATAGGAGAAAAAATATTAGGCCTTGGTTTCAAAAATGGGTACGTATTCGCCGCTGGCGAGAATGGGCTGTTCATTTCTGCTGATGGAGGAAGCTCATGGAGAAAATCTCCTCAAATCAAAAGTCCTAATACCTTCCTAAAAGAATCGGTAGAGTTTCAAGGAGTAGCTGAAACAAACAACAGGATTTGGATTGGCACCAGTGATGGTATTATTTCTTCTGATGACCTGGGAGAAACCTGGGAAATTACACGTGTAAATTTTCCTCTTTCCGGTGGAAATCAATATGATCCCGACGCTAAATCGGTAAAAGCATTTGCATACCCTAATCCCTTCTCTCCTGCTGAACATGAACTTGTCAGGATTCGTTTTGATGTTGAGAATCCGGGTAATGTTACAATCAGAATATTCGATTTTGGTATGAATTTAGTTCGTGATCTTGGTTCCTACAGTGCAAATACAACAGGAACACACGAAGCTGAGTGGAATGGAGTTGACGGGAAAGGCAGAAATGTAGCTAATGGTGTTTATTTCTATTTAATAGAAGGTACCGGCGATACTATAAACGGAAAAATATTACTTGTTGAATAATGGCTAAACTTTCTAAATATCTTTTTTCCGTCATCATCCTGTCAGCTTGCATCAGCGAATCCATATATGCGCAAAACGGGGGATTTGCAGGAGCCTCATCCCGAATTGGATACGGCCCAAGAGGCATATCTATGGCAAATGCGTTTACCGCTACTACTTCCGAAGGAATTTATCCCTATTACAACCCTGCGCTTTCCGCTGAGGTTACCGGTTTCAAACAACTTGATCTCGCAGTTTCATCTATGACCTTCGATCGGGTCTTTCAAACATTGGGAGGTAACTTCAGGCTCCCTCCGAATGCAGGAATAGCTTTCGGGATCATTAGAACTGGTGTTAAAAATATTGATGAACGCTCGTTAAGTGGATATCCTTTAGGAGAATTCAATGCTTCTGAATATCAATTTTTTAGTGCTTTTGGAGTTCAGTTTAACCCAAAACTTAACGTCGGCATTAGCTTTAAACTTAGTTACGCTAATTACCATGAAGATTTATCGCCGGCAACTTCAATCGGGGTTGATATTGGGATCTTATATAAAATCAGAAAGAATCTGAACTTTGGATTTACAATACAGGATATGTTTGCTAACTATACCTGGAACTCCAATCAACTATACAATACTGCTCAAAGCCGTAATGTAGTAAACACCTTTCCTACCCGGTTTAAATGGGCCCTTTCGTATCAGAATGATACCTTCACTTTATCTTCTGAATTTGAAGTGCAATCTTACACTTCGGAAATAATAAGAAAAGAAATCTTTTTTGAAAGCACTTCGGGTACTACCATATTCGAGACTATCGAAGAAGCCTCAACCAGCTCCGGGATATTCAGAGTAGGTGGCTCCTGGAAAGCTCATGAGCGGTTTACAATTCGGGGCGGATACAGGATCACCGACACAACTAGTAGTGGCAGCGGATCACTGAGCACGGGATTTTCTGTGCATCTCCCTTTTGATCAATTATCTCCTTCGATAGACTACGCCTTTGTGATCGAGCCATACAATGTTGCTAACATGCATGTTTTTGCATTACGTTTACATCTATGAAAATATCTTCTTCTTTTTTTCTGCTGATACTACTGATCTCAAACTTTGCTTTGGCTCAACAAAGCGGGCTTAAGCTCCTTGAAATAGGTCCAACACCCTCCGAACTCTCTCTCTCTGAGGCTTCCGTTGCTACTCCTAATGGCTCTCCCTCTTTATATGCCAACCCGGCTCTTTTGGCTATGAGTAATAATTCTTCTATTAGTTTAGGATATACCAATTGGATTTCTGATGCTAATAATCTGTTTGGAGGTATTAATCTCAAAAAAAATCAACGAGCCATTGCCTTTTCTTTCTTTACAAGTGGCGTTACTGGGTTTGAGCAACGAGATGCCCCCGGGGAGTCAAACGGTGATTTTTCCATACAATACCTCTCAATTTCCGGTGCTTATGCCTATAGCTTCAGGTATTTTTCTGCCGGGATTTCTGCTCATTATCTGAATGAAGAAATTTTTCCATTCAGAGCTAATGGATACGCAATCAGCTTAGGGCTTGCCAGCTCTTTATTTGAAAACAGGGTAAGAATTGGCTCCTCCCTTTTGAATCTTGGGGAAATGGAGAAACTCAATGATATCCCTACTGAATTGCCTACCAGTTTCAATATTGGTGTAGCCGCAGACATCTTCGAATTTACTCATAAAAAAAGCCCTGATTTACCAGTGCTCATTACTATCATGGCAGATTATGTTATTCCGGTTGAAGAATCTGAATCAAACCGATATTCCGATTATAATCCTGATGAAGCTTACTTTAACCTTGGAATCTCTTTAGAAATTTCAGAAGTCGTACAGATTACCGGAGGGTATAAAACAGGTGATAATACTCGTCCGATCTCTTTTGGTGCTGGTTTTATTACTGAAAAAGTAACATTCAATTATGCACTTATCCCTTTTAATACAGGCTTTGGAACTGTACATTCAATTGGTATTCAATATCAATTGTAGGGAACTATTCTTATATGGAGATTTCATCTCTAAAAGAACTTTATTCGGGATTAAACAAACACATTGATACTGTGTTTGTGGTGCCACTTATCCGGTTTGATTTTCCCAAGACCGATTATCTATACTTACTTTACGAAGATCTTATTGATGAAAATAAAGTCAAAATCGAAAGCATAAGTGTCTTTGCTCACTTTCGTTTTGTTCTACATGTGTTTTTTAACAGGAATACACTTCTTCATTATCACTGGTTAGAATTTCAGGACGTTAAATCTATTCTTGGGATGCCTTATAAATTGATCTGCATTGGGCTATATAAGTTATTTGGTGGTGATATTGTCTGGACTGTTCATAATCTAAAGCCCCACGATAAAAAGTATCTTTCTTTGCATCTCCGAATCCACAGGTGGATGGCTCGACTCGCCTCCATCATTCATGTGCATTCCGAAGCATCGGTTTCACTTGTAAGTAGTACGTATGATATTCCACCGGGAAAAATAGCAGTTCTAAAACATCCTGATTTCCCGGCAAAGCTGGTTCCTCAGGAAACTGCCCGTAACGAATTTCTTTCTCTTTATGGAGATGGAAGAAAAGAGCTTAAAAGTCCTGTTTTTCTTGTCTTCGGAGGAATTAGTGAGTATAAAGGTATCAGAGAAATAATTGAGCTACTTTCAAAACAAAAGCCAGAATTCACTCTGATCATAGCGGGTTATGTGAAAAAGGGGCAGGAATCACTCCACAACTTCATTATTGAGCAAACCATAGATGATTCAAGGGTTCTTTATGTCCCAGCATTCATCCCGGAAGAACATTATCCACTTCTTTTAAATGCTTCTGATATCTGCATTTTCAACTATGACGAAATACTTTCTTCCGGTGGGATAAAAATGGCGCAATCATATAATAAGAAGATCATAGCTCCGTATGCCGGTGACCTCCGGGAGCTAAAAAATGACAGAATGGTTTCACTTTTCAATTCGAAAGAAGAATTGCAAACCTCGATCATTTCAACCTTAAGCCATTATTCTAATGGCTAAACTATCTAAAAAAATAGCTAGTATCGCCTTTGGAGATGTAGTTGGCAGGGGAATAAGTTTCGTAACCACAGTCTATCTTGCAAGAATATTAGGGGCTGAGTCCTATGGATTAATTGTCATTGCCCTTTCCTATCTCGGGTATGCAACATGGTTTGCTGATCTGGGTCTTACTCATATTGCAGGACGTGAGATCGCAAAAGAGCCAGTAAAACGAATATATCGGGCCAGAGAGATTTTCTTCTTAAAGGTTACTTTGAATCTATTTGTACTTTTTGCAATGCAGTTAATTATTGTGAATGTGAACCTGCCTGATGAACAAAAAGAAATCATCCTTTCCTTTTCCTATGCACTGATTCCCTTCACATTCATATTGGAATGGTACTACAACGGCCGGCAGCAATTTGGAAAAGTAGCCTCTTCAAAAATCCTAAATAGTACTGTTTACCTGATTTTAGTAGTTCTGTTCATTCATTCTAATAGCGACCTTCAAAAAGTACCTCTTATTTTTATAGGAAGTTCTTCTGCGGCTGCCCTGCTGTTCTTATTTTTTTCGATAAAGGAAAAGCCTTTTGCACTTCCCTATCGTGGTTTCAGTGTAATTAAAGAACTGTTTGTATCGGCAGTTACCATTGGCGGTGGTACTTTCTTTACACAAACTATTCAACTTTTACCTCCCATAGCGATCGGTCTTCTTTTATCAAATGAAGAAGCAGGCATTTATGGCGCTGCTATAAAAGTTATTTTTATTGCGATGCTCGTGGACAGAATTTTCGTAAATCTTCTGCTCCCTAACCTTTCCGCACAATGGGTTTCTAATAAAGAAGCGGCTAAACATAATATTCGCTTTGTATCAAGAATTATGATTTCCATAGCCGGGGTTCTGTCTTTATTCATTGCTATTTCTTCCCCTTTTATAATCGAAACTCTTTATGGTGACGAGTACCAGTCAGGTGCCGAAGTCCTTTCTATCCTGAGTATCTTTCTGTTCCTTACTTTTCTGAATAGCATATTTTCTTTTGGATTGATTGCCATTGGCAAAGACCGGCAGTTCTTTAACTCCACTTTGTTGAGCGGTATAATTACGTTAATATTAATATTTGGATCAGCTACAACAAACAACCTGTTGATTGTAACATTCGCCGTTTCTCTTTCAGAACTTATATTTGTATGTACCTCTTTTTTTTGGTTCAATAAAAATACACAATTGAAAATCGCAGGCCCATTTATTATTTCAGTTCTTCTTTTAGGTTCTCTATACTACTTATCACAAAGCCTACATTTGCCGGTGTTACTTGAAGCTATGGGAGCTGTAGTGCTGTTTATCCCGCTTACTTTGATAACCGGGGTTATAAATATTGATCATCTAAACTGGTTTAAACAAAAGCTGATTTCATGAGGAATCTTTGCATCGGAATAATAGACTTATCACCCGGCTGGAAATCAATCCTTGATCAGATTGGAGTATGGTATCAACAGATTGAGGATTTCGATGACTTATTGGCTTCATACTCTGTAATCATTGTCAATAAACCGATATCTCAAGATGAAGAAGAATTGCTTCATGCTTTTAATGATAATGGTGGTTCTGTTCTTGAAACTCCTGACGGAGACACTTTTTCTCATGCGCGATTTACGGTAGCAAAAAAAGTAAAAACCCTCATCAACGACTACTCCATCCCTTTCCTTGAACATATTCCATTTCTTGATATTCATAATGAAGCCCATCTGTATAATGGACAGGATAATTTTTCAGGGTTAATTGACTTTGAAAGTATCCAAAAGGGAATTGTCTGCAACCTTGGAGTAAATCCGGATGAATTAATTGCTGATAACTCCTATACCAGAAAGCGTTTTTATTTTAAAGATGAAAAACACCCGGATGAGTTGACGAGCAAAGTTTCTAAGGGTGCCTTGGTTGATCTTATCTGTTCTCTGCTAAAAGAATTACACTTTCAGCAAGGTCTCCCATTCATTAATAAATGGACCTCTCCAAAAGAAAAACCCGTATTTGCTTTTCGAATTGACAGTGATTTCGGAGATCAGAAATCCATTCGGGATTTGTACTCCATGGCCAGGGAATACAGCATTCCAATGACCTGGTTTTTGCACGTAAAGGCTCATGAGGAATGGCTTAGCATATTTCATGAATTTGAAGGGCATGAAATTGCCCTGCATGGATATGAACACGGCACATCAGATTCATATGAACATATTTTTAATAACATTGAAACCGGTTTTCAATTGTTAGTTGATGCTGGATTTAAACCTAAGGGATTTTGTGTTCCCTATGGTATCTGGAACGATACTTTAGCTGAAGTTTTACAAAAATTCGAGTTTAGTTATACTTCAGAATTCACAGTTGGGTATGACGCTCTTCCTTTTAAACCTATCCATAAAGGTTCCGGATCTTTACCACTTCAAGTGCCAATCCATCCTATTTGTAGCGGCAGTTTGAACCGAAAAAAAGCCTCGCTTGAAGAAATGAAAGAATACTTTATGGGTTTACTTGGTATTAAAACCTCCTCTTATCAAAACGCTGTGTTTTATCACCATCCACTTCAGCCGGGTACCGAAATATGGAAAGAAATATTTGCTAAGGTGAACGAGCTGGATCTTACTAAACTGACCTTTCAAGAATATGCTTCTTTCTGGGAACACCGCATCAAAACGAGCTATTCTGCAACAATTAACTTAGAAAGCGGAGAACTTTCTTTTTCAGGAGGATTTGATGGTATACTGATTCAGGTTTCAAAATCTCATTCATCTTTTGAGTTAATCAGACAAACAAGCGAACAACAAATATCAAGTTCCGCTAATTTTAACTATCATCATCCTGCAAAAAAAATCTCAGAGCAGGACATCAGTTTACTCAAATCGAATAAGCTTCAACTTTTAAAAACTTCTTTGTTAGACTGGAAGAACAGGATTCGCTTATGAAAGTAGGCTTTGTTGCTCCATTAGGAATTGCACTGGTAAATGGCGGAGTCAGAACTCAGGCTTTGCAAACAGCATCTGCCCTGAACAAGTTGGGTGTAGAAGTAGAGTTTATATCTCCCTGGCAGGAAGGCATTGAAGTGGATCTTGTTCACATTTTTGTTGCGGGCCCTGACACCATCGGAATAATTTCCCGGTGTTTAGAGCTTGGAATTAAAACCGTGCTTTCCCCTGTATTCTTCTCAAACCGTTCTGCTGCTAGCATAAGCTTCAGCCTGAAAGCTGAAAAAGTGTTATCAAAAATTGGATCAGGAATTCGCTCCGACTTTGGTATTAAAGCTGAAGCGTGTTCGATTGCCGACTTCATTCTTCCAAATACTAATGCTGAGGCAGAACTTATTGAAAAAGGATTCGGAATAAGTCCAGCCAAAATAGAGGTCATTCCAAATGGAGTGGAACTTCGTTTTGCAAATGCAACCCCTGATCTTTTTGCACTGAATTATGGACTAAAAGATTTTGTGCTTTTTGTTGGACAAGCCGGAGCACGCAGAAAAAACGTAATCAAGCTACTGGAATCAGCCCCGGATGTTGAAGCGCCAATCTTGATTATAGGCTCTCTGTTTGATGATGAATATGGAGAGCGATGTAAACAACTCGGCCGGAAAGCCGGGAATGTTACTTTCATCGAAACGTTAGATCATAACTCTGATCTGCTTGCTTCCGCCTATGCCGCATGTCATACTTTTGTGCTCCCCTCCCAGTACGAAACACCGGGCATAGCTGCAATGGAAGCAGCGCTGGCAGGAGCAAATATTGCAATTACGGAGATAGGAGGTACTAAGGATTATTTTGGAGAATGGGCTGATTATCTAAATCCAAAATCATCTAAGTCAATTGCTAAAGCAGTAAACAACGCGCTGAATAAAGAAAAAAGTGAGTCACTCAAGAATCATATTCTTAAAAACTACTCCTGGGATATAGTTGGAGAAAAAACTCTGAAAGCTTATAACAAGCTCTAGCTATAATCCTGGAAAGGCTCCTCTTCCCCGGTGTAATCAACACTGAAAAACCTGATTGCGGATGTAATAACTGCTTTTGAGATATAAATCAAAATTACGGCCATAAGTCCGTATTCCTGGAAAGTAACGATCAGTACCAGATAGACAAAAAACAGCAGAAACGACCACTTTTTATTTTTGATGGATTCTTTATCAAACCGGGGGATTTTCTCAAACTGAATGGTACTTACCATAAGAAATGAAACGATTACCACAACCGGGATAAGCACACTGTTTACTCCATTTTTAAAGAAATCGAACAAGTACAGATCATCGCGGAATGTGAGGTAGAACGCAACCAAAATAATGGCTACAGATGGAATTGGTAATCCGGTAAAATATCCTGCTGAAGGCTGAAGACGAGCATTTACGTTAAATCGGGCAAGCCTCACCGCTCCACATAAAGGAGGAATCGCACTTACAAGAACGCCGAGTAATCCATATTCCTGAAGGGTGAAATTGTAGATCAGAAATCCGGGTGCAACACCAAAGGAAACCATATCACTCAACGAATCTAATTCGATCCCAAAATCACTGTCAGCATTAGCGAGACGTGCCATCAGCCCATCAAACACATCAAACATACCGGCAGCCATAATCAGCCATGCTCCACGAAATAAATCCCCTTCAGAAATTGAAATAATAGCAAGAAAACCAGAAAACAGGTTCATCAAAGTAAAAAAACTCGGTACTGCAATCCGTTTATTTACCGGAGGCTTGTTTTCCCTTATCCTTTCTCTTTGTTTTTTAAAACTATTATATCTTTTTTGAATCGGGTATTTCATACTAATTGATCTGACCCAAAATTGACTGACCTGCCCAGGTTCTGTCTCCTTCTTTCACATGAATATCCACATTAGCGGGAACAATCACATCCATACGGCTGCCAAATTTCATCATTCCAAATCGCTCACCTGCTACTAGCTCATCTCCTTCTTTGATATGATATACTATTCTACGAGCCAGAAATCCTGTGATTTGTTTAAAAAATAATCTGGTTCCCGATGGATGAAGCACTCCAAAATCAGCACGTTCATTTTCTATGGAAGCATTTTCGTCCCATGCCATCAAGTATTTTCCAGGATGGTATTTCAGATATTCCAGCTTTCCCGAAATCGGATTTCTGTTTACATGAACATCTAAAGGAGAAAGAAAAATACTGACTTGTGTGGCCTTCCCTTTCAGATACACATCCTCTTCAATTTCTTTAATGAGGACTACCTTGCCATCTGCTGGAGAAATAATAAGATTCTCTCCTTCCGGAGTGTCTCTTTCGGGGTCTCTGAAAAAGTAGATCACGATAACCCAAATCACTCCAAAAACAAGATAAATCAGGTAAGAAAACCAGTGATCCAGATAAGTATTGGTCACATAAAATATGATGCCAGTTACAATTGTAACAAGAATCATTGTTGGATAGCCGTCTCGTGCAAACATATTAAAAGTACTTCAATACATCGTTGAAGATTACAAATACCATCAAGGTAAGCAGCACTATGAACCCGATATTCTGAGCTACTATTTTCACCTTTTCTGATGGCTCTTTGCGAACAATTCCTTCATAAATCAAAAAGACCAGATGTCCCCCATCTAATGCAGGAATTGGAAGGATATTCATGATGGCTAAAGTAATGCTAAGCAGTGCTGTAATCTGCCAAAATCCTGTCCAACCGGACTGATCTGTTGCTTGACGAGTAATACTTGCTATCGCGATTGGCCCACCCAGATTCTGCCGAACAGAAATATCTCCGGAAATCATTCTCGAAAAACCACCAATAATACCAGCTGTTTGCTCCCAGGTTTGATTCCATCCTTCTCCTATAGAAGCAAATAATCCCATACTAACATGCTCTCCGCCTGCCATATCTAATGTAGGAAGTCCAACTCCAACCTGATTGGATTCCGGATCCGGGGCAATAGAAACTTGGAAAATTGAATCCTCTCTTTGAATCGTAAAATCCATTTCTTTGCCTTCTGCTGAAGTGATGATGCTGGTAAGTTGAATCCAGTATTTCACTTCTATACTATCAATTTGAATGATTCTATCCCCTGCTTTTAAGCCTACTTCATCTGCTGGTGTGCCTACAGAAACGCTTGATATCATGCTTGGAAGTGCAAATGCTGGGTTTATAAAGTCTCTTGTTTGGAGGCTATCCAAAAAACTGGAAGGAACATTAATATCGATTTCCTGACCATCCCTGATTACCTGATATGTAAGATTACTGGACGTTATTTTAGAGGGAGCTACTAAATCTTCGAATGCTGAAACCGCTTCTCCATTCACCCCAATTATCTTATCGTCAGTTTGAAAACCAAGTTCTTCTAAAAAACTACCTTCAGGAATATAAAGACCGGAAACGTTTTCTAATGGAAGTGTCAATTTACCATTAGAAATGGTCATCCCTGTAAAAATGAAAAAGGCCAGAATCATATTAAAGATTACACCCGCGGTAATCACAATCATTCGTTGCCAAACAGGTTTACTTCGGTATTCCCAGGGTTCAGGTTCTTTTTCAAGAAACTCGGTGTCCATACTCTCATCTACCATTCCGGAGATTTTAACATACCCCCCTAGCGGAGTTGCTCCTATACAATAATCGGTATCCCCTTTCTGGAAACCCCAGATTCTGGGTGGAAATCCAACTGAAAAGCGTTCCACTCTCATTCCGAATAACTTGGCTGCAAGGAAATGCCCCAACTCATGGATGAACACCAATATCATCAGTGCACCCATAAAAATTCCGATTGTCTTTAAAATATCTACTATTTCCATATCACTTTATTGAAGAGGCGTATGCTCTCGTTTCTTTATCAATTTCTTTTAATAACTCAACGCTAATGTTTTCCCGAGATGAAATCTTATTTAAACTTTTTTCAACAATTTTTGGGATGTCAATATAACCAATTTCTTCATCCAAAAAGCGTTGAACCGCCACTTCATTTGCAGCATTTAACACCGCCGGGGCAACCCCACCTGATTCGATAGAATCCATAGCAAGTTTCACACAGGGGAACCGCTCATAATCAACGGGCTCGAAGGTTAGTTCGTGTGCTTTCGACCAATCTATTCTGGGAGTCTCCAGAGGAAGTCGATCTGGATAAGTCAATGCATAAATGATCGGTACTTTCATATCCGGAGGACCGAGCTGAGCCTTACTGGAGCCATCGGTAAAAGTCACAATAGAATGAATAATACTTTGTGGATGAATCACAGGTTCAATTTTCTCAACAGGTAAATCGAATAACCAATGTGCTTCGATGATTTCCAGCCCTTTATTCATCATGGTAGATGAGTCGATGGTGATTTTGGCTCCCATCTCCCAGTTGGGGTGATTCAACGCCTGGGCTTTGGTTACATTCTTCATCTGCTCAAGTGAAAGCTCTCTGAAAGGCCCTCCGCTGGCTGTTATTACAATTTTCTCAATACTTTCTTTGGGTTCCCCAACCAAGCACTGTAGCATTGCACTATGTTCTGAATCAATCGGAATAAGCTCTGAAGGTGAATTTCTCAACGCTTCGTAAATTATTTCTCCTCCGACAACCAGCGACTCCTTGTTTGCTAATGCTATTTTCTTTCCTTGTTTGATAGCTTCCAATGTTGGTATAAAGCCTGCGAAGCCAACAAGACTGTTTAATACTGTGTCAACATTGGGTAAAGAAGCCAGCTCCACTAATTCCGTAAACCCCGAAGACAATTTTGTATTAGTTCTAACTCCTTCCCTCAGATTTTTAAACAGTATATCTTTGCATATAAGACCATACTGAGGCTTAAACTCATTAATCTGCTCGATAAGAAGATCAACATTCGCATTTGCAGAGAGCGCCACGACTTCGAAAATATCCGGATGTTGACGTACGATCTCTAATGCCTGAGTTCCTATCGACCCCGTTGATCCAAGAATAGCCAGTCTTTGTTTCGTCAAAACCTCTTTTTTTATTGAACTCTTAAGTTAGAATATCTCACATCTTAATTCATTCTTTTAGTGAATAATTTCATTGGAGAAAAAAAATAGAATCGATTTTGACTCCTTTTATCATGCAAAAAATACTCTCACTCTCAACGCTTTTTTAAAGAAAACTATAAACGATACAAGAAAACCTTATTTCTATTACAGAAAAGTATATTTAGAAATCAAATGTGGATAACTAAGTGGGAAAAATGTGGAAAAATAATGCTTTTTTTTATTGACTAAGCTTTGAAGATTATGCTAATTAATTAGCGAACACAGTCAACGAGGACGCCACGGCAAAATCGTTGATCAGGTCAAACAAATCCCGAGACCTGGTTGTTCAGAACCTTTTCAAACCGAAAAATCTGAATAAATGAGTTCCGGGTACTTTTTTTATGCTCATCCGTCATGAACCAAGCTTTCTTTACTTTAATTTATTCAGCTTTATAATCCCAACCATTCTGCCACTATTCTCTTTTTCTCTTCGGTAAGAATAAAAGAGATCTTCATGATCAATGGTGCATCGCTCATCCATTTCAATGTTTCCCGGATTAATACCTGAATCAGTCAACTGATCTTTAATCAAGCCTTTCAGATCTACATGGGGCTTTTCATATTGCACTCTTTCAACCAGATGAGCACTAAATTTCTCGGCCACTTCTTCCCCAACCTCAAAATTATGTTTGGCAAGACAAGGACTCACAAAAACTTTGATCTTAGATATATCAGCTCCTAAATCCAACATCTTTTCGATAGTCTTTGGAACTATCCGATCCACTGCTCCTCTCCATCCGGCATGAGCAGCACCAATAACTTTGTTCATCGAATCCCCGAACAAAACAGCTCCACAGTCCGCCACTTGAATGCCCAGAGCAATACCAGGGGTATTGGTTACAAATGCATCTATACCAGGATAAATTCCACCTTCAGATACTGTTCTAACAACCGTTCCATGCACTTGCTCGGCCAAAGCTATATTAGCAGGCTTCATTCTAATCTCCTCAGCTAGTACGCTTAGATTATGAAGCAAAATGTTTTGGTTCTCTTTGGAGTTGAATCCAATATTCAGGCCTGGGATCAGTTGATCTTCCTTTCTCAGATGTGCGTTTTTCAGGGTAAACCAGGAAAATATCCGGGCATCGTTTAGTTTCTCTGGTCTGATGAAGTCAATATGGGAAGATCTCATCTAATTTCATTTTAATAAGCCCAACCGGGAATTCCTTACCTGTCCAAAGCTTAAATGACTTAGCTCCTTGGTAAATAAGCATATCAATTCCACCTATTGGAATGCCACCTGCACTTATTGCTTGTTTTAAAAATTCAGTCTCTTTTGGGTTATATACGATGTCGTAACAAAGCTTTCCTGTTAATAATTCTCTCTCAATATCTTTTATTGGGGAAGCCGCTGTATTTGGAAACATACCCAATGGAGTAGCATTAATAATCAAAGAGCTTTCCTCTGCATATTCAGGCCAGTCATCATAGCTCACAGAGATGATATTTCCTGCATCAGAATACTTTTCCGGGCGCCTCGAAACCATCACTATTTCATAGACTCCAATTTCTTTAAGAGCATAAATAATAGCTTTGGTAGCTCCACCAGAACCAAATACGATTGCCCGATCAAGATCGATTTCAACTAAATAGTCCTCTAACGGAGCTGCAAAACCATATGCATCTGTATTTTCACCTATCAATTTACCATTCTGTTTTAGAATGGTATTTATTGCTCCTATTTCCTCTGCTTGAACGGTTAAATCATCAACTACTTCCAACAAGTTTTCCTTATGTGGAATAGTGATATTTGCTCCAAGAAAGTTTGGATTATTGAAATGAGCTGCCAATGATGGGATTTCACTCATAGCAACCGCTACCGCGTGATATTCAGCTTCAATCTCATGATGCTTAAAAGCCGTGTTATGCATTAATGGGGAAACACTATGGCTAACCGGATTACCGATTAATAAGTAATGTGGGGAATTACTTTTTTCTGATTCTTTGAATTTTGTAAATGTCATAGAAAATAGTGAGCAAAAAAAATGCGCATCATTTGATGCGCATTAACAATAAGTAAATAAATAATGTAAAGCTTAAGCTGTTACTTCTTCTTCAGAAACTTCAGCCTGCTCTTCCTTAAAAGTACCAGACTCAGCAAGGCTTTTGAATTTCTCAAGGTCTTTAACTAACTGAGCAGCTGATTCTTCAATAAAAGAACCTAATTCTTCTGTAGGATCGCCGAAGAAAGTTCGGTAATCAAGAGAAAACTCAACACGAGTACGTGTTCCGTTATCAAGCGGAGTAAACCGAATAGTTCCAGTTTGGTTGAGATTACCATTGATTGTGATCCATGCAAAACGAGTATTTCGTAAATTATCGATCAAATTAGTAGTCCAAACAAACTCTTCACTTCCGATTTTAGTTTTGTATTCAAAAGTTTGTGAGTTAATTCTTTCAACTGAGTCGATGCGCTCCAGAAACTTAGGGAAGTCAACAGGGTTACTTAATAGCTCGTAAACTTTAGCAAGAGGCAAATCAATCTCGATTCTTTCGTGCGCCATAATAGATATCTAGGATGTTATAATCGTTGGAATTTAACTGAGATGAACCAGTTTTCTTGGAAACAGGAAGGATTCATCCATATTGTTCTAAAATACGGATAATATGATTAAGCCTCAATGATCATTCCAGATAAAAAAATAAAATCTTTTGCTGTAAAGTATTCTATAGTTACTATGGCAATCTTTGAGAAAGAACATTGACTATACTTTCGTGAATTTCTTCAACCGATTTTGAAGCCTCGATAATTACGAAGCGATCTTCCTTTTCGGCTAATGCATCGAACCCTTTAATCACTTTGAGGAAGAATTCATCCCCTGAGCTTTCCATTCGATCTTTACTCATGTGCGCTCTTCGATCATTGGATTCCTGCAAGGAGAGCCTGAGATAAAAGGTGAAATCCGGTGCTCTTTGATGAGAAGCTATCTCGTTAATTTGTTGAATCTGATCCAAGGGAAGACTTTCTCTTCCATAGCCCTGATAGGCCGTAGTTGAATCATAAAAACGATCCAAAATTACAACCTCTCCTCTTTCTAAAGCCGGAAGTACTTTCTCTGACATTAATTGAGAGCGGGCGGAAGAGAATAATAAAAGTTCGGTTACAGGGTCAATGTTGGAATTGTTATTTAACAGAATGGTCCTGATTTGCTCAGAAACTTCTGTTCCTCCTGGCTCCCTAAAAACCTGTACGATTTTCCCTAAAGAAGAAAGTTTATCCTTTAATAAAGATATCTGTGTGGACTTACCGCTTCCGTCAATCCCTTCGAATGTAATTAGCATGTATGCCGGATGAATTTAAAAATCGAAATCATCCATAAGTTCGACAGGCTCTTTCGGCATTGCAAGTGATAAGCCTAAATAAATTAAAATATTTGCTCCGCTTGTAACAGGAGTTAACAATAAAAATAATAATCTTGTTACCGTTGAACTAATTCCAAAGTATTTAGCTATACCTCCACAAACTCCAGCTATTTTTTTATCAGTACGGGACTTCATAAGTTTTTTAACATGTCTATAACCATACGTATTGGTTGCAAAGTCTTCGAAATTTGCAGAGCTGGAACTTGATGTAAAATCAGAATCTAAATCGTTACGTAAGCTGCTTCTTGTTTTGGATCCGGTAAACTCAGAACCGTGGACATCATCCATATTTTTTCTTGAAGAAGCTGTTTTTACTCTCGTTCTTCTTTTTCTGCGTTCTTCCCTTTTCGCTCTTTTTTCCCGTCTTCTGTCTCCAACAAAAAAACCAAAGCCAATCAAAGTAACTAATGCACCGCCAATTAACGGCATGCCTCCAATCGCGTCCTGAAGAAAGTTATCGAATCCCGGACCGAATGAAAGCCCGATCCACTGTAATAAAAATGAAACACCCAGAAAAAGCATTACCATACCTGAGATGGTTGCAAAGTTCCAAATGCCCTTTCCTGTTTCCTTTGGTTCTTCCTTAAGAAAGTTTTGCATTGTATTCTGAAGTTCGAAGTCATCGAACTCGAGTGATGCCGTGCCCGTTTGTGATCCTGTTTTTTGTCTGAATTTTTCTGCCATATTATTTCCTCCGCAATGCCGCTACGAAGGCATTAAGTGATTGTTACGTGTATTTAAAGCCTTTTTCAGAAATTAAGCCATTTAGTTTTTTATCGAAAGAATCGGTTGGAACATTCTCTAAAATAAAGTCGCAGAAGACTAATCCAAAAGTTAATGCCTTGGTCTTAGCCAGAAAGCGATCGTAGAAACCTTTCCCATACCCAAGCCTGTTACCAAACCCATCTGCTGCCAGCAGTGGAACTAAAATAAGATCAATTTCATCGATTTCGACAGCTTTTTTCTGATCAGGTTCCAACACTCCCCACTTGTTGGGTTTAAGATCGCTAAAAGATTGTAATCTCGAATGTGATAAGGTGCCACTCTTAAAATCAGTTATAGGTACAATTATTTCCTTACCTGTTGCAAGCATTTCTTTAATCAATCTGTGGGTATCAACCTCAAATCTATCGTTCATGGATATAAAACAATGAATGATTCTTGCTGATGTAAACTCAGATGAGTTCATGATATGCTCTGCTATCAAACTGCTTTTCTCTTCCCATTCTTCTTGTGACAGCAACTTCCGTTTGCCAATCATCTCTTTTCTGAGTAATGATTTTTGGTCAGAAACCGAAGCCATTACAAACTAACGATATGATGAATGGAGAGATCCGGCTCCTGCTTCTCAAAATCACTCAAGAGTTTTTGCCAAATATCCGGTCCATACTTATTCATGAAGTAAACCAGACTTACTGAACGCTCCTGTAAGCCATCAGGAAATAACTGGGATTTTATTTTGGCAATCCGGTTAAGCTGAGTCTGCTCCTGCTGCTTTATCGACCTGTAAACTTTTCCTTTTAGTTTATCTAACTCGTTTGAAAACCCGGTTACTACCTTACCGGCAGTTCCTTCCAGAGTTGGGTCAATCTCTTTAATGAATGAATTGGGCTTTTCTGCTATTTCATTTATCGCCTGTTTCCATTCATTAAACACACCCTCTATATCTTTCGAATTAGTTTGATCAACGTAAGCTGCTTCAAGATCTTCAATGCGCTGGTTGTAACTACACATTGCGAATGGCAGTTTTTCCATAATTCGTTCAATACCACTTTCTATAAGAGTAATGCTAAGTCGTGGAAAAATTACAGGCATCTCTAACCCAATTATCGGGTATAAATCCTTCATCTGACCATAGTACGCCAGCTCTCCTGGTCCTGCAACATAGCCCAAGGTTGGTAATAGTACATCCTGAAGAACCGGACGAAGGAAAACATTAGGAGAAAAGTTCTGAGGGTTTGCATCTATCAATGAGAGCAGTTTCTCTTCACTAAGGGTGAGATTTCCATAAATCCAGTCGTTATTCGTTTTCTCAATTTTAATCCTGCCTTCACTTTCATCCAGATAAAAAAGATTTGAATCTCCGACAATTACCTGTCTGTGATATTCATTTTCAAGTGCTTTGCTTTTGCTTTCAAGAGCCTGGTAAATTGATTCGGCTTTAGAAACCGAAGTCTTGAACACATTTGTACCAAGCTTTTTTATAGGCTTAAAATTGCTTCCCACTATCAAAAGTCCCTCATCGGCAAACCAGGAGTTCATCAACTGTGCAAAGGCCTGAACATGAGTTCGACCTTCTTTATAAAACTCATTTAAAGATGAAAAAAGTTGTTCGGTAAAATCCGTAACGGGTAATTCTTCTCTCAGCTCATTCTCAAATCCTTTAATTGTATTCTTCAAGTCCTGAACAGATACTGGACGGCCGTCACCCTCTTCTTTCAGACTAATTTTTTTGAACGCTTCATAATCGGGAATCCCAACTGATGCGATTTCTTCAAAATCATGATCCTCATCTGCCAGCCAGAATACAGGAACAACAGGTTTATTTAACTTTTCCTCCCACTTTCGGGCTAATAAGATTGTTGTAATCGTTTTGTAAATAGTGAAAAGCGGACCGCCATACACTCCCAACTGCTGTCCTGTCACGATTACTAACGAATCTTCTTTCGCAAACTTTTGAAGTTGTTGCTGCTGAGCTTCTGAAATCCCTAAATACGTTTGGAAATCCTTAAGAGCTTGTACAAATTCTTTCTTGTGTACAGGTTGTGTTACCCGTTCCGCTTTACTTTTTACTTCATCTTCATCAAACGGATTGACGGCATAAAATTCATTCAGTCTTGAAAACTCAGAGGTGTACGTATTAAATAATTTGGAAAACGGAAGTTGTTGGAATGAACAGTGATCTTTAGTCACAGGCTACCCTTTCATTTTTTGGATTTGATCACGGAGCTTAGCCGCTTTTTCATAATTTTCGGTTTCTACAGCGGTGTGTAGCTCCTGCTCAAGTTTTTCTAGTTTGGAAAGTTCTTTATCGGCTGTAGAATCACTGGATGTAGAGCTTTTCGCGGTTGTTGTAGTATCAGCTTCCGCAATAATACCTGCCTCGCTAAGTACATGCTCATTGGTGTAAATGGGGCACCCAAACCTAACTGCAAGAGCTATAGCATCACTGGGCCTTGCATCGACTTCATGAAGTTGATCTCCTCTTTCAAAAATGATTCTTGCGTAAAAAGTACCTTCAGCCAGATCATTGATGAAAATTTCTTTGACAGAAGATTCAAAATTCAGAATTACATTCTTAAGTAAGTCATGGGTCATTGGCCGTGGCGGCTTAATATTTTCGAGCTCAAGAGCAATAGCCTGAGCTTCAGAAGAGCCGATAATAATCGGGAGTCTCCTGACTCCATTTGCTTCCGAAAGAATCAATGCATAAGCACCGCCGCTACTAGGACTGGTAGAGAGTCCCAGAATGTCCATCAAAATTTTACTCAATCCAATTCCTGATTTGCTTAAAAAGTTGGCTGTAAATGTACTGAAATTTATTCAAGTCTTAAACCTCACAACAGTTTGAAATACTAGCCCGTTCTGTATCAATGAAGAATCATGTGATTTCTTATCGCATTAACTGCCTAACCCAAACATGTGATACATATCCGTTGTACCGACACGTATTATAGAGTAGAAATCAAATCCAAAACTAACAGGGACGATATGAAAACGTTAAAAATATTCATCACATTATTTATCGGAACATTAACAGCCTCTTGCATAGGTCCTACCGGTCCACGAGGCCCTCAGGGAGAAGTTGAAATTTACTCAGACACAATTGTGATAGTTGCTGATGAAGACTTCGCTGTTGAAGATGAATTTGTATCCGTTGCGTCTTACGGCTGGAACATTCTAGATGAAGAAACTGTCGATTTTGGCCTTGTAATGGGATATCTGAGATTTCAAGGCACAACCAGCTGGCATGCGCTTCCATTTAATACTCCATTTGAAAATGATATCGTAGTACTTCGTTATTCATTTGATATAGACAATTTCGATCTGATTGTAGAGGGCGAAGTAGCAGACAATAACGAAGCCAATGAAAATCTTTTCGATGGAGATGTTTTACGAATTGTGGCAATTCCGCCATCACTTTTATTAAAAGCTAAAGGTTTAGACTACACTGATTACGAAGCAGTTGTAAAAGCTTATAACCTCAGATTTGATGACTGATTTTACCCATAGATGATCTAAAAGAGTCGTAGTGAACATTGCGGCTCTTTTTTTATTTTGGGTGACTGAATTGTTTACTAAACTCCCGAATGATCAACGATCCCAAACAAATTGTAACTCCCTTCGCTTTCGAAGTACATCCTGATTTACTGGGTTTACCTCTTGCAACTCCAAGAAGAAGGCTTATTGCCCTTCTTCTTGATCTTTTGATTGCGTCTATTCTTACGGCTCTTGGGGCTTTTTTTCTTGCTACTTCCGCAAGTATTCTTTTCTTCTGGCTCGCTGTTCGAACAAAAGGAGAAACTTGGTGGAAGAATCTAATGCGGTATGGAGTCGCCGCTTTTGTGTCTATGCTGGTTTTTGCAGTTACATTTACAATCACAGAGAAAGAAGAAGAAAAAACAGTTCCCGGAGTTGTCGCTTTAAATTCCACTGGAAGTGAAGATATTGAAGAAGCCACCCAACAAATTGATTGGAGAGCATTAACAAAAGAGATGATGGCTGTTGGAAAAAACGATTCTCTAACGGTTGAAGACCAACTTGAAAAGATTGCTCTTGATTTGGAAGCAAAGATGAGAAATACAGGAGATGATTCGGAGTCTCTCCCTTCTGCCCTTTTCGAAGATGAGTTTATTCTCAAATTACGAAGCCTTGGTTTTGCGTTGAATAATAATGATACACTCGCTATAGATTCCCTTCGTTCAGAAATGGCTCCGGTTCTTGCCTCAGTGGAACTGGAACAAAAAGACGACCGCATTTCAAAGCTGAACAGCCGGATTGACAAACTGGAAGAAGATAATGAAGACTTAGCAGATCAGGCTGAGAATCCCGGCTTCCTGAGAACTTTAAAAGCTACAGGAGAAGATTTTGGGTTAAGCATTGGCTGGATTGGAATTTACTTTGTGCTATGTACCGCGTTCTTTCGTGGACAAACACTTGGCAAAAGATTGCTAAGCCTTCGTGTTGTGCGTCTTAATAATAAACCAATAGGACTTCTTTATTCTTTCGAGCGTTTTGGAGGTTATGCAGCAGGCATTGCAACGGGTTTACTTGGATTCGCACAAATTTACTGGGATGCCAACCGGCAAGCCATTCACGACAAAATCGCGGCTACGGTTGTGCTTGATACCAGAAAGAAGACCATTCAGAAATATGAAACTCTTCGCCAGGAAATATTGAGTGAAGAAAACCTATTAGAGGATGAATAGTGAGTTCTATCAACCTGAAAGAAAAGTTTAATTTGTTTGACGAACAATGGACACCTAAAATCATCGCGGAAACGAATGGTCAACTTGTAAAGCTAGCCAAGCTCGAGGGAGAGTTTGTCTGGCACAACCACGAACATGAAGACGAACTTTTTTATATCGTAAAGGGATCTCTGGTTCTCAAATTTAAAGACAGGGAAGTTCGATTAAGTGAAGGTGAGCTTTATGTTGTTCCAAAGGGAGAAGACCATCTTCCTATTGCAGAAGAAGAATGCTGGGTGATGCTGATAGAACCAAAAGGCACCAAACATACAGGAGAAATAAAATTTGAGGGGACTGTTAATGAGGATAAACAGGAACGGATTTAGCTTATTTTAAATGATATTTAATAGCGACAAGGAAATCATCGACTTACTCAATCGAAAAATGGTCATTGAGGATAAAATCCAAAAACTACTCAGAAAAAAAGATGTCCGGTTCAGTTCTAATAAGTTTGTGGGAGATCTAGGCGAATATTATTTCAAGTTAAATACTGAAAAAATAATTTTCGAAAGCCTAGATCAATCTAAAAATTCGAATGATAAATTTGACTTTTTAGGAGTCTTAAAAGATGATTTTCAAGCTAAATACTCCTTACCAAAAACAGTTAGAATTGAAGTTAAAACTAGAAAGTTTCAAAGCGGCACTCCTCAAATATTTGGCCTTAATAAAGACAAATTTGACCTTTTGGCTTTTGTTGCATTAGATAAAGACTATTCCTGCTATTATATAAGTCTTATCAAAAAAGAGATGGTTTTACCTGATAAGCAGAAAAGAATTAGGTACAAAAATGCACTGAAATTTTGGCCTGAACTAGACTATCAAGAATTCTAGTTCTACATCGGATTCACATCCCCACCCTGAGGGGAGAGAATAATCTCTTCTGCGACACTTCGTGCACTCATCTCCGAAAGAGAAACGATTAAATGCCCTACATCCTCAGGGTCAATCAAATCATTTGGATCTACATTCACTCCCTCCCAGGAAGTGGAATAGGTTTGCCCGAGGTTAATAGCAGTTACAGCGATATTTGAATCCATCAATTCTTTGCGAAGGGAACGAGTGTAACCTAAAGCCGCGTGTTTACTCGCTGCATACGCTCCACTATCACCATAACCTTTTAGTGAAGCCTGTGAGCAGATATTTACTACCAAGGCTCTCTCCTTCTTATGAAGTTCTGGTACTACCTGTTGGGTTATGTTAAATGCGCCCATCGTGTTAATTTGCAACTGCTGTTCAAACTCTTCTCTTGTAGTTTCTGACAGTGTTTTAAATAGAAAACTTCCGGCATTGTTGACCAAAATTCCTGGGTTCAAAGCCACAAAATCAATTTCGGAAAGCATTTTGGAGTCTAGTAGATCTGCAGCTATGATCTCTACTTTTTCAGCCCCTTCTTTCAGGCAAACCTTTCTTGCTTCTTCAAGCTCCTGTTTATTTCTGGCAAGCAATACAATGGGTCGATTAGTATTTCGTGCAAAAACTTTAGCGATCGATAACCCTATTCCTTTGCTTCCTCCTGTTATAATGACTGAAGAATCCTGAAAACTCATTAAGGTACCTGTAAATATTTATGTGTTTGAAGGCTGATGCCCCATTTCGGGTGTTCTTTCACAAAATCAACGATTAATGGAATGGAGCCAGGAGTATCCCATTCAGGTTGTAAAAGTAATTTTGTTGAATCCGGGCATTTCGATGCGTTTTCTTCCGCCCATGCCAAATCTTTTTTGGTAAGAACAACAACCTTCAGTTCATCTACATAAGGAAATACTTCATCCATAGGTTTTTTAAAACGTTTTGGTGAAAGTGTTATCCAGTCAAAGTTTCCCGAAAGCGGAGAAGAGCCACTAGTTTCAATATGTGTTTTTACTCCGATATCTTGAATCCCTTTTGTAAGTGCGTCAAGGTTGTGCAATAAGGGTTCACCTCCCGTGATTACGGCAATAGGAGCTCCGCTTTTTTTCAAGCTTTCAACCAAATCACCTACCTTCATTCGTGGATGTATGCTTTCATTCCAACTGTCTTTAACATCACACCACCAACACTGCACATCACACCCTCCTGTACGGATGAAATAAGCGGCACGACCCGTATGTGCTCCTTCACCCTGAATGGTATAGAAATGCTCCATTACCGGATATTCTGTTTCCAGGTAATCCTCTGGATCAACCAATATATCTGAATCGATATGATCGGTAGAATTATACATTTTGATCAGTGTATTCCACCCGGCATGTGTCAGTCTCCCATACAGTTACGATCAGTTCAATTCCTTCCGGAATGCGTTTTTTTGTCTCCTGATGAATATATTCCGCAATACGCTCTGCCGTTGTGTTTACAGGCATCAATTCATTCAAATTACCGTGATCAAAGCCTCCCTTTTCCGAGTCTTTTGCCGCCCATTTAAGCTCTTTAAAATCACATACCATGTCTTCGCTATTTAAGTATGCAGAAGGATTAAGTTTATGCGATTTCGCAGTCATCTTCACTTTGTAGGAATGTCCATGCATCCTCCCGCATTTTCCATCATAACCTTCAATAAAGTGGGCAGCATCAAATTTAAATTCTGTATGTAAAGTCCAGGTTGGCATTAAATAATATCTGTTGGCATTCAAAAAAAATCCCCATCTGTCAAATCAAATGAGGACTCAAAAATACGGCTTTTTTTATCAAAAATTAACCCGCTCGTTTAATCGTGCATCCTAGTGACTTAGTATGAGAATGTCTTAGTTCCTGACCAGAAACCAATTGCTCGATTGCATCTCGTAGATAATAGTTTTTAACCGATGTTGCGCTAGTTGCATTATCGTCGATAGAGCCAACATAAACCAGTTCCATATTCCCGTTAAAAAGAAATGCTTGAGGTGTTCTTGTGGCACCAAAAGCCTCCGCAACTACATGATTCTTGTCGAGCACATATGGAAAGTCATACGCGGCTTTCTTGGCACGTTTAATCATATCTTCCATTCCATCTCCCCGCTCGCGATATCCCTCATTAGGATTTATCGCAATCATTCCAATCTTGTTAACTTTTGCAATTCTTGAAATATCGGCATACCTGTCTTCCATTTCATTACCCAAGGACATGTATTACAGCTAAATATGACCAAAAGTCCATTTTCTTGGGTTGCCTCATTTAAGCTGATACTTCTGCCAGTAACATCTTCCATTTTTTGATCTGCCATTGGTACTTTAGCTCCTATTTCAAGTTCATTCGTTTGAAACGCTTTTGCCTCAAATATTAAAGCAAGACTAAATAATACCAGAATGTAGTTCTTCAATTTCATCACAATTCCTCCAAATCAAATGGATTCCAAAAGTGTTTTTCCATATCAACTGTATACTCTTCTTTAAAATTTATTCCTTCTTGCTGTAATCGTTCACGCATGGTATCTCCCTCAAAATAAGCGCGTCCAGTTAGTTGACCCAACCTGTTTAACACTCTATGAGCAGGTATTGCAAACCCAATTCTTCGCTAACATAATTATTCATTGCATAACCTACCATTCTGGCTCCTGACTCAACTCCAAGATATTTAGAAATCGCTCCATAGCTGGTTACCCTTCCAGTTGGTATTTGTGCCACAACATGATACACTTTATTGTAAAAATCATTTGGTTCTTTTTTCTTCATTTTAACACATCGTACAACCTGAATTTAAGGGTATTATCCTTTAAATCGTTATCCATCAATTCAAGGGTTAAAACCCCTAGCTTTTTATACATATCCAGCATCTCTTTATCATTCTGAAGCAGTTTAACGTGCTTCTTAACTGTTTGAATATCTCCTCTTG
>JBLLNP010000016.1:0-104344 GCA_048058975.1 Balneola sp.
GACCGATGATGGGACTTCAATTTCTGTTCGTAATCTGTTTTTTAACGTTCCTGCGCGACGACAGTTTTTAAAGACCGATGTTACTGAGCTCAGGCACATGCTTAGAACTGTTCAGTATGCGGCACTCGCTAATACAAATATTGGCTTTGAAGTAATCGCTGACGGTGAAACGATTTATAATCTACCCGTTCAATCCTTAAAAGAAAGAATCACTCAAATTTTTGGGTCTCCTTACAAAGCCAGTTTGATTGAGTTTGAGGAAGAGACGAGTTATGTAAAAATCCGGGGATTTGCTTCTGATCCAAAACTGGCCAAAAAAAGCAGGGGAGAGCAGTTCCTGTTTGTAAATGGAAGGCCGTTTCAGCATCGCTATCTTACACATGTTATTCTGAGTTTGTACGATGCCTGGACACGAAACAACGAATATCCTTTTTACGCGCTTTTCTTTGAGATCGATCCTGCTAAGATTGATGTGAATGTGCATCCGGCAAAAATGGAAATCAAATTTGAAGACGAACGAAGCATTATTCAGCTGGCTCGATCGGTAGTAAACCGGGCGCTTAATAATCATTTCAACGTTCCCTCGATTCCCAGAGAAGAAGATTCTTTTTTAAGCGATGAAAACTCTTCAAAAGGATTTGATTCCGGTTTTTCATTTAATACCCCTGCAGCTAAACCAAGAATCAGCCACGATTTCGAATATCATATTCCTTCCCGGATCAATACAAATCCCGCAAAGGGAAGAGGAGATGAGTTTTCTGAAAAGTTATATGGAAGGCATTCGAATACAGAAAACCCTGATTCTTTTGGGGAAGATTTTGGGGCACTGCCAAAATCAATTCCGATAGAAAAAACCTTCTGGCAGTTGCATAACACGTATATCATCACACAAACCAGAACCGGATTGTGTATGATTGATCAACACCTGGCGCATAAGCGGATTATTTTTGAAAAGGCGTTAAGTGCAACTAATTCAGCGTTACCAAGCACTCAACAATTATTATTTGCCCAAACACTGGAGTTATCTGCATCCGATTATACCCTTTTGAAGGAGCTTCATCCTATTATTCAGCAAATGGGTTTTTCTGTACAGTTATTGAGTGGAAATACCGCTATGATTAATGGAGTTCCTGCGGATATTGAAATCGGAAATGAGCAGGAAGTATTGGTTTCTATGCTGCATCAGTATCAGGAACTGGGACAGAAACTGAATCTGGAAGCGAGAGACCGACTGGCTATTGCCTTTGCTGCCAAAGCGGCCATCCCAAGAGGGAAGAAAATGACAGAGCTGGAAATGGAAAGTCTGGTCGATCAACTTTTTGCTTGTGAACAACCCTATCTTGATCCTTTAAAAAAACCAACAATCGTGTATCTTTCACTGGACGAAATTCAATCACGGTTTCGGTGATCGTTAATGGTTAATCGTTATTCGTTTTCCCAATTAACGAATAACGATTCAACGAATAACAAAATGAACATACTCGCCATAGAACCATTTTACAGCGGCTCGCATAAAGCTTTTCTTAAGGGATTGGCTAGTCATTCCAGCCACAATATAATCCCTATAAAGCTGAACTATAAGGGATGGAAGTGGCGCATGCATGGTGATTCACTAACGCTTGCTCAGCTTACCAGTGAGGTAAAAGAAGATATTGATTTACTGTTGACAAGTAGTATGACCAATCTTCCGGCTTTCCTTGCATTAAATAATCCGAGGTTCGCTCACACTCCTAAAATCATGTATATGCATGATAACCAGTTCACCCGCCCGATTCCTGAAGGTGAAACAAGGGATATGACCTATTGTTATATCAACTATCTGAGTATGTTGGTGGCCGATACATTGTTGTTTTCTTCTCAGTTTCATTTGGATGATTTATTAGAGGCACTGCCTGATTTCCTTGATAATTTCCCGGACGATAAACACTACAATACCGTAGATCAAATCAGGGAAAAAAGTATTGTAATGTATCCTGGACTTGAGTTAGCTCACTTTGACAATCAACCCGATATAAGGAAAAACAACAAGCGGCCGGTAATTGTTTGGAACCAACGCTGGCAGTTCGATCGAAATCCCGCCATGTTCTTTCGGGTGTTGAACCGCTTAAATGATATTGATCTTAAATTCGACCTGATTCTGGCAGGGGATACCAAGCACGAGAAACCCGAAGAATTCCAGAAAGCCTGGAAACGCTTTGGACAGCAGATTACACATTTTGGGTATGTAGATGATAAAGAAGCGTACAGCAAGCTCTTACATTCCGGCGATATTGTTGTCTCCACAGCTACCTACGAGTTCTTCTGCGTTTCTATTATGGAAGCCATTTATTGCGGCTGTCATCCATTGGTGCCAAAAACTTTACACTATCCGGAACTTATTCCTGATTCACTGCACAATCCCTTACTACACGCTCCGGTTCTTTATGAAAACGAGGACGAACTCTTCAAATTCCTGAAAGACTTGCTGATGGGGGTTACCAAGCCTCTTCCTAAAGCTTCACTTCAGAATATCAACAAACACCTTGAATGGAGCCGGCAGTATCGAAAATTTGATAAACTTTTTGAAGAGATGGTGAAATAGAGAACCCGATTCCAGTCTTATTATCAGAATTGGCTTCGCTTCTAAACTTCTTTCAGCACTAAGTAAACGGTTTAAGCAAGGTAAACTCCGAAAAGAATTCCTGCTTCCCAGCGATCCAGTTTTTTCTTTTGCCCGGTTAACATAAAGATCATCAGGCATACCGTCCCGCCAATTAAAATGTACAGGTCGGTGTTGAATTTTGGATTATAGCTGATGGGCGTAATTAGAACACTGATGGATAAAATCAGGAGTATGTTGAAAATATTGGAGCCAACAACATTCCCGATAGCGATATCGCTGTTCTTTTTTGTAGCTGCGACTATAGAGGTCATTAATTCGGGCAATGATGTTCCTGCTGCTACAATCGTCAAACCCACTATTTTTTCACTGATTCCGAAGGTTTCCGCAATGGTAATGCTGTTTAAAACTACCAATTGGCCTCCAAGAATTAATCCTGTTAGTCCGCCCAAAATTAAGCTCAATATTTTAAACAAAGGTTTTTGGAGATATCCTGAGCTGGCGTTCTGATCATCCTTTAACTGCTTGTACACATAGTACAAGAAAGAGGTAAACAGCAAAAGCATAATAAAGCCTTCAGTTCTGCCCAGATAGCCCGGTTGCGAGAAGCTGAAGTCATTCACCAAAAACAACAGCAGAAGAGCTGCAAACAACGAAATGGGTATTTCCTTCCACGCTGTAGTTGATTGAACGGTAATTGGGAATATCAAGCCGGAAATGCCGAGTATTATAAATAAGTTAAAGTTGTTGCTTCCGATTATGTTACCAAGCACTATATCAGATGCTCCTTTTACAGAGGCGATGATATTCACAACCAGTTCGGGGGCGGATGTTCCAAAAGCGACAATGGTTAATCCAATGGCAAGATCAGAAATCTTGTATTTCTTCGCGAGGGCAGAGGCACCATCCACAAGCCAGCTTGCCCCAAAAATCAGGAGAGTAAATCCGACTACAACTAAAAGAAGTGGTATGAGCATGTTTCAGTATGAAGAAAGGAAGGTATCGAAAGCGGTGATCTATTACTATATGCCGAGAAGATTTAAAGGGAGTTAAATCATCAGGAATAACTTACAAAGGTGAAGTAAAAGTAATGCAAGAGTATAGAATTACTTCTAGTCTATTCTAAAAAAACAAAAGGAATTCTTTTCGAAAGTTTTTATAAAAGTTCGGTTTAATGATTTCGCGCTTTATTTAGCTTCTTATAGTAAAAAAGTTCAGGATCTCCATCGTCTAATCCCTTTAGTTCACCAGCAAAAGAAAAATCAGCTTTGGCAAGTGCTCGTTGCATTTGAGTGTTTGAACGATTTGTAGAAGTGAAAACCTTATCCGATGTACAATGCTCACATATAATGTCAAATACTTTTCCAGCTATCCCTTTTCCTCTGTATTCTTCATCTATGATAATTAACTCTATCCATCCCTGGTCAAAAAAACGGTAATCAAAAATCACAAGTCCAATCTCTTCTTTACCTGCCGAAATTATAAAGCAATCATCATTCAATATTGCTTTTGTAATCTTACCTTCTCTGTTGAACTTGATATGCTCGTTCTTGTCAAGCCTGTAATCAAAGCCAACTATAATCTCTTTGTCTTTAATAGTCGCTTTTCTTAATCCTATCTTTTCCATATCAACATTCTATTTCAACTTTTTCCATCTTTTTAGGCAAGCGATTCAAATAGTATAAGTTGAACTTCTTCACCTTCTTCCATAATTACTTTGTGCTTCGAGCTTTCACCTTGTTCAATCCAAAGACCATCTCCCTGAATATAATTCTGAATTATCCCGTTAAAATTAATTTTCATTTTTCCGCTTAATACATAGCCGACGTGCCCATTTAAGCACCAATTCGCCTCAGTGAACTGAGAATGTATTTTCAAGATTCGAAACACCCGGTCTCCTCTGGTAATCTTTTTTTGCTCTAAGCCATCCTGTATTTTTTCGAATTCCATGTCTTCGAATCTTAATAGATGATCTGTGTTAGTCATGAGTGTAAAATTTTAATGCATAAAAAAGAGGAGGGAAGAGAATTCATCTTCATGGTGAGTATGTGAAGGCTAGCTAGAGAATGGGAGATATGATTTTATATACGGTATTGAGCATATTATTTTATTTTGAAGTTGCTTACAATTACGCCAAATCCATCGGGATCTTTAATCATAATTCCGTTTTCATTCCAGAAAGGATTTTTTGCTTTAAATTTTTTAATTCCGTTTGATTCAATTCTTTCAACTATTTTATTGTATTCCCCTTTCGAGGCAGGATAAAAAACTAGCAAATCATCAATATCAAATTTATGTTCAGCTTTGTTTTTTGAAGCTGTAAACTCTAAATGCCAATCATGGTCTTTTTTACCAATGAAAACGCCACTATAGTTATTATGATTTTCAAAAGAAAAAAGGACTTCCAGGCCGATAATCTGTGTGTAAAATTCTTTTATTAATTCCAGGTTTTCAGTATGCCTTGCATTTCTCAATTCCATTTTTTCTTCGTTAAATATTAAGTGATGAAGTTTTATTATGAATCAAAATTGTTCTTGATATAACCCAAGAATCAGCCTATTCGGCTCCAGAGTATAAAGGCTTAAATATCTCAAGTTTGATCAATTGTCTTTTGCTGAAAGAAATTCCTTTCGTTTTATTCCTCTTTTAAAGTGCTTGCATTATCCTATCAAGGGATTCAGTTTGCACATTCATTTTTGTGTTGTTATTCAGTAAATCGCCCAACCGTATGTTGTACATGTCTATTTTTTAGTGCTTGCTGGATTCAATACTTCTCGCATCTGAAATCAGATGCGCAATAATTCGCCAATCTGTATCCTTCTTGAAAAGACGATGATGAGTAGTAGTTCTATCTCCAAGTTCTGATCCATCGCTAAGAAGCTGACCTTTCCTTGTAATTGTTGATATGGCAAGTATTGAGTTTTCTGAAATCGCTCGAAGCTTAAGTGATGTTTGTTCAGAATCACCTGCCATAACAAAATCCATATCGAAAACTCTTGTTAGATATTCTTCAACTTCAGATGCCCCAATCAGGCTGAATCCAAACGCATTAGTGAAATCTGCATCTTCTGAATACCATTTTGCGGCCAGCTTTGCATCTTTAATTTTCCATGCTTGATTCCAATCATCAATTTTAGATGTTATCGAAATGCTATCTACCTCAGGAATAGTCTGAGAAAGTGCGTTTTGAATTGATACTACAAGGATAAGGAGAATTGCTATTGTCTTCATTTTCTACAATTTATGCGCTATTAAGGCTAAGATTAATAAATTTGTTTTCCTATCAAATCGGTAATTCATCATATCCCTGTAAAACTAACACTTTGTCTCTCCGGTTAGAGATAGGTCGGTTAGCTATCGCTCATAAATCCCTTTCCGGCATAAATTCAGGGTGGTAAATCTTGTATTTCAAAATTGGTTTTATTTATAAAATCAATCAAAAGGTAAAAAAGTTAAAGAGATGAATAAAATGTTAGTCGTCATATGTACAAACAGAGGGTATTCAAAACCGAAAGCTACCCTTGTATATCCGGCAATAGTCGCACTAAATAGTTGAGGAAGCGTCAATATGGGTAGCAGCAAAAGATTTACCAGATTCAATTCAAAATTGAAAATATGCAGCCAGGCGAAACTTACACAAGAGAAATAATAAATCATCCTAAAGTGCTTTTGCCAGAAGTTATGTAGAACGAATTTTATGCTCTTTGTTCTGCTAAGCAGATATATAATAAACATTACAACAATAGCGGTTATTACTCGATACCAAAACGTTTCATCCACAAGGGATAATCGGCTTTTAAAAACCGCTTTGGTAAGTATATAATATGTGAACGCTCCAAAAGTTAACCCAAAATAAACAGGCTTAAATTTTAATGATAACCTAAAGGTTATTTCTTCAAATAAAGGCATGATAAAACCACCAACTAAAAGTAAGAGTAGTGGGGTAAATCGTTCTGTCATACTGATTGAAGTCAGATTTTCAGGTTCATAAACAAACTGTAGCAATGATGCTACTGTTAATGAGAAAAACACCTTTATAAAAAACAGACCTATCGTATCATAGATTTTTTGGGTAGTACTTTTCTCTAGTGAAGGTTTATTTATAGGACACTTAATAAAAGTCACTAAATCTGATAGTAGAGACTTGTAGTACCTGGGCTTGATTAACGGGTAGGAAATTGTCATAATTTTCTTTTTTAGATGTACATAATATAAATAAGGCTCCAAAAACCTGATGCAGTTTGTTGGAGCCTTTATTCATGGGTTAATTGATCTGTGTTATTTCTACATTCCAAATCCCGGTTGCCGCGGTTTGCTTAGCGTAGGTTTCAAAATCTTTAGCTGGTCTGCCTAAAACTTTGGCAACATCAGTTGAAACTTTCTGGTTATCTGGATTTCCTAATACTTCCTCGAATAAATACCCAAAGAGCCATACATAAGAATCAGCTAATCCTGCTTTTTGCATCCCGCTTTTAAACTCTTTAATTGAAATAGGAACAAATTGAATATGTTTTTTGGAAGCTTCTGCCATAATTTCAACCACCTCCTTGAAGGTTCTTTTTTGAGGCCCAGTAACGGTTATAGTTTGTCCGTTATAGGAATCATCCACAATTACTTTGGAAACTACGTCTGCAATGTCATCTGCGTCGACAAATGGAATTTCAGCCCCTGGCATAGGTAGTGCAACCACTCCAGCTACTACAAAATCTAAAAATGCTCCCTCACTAAAATTTTGATTAAACCAGGAAGCTCTTACCAAGGTATAATTTAAGCCTGAATTAGCCACGATGGCCTCACAAGCTTCAGCTTCTATCTCACCTTTTCCAGAAAGCAATACTACTTTTTCTAAACCGGCTTTTAACGCTTTTTTAGTAAGTGTTGTAATGGCATCTCTCGAGCCAGGAACAGCCAGATCAGGATAATAGACAATGTAGGCTCTGTCCATATCTTTTAAAGCTGCATCATATGTTTCTTGGTTTTCCCAATTAAAAGCTGGGTTGGTTGTTCTACCGACAACACGTACGTTGTGTCCGGATTCGGTTAAATTTTTTACCACCCGACGACCAGTTTTGCCGGTTCCACCGATAACTAATATGTTTTCTGGTTTCATGTTTTCTATTTTTTTTGATTGATATTAATTGTGATTTAATTATTCGAAACTTTTAATGCCCTTTTTATACCATTGGCAGCATCTCTCTTTTAACTTTAACTTTGGAGTACCAATACACAGTAGTCACTAGGATAAACTCCATTCCGATGAGCCAAAAACCAGCAGCCGTGAAAAAACTATAGTACGTTCCTCCGTATGGAATAATTAATAAGGGAACTGTTATTAATGCATCTAAAACTGCTGCAGTAAAAAAGAAAGCCAAGCCTAACCAATATCCTATTGTATCACTGTTTGCTTTGTAGTATTGTTTTGCTCCAAACCACACTACGGGTAGTATTCCTAAAGACAGTAAAATATTAGATTGAAATTCTGAGTCTTCTAAAATTGGGATGTAGAAGGAAATGGAGTAAATACTCACTCCAATAATCCAGATTATAGTAGCAATAGTTATGATTCTAAATTGTTTCATGATTGTTTTATTTTTTTTATTTATTGAGATTAATTAAAAAGTGTAGTTAAACATGAGTACAAGCATGGCTTGATGTTTGGATCCGTGAGTCTTGATTAAGCTGGAGTTAGCTACGGTTTGTCCTATTCGACTATAATTTGCAAATATGGTCATAGACTGCCTGGAGCCTAGAGGGAGAACTAGGGTGCCTTGAAGTCCATAAGAAAGCACTCCGAATTCTGTATCATATATTTCTAAACCAGTGGCTGTAGATTGGGTTTCTGTGATTCCAAAGAAAGAGTTGTTAAATTTGCTGCTGGTTATGTTTATTTTTGGACCCAGCATATAGTACACGGGCAGTTTACTAAGCTTGAATAGGTTAATGTATTCGCTTCTAAACTCTCCGAAAAATCCCCTATGTCCACCAAGACCTTGTCTTGCTTCTACAGTACTTCGAGTAGCCCCATGTGCATATTCAATTCGAATGCCGGGCTCAAGAGTAAAAGGGATGTCTCCCAAACCTATAAGGTCATTCGTTTCTTTGCCCGCAAGCCGAGCTGGAGCGGTACCATCTTCAAAACGTCCAGTATTATACTTTAAGATGTGCGTTATTTGCCAATTCTTTGTTTTCAATACATTATATCCGAATCCTTCAGTCATAGAAATAAAGAATCCACTAGAATGCATTGCTCGGAAGTTTGGAAGTATTACAAGCTGGTAACTGTCATCTCCTAAATAGGAAGGAATGGTTGCTATACCCAGATTTACCTCAAACCTCCACGAAGATTCTTTAGAAGCCTGGCCCGATACTGGCCTTATAAGTAGGAAAAGAATCAGTATTGTGAGAAGTTTATCGCTTCTCAAAACAAGTCCACAAGAATGAAGTAGATGTTGTTTAGTGGCATTAAAAAACATAAATATCTCCTTTTAAAGTAAGTTCTGGGTATTGCAGGACTCACGTGTTGAAATTGTAGATGTGTTGGCTTAGGTGTTATAGGAAGCTTTCTTAACCTCTGATATACGCTAACCCAATCAGTAAAAGTGAGAATGAAATTAGTGATGAGAAGGTGCGAACCATGTGCCAGCGGTTCCAGGGTTGTTCAAATTTATTCCGGAGCTCTTGAAGATCAGTTGAAGTAAGTGTTTCTAGATTAGATTTATCCAAAATTTCATTTAGAGGAACATTTCCAAAAACAGTTACTAAGCCTACACCTACAAAGAAGAGTATTGCTGCTACCAGAAATAGCCATAAGGTTGTCGTATTACTCTTAAATAAATAAGTGTTAAGAAAAAGTAGTATGACAGGTCCAAAAAATACAATCAAAAATTTGCCATTAATGATGACTCTATTCATTGATTGAAACGACTTTAAGAAAGTTAAGTTATCCAGGCGACCAATTCCTGATGTAACAGCATTAGACCAAGTAAAGCATAGCCCTGCCGTTAAACCAGTTAATAAAATACCTGATAGTAAGACGATAATTTGCGTGTTGAATTCCATGATAGTTATTGATTTCATCGTTAACGTTTTTGTTAGTTTGATGAAATAAAGTTCAGGAATTACTTAGAAGTCTCCTTGACATTTCAAGACTACTTTTTGACACTTTACGCCAAAAAGAGGAAGATCAGTTCGGTTTTCTGAATTCGGAAGGTGTTTGGGAGGTCCATTTTTTAAAAGCACGATTGAAAGCACTTTGCTCTGAAAACCCTGTAAGGAAGGCAATTTCACCTATGCTTTGTGTAGTATTATGGAGTAAATCTTTTGCGATGGTTTCCTGAGTCTTTTTAATTAAGTCACGATATGTAACACCGGCTTCTGAAAGTCTTCTAGTTAGCGTTCGGTTACTCATTGCAGTAAGGTCGGCAATATGATGAATACTAGGAATTCCTGTAGGAAGAGCTTCTTTGATTAGAGATTCAACATCTCGGACAAATTTTGTGCCCGGGATTTTAATGCCTTTCATTTTTTCATCTACATGTTGTAATAGATAACTATTAATGCTGGCATCTGCTTTAGCTGTTCTTAAATTTAAATCTTCAGTTTTATAAGTTACGGAGTATTCTGGTTGATCAAATGAGACAGGACAATTAAATGCTTCTTTATGGCTAGAAATATCCTTAGGTTTTTTATGTTTGAAACTTACTTGAGTGGGATTAATATTTTTTTCAGAAATAGCTTTTACCACTACTACTGTTGCAGACAAACTGGCCTCTGAAGATAACTGCATACCTCTTATATCAGCTTGTCTGTTAAGAATTATATGAGATAAATCCTTTTCATCCTTCACTTCCCAAATATAGGTATTAGATAGCAATTTAAAGTAGCGCTCACTACGGTCAAAAATTTCTCTGACTCTTGTACATGTTCTCCAGGATAATCCCAGTACTCCATAGTCTTCTATTTTCATCTGCTTACCAACTCGAATTGCAAATCCAGGTTTAAGCCTTTCATCAAGCAATTCATGCGCTTTTAAATGTTGATCTGCAGAAATAAATGTTAGATTCTCAGCTTCATCAAGCGAAATAGCCCAATTCTCAAAATCCTTCCTTGACATACCTTCAGCAATAGCGCAATTAAGTATTTTCTTATAAAGATTAACAGAGAAGTACTTCATTTTGTTTCAGAATTTACGATTTCGAATGTTCAATTTACTTCAATTATTACCAACGTTCGTGACTATATGACTGAGGAATATTTGCAAGGAGTGATAGTAGTTGTTATGTAAAGTTTGTAATCCACTTTATTTCCAGTACAGGTTGAAATTTTTTTCAACCAAGGGCTATTATAATACTTGTTGTCAATTGAATTAATGCTACAGGTGCCCATATACGTTCTACCTTACTTGGGGTTATTGTATTCATTATTGTTGCGGCAATAAAGAAAAAGGCAACTACCCATATTGCAATTTTTGAAAAAGAGAACATTTCAGGTAGGATAAGTTCAGCTCGAGATAAAACAATTATTATCATGAATGATAATATTAGGATATTCAAAATTGCTACTAGTCTCATTTTGGGTGGATATGTACCTGAAAATTTCCCGCCCATTGAAGCTGCTCCCCAAGGTAGTCCGGCAGCAAGGCATGCTTGAAAAACTATTACTAATAATGTTAATACTGTAAATATTTGTGCTGATATCGTCTCTAACATTTTAATATCTCCTTGAATTGGATACAAATTTCACACAACTGCTGGGCTGCGTCCAATTGGTTTTACCTAATGAATTGTCGGGATAAGATGAATAATTTCTTGTTTTTTTAAAATGTGCGATTCATCATAATCCGAAGTAGAATTACCGCTCATTAAACCCCTTTCCGGCATAGATTTTATTCTCACAACGGTCAATTCTTGCTGCCCGTGTTTCGGATTGGCTGGCACCTGAGAAGTGAAGGAGATAACCTCGTTGGCGACCTGGAGTTAATGCATAAAAGGCTTCTTTATAATTGGGATCTTCTTCGAATTTGTCCAGGAGTTCCTGTGGGATTTCAAACTCATCCGTCCCTTTGAATTCCACTTTCAAGCCTTTTTTCTCAACTTCAATAGCACTTTTGATTATGCCTTTAATCTGATTTTCTTGTTCCAGAATTTGAGAAACATCCGTAAAACGAATCTGCCGACTAGACTGCGAGTTTCTGGTAGGCTGAATAAGATTCTTATTTGGATCGTTCAGAAGAACACCTTTAAAAAAACTGAGTGCGTAATAATTTTTGAAACAGCTCAGGATTACCACATTATTCCCGTCAAAGGTATAGCAGGGTTGATACCATTTCAGTTCTTCTTTTAATCCACTTTCCAGAGCAATGCGTCTGGATTCAATAAGCTCTAGTTTCCATTGTTTGGCTTTTTCAATGAATTTGTCGACTTCAGGTATCATATTAGTTATGTACACAAGCGCAGGGTTTTAACCCTACGTGATAAAATTAAAATTCGCTGATAAACTCAACCATCAATGTATAATAATCCTCAAACTCAGTAAAGGGAAGGGTTTCAAAACGGTCATAGACATCATGGTACGCTCTTATTCCACCTAAGGTATAGATGTAGAATCCGGGGACTCCGGCTTCATCAAAAGCACAGTGATCGCTATTGCAGGCGGCTCCACGGATTTTAACCTGAGGTAACAACTCTCGTTCTTCATTTATTTGAACCAATCTGTCAAACTGATTTCTATACACAGAACCATTTACTACCTGAATGCCTTCATCTCCGGTTCCGGCCAGATCAAAATTGAGCAGGAATTTTATGCTGGAAAGATCAAAAAGCGGATTCTGAACAAAGTATTTTGATCCAAGCAACCCGATTTCTTCGCCACCAAACGCAATAAAAGCCATGTTATAAGGAGGTTTGGTTTCTGAGAAGTGCTTTGCAAGACTTAATAGCATGGCAGTGCCACTGGCATTGTCATTAGCTCCGAGAAAAAGAGCAGAACCCATTTTCCCAAAGTGATCGTAATGAGCGATAATGACGACCAAAGAATCGGTGTTTTCACCTTCTAGATATCCCACTACATTTTGAGTGGTGTATTTTTTCTCCAGTTTGGCTTTCAAATCAACCTTAACGGAAGTAACAGGGCCATCAAGACTATCGGCAAAAACCGTAAAGGAAGGTTTAGGATATTGCTGTTGCGCTCCATGCCAGGTAAGCTTTTCAGAACTGAGTTCAATGGTTCCTGCGGCTGGATTATTGGGATGATATTTCAGAAAACCCACAACACCTTGTATGCGCTCCAGTTCTTCTTTGGTGAAATCGTCTTTTTTGTACCTATCAATCGCTAAAAACTTCCCCGAAGAAGACCTAAGCTTTGCTCCCAGCAGTTGATCGCTCATAATTTCCTGAATGGAAATCGGAACAACTTCAAATGTGCCTTTCACGGAAGGCGAACCCGGACTCACCAGAAAATCATATCCCGATTCCAGTTTTTGACCATTGATTTCCAGTGCAATTTCTTTTGGGAAGGTGTTAACTGAGAGATCAAACTTCTGAAAATAATCTTTGGAGTAGGAGAGAAGTCCGAACTTCTTAAACTCTCCTCTGATAAATTCGGCTGCAATTTTATCGCCTTTTTCTACATATCCACGTCCTTGGAATTCTACCGAGCTAAGTGTTTGAACAACTTCTTTTGCGTAAGGCAGAACCTGAGCTTTGACTTCAACCAGGAAGAAAAAGCTGATCAGGAAAAGAAAACTAAAACGGAGCGTCCTCATCATCGGGAGCGGGATTGTGTGGTAGAATTGGAGAATCCTGCTGTGGGGTGAAATTGGCTTCCAGCATATCATTCGATACTCCTCCAATCATAGCAGGATCGTTGGCCTGGGAAGTAAGGTTTTCGAAACGGGCGTAATCTTTCACAAAGTAGTGCATTTTACTTCCCACGGGACCATTACGCTGTTTTCCAATGATAACCTCTGCAAGCCCGGCAGTGGATTGACCTTCAGCAGTGGTGGTAATTCCATAGTATTCCGGTCGGTAGAGGAACATCACCACATCGGCATCCTGCTCGATCGATCCGGATTCACGAAGATCGCTCAATTGAGGCCGTTTATCACCGCCTCGCTGTTCCACGGCTCGACTCAACTGAGAAAGCGCAATCACAGGAACATCCAGCTCTTTTGCAAGAGATTTCAATCCACGGGAAATAGAGGCAATTTCCTGTTCCCGGTTTCCCGAATCTTTAGCGGAACCCTGCATCAACTGGAGGTAATCGACAATCACCAACCCGATATCATGTTCGGTTTTGAGTCGGCGACACTTGGTTCTTAATTCCATCAAAGTGATAGCAGGGGTGTCGTCGATAAATAAATCGGCTGTAAAGAGTCGGCCTGCTGCTTCTATAAGATCTTTAAAGCTTTCGTCATTAAGGGTTCCTTTTCGGGCTTCATCGGCACGGACACGGGCTTCCATGGTAAGAAGTCGCTGCACCAAAGACTGGTTTGACATCTCCAAAGAGAAAATAGCGACCGGTGTTCGAAGATTATCATCAGGATGCATAGCCGCGTTTCTTGCAGCAGTTAAAACAAAAGCTGTTTTACCCATAGAGGGTCGTGCGGCGATAATGACCAAATCTCCATTTTGCCAGCCCGCTGTCATTTGATCTACTGCTAGTCCGGATGGAACTCCTGTAATCCCATATTTCTTGCCCCGCATGTCTTCGAGATAGGCGAGGGTATCTTTCAGGATGTCGGCTACGGGTTTAGCAGTACTTCTGTTTTTTTGATTAGCAAGATCGAAAATCTTCTGCTCCGCTTCATCAAGCACATCATACGCATCAGTGGTGGTATCATAAGCCTCTTTGATTACATCTGTGGATGCAAGAATAAGATTTCGCTTAATAGCCTTTTCAGTGATGATCTGAGCATGATACTCAATGTTAGCAGCAGAACTTACAGAGCGGGTCAGATCTGATAAATAGGTTGGCCCGCCAACGTTATCTAATAATCCTTTATCTCGAAGTTCATTCTCAACGGTGAGCAAATCCAGAGGGTTATCCCGCTCATAAAGATTAGAAAGCGTTTCATAGATATGTTTATTAGCCGGTTTATAAAAATCCTCTGGCTTAAGCATGTTCAAGGCGATAGTTGCAGCGCCATGTTCTATAAGCATTGCTCCTAAAACAGCTTCCTCAACCTCAACAGCCTGAGGTGGAATACGACCTTCCTGTTCGAGGACTTTTTTCTGATCGAAGTCTGAATTTTTACTGTATGATGAACCGTTCTTCTTAGCCAACTCTGGAAAACATTAAAGGATTATGCCTGAAAAGTACTTATAAATGAAAACTGAAGATGGGTTTCTTTTCAACAAGCTTTCCACAAGTTATCAACATTTTAAGAGCGACCTCCAAGCTCTATGTATCTGGCCTTAAGCATTTGAACATCTTCCCAGGTGGGACGTTTCCATTGGGGATTTCGGAGTAAAGCGGCAGGATGGTAAGTAACCATTAATTCGCGCTCAAAAAATGGATGAAATTTTCGCCGCATATTTTTGAGTGAATCGTCTTTTCCAAGAAGGGTAGTCGCGGAGATTCTACCCACGCACAAAATGAGTTTCGGATTTACCAGTTCAATTTGCCGGAGAAGGTAGGGGAGACTACGTTCCCGCTCTTCTGGTTTTGGATCTCTGTTATTGGGAGGTCGGTGTTTTAAAATATTAGCGATATAAATATCAGATCGGTCGAAGTCTATGGCTTTCATGATCTTATCAAGAAGCTGTCCCGCCTGACCTACAAAAGGTTCTCCTTGTAAATCTTCGTTCATTCCAGGGGCTTCCCCAACAATCATCAGGTCGGCTTCAGGGTTTCCGACTCCAAACACAAGGTTGGTATTTTCAAGATCGGTTCGCAGTTCATCCGCTTGTTCGCAAAGCTGTCTCAACTCTTCCAGGCTGGAACTTTTAGAAATAAGTTCAAGTTTGCTTTGCGGCTTTGCTTCGTAGGCTGAGGGGTAACTTTCGAGCTCTTCGTTTACAATCGGTTCTGATTTTTTTGGATTAGATTCAATCGTCTCTGGCTCAGGTGTAGGGTCTTCTTTAGGAGAAATTGACACAATATCCACATTAAAAGGACCGTACAGTTCGCTTTGCTGTTTAAGCAGTTTTTGGGCTCGCTCTATTAAGTTTTGTGGGGTAGTGTCAGGCATCGTTTTTTGTTTTTTGTCATTTCGACCGGAGGGAGAAATCTAAGATAGTATTTTCAAAAACCCTTTAGATTTCTCACCCGCGAGGGGTTCGAAATGACAGCTTCTAAACCAATAACTCTTCAATTGATCGTTCCTGTTTCAACACCTCTTCATTCAGGTGCCCCAAATGATATCCTTCTTCAGAATAATCGCCAATGTTCACTTCCTGAATAGTATTGATCAAACGTTGATTAAAAGGAATAGCAACCCGGACATAATTATTTGTCCAACCGAACATGAGTCCGTCTTTATTCTCTTCTTCAAAAAGTACAGGACGAGTTTCTCCTTCAAAGCGTGCATCAAAAACGAATCGTTTTTTTGCAGAAAGTCGGCGTAATTTATGGGTTCTTTTCTTACGCTCTTGTTTTGGAACAACGGGAGAAAGAGCAAGTGCATGTGTATTTGGCCGTTCTGAATAGGTGAATACGTGCAGGTAAGACACATCCAACGAATCAATAAAATCAAAAGATTCCTGGAAAAGTTCTTGGGTTTCACCGGGGTGACCAGTAATCACATCAACCCCTATACAGGCATCGGGCATTAACTCACGAATCAGTTCTACACGTCCACGGTATAAATCAGAACGGTAACGTCGCTTCATGATTTTAAGCATTTCATCAGAGCCACTTTGAAGCGGCATGTGGAAATGGGGCTGAAGTTTTTTTGATTCCGCTGCAAAATGAATAATCTCTTCATGTAAGAGATTTGGTTCAATGGAAGAAACCCGTAATCGTTTTAATCCATCTACCTGTTCGAGTGCCTGAAGCAGTTGGAAGAAGTCCTCATCCGTTCCATAGCCAAAATCCCCAGAATTCACTCCGGTTATAATCACTTCTTTAAAACCTTCTTCCACCAAAAGCTGAGCATTTCTCACCACGGTGGATATTTTCGGACTTCTGCTGGCACCTCGAGCCAAAGGAATGGTGCAAAACGAGCATTTATAGTTGCACCCATCCTGAACCTTAAGAAAAGCACGGGTTCGGTCATCCGAAGAAAAAGCATTATGAAAATCCACGGCTTCGTTTACATCAGAAGTGTGAATAATCGTCTCTTCCTGTTTTACGAAGTCATCAAAAAGGTCGAGCAGCTTAAATTTGTCTTTGGCTCCAAGAACTACATCTACACCTTCAATTTGGGCGATTTCTTCCGGTTCCAACTGAGCATAACAACCAACCACAGCAACAAAAGCATCCGGGTTCCGGCGAAGAGCCTGACGTACTGTTTTCCTACAGGCACTGTTGGCATCCATCGTAACCGAGCAGGTGTTGATTATATAAATGTCTGCCTCTTCATTAAACTCACCGAGTTCGAACCCTTCATTCTCAAAATCTCTCCGCATAGAGGAGGTCTCTGAGAAGTTGAGCTTACAACCGAGGGTTTCAAATGCCACTTTTTTCATGGCGCTAAAGATAAGGAGATTGGTTTCTTCATGCGAATTATCAAGCCTTAAAAATCTTTATAGATAAGTTTGATAAGGGATAGTACTTTCTATTTAAAATTATCAGTGTGAAATCTTTCGAATACATAGCTAATACATCTGGAGACATTATCTTTCTTTGTTCTACTAAAGGTGAGTTTACTTTTGTAAATCATTTTGCTGAGCGGTTGATTGGTTTAGAGTCAACTAAAATTATTGGTAGGCACTTTACAGAGTTTATTAGCGAAAGAAATCTTGATGAAACCAAAAAGCATTTTGAAGATTTTTTAAAAGATAAAAAGACCACAGACTATTATGAGTTTCCTATAAAAACAAATTCTGGTAATGAATTATGGATTGGGCAATCGACCAATCTTTACAGAGATGAATTTGGTAAAGTTGAAGGTTTTTTTGGAATAGCCAGGCCAATTACTAAGCTAAAATCAGTTGAGCATTTACTTTCTGAAAGTGAAACTAAGCTTCAATCAGTAATAGATTCTGCATTAGATGCAGTAATAGTTATAAACGAAGAAGGTAGAATTACAGAATGGAACAGACAGGCAGAAAGAACTTTTGGATGGAGTAAAGAAAGGGTATTAGGAGTAAAGCTTTCCAATACAATAATTCCAGAAAATTACCGCGAAGCTCATGAAAAGGGAATGAAACATTTCCTTAAAACCGGGGAGGGTCCAGTTCTAAATCAACGAATTGAAATTACCGCGATTAATTCTTCAGGTGTAGAATTTCCGGTCGAACTAACTATAATACCAAACAAAATAGATGGGGTTTATTTTTTCAGTTCATTTGTACGTGATTTAACGGAAGACAAGAAATCTGAGCGAATATTAAAGGCGATAAATGAATTAGCGATTAACCTTCTGGGGAAAACAACGCTTGAAGAAATAGGATGGGAAATAGCAAAAAATACGATAGAAAAGCTCGGTTTTGAAGACTGTGTTGTTTATGTATTGGATGATGAGACCCAAATGTTGCATCAAATAGCTGCATATGGCCCTAAAAAAGCTAAAGATGATAAAGTATTGGATCCTATTTCTATTCCTGTTGGAAAAGGAATTGTGGGAAGGGTTGCAAAGATAGGGGCTCCTATTATGCTTGATGATACTTCTAAAGATCCCCAATATATTGTGGATGATGATGTTCGATACTCTGAACTCTGTGTACCAATTGTAGAAGGTGATAGAGTTATAGGGGTTATAGATTCTGAACACAAAGAGAAAAACTTCTTTAAACCGGAACATCTTGATACTCTAAGTATTATTGCAAATCTGGTATCTACTCAACTTGCTAATGCTATCGCCTATCAACAAAAAGAAAAAGCAGAAAGATCATTAAGAGAGAGTGAAGAAAGGTGGCATAAACTGGTAGATAATCAACCTGAGGCAATTCAAATTACCGATCGAGGGAAATTGGTGTATTTAAATTCAGCTGGCTTGGAGCTTTATGAAGTTGAAACTATGGAACAGATTCTTGGGAAGAATCTTATAGAACTTTCTACAAGAGTCATGAAACCAGAATTTGAAAAAAGACTAAAGTTACTGGAACAAGGTGAAAAGGTCCCATCTATTGAATTCGAGATTACCACGTTTAAAGGAAACATGAAAATGATTGAAGTAACCTCAACCCCTGTTGTTTATAATGGAAAAAAAGCCATACAAACCATTGCAAGAGATGTAACGGAAAAGAAAAAAGAAGAAGCAAAGCGTGAAAAACTACTTAATGAACTTAAATTAGTAAATGATCAACTTCAGGAATTTGCGCATGTTGTTTCACATGACTTAAAAGCTCCTTTGCGAGCAATAAGTTCTCTTAGCGAATGGGTGATTGAAGACTATGCAGAAAAACTAGATGAAGAAGGAAGGAAAACACTTAATCTTATTATTGATAATGTTGAAAAAATGGACGAGTTGATTGAAGGAATCTTAACCTATTCAACATCATCTGGCAGTACTGAGTTAGATGAAGACATCTTGATAAGTAAGATGATAGATACCTGTATTAGTAACTTAGATATACCTCAACATATCAAAGTAGAAGTTCAGAATAACCTTCCGATGGTTCGATTTAATAGAATTCAACTAACTCAGGTATTTCAAAATCTGATTTCTAACGCAATAAAGTTTTTAGATAAAGATTTAGGATTAATTTCAGTTAACTGTTCTTCTGAGAATGGGAAATGGATATTTTCAATTTCTGACAATGGACCAGGAATCCCAGATTCGATTGGGAATCAAGTTTTTGATTTATTTTCTAAAGTTGATGAAAATAAAGAAGGATCAACAGGTATCGGGCTATCTATTGTAAAGAAAATAATTGAAAACAAAAGCGAGAAAATTTGGTTCAAAAACAATGAAGAAGTGGGGGTTACTTTTTTCTTTACCCTCCCAAAAAATGAAGCGTATGAAAAATCAGAGATCAGTTTTACTTCTTGAAGACAGTGAACTGGAGATAAAAAAAGTAGCAAGGGCTTTCGAAAAGCTTGGGTTTGAAAATACATTGGTTTCGAAAATTAATGGAAAGGAAGGACTAGCCTGGCTAACAGAAAATCAGGATAATTTACCTGGCCTTATATTGCTTGATTTGAATATGCCTGTTATGGATGGGTTCGAGTTTTTAGAAAAAGTAAAGGAAGACAAAGTTCTTAAACTGATTCCGGTTGTTATAATGACTACCTCGAAACATCCATCTGATAAGTTAAAAGGTTTTGAAAGACAGGCTGCAGGCTATATGGTTAAACCGGTCCGATATAGTGACTTTCTTGGAATGCTTTCCAAAATTAAGCACTACTGGGAAGCCAGCGAAATAGCTTATTGATATGCGGATAGTTTATGTTGATGATAGCGAATTCGATCGAATGGCTTTTAAGCGGCTAATAAGAAAGCTTAACGTTCACAAGTTTTTAATTTTCGAATCTTTGGATGAGTTGAACAACTCTGAGAATGAGAGGAACTCCTTACTAATTAGAGACTGCTATCTACCAGGGAAAGAACCGGATTATTCGAGATTTAAGGCGGTTTATTTTGTAAGTGGAAGTAAGTTATTGCCTTCTTTAAAGTCGGAATTAAACATAAGTACAGAACAGTTTTTCTTGAAACCTCTTAAGCAAGAAGATATTGTAAGTATGTTGAAAGGTTCTAAAAAATCAGATGATGTCAGTCTGGATCTTAGTTACCTCGATGAGTTATCGGATGGGGATGATGAATTTAGAAAAGAAATGATCCAGGTTTTCCTAAGAGAAGTTCCAGAACAGATAAAAAGCCTTAATACATCAGTTTCAGATAAGAATTACGACCAAACAGCAAGTATAATTCATGCTTTAAGAACAAAAATCCGAACTTTTGGAATTATTGCCCTAGATGAATTGTCGGAAAGGTTAGAATATTCAGCAAAAACAAAATCTTTAAATAATTGGAAAGATTTTGAAAAAGAAGTGCAAAATCTGACTTCTGAATTAACTAAAACAGCATTAAAGCTGGAGCAGATGTTATGAAGTGTATCATTATTGATGACGAAAAAACAGCAAGAATGGCTTTAAGAAAGCTGTGTGAAAGAACTGGTGCTATCGAAATCATGAATGAATTTGAAAATCCGGCAGATGCTCTTGCTTTTATTCATCAAAATGAACTGGATTTCATTTTTCTCGATATTCATATGCCGGAACTTACAGGGTCTGAATTTGTGAAATCAGTATCTGAACTTCCGGATGTAATAATGACTACTACTGATACGAGTTTTGCTTTAGAGGCATTTGAGTATAACGTTATAGATTATCTTATAAAACCGATTACAATGCCCCGTTTTTTGAAAGCTTTTGAAAAGTTGAAGGCTAAGAAGTTAGAAACTGCTGAAGAGTTAAAGACTGATTCTATTTTTGTAAATATTAATTCAAGGTTAGTAAAACTAAATTTTGATGATATTCAGGTTATTGAAGCCAAAGGTGATTATGTACAAATTAAAACAGAAGACAAAAAGTATACCGTACATATCACAATGAAGAAGATTGAGGAGAAATTACCCGGTTCTGCTTTTTTAAAAGTTCATAGGTCTTACATTATAAACCTGAACAAAATTGTTGATATTGAAGATAACAGTATCCTGATTGCTGAGGAGATCATCCCAATTAGTCGTGGTAACAAAGAAGCTCTTCTTAGTAAGTTGAATATGCTTTAGGGTTAATCGATTTGAAAATTCTTTTCGCCGAAAGTTTTCTGCATTTCATCGAAAGATATCATGTAGCACTTCAGTCCGGTTTATGTTTGAATAAAAACATACATCATGAACCGGATTATTATAACCATTTTATTTTCTGTACTACTCCAGGCTGAAATATCAGGACAAGAGTTAATCAGAGAAATACTCGATTTCGGAGCTTCCGATTACAGTCAGTTAATTGAGAATGAATACGCCCTCGAGTCCGAAATCTATCGAAATGATTACGGGTTATCCTTTAATGTATCAGCACAGCATCGATTTGGGGAAGGATTTATCGAAGCCGATTTGACAGAGAACAATGCTCAGACTTTTTATAAAGCAGGCTTTAGCTGGAATTTGTTAAAAGGAGGTTGGTATCAAAATCAATCGAAAGCGGACCAACTAGATTTGCAAGCCAAATTAGAAGCTATCAACTCTGAAAAAGAATCAAAGGGCAGAGCGTATTATGCTCAGTATTCGTTAACAGCATATCTCTATGACAAGTTACTGCTAGATGTGTATTTATCCAGGGAAGAATTACTCAAGACAAAACAAAGGGTGTTCAGTTCACTCAGAGAAGAAGGTTATTTCACCAATCAGGAGGTGCTGGAACTTGAGAAACGACGAAATGAAGTTTCTTTCCAAACGAAGAATATTTCACAATCGAATCAGGCTTTCAGTTCCATATTTGGAAATCCTTTGATTTTTTCTAAGGATGAAGAAACAGAGATTCCAGTTATTTCAATCTCTGGAATACTAGTTGATATCGACAAAAGCCTTATCCTGAAATCCAGTCTTGATGCTAAGAAAGCGATTAACGGAGAATTCGCTTTCTGGACTGAAGAAGTGAGTATCAATGCATCCCTGAACTATAATCATCAGGTTAGTTTTATAGATTCCCGAAGGGATTTTGTGTCTGCCGGAGTGAGTATATCAGTCCCAATTCATAGAAATACTGGATTAAAAAAGCAGAGATATCAACTTAGCAATAAGAAAATCGACGAAGAACATTTCTATTTAGTTGTTAATCTGAAAAAGGAATTACTGATGCTTTTTCAGGAATATGTGTATAAAGAGAAACAGTTAGCCAATATCATTTCCACTACTAAGATTTTAAGGGAAAAATTCAGAGTCCAACAAATTCATAAACAGAGTATGAATTCTGAATTACCTGCTACTGATGCATCACTACTTCAGGACGATTTACTATCGCTGAAGATTGAAGAAATATCACTTAGAAAACAGATGATGCAGATACTTTTGAAGATGAATGTATTACTTCCTGATAACGAAATAACCCATTATCTGGAATACACATCGCCAACACTTTTAAGCGAAGTTGAGGAGGTCAAATAATGGAACAATTCAGCTTTAAACAAGGAAATGCAACGATTCGTCACCTCAAAGAGCCTCCAAAGAAAAAAAAGAAGCTCAATACAGATCGGGTGTTGTTTATCCTTTTGCTTGTGATTATAGCATTATATGGTAGCTTTAAATTGTATAAAGGAATCGCAGTCATTGAGATCGATGGAATGGTTACGATGGATAAACTTGAAGTTCATTTTACAGATGATATTCGTCTGAATGGATTACTAATTGAAGAAGGAGCAAGTATTCAAAAAGGAGATACTCTGTTTTCATATACCAATCAGTATTTTGAGAATGACGGGGCCACGTATGCAAACGTAATTGCTAACCGGGAGCGAGTTAATAGGGAGATATTTGGACTTAGCCGCCAATTAAATGAAAAGAGAACAGAGCGTTCAATTCTGGAAGAAAGACTGAGAACACAAAGGTTCGAACTCGAAAAGATCAGAGAGCTGATTACTCTTGCTGCAATAACAAGAAACTCCTTTGACGATCAACAGCGTGCAATTGGGAAAACTGAAGATGACCTTGAATTAGTAAAAGAAGAAATTAGGTATCTAATTCGCCATATAGATCAACTTTCGCAATTAAAAAAAGACTACAGTAGTTCTGCCTGGACCGGGGATGGAGGGAGTCAAAGGAAGCTGTATGTAGCACCAACCGATGGGCTAATCGGACGTATAAGCGTTAAAGAAAATGAAGTCTGTTATAAAGGAGACGAAGTAATGACAATACACCAACCTCAGGACTTACGCATTCAAGCTTATTTCAATCAAAAAGAAGCTGATAAGGTACAGATAGGAAGGATTGTGAGTATCGAATTCCCTGATGGCACTAAACAAAAAGGTGTTATAAAAAAGTACTATGTATCTACCTATGAACTTCCTGAAGAATTTCAAAAGAAATACGAACCTACCGAACGATCGATATTGGTTGATATAATACCTCTACATGAGGATGATCTGGACGGATGGAAACAGTTCTACAAGATGTCTGTGAAAGTAAGTTTAGGGAGATTTTACTGAGCCTTTTTATTGTTGATCATGATGTAAAAAGCCGGTTTATGGATAATGAGCCGGCTTTTTTATTAAAAATATGATTGAGTTTAGAAGTTTTATCAAAATCCCTTTCTGACACCGTTAGCTCTACAGTTATTTAGATACTTTAATTAGAACCTCTCAATTCGAACCATTCACCGACAGATTCTTTCCATTCGTCGATAATTCCCCAAAATAGCTGTTTTAGTAACTAAGTTTGTCTCAGAATTTAAAAGCAAAAAATAAATCAATAAGAAAATGAACTATACAGCAAAAAAAATCGATGTAATTCAATCTTCAGCACCAGCTTTACGATTGATCAAACATGATAACAGCATATATTCAAGACTTGCTCTTGGAGACGCAAAATTGGCAATGGTAGGTCTTGGATATGTGGGGTTACCAATCGCCTTAGAATTTGCAAAGAACTTCAACGTAATCGGCTTTGATATAAACGATGAACGTGTGGATATGATGAAAGAAGGAATTGATCCTTCCAAAGAATTATCTAGTGAAGCATTTGAAAACAAAAACATTAGCTTCACTTCTAAGCTAAATCAAATTGCAGAAGCCGAATTTTATGTAGTTGCCGTTCCAACCCCAATTGATGAACGCAGAGAACCAAATTTAACACCTCTTAAAAAAGCAACTGCAAGTGTAGCTGAAGTATTAAAGAAAGGAGATTATGTAGTTTTCGAATCTACAGTATATCCTGGTTGTACCGAAGAAGTATGTGTGCCTATTCTTGAAAGAATTTCGGGATTAACCTTTAATGAAGATTTCAAAGTGGGGTATTCCCCGGAACGTATCAATCCAGGTGATAAAGTTCACACCGTTACGAACATTACTAAAGTGGTTTCAGGAAGTGATGAAGAGTCGTTGGAGCAAATAGCAAAGGTGTACGAGAGCATTATTACAGCGGGAATTCACAAAGCAACAAGCATGAAAGTTGCTGAAGCTTCTAAGATCATAGAGAATACACAGCGTGATGTTAACATCGCGTTGATGAATGAGCTTTCTCTGATCTTCGACAAACTGGACATTAATACGAATGAAGTACTTGAAGCAGCTGGCACAAAGTGGAATTTCCTGAAATTCTTCCCCGGATTAGTAGGGGGGCACTGCATCGGTGTGGATCCTTATTACCTGGCGTTTAAAGCAAAACAAGTAAAAGTTTCTCCACGAGTAATTTCAAGTTCCAGATTCGTAAATGATGGAATGCCATATAATATCGCTTTTAAAATTTCCCAAGCTTTGGCAGATTTAGGCAAAGATCCTAAAAATTGTATCGTTCTTGTTAAAGGGATTACCTTTAAAGAAAATGTAAGTGATATAAGAAATTCCAAAGTAGCTGAGGTTATTAAAAAGTTGGAATTATTTGGAATAAAGAGTTTGGTTGAGGATCCACACGCTGACGGCGAAGAAGTATATAACGAATATGGAATCAGGTGTGAGAAAGAGCAACAAGGTAAATTTGATGTGGTAATCATGGCTGTAGCACATGAAGAGTACGCTGAACTTGATACGGAATACTTCAACGCTATTTCTTATTCAGATACCATCTTTTATGATGTACGCGGAATCATTAAAGACAAAGTTTCTCACGGAATCTACTTTAATCTTTAAGGTTTGAAGCTTTAGCCCAAGGGTGAATATCATGTTTGAACTCATACAGCATCCAAACTCCTCATCTAAAACTCTTACGTTTGATAATGAAAGCCTGAATGTGCTGGTTATTAAAAGAGTTGGGGAGTTGGATGTTGAGTCACTTCAGAATATTGATGGAATTCTAATTCAGACAAACACCAGTCAGGAAGCTAAAGAACTTATCAGAGAAATAAGATCAAGTAGAAACAGGGTACAGTCTTTAATCCCGGTGTTCATAAGTTCAACGATCCCAAATCTGCAAGGCATAAAGTATCAGTTTGATGGTGTTTTTTCTGATGAAACAAAAGAAATACTTCTTCAAAGATTAAAAACAATTAGATCGCGGTTAATCGAAATGAATTATGAAATTCATCAACTCGATTATTATCAGTCTTTATTACAGTCAGCTATTCAATATGCATACTCCAGAGACCAGATTTTTGAACCTACCAGAAACAGGTACTCAAAAACTGGATTCTCCTATCCATTTCTAAGTTCAATCCTTAAAGAAGAAGAAGGTAATCGAGTTCTTGAAATTCTGAATAAATCATTCTTAGAAGGATATACTATCAAAAAAACTGTAGATAAAACCCATACCTGTAAAAAGTGTTCTGGTGGATATCTCAATTACCGAGAGTGTTGTCCTAAATGTGGTTCTTCTGATCTCAAAACGGAAGATTTAATCCATCATTTTTTATGCGCCCATATTGCACCAGAACAGGATTATAAAAAAGAAAAAGATTTAGAATGCCCAAAATGCGACAAAGAATTACGTCATATCGGAATTGATTACGACAAACCATCTAGTATGCATACCTGTAATGAATGCTCTCATCAGTTTCAGCGGTCAGAGGTTAAAGCTTTGTGCATCGACTGTGGGCATGATAATGATCTTTCTCAATTAGGAAGCCTTGAAATTGGAGCTTTTGAGCTCACCCCGTTAGGGGAACAAATTGCTAAATTTGGTATCCATATTCATAAAACGGAGCCAAAATCAAAAGAAAATCATACTATATCTGAACAAATCCTGGAACTGTTTAAGAAGCAGGAGCTTTCAAGAGAACCTTCTGATAAACTAAGCTGGGAAGGATCAGTACGAATCCATCCTGAAGTAATGAGTCATTTCCACATTGAACAGCAGGAAATTATTCAGAAAGAGATATGTAACATTATCTCTAAGTATCTGGGTAAAGCAGATGTACTTTCAAGCCCCAACACCACTTGGTATCGATTTCTGATTTACGATCAGAGTCCTCAAAACATAGAAATGACTGGAACTATTATTCAGAACAACATCTCAAAACTAATTACTGACGGAATAGGGAAATTGGAGTATCCTGCTGAAGTATTAATTACCAAACTGCATCAGGCAAAAGGCAATGTTTGAGCAGCTAACTCCGGAATATGTGCAATACTGGTTTGCGGTGGGCTTCAATAAATTTCTCAGGGTATTCTGGTATTTTTGCTTGTTCGAATTTACAAGGTACATCATCATTGATTACATCATACTATTTTTTAAATGGATAACAAGAAAAAGCGATGATAAACAATTTGAACAAGCTCGTCGAGCCTTTTTCCTTGAAAATCCTTTGGTTTCTATCATTATTCCCGGCAAGAATGAAGGCGCTCATTTGTTTAAACTCACCAAATCGCTTGCAGAGCAAACTTATAAAAATTTTGAACTCATTATTGTGGATGATGGCTCAGATGATGAAACCCCTATAATTGGCAAAAACCTGGAGCGGCTAGGACTCATAGATATGTTTATCAGAAATGAGATACGTGGAGGAAAGGCATCAGCGGCAAATCTGGCTCTTCGCTATGCTAAAGGAAAATATATCGTGCATCTTGATGCCGACTGTTCTTTTGACAGAGACGCTATTGAAAGAATAGTTATCCCATTCTACTACGACGAAAAAATCGGAGCGGTAGGAGGGAATGTGAAAGTGAGAAATTACAATGATTCTCTTTGTGCGAGCTTGCAAGCTATTGAATATTTAAAGACTGTATCAGTAGGAAGAATTATCACCTCTTACCTCGGCATTTATAAAATTGTATCCGGTGCATTTGGGGCATTTAAGCCAGAGATTTTAGATAAAATCGGAGGCTGGGATATTGGCCCTGGACTGGATGGTGATATCACCGTTAAAATTCGAAAATGTGGGTATAAAATTCACTTTGAACCGAAAGCTATTTGTTTGACCAATGCCCCTTCAAAATTCAAGGTATTAACCAAGCAACGGTTACGTTGGGACAAATCAATCATTCGATTCAGGGTTAGAAAGCACCGGGATGTCTATTTCCCGCATGCCAACTTTAACTGGTCGAACTTCTTCGCTTTGTTCGAAAATGTTTTTTATAACGTTATTCTTGATCTGATGTGGATCATATACATGATTGATATTCTCTTTAATTACACTTCATCACTACAGTTTATTATCCCGATGAATTTCACTCTATATGTAGTGATGAGTTATGTACAGATGGGAAGTATTCTGTTATTCACCGAACGAAAAAAGCAAGAAATGAAGCTAATTAAATTCATTCCACTTATGACTATCTATACCGGAATATATCTACGCGTAGTCCGCACGACTGCTTATTATCAGGAATTCTTCTTCAAGCGCTCTTATGAAGATGTCTGGAACCCATCCAAATCATCCTCAATGGCGCAGAGGTATGGGTTATAGAGGAAAATGGATACAATGTTCAATTTGTGTTTCTAAGTAAGTCTTAGATTTGCTTTGCATTCTACTTTTAAGTCGCAGACTTAAAAGATCAATGAGAAAAATTGAAATTTAATCACCCACAGAAAACTCCAAAAACTGGCCTTCAATGTCTTTATAGATAAAATTCAATTTGTAATCCGGGCAATCAGAAGAACCAAAATCAACAGAACCATCTGTTACCATTGTATATGCTCCGGTTCTGTTTAAGGTAATTTCCACTTCAAGCTCATAATTTCCAGTTTGATTGTTAAACTCCATCTCAAACCAAACAGGAACACGACCCTGAGTACCTTTTTTAATCGTTACTTCATTTTCCAGGAACAGGTCTCCTTTGCCTTCTACCGAAATTAATTGAAGTAGCCCTGTTTCATCGCCAGATTCTTCAAGAATGTTTACAGACTCACCAAAATAGTTATTATTTGCAGGGATACTTGCGCTAAGTATGATCTTATCTCCAGGGCTATAACTAGTTTGAAGAGGAGTAATAGTTACCAATTGTACATAACTTTCTTCTTCCCAATTTTCAACGAGTTGGCATTCATCGTCAAAGCACCGAATAGCAAGTAAATAGGGAGCGATAAGAAGTAGGAGGATTACTTTTTTCATTTTGAAGAGTATTGATGGTGAATAATTCAGCAAAGCTACGAACAGATTTAGTTTTTATTTTATGCAATTCTCAGACTTCACTAAGATGGGCTCTTAAGTTCTGGTTTTCAAAGTTTTGTAACTTGAAAGAGGTTGCCTAGGAAGGCTACAGATTTCTATTCGGTTACCTAATCCGATTTCAACAAACGAAAAAAAGCGTTGCCTTTAATGCAAGTCTAAGACTTGCTGTACTTTTTACTATCAAGCCGCAGACTTAATGGATCATAGGCCAATGGTTCCCGAGCAAGTATTAATTACATACACATCTGCCTCTTCATTGAACTCACAAAGTTCAAATCCTTCATTCTCAAAATCCCTTCGCATAGAGGAGGTCTCTGAGAAGTTGAGCTTACAGCCGAGGGTTTCAAATGCCACTTTTTTCATGGCGGTAAAGATAAGGAAAATGAAAAGGGGAGGCGAACGGGTTTTTTAGGGAGAATGTGGGAGGAGAATGCAAGTCTAAGACTTGCTCTACTTTCTACTTTTTAGTCAAAAACTTAAAATATCTGAGGGTCGGGATGTTTCAATTTAATCTTACCACTTTACCCTTCTTAATGACCGATTTGATTGATAGTGTGTTTCTTATATTTTCTAAAGGGTTATTTGCTAGCAGCAGTAAATCTGCATAGTAACTTTCTTTTAGCTGCCCATAATTTTTAAGGTCAAAATACATCGCGGGATTAGTAGTTGCAGTTTGTAGCGCTTCGAGTGGTGAAAGTCCAGCCTCTTCTACCATTAGGAAGAGTTCTTCATGCAACGAATACCCTGGGAGTCCTCCTTCGCAAGAAGCATCCGAGCCGGCTAACAACCCAATACCTTCATTACTAAATCGCTTTACAAGTTTGGTTAATGCCATCCACCAAAGTGAATCTACTTTATGATCTTGGGAGGCCATCATTGCCTTCAAATGGTTATGCATTCCTTCATTTACAGAGCTTGGCATTTGATTGCGCAAAGGATGATTGATCCATTCGTCATCCTGGAATCTGGATCGGGCTAATTGAACTGACATCGTTGGCGTGAACCAAGCTTTATTTCTTTTGAAAGCATCAATAACATTTTCAGCATCATCGATCCAGGGTTTTACAAATTCTCGGTCTTCTTTGGTATAATTATCTTCAACCATAAAATTCTCTAGCACCATTGAATCATTGGTGAAACTGTAAAGTATAGGTTCGCGGATATGCTCTATACTCTTTTGTCCTAAATCCAAAATGTCTGAGAGTAGAAATGGTTCCGAGACATGGCCAGCGAAATCAAGGTTATATTGCTCAGATAAGCGAGCTATTTCCTGATATGATTCCCAAGAGATCTTTTCATAGACTTTGATGAAATCAACTTTATCTCTGAGATTTTGATCAAATGCATTTTTAATGTCCTCTTTTGATGAAACGGGAAATGAGGTCGGCCAACCAGTTCCAGAAAGATGGGTTCCGGCAATGAATAATTGTGGACCATCTAAAATTCCATTCTTAATGGTATTTTTCCATTCGCTCATATACTCTGGACTGAGTGATTCACAACCGTCAGTAGGATTGTCAACGCGGCCACCCATGTCTCTTACACCAGTTATACCATAATCAAGAAACATTGAAAAATAAGTTGAATCCTGAATGTGGACATGCATATCCCAAAGAGCTGGTATCAGATAATTATCAGAAGCATCTATTGTTCTAATTGTTCGTTTAGAGATTGCATTTGGTTTATTAATCTCAACAATTGATGAATCTTTGATTAGTACGTCTCCCTTAGTAATCTCCCCATTGTTGATGTCAATAATATTTACATCCCGAATTACTAAATCATATTTCGGGGTGCATGAAGTGAGAATTAGTGTTAGAAGGAGTATTACTGATTTCATAGAGTTATAACCTTCAACATAAGAATAATATTCCTTGAGTTGGTGTTATCCTGGTTTCATCTTTAATTTTTATTGTTGTTATCCCTGTAATTTGGTGGGCTAGATGAAGAAAGTTGAATTACTCACAAAGTACAAACATCATTTTAAATAAGCCTAAAAAGTATCATTTTTCAGGAAAGAGTGTTAACCCGAGTCAAAACTCATCTTCAAACTCAACCATTAGGTTTTCTTTACTGAAAATTTCTGAGGCATCGGGTTACCTAATCGATTTCAAACCAAAAAAAGCGCTGCCCTGATTCAATTCTAAGGCTTGCTTTACTTCCACTTTTAAGTCTCAGACTTAACGGTCATAGGGCCAATGGTACCCGAGCAAGTATTAATTACATAAATGTAAGCTTCTTCGTAAAGCTTACAGAGTTCAAATCCTTCATTCTCAAAATCCCTTCGCATAGAGGAAATCTCAGAGAAGTTGAGCTTAAAGCCGAGGGTTTCAAATGCCACTTTTTTCATGGCGCTAAAGATAAGGAAAATGAAAAAAGGGGAGGCGAGCGGTTTTTTTTAAGAAGAGAGAGGAAGCTTTGATGCGAGTCATAGACTTTCTATATGTTCAAACTTAAGTCATAGACTTAAAAGTTCTGAGTAGCACACAGCTCTAATTTTTTAATATCCAGTTTATCAAGTCATCCTTATCTACAATAGCCCAACTATGTGGGTGGCGCTCACCATTTGCTCTGTACCCTTTATCTTTTGTTGGGATATATTCGATATGCTCAAATCCTTTTGTTTTTAGACTCTCAAATAACTTCTCAATATAGAAAGCGTTCGTTTGGTCATAATCTGCCATTCGATGTTCTTTCCACCAAAGGGTATCAGGTTCTGTATAAAGCCTGATTTTAGTGTTTTTTAAGTTGTTTAGATTAGACGTGTTATCGGTATTAAATGTGAATACAGCTTTCTCCTCATAGTTTTTGGTATCATCTTTCGGGTTTCCGAAGTTTTTACCTAAAGTCTCTATCAACCAGTTGCTTTCTTGAATAGCAGGTTCTGAAAAATCTCGTTCTATATTTTTTTCTGAAGATTTATAGAGTGCAACCAAATCTATTGGTGAGTCAATAATAAATACTCCTTTCGGGTCGATATAGAATTGCTTCATTCCAATTATATAATTGCTGATTAAAAGGCTTACAACACCTCCACTGGAAAAACCACCGATGGTTATATTGTTAGTCGGTAACTGATTTTCCTCAAGTATATTCTGTAAGTGGCTTGCAAGCTCTTGTTTTTCATTTTCCTCAAGCCAAAGTTTCTGATTAAAATTCGATAGTACAACTGCAATGTTATTTTTCATTGCTATATCAAGAATTTCAAATTCTCTTCTTATGTCCTCTGCAACTTCTGGATAACCTCCAAATAGGACTAAAACTGCTTTAACTTCCTCTTTTGGTTTATAAAGTTCATAGTCTTCTTTTGTGATTTCCGTGTGCACTAAATTTTCAGTAGTTGATTCCTTTTCTTTATGGTTCTGTTTACAGGAAGTAAGTCCTATAAAAGTAAGAATTAAAATTATTGATGCTCTTTTCATTCTTCTAATCATACAAGTGAAGTTGATGATGGGGTGCAAGTTCTACTTCAACGGTATCTATAACTATTTTACGGTTTGATAAGTAAGTTTTAAACATTGTTTGAAATGTTATTTACACATTTCGATTCCCCAATCAGTATGTCCTTTTCCATCCCAACATTTCCAATTCTTTTTAATGGCGATTACTTTCCATCTGTTGTTTACTCTTTCTAATTCCATAACATACTTTAAACCTCTTTGAGAGTCATCCAACATATTATCATGAATTAAGGTTACTGTTGTTCCCCCATTTTTAATGCTATTTTCAAAGGTCTCAATTTTCTCATTTCCTTCTCCAGTCTCTATCTCAATGGGGTAGTGTAATTTAATTACATCTTTGGCTGATAATGATTGATCCATCGATTCTAATAGCTGATTTATCTTATCAACATTCATTAATTCGAATTTTTCAGAATCTACTTTATTGTCAGTTTCCGTGTATTCAGGTTCTTTCGGGATTTTATGTTCTTGCTTACAGGAAAGAAGCGAGAGCGTAATAAAAAACGTGATAATTAATTTCATAAGTTTATTCAATTATTTTACTTACTAGACAATGTAATAACATTATGGAATGAGTTATAACCAAACCACCAGTTTATTTGAGACTTTCAAAAGCCATTAAGCTCAAAGTGATAAGAATTATCAATATTCCCCTAGTGATCTTTCAAGTTTGTAACTGAAAAGAAGTTGTTCAAGAAGTCTCCAGACTTCTATTGTTGTATCGTTCAATTTTGAACGAAAAAAAGCTACTCTAATGCAAGTCTGATACTTGCTTTACTTTCTACTTTTAAGTCGCAGACATAAAAGATCAAGGTTTTTAATTTACTCTTTGAGCCTTCTCTACAAGCTTTCCATTATCATAGATATTCAAAGTACTTGCAGTAGTTCCTTCTTTTAAAAACTCAAAAACAACATTCTGGTAGTTCAGATAGAATTTATTTTCTGTCTCTGGAAAAAGCTCTTTTGTCCAAACAGTTTCTCCTTCCACTATATCTGAAACCCTCAATAATTTTCCTTCTCTCTTGATATTCACAATTCGGTCTGGAAGTGCAAAATCGCCTACATACTGGTCTAAAACTTCCTGAGATAATTCAACTTCAGCGAGAGGTTGATGATCATAACTTATAACCCTGGTCAGCTTCCATTGATTATTAATTAGCTTCCATAGAGCAGATAATTTACCGGAACCGATTAATTTTTCATTTCCATCAGGGATTTGCAAATAAAACACGTGTTCGGCTAGCTCCAATGCTCCAAAATTATTCATCGGATATACGATCATTGATTCTTCAATCAACTCTCTTCTAATTGGTTGTCTGGTACGTTGTTCATCTCCACAGAACATAGCCATGCTCTTCATCTCGTCATCTTTAGAAGCCGTATATCCACTTTTATCATGGAAGAATTCAAAGTCTTCTGATAGGTAAGATGAGTATTCTTTAAGATCACAATTGTTCTGAGCTGTAAAATATAAACTATCCATATGCGAAATCTGATCGAAAAGTTCACCATAATATTGAGAGTACGTTGATTGATAAGAACAACCAATCACGATTATAGAGCAAATAATTCTAAAAAGTTGTTTCATAAAAAGCTTATTACTTTTGATAAGTGAGGATCAAAGATTCTATAATGTAAAATTAAGAGGAAATCAAAACTCCTCTTCAAACTCCAACGGCGGCCTTTCTTCCCGGAACACTTCTGCTGCTTTAGCAAAACGAGTAGCTAGTCCTACCATTACTAAACGATCTCCGGCTTCAAGAGTGAAGGAACCGGCCGGGTTTCCGGTATTTTTATTTCCCCGCTGTACGGTGAGTACCGTAATTTCATATTCATTTCGGAGTTTGAGTTCTGCCAGTGTTTTTCCTGCCGCATAACTTCCTTCTCTTACCAACACCGCTCTGGTATGTAGTCCTTCTTCGTCTAATCCTTGAAGCACCATCAAATGCGCTTCCTGGATACTTCCTTTCATGATCTGATAGTCTTCTGCCCGCAACTCCCTGATGTGTTGTTCAATTTCCTGATCGGGTATCATATAGGCGCTTAGTACACTGGAAAAAAGCCGAACCATCGTTTCCATTTCTTCCGGAACCACCGTATCTGCACCAGCTGTTTTCATGATTTCGGCCTGAGCCAAATAACGTGTTCTTACAATAATCTGAAGGGTAGGATTAAGATATCGAGCTAGTTTAATAATCTTCGGGTTAGCATCAAGATCATTAATTACGATTGCACATAACTTTGCATTGGCTATCTGAGCATGTTCGAGAATATGTGGACGTGTGGCATCTCCGTAAATGGCATTAATTCCCTGGACATTCATCTCAGTCACAGACTTTGGATTCATTTCTATAACTATAAACGGAATATTTGTCTCTGTTAATGTTCGCGCAAGGTTTCTTCCCGCCGGGCCATAGCCTACAATGATGACGTGATCTTCGAGACTTACCGTAGATTCTGAATCTGAATCCTGATGTCGTTTTTCTCCAAATCGCTTTAACGGAGTTTTAGAAAGTAATTCGCCTACTTTGGGACTGATAGATAGAAGAAGGGGAGTGAGAAGCATCAGAATTACCGAAACGGCGATAAACATTTGTGAGCCCAATTCGCCATAGCCTCCTGGTACTAATCCTGCATTTCTTCCGGCACGTTCCAACACAAATGAAAATTCCCCGATTTGAGATAACACGATTCCCGAAGCGGCTGCTATCCGAATAGGATAACCTAATACCAGTAAGCTGAAAGTACTTAACACAAATTTTAATACGAGTACCCCAGTGGTCACACCAAGAAGAAGGAGAGGATATTCAAGTATAAATTGTACATCAAGCAACATTCCTACAGAAACAAAGAAAACGGCATTGAAAATAGTTTTAAGCGGGATAATCTCGCTAAGCGCGTGATCGCTGTAGTGACTTTCACTTACAACCAATCCTGCAAGAAAGGCTCCAAGCGCCAGACTTACATCCGCTAAATTGGTAAGTGCAGCAGTTCCAAAACAAATGGCCATTACCGTGAGTAAGAAGAGTTCCTGCCGACGGGTTTGTGCTACTTTCTCCAAAATCCAGGGGACAATCTTTCTGGCTAATAATACAATTCCAATAACAAGCAGAGCTGCTTTGCTGAGTACAATCAGTATATCTCTTGTTGAACCACTTTCGCCGGAAAGTAAAGGGACCATCAATACCATAGCGATGATGGCGAAATCCTGAAAGATAAGCACCGCAAGAGAAAGCCTGCCAGTTGGAGTATCGGTTTTGCCTTGCTCGCTTAGCAATCCTAGGATAACTGCAGTTGAACTCAAAGCCACCAAAAAGCCTGTATAGATACCAATTTTCCAATCTATGTTGAGCAGGATAAATATTCCAACTACAGAAGTAACCGTAAGAGCTACCTGAAGTCCACCCCCAATAAAAATGGCTGATTTTATCTTATTCAGTTTTTCCAGGCTGAATTCAATCCCAATGGTAAAAAGTAGAAGAATAATTCCGATTTCGGCCAGAATATCAACGAGTTCCTGATCCTGAACCAGGCCTAAAGCATTTGGTCCAATAATCACCCCGGCAAAAAGAAAACCGATAATGGGCACAAGCCGGATTTTGTAGCAGATGAAAGCAATAATTACAGCTACAAGAAACAGTGCGACAATTTCATTAAGAAATGGGAGAGTAACGGCTAAATACATTTTCTATGAAAGATTACTTCGTCCATATCAACACTACACCACACGATGCGAATCGGTTGTACTGAATGGGAGTACTTGCCGGGCTATTATAGATTTCTACCGCCGTAATTTCATTAACATCCAGTGAAGAGTCTATATTCTCTAAATCCAACCCAATTTCGGCACCATTTACTAAAATTTTTAATGGACATGGTCCTGCATCTTCAAGAATTTTTCCTTGTGATGCTACCTGCCTTGTAGTTACAACTGTAAGATTTCCATCAATTCGTTCAAGTTTAATTCCCGCAGTTCCAGTAAAAATATCTGTAACTCGATAGGGGTTTTTCCGTTTTATATCTTCCTCGTCCAAAAATCTCCCGGAAGCTTTTTCTTTTCTTTCATAAAAGCCGGAATTATGGAGTTTCTTTTTTATCTCTTCAGCAGTTACTTCAACTTCTCCCAAAATTGGGGTAAGTGTAAAAGTAGATTTATTAAACTTATTTGATTCAAGATTAACAAACAAAGACTGACCTTCATAGCCTTCTTTTTCAATGCTTAATACATCGATAGTATTTTGGATGTCTTCGAATAGTACAATTCCAGTAGTATCAGTTTTTTTACTTTTAGAATTATTGATCAAAGTAATTTTCACATCATCTAATGGTCTCCCGTCATTAACAGAATAAACTGCAATTTGTAACTTGGTTTGTGCATTGACAATAGAAGTCCCAGTAAATGCTAAAGCTACAAGCAGAAACATATATTTTTGAAATAATCGGTTTTTCATTACAACGATGAATTAATGATAATTTGGTAAACTGAACTTAAGCAATCGAAAAAAATTAATATTAGAAAGTCTGCCAATTTAGCTAAGGAATACCTTCGATTTAAAATACCAGAAAGAAACCGCTTCCACTAATTTTGATAATAAAAAGATAACTTTGTATTTCATTTCTGCTTAAAAAAGCCCAATTTCGCTTGACCTAAATAATTTAGTCACAGCCCTAACCAAACATATGAGTACTACAAATCAGGTACGTGAGGATGTCACCATCCGTTTTGCGGGTGACTCCGGAGATGGCATGCAGCTCACCGGCTCACTTTTCACTAATACAACGGCACTTCTTGGTAACGATTTAAGAACCCTTCCTGAATTCCCTGCTGAAATCCGTGCTCCGCAAGGAACTGTACCAGGAGTTTCTTCTTTTCAGCTTCAGTTCGGGAGCAGAAAGATTTTAACTCCGGGCGACGAGTGTGACGCGTTGGTGGTAATGAATTCAGCGGCATTAAAAGCCAATCTTTCTTTGTTGAAGAAGGGTGGAACCATCATTGCAAATACTGCCGGGTTTGATAAGAAAAATCTGAATCTGGCGAAATATCCTGACGGGGTTAATCCACTTGAAGATGGTTCTCTTTCAGAATATGAAGTGATTGAGATTGATGTGAATAAGATGGTGAAAGAAGCCATCGGTGATATGGGACTTGGCTACAAGGACGAGGAGCGAACCAAAAACATGTTTGTATTAGGTATGTTGTACTGGATGTACAGCAGGCCAATGGATTCCACCATTGATTTTCTGAATCTTAAATTCGGAAAGAAAAATCCGGAAATTGCAGAAGCGAATATCAGAGTATTAAAAGCAGGCTATTTCTATGGGGAAACTGCAGAGATTTTTAATTCGCGCATTACGGTAGAACAGGCAGATCTGGAGCCGGGCACCTATCGGAATATAACCGGAAATGAGGCTTTGGTACTTGGATTAGTCGCGGCTGCCCGAAAAGCAAATATGCCAATGTTCTTAGGAACATATCCGATTACACCTGCATCAGACGTTCTGCACGGACTTGCCAAATACAAAAAGTTTGGAATTACCACTTTTCAGGCTGAAGATGAAATTGCTGCATGTGCTTCAGCGATTGGAGCTTCTTTCGGTGGTAGTATTGGGGTAACCAGTTCTTCCGGACCGGGAATCGCGTTGAAAGGAGAAGCCATCGGGCTTGCAGTTATGTTAGAACTTCCTTTGGTTGTGTTGAATATTCAACGTGCGGGGCCTTCAACCGGGATGCCAACTAAAACCGAACAGGCAGATTTAATGCAGGCCGTTTATGGTAGAAATGGAGAAAGTCCTTTGTTAGTTGTTGCTCCTAAATCTCCTGCAGATTGTTTCGAAATGGCTTTCGAGGCCGTTCGAATTTCTCTGGAGCACATGACACCAGTTATCTTTTTATCGGATGGGTATATAGCCAATGGTTCAGAACCCTGGAAATTCCCGAAAGAAAGTGAACTGGCTGATATTATGGTAGAATTTGAAAAACCACGTCATCCTGAGGATGAACCTTTTATGCCATATAGAAGAGATGATCGCCTGGTGCGTAAATGGGCAATTCCTGGAACCCAGGGAATTGAACACCGCGTAGGTGGTTTGGAGAAAGAAGATATTACAGGCAATGTATCGTACGATCCGGATAATCATCAGAAGATGACAAATATTCGTCGGGATAAGCGGGACCTGGTTGCTAATAACATTCCTGAGCAGGACATTGATCAAGGCAATGAAACCGGCGATACTCTGGTGTTAGGTTGGGGTGGAACTTACGGATCCATCAAAACGGTGGTTCATCAACTCAGAAAAGAAGGGATGGATATCTCACATGCACACCTGAGGTATATCAATCCATTCCCAAGAAACATGAAAAAATTGCTTAAAGGATTTAAGCAGATTATTGTCCCTGAAATCAATGATGGGCAATTGGTTAGGTTAATCAGATCAGAGTTTTTAATACCTGCGAAACCAATCAATAAAGTAAAAGGAAGACCCTTTGGAGTTTCTGAATTGAAAGAAGCTATCCTGGAAGTTGTTGGGGAAGAAACAGTAGTAAAATCTTAATCGAACTATTATGTCAGTACAAACTCTAGTTGATAAATTTGTAAAAGAACACGAAGCGGATTTAGCGAATCTTCCGGCTTACTCTTCTAAAGATTTTTCATCCGATCAGGATGTGCGCTGGTGTCCGGGTTGCGGAGATTACACCATCCTGAAACAAGTTCAAAACGCGATGCCTGAGTTGGGAATTGCTAAAAAGGATATTGTATTTATTTCCGGAATCGGGTGTTCTTCCCGTTTTCCATATTATATGGATACTTTTGGGATGCATTCTATTCATGGACGGGCTCCTGCTATCGCTACTGGACTAAAAACCTCCCGTCCGGATCTTACGGTTTGGATTATTACCGGAGATGGAGATTCGCTGTCGATTGGTGCAAATCATTTTACCCAGTTGCTTCGTCGTAATGTGAATGTAAACCTGTTGCTGTTCAATAATGAGATTTACGGACTTACCAAAGGACAGTACTCTCCTGCATCGCCAAAAGGGATGGTTACCAAATCAACGCCTTATGGCTCTATTGATAACCCATTTAATCCACTGGCACTGAGTTTAGGAGCAGACGGAAGTTTTGTTGCCCGAGCAATGGATCGTGATCCTAAGCATTTAAAGGACATGATTCTTCGAAGTCATAAACACCAAGGCACTTCCATGCTGGAAATCTACCAGAATTGCATAGTGTTTAATGATGGAGCCTTCGAGTTGTTTACCGATAAGAAAACCCGTCCACAAGAGGCAATATATCTCGAGCATGGTCAGCCGTTAGTATTTGGGGCTGATAATGACAAAGGAGTTCGCCTGGATGGATTAAAACCGGAAGTTGTGCAATTGGGAGATAATTTTTCGAAAGATGATTTGTGGGTTCATGATGAGCAGGATTCTACCAAAGCTCATTTGTTGTCTAAATTCTTTGAACACCCCGCAAATGGGGAAGGAGTTCAATTTCCACGACCGTTTGGGGTTTTGTATGCGGTTGATCGCCCTTGCTATGATGAAGGCGTATTAGCTCAGGTTCAACATGCAAAAGACACACAAGGCGAAGCTGATCTGGATGCACTACTTCGAGGACCCGAAACCTGGGAAGTAAAGTAGTTGAAGTGGGAATAATTCAACCTGACTGCCGTCAGGCAGGTTAAGAATTAGGATAAGGTCACCCTGAAACAAGCTAGCCTATCGGCAGACAGGTTCGGGGTGACCGAATATTTTTCATTTCAAGTGCAGTCGGAAACCTAAAATCCTCCCATTTTCCAAAGTACAAGAAGTGGAACAAGATTAAATAGAATAATCATAAGCTTGTAGAAAGCTAGTGCTACATAATGCAGCTTATTAAAATCCTCCCGCGGCATTTCGAACCACTTGGAGTGGATTTTGTACACGAAATTACTCGCACCCATAATCCATGCCGACCACCAGGCCAGAACGATTACGTTAAATACGGTATTCCAAAGAAAGAAATCGAACAACGTTTCATAAGTCATTTGGACCTCCTGTGTTGTTAGAGATTACTTTGACTTACAAAACATCTATGAAGTTTGAATGAAGGAGCTATATAGGTGCGAGACTTATTAATTGTCATGCTGAATTCATTTCAGCATCTGTAGGGAGTGATACTTTTACAAAGTTCCTATTATTCTTATTCAGAATGCCATTTTGAGGCTCTGCCTCAATAGAAGCTGGAGCTACTGGGAATACATTACGCAGCAAAGCTACAACGAGAGGAAAAGGGTTAAACACCTTTTATGAATTAGGGAGAAGATAGGCGAGTGAGAAATCGTAAAAACTTTTAATCCTTCTAATTATTATCCATTCTGTTCCAGTTAGGCCTGAAAGTCCATTCTGTAAGATAATTGTCAGCACCACTTTCAATGAAAGTATTCTCCATAATAGGATGTTCATCGAAATAATTAGAATATCGTGAGTCATTGTCATGTTTGTTATAAACAAATCCTCTCGATTTAAATTTAGTATCAAAAATATTAATAGATTGGTGAGACCCATCATTTCCTAAAAAAGCTAACCCATCTTTTCGAAACGAATAGATACCATTATTAAAGGCAAAGTTAACTTCAGAAGAATAAACTGAATTCATTTTATTTTCTTGATTATACTGTAGTAGCCAGAAAAACCCTCCTCCTGATATCATTATATAATTTGTTTCTTCAATAAAGCTAAATCCATATATACGGCTAAGATCAGGTAAAACATATGAACTTAAAATTTCAAGTTCCGGGTAACTTCTTAAATCTAAATTTTTACCATGAACAGTAATCAATCTTGATCCATCTTTCGAAAATTTTGCTCTTGGCTCACCACTTTGATTTATAAAGCTAAGGCTATCCACAATTTCAGATTGTTCAATTGAGTAGAAATATAATTTTTCTTGTCCATAAGTACTGAAAACTATAATATTATTATTAGTTTCTTCTTTAAGAGAGCCACTAAAATGTGTTGATTTAAAGTATCGTTTTTCTTTTAAAATTAGATTTTCATCAAAAATATAAAAGGTATCGCTTTCATCTATAGCTATTATTTCTGTACTGTTGTTAATACTTCCTACAAAGTATATGAAGTTGGTTCCAGTCTCGAATTTACTAATTGGACCAAGTGATAGATCATTGCTTAGAAAAAGATGAATCTCTCCTTGATCTGTCCCAACAATGACTCTTTCTCCATTCTGAGAATATGTGATTCTTCTTGCCGAAATATAAGAGGGTTGGTAAATAAACTCTGTATTTTTTCTCAAAGAATTACTATACCTGATTAAAACAACTTCACTTGATGGAGATTGGAAAGAAGGTATAATAGATGAAATTTTTATTTCGTAATCAGAATCAGAATCAAGATTAGTTAATTCTGTTTCTGTTTTGTTTCGAGTTTGGAAAATACTTTGATAATTATCTTCGGATTGTTTTTTAAACTCAATTAAATAGTCAGTTTTTAAGCTATTGGTATTTTCCCATTTTATTTGGGCATTATTTTTATCTATTCCAAATATAGTAATATTGGCAGGTGCATTGAGAGAGTACGAAAGGGGACTTGAATTTATGAATTCACTTTTCTTTTCTTTTTTAACTGCTCTGAGCCTATATAAATAATTTAAATCAGGAACAAAAGGGAATGAGTCTATAACTGTAGATGCAAAGTCTACAGTTTTAATTGTTTTAAAGGTATCATCTATTGTTGATCTTTGTATTTCAAACTTTAAATCATCATCGACTAAAAAATCCTTATAGTTACTGATATCCCATTCCAATTTTACTGCATCATAATTAACAATATTAACTGTTAGTTGATTTGGTATAGGCAATTGAAAACCATCTGAAATAGGATCTAATTCGTTAACAGGTTCGAATGTTGGTGCCTTTTTACAAAAAAAAGCAAAAACAGCTATACCAACAATGAATATATATTTTTTTGAAATCATACCACCTGGGGCACATGCTCCGGTTTAGCATTTTTGTAGGCGGGGCGGGCTTTAAGGCCGAATAGCTCAAACATGTGCATGTCTTCGTCTAAGGCATTGTTATCGGTGGTAAGGAGCTTCTCACCGGTAAAGATGGAGTTAGCTCCCGCCATAAAGCAAAGCGCTTGCTCCTCAAAATTCATACGAACTCGTCCGGCAGAAAGACGAACCATTGATTCCGGCATCAGAATTCGGGCAGTGGCAATCATACGAGCCATATCCCAGCTTGGAACTTTGGGTTGACCTTCCATCGGAGTTCCATCGACAGCAATCAACGCGTTAACTGGAACCGATTCCGGATGTGGGTCTAAGTTAGAAAGGGTATAGAGGAGGCCGATACGATCTTCATGCGTTTCACCCATACCGATAATTCCACCGGAGCAAACAGAAATATTGTTATCCTGAACTTTTTTGATCGTATCAAGGCGGTCATCATACGTACGGGTCGTAATAATCTTTTTGTAGAAATCTTCGCTACTGTCGAGGTTATGGTTATATGCATACAGTCCAGCTTCTTTAAGCTTGGCTGCCTGATCATCGGTAAGCATTCCTAAGGTAGCGCACACTTCCAGGCCTAAGTCAGCCACACCGGAAACCACATCGAGAACTTCATCAAAATCTTTGTTTTGTCGGGCACTCCTCCATGCTGCACCCATACAAAAACGAGTGCTTCCAGCTTCTTTCGCGCGCTCTGCTGCTGCTAAAATCATTTCCTTAGGCATCAGCTTTTCATTATTCACACCTGTATTGTAACGAGCTGATTGAGGGCAGTAGGAGCAATCCTCGGAACAACCTCCGGTTTTTATAGAAAGAAGCGTACAAACCTGGACTTCACCTGTTTCATGAAACTCTCGATGTACTGTTTGAGCTTTGTAAATCAACTCCATCAAAGGAGTGTTATAAATTTCAGTGATTTCTTCTTTGGTCCAGGTATGCTTAACAACGCTCATGTAGTAGATATTTGATTTATTACAATGTCAGGAAAGTAAGAGGAATCATTTCAAAACCCAATGAGAGAATTAACTCAAAGTCCGATTTGTGTCAAAAAAGTTGATTCAAAAACTTTAAAGCGAACTTGTTTCTAATGTTTGTTAATTTTTACTAATATACATATTGATTGGAAGCCAATAAATGCGTACGATTACTGCAAACTAACTTACCAAGTTTTAGGATTTAGCGAATGAATATATTAGTTGTAGAAGACGATCCCTCAGTTCGGACACTGGTGAAGGCGGTTCTTGAACATAACGGGAATTCCGTTCATGCTGAAGATACTGCAGCAACCGGAGAGAAAGCAGCAATTGAGGGGGAATTTGATATGATTATTCTCGATTTAGGATTGCCGGATGGAGATGGCTACGAGGTTTGTAAAAATATACGGGATAAAAATATAACCACTCCGGTTCTTATTCTTTTCGGTGAGCAGGAAACCGATGTAAAGGTAAAATGCCTGAAGGTTGGGGCGGATGATTACCTAACTAAGCCATTCAACACCGAAGAACTTATCGCTCGAATGGAAGCCATCCAGCGAAGAACCGAATCTGCTACCGATCAGCTTCTTTCATGTGGAGAATTGAAGGTAGATCTTTTAAAACGAGAATTTTCTATCAATAACGAAAAAGTTCAGCTTACCAATAACGAGTTTAACCTATTGGTGTACTTTCTTAAGAACAAGAATAAGATTATCACCCAGGAAGAACTTGCTGAGAAAGTGTGGGATATCCACTTTGATACTCAGACCAACTATATTAATGTGTATATCAGTTATCTGAGAAAGAAAATCCGCGAGTACTCTGAAGTTGATTACATAGAGACGATTCGAAAGAAAGGATTTACATTCCGGTGCGAATGATTTTAAACTGATTTTACTAAAAGGCTGTCTCATGACGGCCTTTTTTTTGACATGGATTCAAAAATACGAGATCAACTTATTGAATATCTGAAAGGCTTCACTACTGAGTCTCGCTGGGAAACTATTCAGAAAGTGCTTTCGAACCGTACTAACCATCTAACTGTAGTACTAGAAGATCTTCACAAACCACATAATGCAAATGCGGTGTTAAGAAGCTGTGATGGTTTTGGAATTCAGGATATTCACATCATTGAAAACAGAACAGTTTTTGGATCCGAAAGAACAGTTTCGATCGGAGCACATCAGTGGCTTACCCTGAAAAAATATAATGACCCGGACAAGGAAAACGTCTCTGCTTGTTTTGATTCACTACGGCAAGAAGGGTATAAGATCATTGCAACGACACCGCACGAGCAGGATCAAAACTTAAGTGAGCTACCAATCGACCAAAAACTGGCTTTAGTTTTTGGTACAGAAAGAGAAGGGGTGAGTGATGAAGTAATGGAACAGGCCGATGGATTTGTTAAAATCCCCATGCATGGATTCAGTGAGAGTTTCAATATTTCGGTAAGTGCAGCAATCTGCCTGTATGATTTGACGACCCGACTTAGAAAATCAGACCTTAATTGGCATCTTGATGAAGAATATCAGAAAGATCTGTCTCTACTTTGGCTCAAAAAAACAATCAAAGCTTCCGAAAAGCTTATCGAGAAGTTTTTAAGCGAGCAAATAAACTAACGAGGTAAACGAATATTCAAATCGGCAACGCCGTAAGCGAATGCAGCCATTGTGGCTACACATTCATTGAAATCTTCAATATTCAGCTTATCAATGGTGTCTGCATCTGTATGGTGATACCAAAAGTATTTTTCACCATTTACACGGAGCCCCATTCCAGGAACACCACCACGCATAAGTGGACCGATATCAGCACCGCCGCCACCTTTGGTTACTTCTCCTGATTCAATTTCTTCTAAATGAGAACCTATTTCCACAAGGATTTCAAAAGCTTCATCGCTTCCTGAAAACCCAAAACCAATCGGATCAAATACCCCTGCATCTGATTCCATAGCAAGAATGTGATTATCCAGTGATTTCTCATCTTCTTCAACCCATCGACGATATTCATTAGCGCCTACCAGACCATTTTCTTCATTCGTCCAAAGCACAACACGGATGGTACGTTTAGGAGTTAATCCTGATTCTTTGATCAACCTTAAGGCTTCCCAGGCAGCCACACATCCACCTCCATCATCCATCATTCCAGTACCAACATCCCACGAATCAATATGTCCACCCAGAACAATGATTTCATCAGGGAATTGAGATCCGGTTATTTCAGCCATTACATTTCTGGAATCAGCATCCGGAAGTGTTTCGGCTTCCATCTTAAGGGTTACTTCCAGCTTTTCACCACGATCAGCGAGGCGTTGCATTAGTAGAGCATCCTCAACTGTAATTGCAGCATGTGGAATTTTATCGATGCCTTCCTGATAGCGCATTACCCCTGTGTGAGGCGTTTGCATGGAATAGGAAGCAACTGAGGCTATCAGGCTGGCAATAGCGCCATGTTTGGCTGCTTCCGAGGCTCCATTCACTCGATAAGTAACCGTTTGACCATAGGTTGTGAATTCGGCATTAAATAAAACAATTTTACCTTTGGCTTCATCACTTCTTTGCTCTAGTTCTTCAAAGCTTTTAACCACTAATACTTCGGCAGTGATGCCTTCTTTAGGAGTTCCAATACTACCCCCAAGGCCTAACATCGGTAAATTTCTTTTGATGGGGATATTAAGTGTAGCTGATTCTTTTCCACGAACCCAGTGGGGTACTTTTACTGGTTGGGTCCACACGCGGTCAAAACCGTCTTTTTTCATTTCTTCGACAATCCAATCAATGGCGTTTTCAAGATTTTCAGAACCACTGAATCTGGGACCGAAGGCATCTCCCATGTAAGTAAGTCTTTCCCAGCCATTATCAGAACTCATTGCAGCTTGAATGATCGATTGCACTTCATTCTCAAAGGAATCAGGTATTGGATTTTGTGCGAAGGATGAAGTGCTTATAAGAAGAACGGATAAGCCAGACAGGATTTTTTTCATGTAATTCAATTTAAGTTCGGATCAATTTTAAAGAAAAGTTCGTCCCTAAGTTGAAAATAATTGAAATAAAAAACCCCAGTTAATTGGGGTTAAAAATTAGTCGAGTGAATTTGAATTGGTTTCCGATATCTGACGAAACATCATGTATTCCTCCGGGGAAGTATCGGCAAACAGATAGAAGAGAGGGTCAACCGCCCGTTTATTAAGATGTACTTCATAATGGAGGTGCGGTCCTTCAACCAACCCAGTGTTACCTGATTTTGCAATTTCCTGCCCTCGTAATACCTTGGTCCCCGATTTTATATCAGAACTGAAGGCAGACAAATGAGCGTATAACGTTTCAAATCCAAAGCCATGGTCGATAACCACGATTTTTCCTAGATTCCCTTTTCTTCCCGCATACTTAACTACACCATCACCTGTAGCATAAACCGGAGACCCGATGTCGGCTCTGAAATCTACTCCATTATGTGGTCGGCTATACTGAAGTATAGGATGATATCGTAATCCATAACCACTTAACAAAATTCCACTGCTGGGCTTGATAGCTGGGATGTGAGTTAGTTTTTCTTTGTTATTGTTATACTGATTCTTTATTTCCTCGAAACTGAGATTTTGGATCCCGATCTTTCGCTCAAGATTATCAATTCGTGAGGCAGTCCATTTTAAAAGATATGCAGTGGACTCTTCAAAGATGTCAAATTCCTCATAAGGGTCGGTACCACCAATACCGGCCTGGCGTTCTTCAATGGTAATTTCATCCAATCCCAAAATAGAACGATAAACTTCATTATCACGGGCAGCAATGTCCTCTAGTTGTAGGTCGAGGCTGGTAATTGCTTGCTTTGTGCTTTCAAGTTGTGCGTACAAAGCTTCATTTTCAGCTTGTAATGCTAGCTCAGCAGGAGACCCAATCTTGGTTGAAAGTAGTATGATTCCAATGCCTGCAAACACAACACCGGTCAAAATCCATATTGCTAAGTTGTAGATAACCTGTTCTTTACGATGGTAGGTAATCGGTATAAATTCACAGGACGACTCGTCGTAGTAGTAGTGATTTTTTAAAGACATAGGTTGGTTTTTTTCAAACTCGCATAAGTTAGTAACTCCCCGGAGTTCTTCAAAGAGTATTCCTAAACTCTAATGTTACTCAATATCACCTTCGAAGTATTCAATTGCACGTTGCATCGTGTGATCTTTACTTTTGGTTTTTTCAGCGATACTTGATTGAATCTTATCCTGAAACGCTTTGGCAGCATCATAGCCATAATGTTTAAGTAAGTGATTCATTGCAATTACCTCTGCTATTACAGTGATGTTTTTTCCAGGAGTAATTGGTAGGGTGATATATGGAATCTCCAGATTCATGATATTCACAGTATCATGATCAAGTCCCGTTCGGTTAACTTCGGAAGCGTCATCCCACAAAGTAAGTTCCACAACAACTTCAAGCCTTTTCTGATAGCGTACCGAGCGGATTCCGAACATAGACATAACATCTACAATCCCTAATCCACGTATTTCCATAAAGTGTTTACTCATCTGGGTAGCTGAGGCCATTAAGACACTGCTTTTTTTGGTAAGCATTACCACATCATCAGCTACAAGGCGGTGACCTCGTTCAACAAGATCAAGTGCAACTTCACTTTTTCCAATGCCTGATTTGCCAGCAATCAGGATTCCTATCCCATATACATCCACCATTGCTCCGTGTATCATTGTCTGAAGAGCAAACTGATCATCCAGAAAATCACGAAGAAGAAACATAAAACGGGTAGTTTCATAAGGAGTCATATAGATTGGAATACCTACTTCTTCAGCCAGGTCGAGCAAGTATTGGGGGAGCGAGTTTCCGTCTGTAAGAAAAATAACAGGGATTTGATACTTGGTTAAGTTTCTAAAAGCTTTCTTTTGCTCGTCTTCCGAAAGATGTTCCAGATATTGGGTTTCTGTATTTCCAATAACCTGAATTCTTTGATATGTAAAAAGCTCCAGGTAGCCTGTAAGTGCAAGACCGGGTCTGTTTAAATCAGCTTCGGTTACAAACCGGTGATCACCGCAATCTCCTGCTGCACAAGCAACAAGATTGATATGGACACGCTCCCTTAATCGATCTACAAGATAACTTACGCTAATCTTGTCTTTAATAGGAATTGCAGGTTGAGGGGAAAATGGCATGGTCTATTAATGAGTTGTGAATTTCTTTTCTTTGTAGCGCTTTAATTGTCTCGATAGATTTTCCACAGCAGCTAATATGGCCTGCTCGTATTTCGGTGCTACTTCAGTAGCTTTCAGTGTTTTATTAGGAATCTGAACAATGATTTCCGCTTGTTGGGGATTGTCATTGTCCGCGTGAGGCTCCAAAATGATGCTGCAACTTACAATGCGATCATAAAACTGCTGTAACTTTGAAACAGCATCTTCACTGTATGCTTTAAGGTTTGCGCTTGCATCGAAGTGGCGTGCTGTAAATCTGATGTTCATAGTCGTTATTCCTTTTTTTCTGTTTATGATTTTGCTCTTGGATGTGCTTGTTCGTACACATTTTTTAGCCGTTCTACACTTGTGTGTGTATAAACCTGGGTGGCCGCTAAGTTAGCATGGCCTAAAAACTCTTTAATTAAACGAATATCGGCTCCGTTATTCAACATGTGGGTGGCAAAACTATGTCGTAAAACATGGGGGCTTTTCTGAGTGACCTCGCTTTCTCTAGTCAAATACTTTTCAACCATATATCGAACAGCTCTCACATAAGCACGCTGACCGCTAGCTGCAAGAAACAACGCTTTCCGGGCATCTGAGTCAGTTCTTGATCCATAAAGTTCTTTTCTTTTACTCATGAAGTCTTTCAATATATCTCTTGCAGTATTACCTAAGGGTACAATTCGTTCTTTATTTCCTTTACCCTGAACTGTGATCTGACCCGATCTTAAATCCACATCAGTAAGATTAAGCCCAACTAATTCACTTACACGAATTCCGGTTCCGTAAAACACCTCAAGAATTGCTCTGTCCTGAAGGCCACGTGTATGTTCGATATTTACATTTTCCAGCATCCGCTCCATATCTTCGGAGGTCACTGTTTTGGGCAATGTTTTATCTTTTTTGGGAACAACCAACAGGTGAGCAGGATTCTTAGTGATATATCCACGTTTGAATGCATATTTAAAAAAAGAACGCAATGCCGCTACTTTCCGGGCGATGGAACTTTTGGAAAGTCCGCTGTCAGATAACTCACCAAGCCAGAGGCGAATAATTAATCTTGTAATGAGTTGAACATCAACTTGTTCAGGGTCAGATTCAAATTGAGAAGCACAAAAATTGAGAAAAGTAGTTAAGTCGTTTTCGTACGAAATAATAGTATGAGGGGAGGAATTTCGTTCAACCTGAAGATATTTCAGATATTTCTCAATCAGTTTTTTCATTGGCTGCAATATGTTTAACTGACAAACAAAATGAAACCTGTTCTAAGTAATTTTTACGAGTTTTCAGACTTCTCTTCCTTTCCACGATGATTTAATTCCGAAAATCTTATTTACAATTGAAACCACCCCAAGAACCTGAAACCAAAGTACCGAGATAGGGTGGAGGAAGGAATAGAGCAGGTTGTATTTTAAAACTCTTGAAAGGATTATTCTTTGAGTAATGATAATTAATAAAACAGAGGCGGAAAGAATGGCCACCAACCAGTCCTTTTCTATGAACCCATTTACTAAAGCATAAACCGGGATTAGAAAAACGATGATATGCAGAATCCCCATCATTACGAATTCGAAAACATTAGTGAACCCTGCCAGGAAATTCTTTTTAAATCCATTCCAAACTTCTGCATGAGACGTGTACATTCTACAGTGAACGGTGCCAACGCCATCCAATAGTTGAAAAAGATATCCTGCTGTTTTGATTCTCCTTGCAATTTCCATGTCTTCAACTACTTCTGATTTAACAGATTCATGCCCGCCTATCTCGTTATAAGTTGATCGGCGGAATGCCAGAAACTGGCCGCATCCTGCTATAAATTTATCGGATAGTTTTGGTTTCAGGAATGAAGGCATCCATCTTGGAGGGCGTTCCACATATATGGCTGGGAGAAGGGTATAGAGCGCATAATTGAACATGGGAATGACCATGTTTTCCCAGAAGCTTTTCAGCTGTTGCTGTGGCCACACCGTAATTGCGTCTTTATGCTGTAACCGGGAGACTGTTTTTGCAAGTACATCCGGTTCAAGCCAAACATCCGCATCGATAAACACCAGAAATTGTCCTCCTGCTTCCTGAGATAATTGATGACAAGCCCAGGGTTTGCCCAGCCAGTCTTCCGGTTTTGGCTTGCCCTTTAGATGTTTAAGGTTTGTGATTATTCCTGATAATTCTTCCAGAATTTCTGTCGTACGATCAGTTGAATTATCATCCAGAACCAGAACTTCAAAAGGCGTGTAATCCTGTTTTAAGGCACTCGTCACGCATCGTTCGATTACAGCTTCCTCATTTCTGGCAGGTATGCAGATGCTCACAAAAGGAGCATTGCTATCGGCAATCGGTTCGACTTCTCTCAAAGACTTAAACTCAAATAAATTCCTGATCAATACCGCAGAAGTAGCGAGTAAAAAAATAAGAGCAAAAAAGAGTAAGTAGATCATATGAACGAAAGGTAGTAAACCAATAGTTGACGAACACAATAAGTAACCGTTTATTTGTGTATGAACATTTCAACTAAACTCGAAGATGAACATTTTGATCCCAAAAAACCTCCACAAGGTTATGAGTGGTGGTATTTTGATGCAATCAGTATGGATAAGAAATGGAGTTTCGTTGTTATTTTCTTTCAGGGGAATCCTTTTTCTCCTGAATATATCAAAGCTGGAGAAGCGGCTAAACCAGATCAATTCCCGGCAATAAGCATTTCTGTTTATAAAAATGGCAAGCCGGAGTATTATAGTTTTATTGAATATCAGGAGGGAAGACTGAACTGGAATGATGAGGAAGGAACCTGCTCAATAGGGAGTAATTTTTTTAAAAGAACGGTGTCAGAATCTGAAGTAGTGTATGAGTTATTATTGGCTCAAACACTGGAATCTGGTCATTCGATAAATTCTAAGCTTAAATTCACTTCACCGATTATACCTGAGAGAGTCATTGAACATCAAGCCAGTGGTGAAAAACATTTTTGGAATCTATTACAGCCCCAGGCTCAGGTGAATGGTTCCATTTCAATCAAAGGAAAAAGCAACGATTTTAATGTTTTGTTTAGCGGTACGGGATACCATGATCATAATACAGGCTATGAACCCATGAAAAAGAGCTTTGAAGACTGGTACTGGGGGAGACTCCATTTCAAAGACTCAACGTTGATTTATTATGTAATGAATGGTCTTGATGGGAGCGAGCAGCACGAAGCCTGGTTAATTGCTAAAGATTCAGGAGAATTACTGGATTCTTTTGATGAAATAAATCTTTCTGATTTTCAAAAGAACCGATATGGGTTAAACTCTGCCAGAAAACTGGAGTTGATTTCTGAGAAATCAAGAGTATCTATTCAGCTAACATCTTTGGTTGACAACGGACCTTTTTATCAGCGTTTTTTAAGCGATGCTGTGCTTCAATATAGTGGAAGTAGGATGGAAACAAGCGGAATTTCTGAGTACATCAAACCAGCTCAGATTTATGAAGAAAAGTATTGGTGGATGGTGCGAATGAGACTGCGTTTTCTGAATCAAAAATCGCATTGGGTTCAACGTTCTAAAATGCTCTACGAGTGGACGTGGTGAATTCGTTAATGGTTAATCGTTAATCTTTAATCGTTGAATCGGGAAGACCCGACTTAATATTGGCTAAAAGTTTGTAGGTAGATTCTTCGAAAACACTATTTAGCTTATGCTTTTCCATTAACGAATCACGATTAACGACTTCTCCGATGGAGATATAAAGATCAGGCTTATTTGATTTAGAATGATCGATATAGAACGCCACTGGTACAAAATCGACTTGTTCCATTTTTTGACACAGCCAGGAAAGTCCTTCTTTGAAAACGGGTTTTGAATCAGAAATAGAAGTCAGTTTTCCTTCAGGATAGATAAAAAGACACGAGTTCTCTCTTTCCATAGAATCGACGGCATATCTCAATGATTTAATTGATGAGCGAGGGTTCTCCAGGTTAATTGAAAAAGCTCCAATCCTGGAAAAAAAAGGATATTGGCGCATTTGTTTGTTTCCATCAGCGCTCGGGCTTTTTGTTTGAACAGCTTTCGGTTCAGGTACAATGGGAGAAGCCCATCCCACCAGTAATTATGATTTATAAAATAAACGGTTCGAGAATTTTTAACAGGAAAATACTTTTGATCAACAAAAACCTTTCTGAATCTCCTCCAGACAAGAAAGCGGGTATACCAGTCAAAAAACCAGATTAATAATTTCGATTCTTTTGCGGGGATGAAGTCCAAGTATTCTTTTTTTAGTGATGATAGGGTTTGCATTCTTATCTTACAATCATGAAAAAACACAGAGGCAAACCGGTTGTCCAAATTACGGATGAAACCATAAACCGGTATTCCGAAATTCATACTACTCCGGAATCGGAAGAAATAAACCGGCTCGTTAATTCAAGCAATGAACAGCTTGAATACATCGATATGCTGAGTGGGAGAGTAGTAGGGCAGTTACTAAAAATGCTGATCAAAATTTCAGGAGCTAAGCGAGTACTTGAAGTTGGGACTTTTACTGGCTATTCAGCAATTATGATGGCAGAAGCGTTACCCTATGATGGTGAGGTGATTACTTTGGAAATGAACCTGAGATATCAGGAAATCGCGCAATATCATTTTAGTGATTCGAAGGTAGGACATAAGATCACCATGATTAAAGGGAACGCACAGAAAACGATTGATTTGATCGAAGGAGAGTTTGATTTGGTTTATCTGGATGGAGATAAGCTCAGATATAGTTTCTATTACGAAAAAATTCTACCCAAGCTTAAAACAGGGGGGCTTATCATTGCAGACAATGTACTTTGGGATGGAACGGTACTCAATCCCGAGGATCACAAAGCCAAAGCGATAACTGAGTTTAATAAATTTGTTGCTGAAGACGAAAGGGTAGAACAGGTACTGTTACCTATACGCGATGGTGTGAATGTGATTAGGAAAATTTAGTAAACAATCCCTGTCATCCATTAATATTTAGAAAGTCTTTGCGAGGAGTATAGGCTGATAAAAAAGTCTATTTCAACATCGACGAAGCAATCTCGGGAACATTGCCATATATTTTGAGATTGCTTCGCTCTGCTCGCAAAGACACTATAAATTCCTGATATACTCAGGATGACTCTATAAAAGAAAAGTTGCTAGGAATCCGCTTTCTCAGTTTTACACGTACTTAAACCAAATGGCATATAAAGCGGACAGGTGCTTACCAAGCTTGTTAAAATAAAAACTGCAGCAAGTATGAGTAATACGATTGCTACGGTTCCGGAAATAACTTCCATGAAATAAAGTGTAGCGATAATCAAAGCTATAAGTACTCTGATTACGCGGTCAGCTGAGCCCATGTTCTTTTTCATAATAACCTCTTTTAATTAGTGAAATATTGAACCAGTAAAACAATTCCGGTTAAAATCCCGATACACAGAATGCATACTCCCAGTAACCTGAATACTTTTTGTTTAGTGGTCATAAGTAAGTGTAATCAAGAATTATGAATTTTCCATAAATGTTATGACAAGTTAAAATCTCCAGCTGAGTCCGCCACCTGCTCCAAACCGATTATCGTAACTTCCAATCAGAGAAAAGTTTTTATTCAACAGGTATTCAAGTCCTGCATTAAATGTTACTTCGAATTCAATATCTCCTGAATGAGGTTCTTCAATAATTCCAAAGTTGGTTTTCCCTTCAAAATGCCCGTTTAATATAAGTCGCTGGGTGAGAGGTACATGTGTATCTAGTTCCAGCTCAGGTCGTAATTTATGATCAATGCTTAGCTGCGTATCCATTATATACCATAGTAAATATTTGAATCCGCCTCTAGCTACAAAGTCATGATCTTTGAAAGCATTTTTTGCTTCGTTTTCTGATTTTAACCCACCAAATACCCGAAAGTACTCTCCTGTAAATCGTTCATAATCAAAAGTGAATTCGTAGTTTTCATTCCAACCATATTCAGCCATAAGAGTGAACTGGTTATTTGTGTTAGAGTGCACGAGATCAAGGCTGGTAAATTGACTTGCACCATTAAAAGTACCCCAGGTGTACCATTTTTTATCCATCATATTAATCATCTTATATGGATAGGGCTCTAATCTAGAGTCACGTTCGCTTCCCTCATAACTAATTACTCTGGCCATTCCTGTTTTCATGTGATAGAGAATATGACAGTGAAAAAACCAATCTTTCTCTTCGTTCGCTTCAAACTCAATAGTAACACGACTCATGGGAGGAACATCTACCGTATGTTTAAGCGGAGAATATTCCCCCTGTCCATTAAGCACTCTAAAGAAGTGTCCGTGGAGATGCATTGGGTGATGCATCATAGTTGTATTGTTTAAGGTAATTTGAACGACTTCCCCTTTTTTAATCCTGATCTTATCAGAAGCGGAAAGCTCTTTTCCATTAATACTCCAGGTGTATCGCCACATATTACCCGTAAGATTAAATGTGAGACTCCGGAGCGAATCTGCTGAATGAATGGTAGATTTTTCCTTTGATTTAAGTATCGAGTTACTATATCCAACATTCCACATATCCATTGGAGCAGTAGGATCAGCATTCATATTATGGTTAGAGTGATCCATTGTCATCTCGGGTTCAGAATCAGTAGTCATTGAGCTCATTTCATGTCCCTCATGTTCATCAGCTTTTTTCTCTTCTTCCATAGAGTGATGTTGATGCATATTATGATTTGTATGCTCACTGTGATCCATCATTTCATGATCCATGTCATTCATATTCATCTTGGAATGATCAATTGCAGACATTATACCGGATTCCTCAGCGTTCAGTGACATATCATGATCACTATTGCCATGCATCTCAGCCATGCGTTTACCCATTTCCTGGTAATCAGGAAATGGGATACTCTCTACATACACTTTTTCGCCGCTTCCCAAAAAGGCAGAAGCATAGCCGGTAACATCCTGTGCAGTTGCTCTGAATTCCAAGCTTTTGCCTTCCTGAATTTCTACGATGAAGTCATAAGTCTCTGCATTACCAATTAAAACTTTAGAAGTATGGGTTGGTTGAACATCCATACCGTCTGCTGAAACGATATTTAAATGTCCGCCACCTATGTTGAGCCAGAAATAAGTTGAAGCACCTGCGTTAATCACTCTTACCCGGACTTTTTCACCGGGTTTAAATTCACTGTATTCGATTTCCTCTTTACCGTTTATAAAAAATGCATCATAAGGAATATCTGAGATATGCATACCGGGCATCTTCAGACTCCACAATTTAAGCTGGGATTTTAATGTGCCTTTTTGGATAGATTTGAACAGAGAAGGAGCGCTTCCAATTTTAACGCCGTACCATTCATTATGTCTTCTCAGATTTTTCATTACATGATTTGGATTATCATTCGTCCAGTCTGAAACCATTAGGATTAAATCGTGGTCGTAATCCAGCGTTTGTTCCTCAGGCTCAATAATAATGCTTCCGTAAATTCCTCTTTGTTCCTGTAAACCCGTATGTGAATGGTACCAGTATGTGCCTGAGTGAATGAGTGGAAAATCAAAAGTAAAACTTGTTCCCGGCTTGATAGGCGGAGAGGTTAAGTACGCAATGCCATCCATGTAATTTGGGAGTAGAAGCCCATGCCAATGCATAGACGTCTCAACATTCATGTTATTAGTAACCTTAATAACGGCATGTTTCCCTTCTTTAAAACGAAGTGTTGGTCCGGGAATTCCGCCATTGATAGTCATGGCCGTAACATCTTTACCGGTAAAATTAACGGTTTGGTAGTCAACGGTGATGTGATAAATAATACTGTCACCTTTAATTTCAGGAATTAATTCCTGTGCATTTGCTGTGCCTGAAAGCAGCGCTAATGCGATCAATAAGTAAGAGGGTTTCATAAAATAGGATATAGATTTATAAAAATATTACGTTGCAAAGCAATGGTTTAGAGGGGTTATCGAATAAACCTTGTAAGTACTTTCTAAATCAAAAAAGACTCATTCGCCAGGAAGAGTAACGGAGGCGAGTAGGAGCTCGAAAACCACAAAGGAGGTGGAGTTATTTTTGTTGTTGAATTAAAACTATGGGAAAGAATAATAGTTGAATTATCCAGAGGTATTTTAAAGTTCTGGACAACAAGAGCAGTATGAGAAACTCCATCATAAGTCGCATCGCAATCACAATCTATGCTGGTCTGGCAATGATCAATAGCTATTGGTAAAGCTCCGGAATCATGCATATCGGAACAGCAATCCATCATTTCACCATGACCCATTGAATCGGGAATAGGCAAAGGTTCTGCCATTTGCGCTGAATGGTGATGCATACTCATATCTGTCTCTGAATGCATCTCGGTATCCATATTTTGCAAATCCATACAATGTTCAATCATTTCAGCCATTCCAAAGACTGGAAAAGCAAAAGAACAAATGATGGACACACAAAGTAGTGAGGCAACAAAACGATATGTGGAGTTAGTTTTCATTTGCAGATGATAGTGAAAGTATTTTTATGATAAAATAGTTCATTCTAAATCTCTGAGGCTCTTAATCTTAATGAATTCCCAATTACAGAAACAGAGCTGAAGCTCATAGCCGCAGCGGCAATCATTGGAGAAAGCAAGATTCCGAAAACAGGGAATAAAACCCCGGCGGCAACAGGAATTCCAACGGTGTTATAAATCATAGCGAAAAACAGGTTCTGTTTTATGTTTTTCAATACTTCTGTACTTAAATGAAATGCTTTTACAATGCCTCTTAAATCTCCTTTAACAAGGGTGATGGAGGCACTTTCTATGGCAACATCCGTTCCTGTTCCCATCGCTATTCCGATATCAGACTGAGCAAGGGCAGGGGCGTCGTTAGTTCCGTCTCCCGCCATAGCAACTTTTTTTCCTTCCTGTTGAAGCCGTTTAACTTCATTGATTTTGTCTTCCGGCATACACTCTGCTTTGAAGGAATTCAAGCCTACTTCTTCGGCTACAGCTTTCGCGGTCTGAGGATTATCACCGGTAAGCATCACCACGTCAATACCAAGTTTCTGGAGTTCATGAATGGCTTTTTTACTGCTTTCTTTTATTGAATCTGAAATAACCACGAAGCCCGCGACTTCACCATCAACTGATAGCCAGGAGACTGTTTTTCCGGATTTTAGATATCCAACGGCTTCATCTTTTCCTCCATTAACAAGCTTTTGATTGCCCAGCTTTATTTCTTTTTCATCGATGGTTCCCTGAACACCTTTTCCTGTTATGGATTCAAAATTGGTGACTTTCAGAAACTCTGTTTCTCTTTCCTTTCCATACATAACCATGGCCTGAGCCAGAGGATGTTCACTTTCATTGTTAAGAGACGCGATATATTGGAGAATCATTTCTTCCCTGAATTGACCAATTGGGAATACTTTTTCAACGGAAGGTTTTCCCTCCGTAATCGTTCCAGTTTTGTCGATGATAAGTGTGTCGATTTTGTTGAAGTTTTCCAGAGCTTCCGCGTTTTTGATCAGGATTCCATTCTGAGCCCCTTTACCAACACCAACCATCACCGACATTGGTGTCGCTAGCCCAAGCGCGCAGGGGCAGGCGATAATCAAAACTGCAATGGCATTTACCAACGCATAGACCTGAGCTGGTTCAGGTCCCCATAGCGCCCAAACTGCAAATGTAGTTACTGCAATAACAACCACAGCCGGAACAAAGTAGCTCGAAATTTTATCAGCCAAATTTTGAATAGGAGCCCGGCTTCGGCTTGCTTTATTTACCATGTCCACAATTTGAGCTAGCAGAGTTTCATCCCCGACTTTCTCAGCTTTCATAATAAAACTGCTGTTCCCATTGATAGTCCCTGAACTAACCCGATCGTCCTTGGATTTTTCTACTGGCACAGGCTCTCCGGTAATCATAGATTCATCAATAGAAGTCTCGCCTTCGATAAGAATTCCATCAACAGGAATTTTTTCTCCCGGTTTCACTTTTAGATGATCACCGACGTTGATCTCATCCAGATGGATTTCTTCTTCATAACCATCTTTATTAATTCTGATTGCTGTATTTGGAGCAAGTTTCATCAACTCTTTAACCGCGTTATTGGTTTGGGAATGTGCCTTAGCTTCCAACAACTGGCCCAGAAGAACGAGTGTCAGGATCACTGTAGCTGATTCGAAATACAAATGAACTGTACCCATTTCTGATTTGAATTGATCCGGGAAAAAGTCAGGGAAAATCAACGCGAAAACACTGAACAGCCACGCCATTCCCGCTCCAATCCCAATAAGCGTAAACATGTTCAAATTCCAGGTCACAATAGATCGCCATGCGCGTTCGAAAAACATCCAGGTTGTATAAAATACGACAGGAAGTGATAGAGCAAGCTGAACCCAGTTCCAAATTCGGACATCCATCGTTTTATAAAGGGGATTGTCTGGTATCATTTCGCTCATCGCGATAACAAAAATAGGGAGCGTAAACGCGACTGAAAGCCAGAATTTTTTCAGAAGCTGTTTATATTTTTTTTCTTCAGCCGATTCATTCACTTCTTTCGGAACCAAATCCATTCCGCATTTAGGGCAGGAGCCAGGCTGATCCTGAACCACTTCAGGGTGCATGGGACAGGTGTATTGGGTTGATCCGGACGAAGTGCTACCCATACTTACTTCCTCTACCAAGTCCATACCGCATATCGGGCAGTCTCCGGCTTCATCATACACTTTATCTCCCTCACACTGCATTGGGCAATAAAACTTTCCGGTTCCTTTTCCTTCTTTTTTGGGTTGAAGGTGTTCTTGATGGGAGTGATCGTGGTGAGCGTTTCCATCAGCTTTGGTAATCGAATACTGTCCGCCAGCTTCTTTAAGCGCATCCTGAAGCATCGAAATGCTCAGATCGAAATTCATATCTATTTCTGCCTTGCCTTGCTCCAGATCTACCGAAACCTCATTTACTCCTTTTATCTTACTTAGTGCCTGCTCTACATGATGTTTGCAGCCACTGCAACTCATTCCCTGGATGATGTATGTGTGTTTCACAGTATTCTGATTATTTCAAACAAATATGAATAAATCAAAGAACCAATCCCTTACGGAATTTTATAAAAGACGTGTAGGATTTTGGAAAGATGGACAGAAGACGAAAGACGTATGACCTAAGATCAAGAATTACAAACCCAACCCTGCGGTCAGGCGGATAACTCGTCAGACTAATTAGGTAAAAGAATGGGTGAATTATCTTAGGTAAACTTTGGTAGCCTTTTATCCAAGAGTTGAAACTCTTGCCTGCTTATGATCGTGGCAGAAAGGGTGTCCTGAAAAGAACATAATCAAGCATGGATTTCAATCCTGCGAAGAAGAAATTGGTCATTCTGAGGATACTTCCGAAGAATCCGCACAATTAAGAAACTTTGCAGATCCTTCGCTTTCGCTCAGGATGACTTAGTAGCAGGAGCAAGAATCCTAAACTTCATCCAACGATTTCCGGGAATTCGCCAGCATCTTTCTAAACTGCGAAGGAGAGAGGCCGGTTTCCGATTTAAATTGATTGGATAGGTACTGAGCACTGCTATAGCCCAGTTCCCATGCAATTTCGCTGATGGTTTTCTCTCCGTAAATCAATAATTCTTTAACCCGTTCAATGCGTTGTTGGATGGCGTACTTTTCGATGGTTCTTCCTTCAACAGTAGAAAACAAACTGCTTAACGATGAATAGCTTTTGTTTAGCTCTTTCTCAAGAAAGGTGGACAGATTTTGGTTTTGTTTACCTCCATCCTCATGGATCAGTTTTATTATGAGGGTCTTAACCCTGTTTATGATCCGAGTGCTTTCATCATCAATAAGTTCGAATCCTTCTTTTTCTAATACAGCTTCTACTTTTGAAATATCAACATCTAGGCCTTCTTCAAACTCAACTTTCCCCAATTCTATATGTTTTACCGGATATCCAAGCCGTGCAATTTCTTCCTGAACTACCTTAATACATCGTCCACAGACCATGTTTTTGATGTGTAAAACTGTGCTACTCATAGAATAAAACTTTGACAAATAGTTACACCCAATGGATTTGTTCTGTCTGATTAATTCATTTAGTTTTCAAATCATTTCACAAATCCATTTCAATGTACAAATTGTTCTCATTCGCAGTTCTGCTTTTATTCAGCTTTTCTATTACAGCGCAGGAAGTCACTTACTCTCCCGAGTTTTCAGAACCATTTCCTTTATTCGAAATGGCATTAGGCGATTTTGAACGACCCATTTCTTCTGATAATGAAATAGCCCAGGCTTATTTTAATCAGGGATTTCAGATGATGTATGCGTTCACCAAAGAGGATGGAGCGCGATCTTTCCGCGAAGCCTGGAAAAACGATCCGAATTGTGCGATTTGCTATTGGGGAGAGGCTTGGGCATGGGGTTCTTATCTGAACGGAAGAATGAGGGCGGAGGAAGCTCCACGAGCATATGCGGCTATTGAAAAGGCCACAGAATTAGCCAGATCTGGTTATGCCAATCAAAAAGAAAAAGATTTTATTGAGGCGATGTCGGTTCGATATGCGAAAAAGTATGATGCTTCTACACAGGCTAAAAGAGACACCGCTTATGCTATGGCGATGAAAGCTTTATATGAAAAATATCCCGACGATCTGGATGCTGGTACTTTTTATGGAGAAGCATTGTTTTTGCTTGAACCGCGACGAGGTACCCGAGACCTGAACGATCCCGATGTTCAGCAACTGCATGCGGTATTGGAAGATGTACTCAAGAAAGATATTAAACATCCCGGAGCGTGCCATTTGTACATTCACGCTACTGAATCAACCACCGATCCCGGTAAAGCCGAGGCTTGCGCTGAGTTTATTGGGACATCCATTCCCGGGGCAAGTCACATTAACCATATGCCATCACACACCTGGAACGAAATTGGTCGTTGGGGCGATGCTGTTCGTGCAAACATTATGGCGTGGCATTCCGATCAGAAAGCAGCAATAGGAGAGGGTTTTGCAATTTATCCCAGCCACAACCTTCACATGCTTGCTTTTGCTGCTTCTATGGATGGGCAGAGCGGTGTGGCCACTCAGGCCGGGAGAGATTACACCAAGCTGACGGGTAACAATATGTATGAAGTACTAACGCTTATTCGTTTTGGAAGATTTGATGAAGTCTTGCGGGTGACTGAACGCCCGGATCATGATGTGCACGGTGGTATGTGGGATTTTTCTATGGGATATGCCCGTTTGAAAGAAGGAGATATTCGCATGGCAGAGAATTACTTAGAAAAAGTACTTGCGGCAGCTGATAGCTCCAGTTCCCGTTTTCGTTTCCATCCAGCTGATCGGTTATTAGGAACGGTTGGGGGAATTCTGGAAGGAGAAATTTATCTGACCAAAGGAGACACGCTGGCAGCTATTGCTTCTTTTGAACGTGCAGTAATGTGGGATGATTCGTTGGATTACGACGAACCCGAACCCATTCCATTTGCGGCCCGACACTGGTTGGGAGCTGCACTTCTCGAATATGGAGATTATGAACAAGCTGAAGAAGTCTTCCGCGCCGAACTCGAAGATCACCCTAATAACGGCTGGAGTTACTTTGGTTTATTACAAGCTCTTGAAGGACAAGGGAAAGAAAATGAAGAACTCGAAGCTGCTTTCGAAGCCAGTTGGGCCAGATCAGATACTTGGATTAGGGGGAGTAGGTTTTGATTATAAAGTATTTGTATTAAATAAATAAAAATCTTTTTTTAGTATAAACAATTAAGTAGGGATATATATAAAATGCTTTTCTTAAAATCTGTCAGAGATCACTTGGGTTCAATGCTGATAGTATTAATTGCATTTACTTCAACATTACAAGCCCAGGAAGTTGTGAAGTTTTCTCAGGGTAAACTAGAACAAAACTTTCTACCATATGGTAAAAATTTTGTAATTGAAGGGAGTGTTTTCGTTCCTAACGGAGAGGCTGATATTGTAAATCTAACAATTCTTAGAGCCGATAGTAGTAAATATAGGGATTACATTTGGGTAAGGCCTAGTAATACAGTGACTGATTTTAGAATACCTGTACTGATGATTGATGAATTTGATGAAAATTTCTTCCTCGTTTTTACATTTTTAGAAAATGCTGGCTTTGATAAAACTAAAATTCTTGAGACAATTGATTTTGCTGTAGGAGAACTTGTGGATCAATATAATAAAGGTAATTCTTTTGATTCAGATGATATTCTTAAAATATTGAATGATAGAATTCGTGAATCTTTACTTGCAGTTAGTGGAGGTAATTTTGTTAATATACAAGATGGGAAACTAGTATCAGGTATACCAGAATTCGAGTTAGAGGATAGTCAAGGAAAGTTATTTAATGAAATTGGAAAATTAGTACAAGCAACAGAATCCAAGAAAAAATCACTTGAGCGTATAGAAAAAAGTAAGGAAAAATTGAGAGATATAAATGTAATTGACTTCGATGCTACTGTTGATACTGTAAAAATTTTATTAGATAGTATTGATGTATTAAAAACTCTTTCACTAGAATTCAACATACTGGAAAATATTCAATCTTCACCAGATGTTTCTAATGTCGATTTTGAAAATAAATTAAGGTCATTAGTTTTAAAGCTTAGTGACTTTGATAGTAATATTTATACAAGTAGTAGTTCCGGAGACAGTCTTTTTCTTGCTAAATTTCATGATGAAAGTCCATTTATACAAAATATTCAGAAAATTTATTCCGAGCTACTATCTATAAGAATAGAAAAAAATAGCGTAGCGGAAAATGCATCTATTATCTCTAACGCAGATACCATCATTAGAACAGATCCGACTTTAAATCTATTAAAAACCAGATTATCAAATTTTTATGCTGTCAATACTAGCTATACATTAAATGAATATACCGATCTGGCTGAGACTGATGATACAGATCAGCTACGAATTGGAACTGCTTATGGAGTTGCAGCTATTCCCATTAATTGTTGTGGCTCAAAAACAGATTGGGATGCTGTTAGTTATGTGACTTTAAAATTTTATTGGGGACAGGTTGATAAAAGACTTAAAGGAAGACTTAGATATCCTGAGGATGGAAAATGGGGTAAAAAAAATTCTGGTTTAAAATCAAGAACAGCACTTACAGTAGGAGCGGTTTTTCAAAGTGAATTGGTGTATAAGGGACAAACACAGACAGACTTATTAGGAAACATTAAACCAATGATTGGTCTTAGTTATGATATAAGTTCTAATTTTGAATTCAATATAGGTGCAGTAGGATTTAGACAGCCAAGCATAAACCCATTAGCTACAAATATTAAAAATGTAAGGGCTGCTCTCTTTATGGGTTTTACATTTGATATCAATGTAATAAATAGAGTAAGAAATCTAACAACCTCAGATTAAAAATAACAAGGATATGCCTCAGCCAATTATCTCAGATTTTCCCAGATCAAAATCAGTAAATTGTAACAATTCTTTCGATTTTCCAGTTGAAGTTACAACGTTAAAAAGGACAAATTTAACCGTCTGCTGCAAAATCCCTGAAGAGAGTGCATGTATTTTTTCGAATGGTACAAAATCAGAATGTTTGACTAAAACGAATGTTGGTCCGGGTAGGGTTGATTATCCATTTGAACTAATAATTAATTGTCCTACTGGTACAATATCATTCATTGATATGTCGATAGAGGCTACAGATGGTGATGGAGATACAGATACTAATGAATCTGATTTTCAAATTAGTTGCTAAATATTGGAGAATACATGAAAAAGAAATTGTCCAATTTAGCAATTCCATTATTATTTATAGTATATGTTTCTTCCTGCGAATTGGAGAACCCTTCTTCAATAACACTTGATGAAATTATTAAAATCGAATCTGCTGCTACGGAAATATTTGCTAATGGGGTTTCGACTGTAACGATAACGGCAACACTTGAAGGAGAAACCCCTAATGGTGAAACAATTACGCTAAAAACCGACAATGGTACTTTTGTAGGACAGGAGCCGAATTCTTCTAACAATAATGGTACTGAGTTAAGTATAAAAGCAGCTCCCAGACTGATTCAAGCAGATTTAAAGTCATCTACCGAAGTAGGAGAGGTTACTATCTCGGCAACAGTTGGAGAATATATAGCCTTTACCAAAGTAAATTTCACAAGGGAAAATCCAAACCGGATTTTCCTTGAATCAAGTGCTACTACTCTACGGGCAAATGGCAATGATGCAATTACACTAACCGCAAATCTGATAGCTCCACAAGATGGAAATGGCCAGATTGGTACAGTTTCTCAAGGAACCAGGGTTCTATTTTTAGCAAAATTGGATAGCACCGGTTCAGATTTATTAGCTTTAAGACGGGAAAGCTTATCAAACAGCAGTGGTAAGGCGACTGCACAACTTGTAGGAAGAACTACAGGATTAGTTAGAATTATTGCGACAGTAGAAAACCTGCCTCAAGTTAGAGATTCCATTTATGTGGATTTTGTTGATGAATAAGTATCAATACAATTCATACTCTAACAACCGACACTCAATCGTAGAGTTGTAGAATTCGATGCGCTGGTTGGAGCGCAACCCTACTTTTTTGGCAAGAGCAAAGTTTCCTGTGAATACATAGCCCCACTTTCCACTGCAATCCTGCTTAAAGAAATCACCAATGGCTTTATATAAACCAACCAGGTTTGCATCATGACCTAACCGCTCGCCATAAGGAGGGTTTAGAATTACTGCTCCTTCTCCGTAAGGAATTTCGGTGTCATAAAACTCGCATTCTCTGAACTCAATTAAATGATCAACACCTGCAGTTTTGGCATTTTTTTTGGCGGCTTCAATGGCTTTTGGGTCATTATCAGTGGCAAGAATCCTACTGTGATTCGGGAAGTCTTTCAGGGAATCCTGCTTAAGCTGGTTTCTTAAATCGGTCCATTTATCATCTTCAAAACCGAGGATGTGTTTGATGCCATAATTTGGGCGAAGCTGTCCTGCAGGTCGATTTAATGCCATTAATGCTGCTTCAATCGCAATAGTTCCACTTCCGCACATGGGATTAATAAGATGTTGACCCGGTTTCCATTTACTGGCAAGCAGGATGGAGGCAGCAAGCGTTTCCTGCATGGAAGCGGTATGATTATCCACCTTATAATTTCTTCGGGAAATGGATTCTCCTGAAGTATCTAAAAATACGGAGGCTTCATCGCCCATCCAGAAAAGAAATACGACCGTTTTGGTTAGATCAGCGCCGGAATCAGGGCGAGTACCTCTCGTCATTCGAATCCGATCTACAATAGCGTCTTTAACCGTCAAGTTCGCGAATTGATTGTTATTGATTGTTGGGTTTTTAATGAATGAAGTAATACTCACATACCCATGCTTGTCAATAAAATTCTCCCAGGCGATCTTTTTTAATCCGGCACTTAAATCATCCGCATTTTCCGCTTTAAAAGTATCCAATAGAAAATGAACCCTATGTGCAGTTCTTAATACAAGGTTCAGTTTCAAGCAATCATACAGAGAACCTTCTGTCTCAATACCTGCAAGACGTATTTTTTTGATTGGAAAGCCTAAAACCTCCAGTTCTTGTTTCAGAAAAGGAGTGATGCCTTTCGGGCAGGTGATAGAAATGGTGGAGGTGAGGGAGAAGTTGGCCAAAAGTATTGAATGAGAGTTAAGAGGTGATATTCTAAATAAACAAGGAGTGAGCTTAACCTCAAGCCTCACTCCTCAAAACTCATAGCTATTAAGTTATTTCTACAACTTCTATTTCGAAAGTCAGGTCTTTACCCGCTAGTGGGTGATTGGCATCAATAGTTACATTTTCGCCTTCGACTTTTGTAACCTGACATGGTACGGGTTGACCGTTTTCCTGAGTGAGCTGAAGCTGTAATCCAACAACAGGCTCTAAATCTTCAGGAAGCTGATTTTTAGGAACTGTAATTTCCATTTGTGGATTATGTTCTCCATACGCTTCCGCACTTGGGATTTCTGCTTTGGTTGTGTCTCCAACCTGTAAGCCCATTACTGCTTTTTCGAATCCCGGAATTAATTGTCCTGCACCCATTGTAAATTGAAGTGGATCACGACCTTCTGAAGAATCAAAAACTTCTCCGTTTTCTAGGGTTCCTGTGTAATGAACTTTTACGGTGTCTCCGTTTTTAATAGTAGACAAAATAGTATCCTTTCTTTTAGGAATTATAATTAATAAGTGATGAAAAGATAAGGAACTTAATAAAGAGATATTAGCTTGCATTATTATGATTAAGACGACTCCAAACCCTCAGGAAGTACTTAAAAAAGCTAAGACAGTAGCGGTTATTGGCTGCTCTCCGGATCCTTACCGTACCAGTAATTATGCAGCGAAATACCTCACTAAAAGAGGATATTCCGTAATCCCTGTTAATCCAACAGAAAAAGAAATATTAGGAGAGAAATGCTACCCCGATCTTAATTCTATTCCTAGTGATATAGAGATTGATATTGTAAATGTGTTCCGAAGATCGATACACACCGCAGGCGTTGTAGAAGAAGTGATCCAATGGAAAAAGGAGACAGGACAAAATCCGGTAGTATGGACTCAGCTGGATGTTTCATCCCAACAAGCAGAATTAAAAGCGGAAGAAGCAGAAATCCCTTATATCCGAAATCTTTGCATTATGGTTGAGCTTGATCGCTTGCGCGAATGATAAGTGTTAAATGCTTAATGTTAAATTTTGGAATTCATTTAACATTAAGCATTTAAAATTGAGAATTACTTCATATTCGTAAACTGAAGAGGTACTCCCATATCCTTTGACTTGAGGTGCTGAATTGCCGCCTGTAAATCATCAATTTTCTTACCAGTAACACGAACCTGGTTATCCTGAATCTGAGGCTGTACTTTCATTTTCATGTCTTTGATCTCTTTGACAATCTTTTTGGCTGTTTCACGATCGATACCTTCTTTTAGAGCAACATCCATTTTTAAATGCCCCTGAGAAGTTCCTTCTTCTTTACCAAATTCCAACACTTTAGAATCAATCCCGCGCTTAACAAAATTCTTGATCAGCATCTCTTTAACTGCCTGCATTTTCATATTCTCTGCTGCAACAAGATGAATCCTGTTTTCATTCTTGTGAAAGGTAACTTCTGTATTAAGTCCACGGAAGTCATATCGGGTACTGATCTCTTTAAGAGTATTATTTACCGCATTATCTACTTCCTGAGCGTTGATTTCATTTACAATATCGAAAGAGGCCATAGTTCAATTAAAAATGTTAGAATTACGAATTAGGAATGTAAGAATTCTTAATTGAATCATTTTTAATTCTTAATTCCCTTTCTCAACTTTCTCTCTCATTTTTTTGGAAAGCAGTCGTTCTACCTCGAGCTGATCTTCAGGCGGAATTAATGTTTTAAAGTTTCGGATTGAATCATCCTGAGTATATTCTACTTCAAGAATCTCTTCGGTGTACCATTCATAGCTCAAAAGATCATCCCAGTTGACCACCGAATCCAACAACACAATTCCTTTTGTTCGGAATTCAGGTACTAATCGTAAAGTGATTCCCCAGATTCCAATCCCCAAAAAAGAAAGCCCTGATGTAATCCGAATTGGAGTAATGGCTAATTCCGTAAAAACAGAAGATCGTTGAACACCTATTAGGATTAAGATAATAGCAACAATCACCGGAGCATATTCAGAAATAAATGTTCTATGGCAATATAGAACAGCGCCTGTATGTACTCTGGTTTTATACTGATCAACGGCTGAACCAGCAAAAAAACCAAATACTGAAGCGTAAACATTAGCTATGATTGCCCCTGCCAAAGCTTCCGAAAGGATTTCGCTGACAAAAAGAAATAGAAGCAACGAATACAGCGTGAGAACAGCGAGTACAAAAAGAAGCAGCTTTCTAAGTGATATATGGTACAAATAAAAGAGTCTTCGGTTTCCTAACCAGAAACTTGTACCTGCTACTACAATATTGGAAATATATATCCAGAGCATATTTTGTCATTCCGGGCTTGACCCGGAATCTGAAGCTATAGTGAAATTTTTTATCTTGTATTAAGAGTAAAACCTTACAGATGCTGAATCAAGTTCAGCATGACAACATTTTTTAAAATTATAATGCAACCATCAACCACCCCAAACGGGATTGAAGTAAGTAATAGAGAACAAGTTTTGGAGATTTCATGGTCAGACGGACATAAATCTGTTTATCCATTATTCGGGCTCCGTAAAAACTGTCCTTGGTTGAAGATTTTAGCCCAGCAGTAAAAAAAACTAAGGCAGCGAATAGTACTTCCGTCCAATCCACTCTGCTCCAAGGAGCATCAAAACCAGTATAAACCAAAAGAACGAGCGAACCGGGAAGATGTAGGATTCAACGAGTTCTTGTTTTTGTTGGAGAATGTCATCAGAATTCAGCGTCGCCCAAAAATCCTCAAGATCATTCCAAACGAAAAATTCTCCACCGGTTTCATTAGCCAGAGTTCGAAGCAATTCATCATTTCTTACAGTATTTATTAGCTCGGAATTGGAGTCCTGTACTAAGAACTCTCCTGACTGTGAATCGATTTCGCGGCCACTTTTACGGGCAGTTGCAGAATAGGAATATAAACCCGGACTTAGAGATGAACTTTCAAATTTATACACTCCATTTCCTTCGTTGCTCATATTTGCAGTTAGTTCTTCTCCGTTTTCAGGGGTTAGGGTGAACTCAATGGTTGCTTCAGGCTCGGGTTCACCACTCTCATTATTTAGATTTCCGTTTATGATTACCTGATCGGAAAGGCTAAACACCTGTTTTACCGGTTTTATTTTCAGCCTTCGTTCATCAGGGTCATTAGCTGTCCATGTAGCAAGGTTGCTGAAAAGTTGAGTAACAAAGGCTTTCTCGGTTTCAATGGGAGATTGATACATTTTGTGCCATCCCCAGGATGATACGGTAGCTCTTCGGATTGAACCACGCTCACTTACACTAATAACAGTATTGGGTGTCTCAATTCCCTGAAATCCACTTTTGAATAGTTCAATGGCATCAGGAAATGAAGAAACGGATCTTAGAGAGCCAATAACAGGGGAGATATTTTGAAAACCAATTTCAGGCAACTCCATGATCGGATGACCGGTACTTTCTGCATCAGGAAAAAGAGAAACTTCGAATAATTGATTCCCTGTATTTTCTATCAGGTTTATTTCAGAAAAAGGGCCGGTTCTGATACTCCGGGTTTTCGGTAAATGCAAATACAAAGTTGGTATTGAACTGATTCCTGATAAATCAGGAACATTGAATGTGCTTGTTGGCAACCCATGAAGTATAAGTAAATCCATTTCATTCATATCCGGGATTGAATTCTCAACAAACCTTGAACCACCAAGCCAGGTAAGTGTAGATAGTTCGATATTCTGATCTCCTTCGAGAATGGATCGTAGCGTTTTAACGTCTGGGTGAACTTCAAAAGAAAGGTGAAGAATCCTGGTTTTGCTATCAGAAACATCAATAGAAACGGTTCCTGAGTTGTTCTCTGAACTCCATTCACCTAGCTTTTCAGTAATCTGAATAGAATACTGCTGAAGTCCCGGTTCAGTAAGTTCAAGTTCAAATTCCGTACTCTTTATCGATTCAGAACCGTTGAACACAATATCTTCAGTCTCTAAAATAGTACCTGCTGAATTCCTTAATTGTACAGATATTACTTCATCCAAAAAACCATTTTGAGCTACTTCAACTTCGACAATATGCCGGGTATCGGTAAACCCATTTGGGTTAGATATTATATTGTTTATGGTGATATCTCTTACCCTTGATGTATCACCCAAAGCAATGCTGTACAATGGGATGGAGAGATTAGCTGCTTGCAGAGATGGGTTTCTTCCAAAGGTAATAATTCCGTCACTTATCAGAATAGCAGCATCAAAATCATCTTCTAATTCCTGAATTTGAGAGATCGCATTCGCAAAGTTCGTTTCGCTTTCCTGTAATTTTATTGAATCAGGAGAAGGGATTTGCCTTGAATCAGAGCCAATAGTAAAAAACTCAAAATCAAGATTTCGATTATTTTCAGGATTAAGTTGATCTAAAACCCTTATGTAAGAATTAATACCATCGTAATCTCCTTTTTCAATATTCACACTTTCTGAGTCATCCAGGAGAAATAATATCCGGGGATTATTCAGTACTGTTTCTGAAGAAAAGAAATACGGGTTAAGGAAAAGAAGTAGAATGGCAAGAAAAGCAATTGCCCTTAAGCTGATAAGTCCAGTTCTGTAAAGTAAAGGAATACTTTTGAGATTACGATAAGAAAAGACTGCAATAGCTACTAATAGGGTAGCTATTATCAAAATTAAAAAAGTAGGCAGGCTATTTTGAAATCCCTGAAACTCCACATTAATCCATTTCTTTAATTCTGATGAACATCATCTAGTAATCGATCAATCAGTTTTACAGTGGTGTATCCCTCGGCCTCAGCGGCATAGTTATTTACAATCCTGTGTCGCAGAACAGGAATTGCCAGTGTACGGATGTCCTCCTCAGTCACATTATATCTTCCTTTCGAAAGTGCACGCGCTTTTCCGCCCAGGATAAGGTATTGAGATGCTCTAGGTCCGGCTCCCCAACTCATATATTTCTTTATATAATCAGGTGCCAATGCAGAATCAGGACGGGTCATTCCCACTAACTTTACCGCATAATCCAACACACTTTCAGGTACAGGAACCTCACGAACTAAAGACTGAAGTTCTTCAATCTTTGCTTTATCAAGAATGGATGAGAGATTAATGTCTTGCTTTGAGGTAGTTTTGCTTACAATTTCTTTCTCCTCTTCGAAACTTGGATAATCAACCCAAACATTAAACATAAAACGGTCTAACTGAGCTTCAGGAAGGGGATATGTTCCTTCCTGTTCAATCGGATTTTGGGTGGCTAGTACAAAGAATGGTGTATCAAGATCATAAGTAGTTCCTGAAGCGGTAACATGATATTCCTGCATCCCCTCTAATAAGGCAGCCTGAGTTTTAGGAGGGGTTCGGTTAATTTCATCTGCAAGAACAATATTGGCAAAAATAGGCCCTTTTATAAACTTAAACTCCTTTGTGCCTTTCTCTTTGTTTTCCTCGATAACCTCGGTTCCGGTAATATCGCCGGGCATTAAATCTGGAGTAAACTGAATTCGATTGAAAGAAAGTCCAAGAGTATCTGCAAGAGTACGAATAAGGAGCGTTTTTGCGAGACCGGGAACTCCAACAAGCACGCAATGTCCTTTAGAGAACAGACTTATTAAAAGCAGATCTATAATATCTTCCTGGCCGATTACAGCTTTATGGATTTCATTTTTGATGCTCTTAAACGCTTGTTCAAACTCTCCGGCCAGCATCACCGGATCTGTACCCTCATTTGCCATTAGTTAGCCTCCATATTTGGAACCGGGATTCTGTATTCGATGTAGAAATCGTTTTTCAATTCTTCAATCCATTCAGAATACACCTTAAATTGCTTTTGTTGAAGCGCGATATTTTTCAATCGTTCGTAATCCTGTTCAAAATTGGCAACATGCTCAGGGATTTGTCTGTCTAGTCTCACAATTCGGTATGCCTTTCCAGCATTAGCATTATTTGGATTAAAGGGGCGCGGCTCAGAAATTTTCCCCACTTCATCCATAACAAGTACAACCCGATAAAGGGCAGGGTCTAATCGGTTCAGCGGAATTAAGCGTTCTCCAGTCTGAGGATCTATAATTTTGCCTCCGGATACTTTTGTGGCCGGATCTTCACTTATTCTTTGAGCAAAAGCGGAAAAGCTAAGATTAGGATCTGTTTCAAGACTATCTTTAATCGCATTTAGTCTGTCGATAGCAAATTGATCATCTAACTCAGAAGCATCAACCGAAATCAGAATATGCCTTGTTTCAATCTGATCAGCAACCCGGCGAATGAGCTGAATCACATGAAATCCGAATTCAGTTTCTACCACGTTAGAAATCTGGCCTGGCTGAAGGGCAGAGGCAGCGGCAGAGTATTCTGATACCAAATCTCCTAAGGCCATCATTGGCAATAACCCACCTCGAGGGCCTGAAGGACCGTCGCTATGTCTTCTCGCGAGTTCTTCAATGGTTTTACCATGATTTAAGGCCGAATCTCTTAATGCTTCTGCTAAAGCCTTGGCTGAGTCTCGCGCATCCTGTTTTGCTGGTGGTAAAATAACAATTTGAGAAAGGGCAACTTGCTCAGGAATGGTTGGGAGAGAGTCTGTAGGGATCGAGTCAAAAAAATCGCGCACTTCTGGTCTTGTTATTTTGATTGACTGAAACTTAGTCTGCCGGACCTGCTCTGTAAGCATTTGCTCCCTGAAATCATTTCTGAACTCATCTTTAAGCTGAATAATAGATTTTCCGAATGCCTGCTCAAGTGCTCGTTCACTTCCTGCTTGTTGTATTAACTGGTCTACGCGTTGATCCATTTGGCGGGTAACACGTTCTTCGGGTACAACTATCGAATCAACCCTGGCTTTTTCAAGGAGGATGAAATTCTCAATAGATGCATCAAGAAATTGATACCAAAGTTCGGTTGTGAAAGGGATAGGCTGCCCATAGCTTTGCGCCTGACGCATGTAATTTGCTACATCAGCGTCTATATCTGATTTTAAAATAACGTGGTTGTTTACAAGGGCAACAATCTGATCTGCAGGTTGGAGATCCTGAGCATTAGTGTTTATCGATAAGGTACTAACCGCAATTAGAAAGGATAAGAAAAGGATATTCTTCATTAGTAAGTTTTGATGGATAAATTTTTTCCTGATTTAATTTTCCTGTAGAACGTTGAAAGTTTCAATTTCATTATTCGCCTGTGCCTGAAGATAAAGATTCTTTACATAGGTATTGAAGGCTCTGCGTCTTTTTTCAAGGATTAACCATTCTTTTATCTGATCAATTAACCAGTCCAGATCAGGGTGATCTCCTTTTGCACGTTCTTCCATTAGTTGAACGAAGTGATATTGGTTTCCAACTCGTTCAATCACAGTTATCTCAGATAATCCGATTACCTTAAGATATCTGTTTAAAATATTTACATCTCCGGCAGCAATTGATTCGGGCCAGAAACGATCTGATTCTCTTAAAGCAACTTCCGGGTTAACAGAGTAATCGTAAGCAACAATCTCCCATTCAATCCCGCCTAGCAAATCTTGTCTGGCATTTTGTGCATCGGAAAGGGTAGAGGCGATCATGTGCCGATATCGAACGTATCGTTCTTCTAAAACAAAGCTTTCCTTGTTTTCCAGATAATAAGCTCGTGCTTCTTCGTCAGAGACCTGAAGTTCAGGTTCAAGTTCACCAAGAATATATTCCTGTGCGGCTTTAGCAAGAAAATCATCTTTTAGTTTATCCAATCTGTTTAGTATTTCTGGCTGTCGGTGTACCCGAAGGCGGTAGGCATCCTGGAGTATTATCTGTTGTTCTATCCAGTCATCCCTGTACCTGTTGTATGCCTCAATACTATCTTCCAAGAATATGTGTTTTGGAATCCCGTCCCTGGCTTCAGAAATTGTTAAAACAGCAGAGCCAACTCTTGCAAGAGCAGGCTCTGAATACTGAGATTTGCGGGTACAGCTAAAAACAGCAAATACTCCAAATAAGAAGTAAAAAAAAACTCTCATTAAGGATTATTTTCTTCTTCGTAGGCTTTTTTGAGATTATCCTGATATACCTTTATATCATAAATGGATCGTAAATTCGATAACCATTTTTCTTCCCTTACAGGCTGAAACTCTGCAAGAAGTTTGTTAAATGCTTCTTCAAAAGTCATTACCCGAGGTTCAAGTACTTCATTAAGATAAAAGAATCCTTTTCTGTTATTGTACTCAAATATTTCGGAAAGAGATTTTTTGTCCATAGACGCAAGCTTGTCAAAAGGATCACCTTGAAAGGCTCCTGTAGAATCTGAAATTACACCTACACCAATTCCTACTGAACGAATACTATCTGGGGAATTTCCGGCCATAATGAAATCCATAGCTTTTTGAAGAGATGTATCTCTGCTCGAAGTAACCAAATGATAATAAAAGCGGGTGTCGTAAGAATAATCTTTGGGGCGATCAGTGTACATTTTCATCAAGCTGGTTGAGTCCACAGTAGCTGCACTCCAAACCGAATCTTCGTTGATCTGATATACAACCAACCCGTTTCTGTAGTTATCAACCTGTCCGGAGAAATCTGGAAATTCTTCCAAAGCCATTTCTGTAATCCTGGAATCGACAATTGATTCTTTGAACTCTTTGAACCAAGCGTCTCTGTAAGCACTCGCTTTTGGTTTTTTACCAGATGAAACCAGATAATCGTAATAATCTGATACGGTGTATTCGAGGTCATCAAAAGAGAAGATGATGGAAGAAGTTAATCCTTCCGGAAACTCAGGGTTATCTGAAAAAGAAGAATCTACAATACTTAAAAAATCCGCGGTTTCTTTAAGTGTTTCTTGATGCTTTGTTCCTTCATAATTATTCAATAACCAATCAACAATAAAAGAATTACTCTTTCTGAAGTTTTGAGAATTTTCAAGTTCTTCCATTATGAAGGAATCTCTTGCTTCTTCATTCTCAAATGTTTGAATGGAATCAATTTTTATGATATGTGAGCCATATACCGAACTAAAAGGTTCAGAAAAAGTGATCTCCGTACTTAAATTCATCACCGAGTCAATAAAGCCACCATCGTATCTGGCTCCATAGTTAACCCACCCAATCTTTCCTCCATTTGATGCTGAAGGAGTATCTTGAGTATATTTTTTAACCGTTTCTGACCAATCTGCCCCTTTCTCTAGTTCACTATAAGCTGAATCCAACAACGCCGAGGGATCGGATCGACGTATAAAAATATGAGATACATCTCTGGAAGGAGCCTTTTCTCTTTTGTCTTCCAAAAGGACAATATGATAACCAAACTGAGTTCTGAAAGGCATCGAAATTTCCCCAACCTCCAGGCTGTACAATACATCTTCAAAAGGTTTTACAGTAGTACCAATACCAAACCAGGGTAGCTCTCCACCCATTTTACGTCCTTGATTGGACGAAGAATACTCTTCATTAAGTGCCGCCATAGTTGAAGTACCGTCCAGGTATTTATTCCTGGCTTCGATCATTTTGTTGTACACTTCTAAAGTATCTTCAGGAGCAGGATTATTGCCAAGCGAGATCAACACGTGAGAAGATTTCATCTCATAGTCATAACGGGATTTGTATTCTTCGAAAAGGGTAGGGCGAATTTTATTTTCCAACCAGTAGGAATAAGCAGCTTGTTTAGCATAAACTTCAAACTCGCTTTTAATTGCAGTATTCTCATAATATCCGTTATCTCTCGCTGAAAGTAATTTTGCCTTGTAATCCAGATAAATTGGCAAGAAGTTTTGCAGCTCTTCCAAAGATGCTTCATTCTCGATACTTCCGTAAGTAAAGTTTTCTTTTAGTTCTTGATAGGTGATTTTTTCCGCGCCTACTGCACCAACAATTTGGTTAGTAGGGGGCTCGGAAGGGTTTTTGGAGGTAGTACTACTTCCGGTACAGGAAACAAGAACAATAGTAGTTAAAGCACATATTATTCCTATAAATCTGCGTTTTTCCATAGTTGATGAATAATTATTTATCGATTTTGATTGTTATTTTTAAAAAAGCATTCCCGCGATAGTAGCGGTCATTAAGTTAGCTAAAGTTCCCGCAAAAACGGCTTTCAAACCAAACTTAGCTAAATCTGATTTTCTACCAGGTGCAAGTCCGCCAATTCCCCCAATCTGGATTGCAATCGATGAAAAATTAGCAAAACCGCATAAGGCAAATGTTGCCATTGCAACCGTTTTAGCAGAGAGTGCTGTAGCAGCAACTTCTTCGGCTAGCATCAGGTAGGCTACAAACTCATTCAAAACAATTTTAGTACCCAATAATGAACCCATAGCGGTTGCGTCTGCCCATGGAATTCCAATTAACCACACAATGGGTGCAAGCGCCCAGCCTAGAAGCATTTCGATGGTAAGTGGGGAGCCAATTACTGCTGTTAAACCGGTAGTATTACTTATCCATTCAAATAAACCATTGAACATTGCCAGTAATGCAATGAACGCCAATAACATAGCGCCGACATTTGCAGCCAGTTTCAAGCCAACTCCTGCACCTGAAGCAGCCGCATCGATTCCATTTGCATCGGTTTTTTCAACTACCATCTGAACATCTCCTGCTGTAACAGATTGTTCGGTTTCCGGGTATAGAATCTTTGCAATAACCAAAGCAGCAGGGGCTGCCATTAAACTCGCACCCAACAAACGTTCGGCGAATAATTGTTGAGCTACCTCAAGTTCTAGACCGTTTGCAGCTGCGAACGAAGTTCCTAGCATGGCTACATACGCTGCCATAACTCCCCCAGCTATCGTAGCCATACCGCCAGTCATTACGGCTAGTAGTTCAGATTTAGTCATCTTTTCTATAAAAGGTTTGATGACAAGCGGGGCTTCAGTTTGTCCAACAAAAATATTTGAAATCACAGAAAGGGTCTCTGCTCCTGATGTACCCAGAAGCTTTTGCATGCCTTTCGACATTACTCGTACTACAAACTGTAGAACCCCATAGTGATAAAGAATAGCTGTTAGTGAGGCAAAAAAGACGATAGTTGGCAGCACCTGGAATGCAAAAATAACTCCCATGCTATCTTCATATTCAGGGCCGCGACCCAGAAAACCAAATAAGAATCCTGCCCCTGCAGTGGTGTACTTTAAAACAACAACGAAGAAACTGGCAATTACCTGAAATAGAGCCATTGGCCAGCCTAATGGGCTCCAGAAATCAGCTAAAACATCAGCTTTCAGAATAAAAATGGCGAGTATAAATTGGATGCCAAGTCCAGTTCCAACAAGACGCCAGTTAATGTTTTTTTTATCCTTACTTAACAGGTAAGTACCTGCTATTATCACTGCCATTCCAAGAAGGCCCCGTAAAATATTTTCCATTAATTGTGCTTTTTAGTGATCATTTTTTTTGCTCCGGTTCCGGAGTTTTAAAAGGTCGGATTGGTTTGCCACGTCTTACATCCACGCTCGGGCGGAAACAATGGCGTGCCCTGGGTTCATAGGCATCGTACTCCCCAACAAGCACAGTGTTTTGGTTATTCACAACGCGTTGAGAAAAGTTAGCAAGAGCTCCACTTTCAGAACAAATAGCATGCAATTTGGTTACAAATTCTGCGATTGCCAGCAGGTAGGGCATAGGACCGAACGGCTTCCCATTAAAATCCATATCCAGCCCTGCAACAATGACTCTTTTTTTATCATTAGCCAGTGTATTTGCAACATCAATAATCCGCTCATCAAAAAACTGAGCTTCATCAATACAAACAACCCTGGCATTTCCTGTTAGAAGAATAATCTGGTCTGCAGTATCAACTAATATACTGGGAAGAGCCGTTTCATTGTGGGATACTACCTCTGTGTCACTATATCGTTTATCTATTGCTGGCTTAACAACTACTACGTCTTGCCCGGCGATATGGGCCCTCCTGGCTCTACGGATCAATTCTTCAGTTTTTCCACTGAACATGCCACCGCAAATTACTTCAATCCAACCAAAATCTTTAGGTGCTAACGAAGGTTCGTTGATCATTAATTAAGAGTCTAACATTGAGCCAAATTTTAAGCATGGAATATATCGGGCTGAACATGAAATGGAAAGAAAGAATTAAAGAAAACATTTAGGTGCACATAATTTTTACATACACTTAGATTTTAGTACTTTTTAAAGATGAAAAAATTCGTTCTAAAAAAAGAAGAAACCCATCTTCGGCCTGAAGATTATACAATTCCATATAGGGATTTGTTGAATAAACAGCAGTTAGAAGCTGTTTTTTATGATAAAGGACCGGTATTGGTTATAGCTGGCGCTGGTACGGGAAAAACACGAACCTTGGTACATAGGGTTGCCCGATTAGTAGAGAGTGGGGTAGATCCTTCAGAAATATTGTTACTCACCTTTACCCGAAGAGCCGCAAATGAAATGCTTAACCGGGCTAGTTCTATACTTGATGAGCGTTGCAAGAGAGTAAAAGGTGGGACTTTCCATTTTTATTGCAGCCAGATTCTTCACCGCTATGCTGAGCAAATTGGCTTTCCAAATAACTTTACCATTATTGATACGGCTGATGCACTTGAGATTATACAATTTGTCAGAACTCAATTAAACCTTCATAAAAAGAATAAACGATTCCCAAATAAGAATACTCTATACTCCATCATTAGTACCTGTAAGAATAAACATCTGGACCTCAGGGTTGTTTTGATGAACAGTTATCCTCAGTTTGTTAACCATGAGGCTAAAATTGAAGAAGTCGCAAAAGGGTACGAGGAATATAAAGAGAGAAATTTTGTAATGGATTTTGATGATCTTCTAATAAAAACAACACAATTACTTGAACAACAACAAGATATACGAATTAAGGTAGCTGGAAATAATCGGTTTGTATTGGTTGATGAATACCAGGATACCAACAAAATGCAGGCAAAACTCACTGCTCTTTTTTCGAGTGTTCATGGCAATGTGATGGGGGTAGGTGACGACGCTCAGAGTATCTATTCTTTTCGTGGTGCTGATCATCAAAACATTATGGAGTTTCCAAACCTGTTTTCGAACACAAAGATGATCAAGTTAGAAGAAAACTATCGATCTACACCACAGATAGTAAACGCGGCGAATCATCTTTTGAGTCAGGCTAATTTTAAATTTGATAAACATCTTTTTTCAAAAAAAGAGGAGGGAGACAAACCAGCCTTGGTAAAAGCGCCTTCAGAACATGATCAAAGTCGTTTTGTAGCCCAGGCGGTTATACAACTTAGGGAGCAAGGCATTGAACTAAATGATATGGCTGTTTTATTCAGAAATGGCCGTGATTCTTTTGATTTGGAAATAGAGTTGAACAGAAAGAATATCCCATTTGTAAAGTACGGTGGACAGAAATTTACTGAAGCTGCACATATAAAAGACGTGCTGGCTCATGTAAGGGTGTTGGTTAATCCAATGGATACCATCGCCTGGAACCGTGTGCTTATACTAATTGAAGGAATTGGTCCCAAAACTGCGCAGGATTTATTTGAATGGATACGCCTGGCTAATAACCCATATGAACTAGACATGTCCGGATCAGTAAGTAAATCGTATCTAAATCAGGTTAAGAGCCTAAGCAAGTTGCTTATACAGATTAAAGATTCAGAATTATCGGTTTCAGAAACGGTAGAATTAATTGTGGAATATTATCGGGTATTCTGCGAGAAGAGATATGATGATTATCCAAAACGATTAAAAGATTTAGAGGCCTTCATCAATATATCTTTGGGCTTTGCTTCCTTGGAACAAATGCTGGAAGAGTTGGCATTAGACCCTATTACTGCTACAGCTGTTGAAACTGAGCAAAAGCAAAAAGATGAGTCTCCACTTGTTTTAAGTACTATACACTCTGCTAAAGGCCTGGAGTGGGAACATGTTTTTATTATACAATGTTTGGATGGGATTTTACCCTCGTCATATTCTGTGGATGACGAAGAACAACTAGATGAAGAGCTTAGATTATTGTATGTAGCAACTACCAGAGCAAAAAAAATGCTTTATTATAGTTATCCCGCTTTAGCTCAGTCAGCTTATGGGGATTATTTTACCAAACCATCCAGGTTTTTGGAACCACTTGAAGAGACATTGCTGGAAACTTGGCAGCTAGTCGAAGAAACTCAAAAGGAATTGGAAAAGGATGAGAATAATCTTTTGGGGTAAATTAGCTCTTCTTCATAAACCTATGTTGGGCAATTATATCACTTATAATCCAGAACACTGGGTATAAGGGTATAAAAACAGCAACGAGCACTTGCCACTTGTTGTATTTTGCCTTTCCTCCGTCAACAGGAAGGGTAATGCCAGCTACTCCTGCGATCCAAAAAATAAAAAAAAGAAAAAGGAATAAGGATAAAAACAGTGATCCAAAGAATCCGATATGTTCGTAAAAGCTTTTAAGCATGTGCGGCTTTTAAGAGATAAAATTTCCGTAACTTCATTGCCAGACAAAACTACTAATTCAATTTATAAAATGCTTCCTGTTGTTTCTATTGTGGGTCGGCCAAATGTTGGTAAATCGACCATTTTTAATCGGCTAATCGGAGAGAGAAAAGCTATTGTTCATGATGAGTATGGTGTAACCAGAGATCGCCATTATGGTGAATCTTATTGGAATGGGAGGGATTTTACGGTTATTGATACTGGCGGATATTTGCCTGATGATATGGATGTGATGGTTGTGGGTATTCGTGAACAGGTTCATATCGCCCTCGAGGAATCAGATGTGGTTCTTTTTATTGTTGACTCAGATACAGGCATGAATACTCTTGATAAATCTGTTTCTAACCTGCTACGCCAACAGGATAAACCCGTGCTTGTAGTATCAAATAAAGCAGATAATGATGAGAGAAGATTTAATTCTACCGAATTTTACGAGCTTGGATTCGAGGAAGTATTTCCAATTTCAGCAATAAGCGGATCAGGAACAGGAGAATTGCTAGATAGGGTAGTGGAGCTTCTGCCAGAGTCTATCCCTGAAGAAGAAGATTCAGCACCAAAATTAGCTTTTGTGGGCCGTCCTAATGTTGGTAAAAGTAGTTTGGTTAATGCTTTATTGAATGATGAAAGGTGTATTGTAACCGATATTGCAGGAACTACCCGAGATACCATCAACAGTAAATTCAATTTTAATGGGAAGGATTATATTCTTGTTGATACCGCAGGTTTGCGTAAGCGTGTTAAAGTTAAAGAAAACATAGAGTTTTATAGTACAGTAAGAACGGAGAGAGCCATACGGGAGTGTGACGTTGCTATTTTGATTTTAGACGCGGTAAGAGGTTTCGAAGACCAGGATAAAAGAGTGCTCAGAGAAGCTGAAAAGTTTAATAAAGGGTTGATTATAGTTCTTAATAAATGGGATCTTATCGAGGATAAAGACACAAATACCGTTAAAGAATTCGAGGATTATATAAAAGAAAGTGTCCCTCAGTTAAGCTATGTCCCAATTTTGACTATTTCTGCAGTCAATAAAAAGAGAATTCATAAGGTGATAGAGCTCGCAGATCATGTAATAATGGAACGTGCTAAACAAATTAGTACATCAGAGCTGAATAACTTCCTTGAAAATATTCTCAGAGATAGGCCGCTACCAATGAAAAGAGGGCGTCAGCTTAAAATTCAATATATAACTCAGGTTAAAAATGATCCTCCGGTATTCAAGTTCTTTATGAACAATCCTCAGGATATGCCTCCAAATTACCGTAGATATATAGAGAATAAAATCCGCGATAAATATCAATTTACTGGTGTGCCTATTACAATGGTATTCCGTCAAAAATAAAAAGACTTCTTTTAGTATTAATGGAAACTCTTAATTGGATATATATCCTTTACCTTTTTGTTGGGATTCCTGCGGCAATAAACCTCTTTATTATTGCCAGAAAAGATAATTCTTTATCGATACTTATGTTTGGGATTGCTTTAGTTGTCTTTCTTGCTGGGGTAGGAATTGACTATGCATTTGAAAATACCTTAATAGCAAGGGAATGGGGTAATCTAATTGCTATTACAACTACTTTAAGTGGTTTATTTATAGAAATAAGGGATTCTAAACCGGTTTTTGCTCGATTTCCAATGTATCTTACATTCCTTCCTTTTTTAACCATTATTTTTTATCCCTTAGTAATTGAGTCAGATGCCATTAAAAATCTTCTTCAATTGATATATCAGGGTGGTGCTATTTTAGTGGCTATTTTGGTTATTTCAATAAATCATTTTTTGCACAAACAAAGAGGTTTTTTGGTTGCAGCCAGTATTATTTTTTTGGGTGCCTATATTTCTTTTTGGTTCTTGGATGAAATAACAGTGATCTCAGGTAAAGAAATCGGAAAAATTATTTTCGCCTTTGGAATTATCGTTGCAATAATTGGCTTTAAAAAAAATTCAGAATCACTAACTAGCCAATAGAATAACCATGTCTTTAAGAATAAATGATAAAGCTCCTGATTTTAAATTGCAGAATACAAAAAGAGAGTTCGTCAGTTTATCTGATTTTAAAGGAGAGAAGAATGTTGTGCTTTTATTTTACCCATTAGCTTTTTCCGGAGTGTGTACTGCTGAACTCTGTTCTACGAGAGATAATCTTAAAATTTATGAATCATTTAATGCAGAAGTCTTGGGGATAAGTATTGATAGTTTCTTTGTTCAAAAAGCGTTTAAGGAATCTCAGAATCTAAATTTTCAATTATTAAGTGATTTCAACAAAGAAGCTAGCATGGGATATGGAGTTTTATATGAAGACTTTTTTGGTATGAAAGGAGTTGCTAAACGTTCTGCCTTTGTAATAGATAAAGAAGGTATTGTCAGATATTCGGAAGTATTAGAGGACTCATCTGAAATTCCAAACTTCGATGCGATACAAAATACCTTATCAGAGTTAGGGTAGAAGAGAACCTAAATAAGGATTGTTCTCATTGGAATAATATAACTTTACATAATATAAATTATAGGAAAATTTCTTACTCAAGTATAATATTTTTGACAATTTGTAATTGTAAAAATTTGTAAACACATTATTATTATTTGGCTTCTTAACTTTGCTTTCGCTTCGCTTTTGCTAGTTTCATTCGCCAATTTTACATAAGTGTTTGTTTTCGTGACATGTGTCACTCAGCACTAATATATCAAGTTAGTATTAGTGCTTTTGCTCCTTTTTCAGTCGCTTTACTGCCGCCTCTCTTCGTTCGTTGGCTGCGGCTCTTCGCTCACTAACGTTACGCTCATCGTCCGCTTTATTTTGGTATTATAATAGGTATAAAAAAAGCCCATCCTATTGCTAAGACGGGCGTTCAGTTTTCGAGTTTACTTTACTTCAGTTTGAAATCCTGTAAATTTTACACATCTGAAGATTTTTCCGAATTTTCTGCAGCAAATACTTTTTCAATTTCTTCTTCGTCATGATACCCTAATTGTTGACTAAAATTATTAGCCATGAATAAATGGTAATGAGCTACTTTCTTGTGAAAATCAAATGATTCTTGTAAATATTGCTTTTGCTCTTCCGGTGTCAAATCGTCGTATTCTTTTTTGACTTTTATTTGTAAATCGTTCATTAGAATTTTTGGTTTAGTTTAGATTTAGAAATATAATTTTTTGAATGGTATAAAGCTCTTCTATGGATTTCGAGAAATCCGTTTTTGTAACCTAGTTTTTCGAGTCTTCGAGCTTCTATATTCTCAGATAAATGTAATTGATGAACCGCTATTTCTGATTGTAGAGCTCTTTCTACTGGATCAGTGAAAATTTTATCCTTGTAGTATCTAGGCATTGAAATTTTAAATCCATTATTAATAACATAATTGCGTGTAAAGTCATTATGATATTGTGAATTTGTTTCTACGTAATTATAACCTATACCTGGTTTTCTGGACATTGTAGCAAACTCTTTAACCCGATGATCATTTTCATCGGGATTTCTGTTTACATGATACTTAGCTACATAATAGATAGAAGCCTCAGTAACTGTTCCAATATGCGTGTGACCAAATCCCCAAATAGTAGATAAGCGATTAAGATACTGTCTATTAATATTGAAAAGGATAATATGATAATGGGGTCTATCTGTCTCCGTTCCGTATTCGCCGACTGCGTAGTATCTAATTGTTCTAAGTCCTGTGTCTCGATATTGGATTTCACGTAACCTTTTAATAAAGTCAGTAAGATGTTTTTTATCAAGGGTCTGATGTATTACACCGTTTTCGTCGGGCTGGGTTTCTGGGATTTCTTCGTCATTATAAGTAAGAGTAATAAAGTAAGCATTTTTAGATACCTTTAGTTCTTGTTTAAGTCTGAACGCCCATTGAGTACGTCTATTAGTTTTACATGCTCCGCATTTACCACATGGTACAGACATTCGAATGGATGCTCTGTTTTTTGGATTATGAGTTTCCCTTTTGTCTACAATAGATATAGGGGTTGGGCATTGCATTATAGACGGGCTCCACCTCTACTAATCTCGTAGTATTTCTGCTTTTTACCTCGTCTCCAATTTCTTTTTGATCTTCCTCTTCTATTTCCTCGTTTCATTGTCCAATAGGGGTTTTGATGTTAATTGTTCTTTGAAATAAAATATATCCATCCATTGTTATATAGATAGTCAAGTTATCATCATGGAATTGTATATCAACATATAGTGTGTTGAACAATTCTCTTAACATTCGCTTTATATATCTTTTTATCATTACATTGTTGTTAATTAAAGTTGTTAATTATGTTTATTTTTTTGATTGAAAAAGGAAGCCAAACCCGATCTTGCCTAACCAATCTTTTAGTTCTGCTGATAACATTGCTCCTGTTAGGGCTTGCCTTAATTGCTTTTCCTCTTCTGGAGTTATTGTAATGTTACCTTTTGATTCTGGGTTTAAGTATGAATTTCTTAACTGTTGAAATAAGAATTTTACTTGTGGAGTAGCATTTAATACACCGTGTTGTTCTTGATAAGCTTTTATATCATCAACAAAAGCTTTATTCATTGCAGAAAGGGTATCATATCCAGCTTTTTGGATTGTATAATCCTTAGTACCAGATATTACTTCTGTTTCAGCTTCTATTTTTTTGCTTTGAGCAAATTGAAGTGCAGTCTGTGATTGCATCAAAGCAAGAGACATTGATTCAGCTAAGTTTGGTATTTGTTCTGCTTTGTAATTATAGTCTTCTCTTGGGGCTTGGTATTGTGGTGCTGAATTTGCGTTGCCGGGTGTGCCTTGTCCATAAATAAGGTTAGGGTTTAATCCTGCGTTTTGGAATCGTTGCATCTGCTCTGCTGGAGAGTTATACTGATTTTGTAAATGCCACATTTCTAGATTTTTAGAAAACTGATACTCAGCTAACTCTCTATTGGCTTTTATTGTTTGGTCAGTATTGTATCGAGCTGTAGCAGCATTTCTGCGACTATTTTCTCTTTGGCCGAAGTAGTTTAATACTCCTAAACCTAAAGAACCAACTGTATTTACTCCTGCTAAAAATGACATTATTCAGATACTACTTGTTCTTCTTGCTTGCGTTGCTGTTCTTCTAGCTTGCGTTGCTGTTCTTCTAGCTTGCGTTGCTGTTCTTCTTGCTGGCGTTGCTGAGCATTTTTTACGGCTTGGTTCATTTCCTCTACTTGTTGTTGCAATGCGTCTAAATCAGTTAAGTCTAAACCGGGTTTTCTAAATCGACTAATTTTAGATACATCTTCTTCATCAAAGTAATGTGTTGTAGCCTGTTCTAGAGGCATTCCACTATTATACCGTGCCATTAAATCACGTATAGAATTGGTTTCACCTTGTACGGTTAGTGATTCTTGATCAGATGTTTCTCCCTGCGTAGGGGTATAATTATTTTTATCTATAAATGTATACATAGTTATATAAGTCTAGGGTCTGCAAAAAATGGTAGTGCTCTTCGAACTTTTACATTGTGGTACATTTGTACCCAACAATGGTCCGTTCCTGTTACAGCGAATATTCGTGTATCAGGATTACTTTTTACAAAGTCTTCATTTAAGTTAGGCTGTGAACCAAATATTCTTCCTAAGTGCCAAAAGTCAAGAGTGTTTCTAAAATCACCGTGTACGGTACTAAATCCGTATTTGTATTCTGCATATCTTTGTTGATATCCAAATGTAGCTTTATTGTATGCATCATCATCTGGATCATAAAACAATTCATAGTTGAATATTTCCTGTTCACCTAAATTAGCTAATTCCGGCCATGCAAAATCAAATTTGTCGTTCCTTGTCCAAGTTCTATGAATACCCTGCTGGTATGATGTTTTAGGTAATACTGATAAGATGCCTATTACATAACCATGTTCTGTAAATCGTTTTCTGAATGAATTACTTGTACCCATTGATATTCCATGACCAGCCATTTCTCCTACTGGATTATCAAGAGTATTATCTGATTTGAGGGTCTTGGCTGTTGATACAACTTCTGAAACTACTAAAGGAGTTTTCCCTCCTCCTAAGTATTCTGGTCGTTGTAGTCTTGCATCTCCTGTATGTACGCCATACTGTGCAAGTATTGTTTCATTATATCTGTACCCGCCTCTTGCGCTCTTTTCCAACCATCTTTGCAATGCGCTAGAAGTTCTTAGCTCGTTAACAGTAAAATCAAATGATGTAGTGTCGAGATTCTCTATTCGAATAGGGTCATTTAGTTCTGTTGCTAGTTTTCTGGAACCTGATCCGCCTGTTAATGTTCTTATGTCTACTCCTGAGCCGGGATCACCTCCATTGTCCAAATAAACTTCGGATTGGTCTAAATATACCGGTTCAATTGGTATTCCTACTGCTTCGCCTCTTTGTAAAATAGGTAGTGCGCTTGTAAAGTAATCCTTTCCCCAACATCGGTATCTTAGTCTACCAATGTCTGTTAAAGCACCTGTGGTGAAATCAATCTCATTTTGTAAATTTTGATCTCGATAATATTCGTTAAAAATTAGTTGATAGGCTCTTAGGGGAAGTTGTGAAACTTGTAGTGTACTAGATTGTTCAGCTAATACTGTAGGTAATCCAAAATAATCGAGTAATTTTGAATATGATGGATTAGATGCTCCAGCATCTAAAGAAAACGTAGGTAGTATTGGTTCCGATGTTCCATCCTTTCCTCCTGTTATAAAATCTTGAAACTCATCCCATACAATACGCAGTGGTACATAGAAATAATGAATATAAGCATCTACTCTGTGCATAATAGGGGCTAACATGGGAGCAAAGCGCACCATAATTTCAGAATGAACTTTAAATTCGTCACCGGGCATTATCTCTTCAAAATATGTAGGTACTAATTCACCCATTTTACATGATAGCTTTTGTTCTCTGGATAAATTAAAACCGCTGTATCTTGGTTTTTTTATCCCTACTCTATCGAATACTTTATTACTCATTGTTATTAATTGACTTAATATAAATTATAAGAATAAGTTTCTTTGTAAATTAATATGCTTTAGTATCAATTAATTATGTACCTTCAGTTAAAATTCAGTGCAGTTATTATGGATGTTTTAATCGTTGAAGATGATAAAGTGCTATCGCTTCTACTTTCAAAAATGGTCGATAAATTAGGGGTTAATGTTGCTGGTACTTGTGTAGCTGGTCAAGAAGCAATTGATAAAACTAAAGAGCTATCACCTGACTTAATTCTAATGGACATTATGCTCGAAGATCACATAGACGGCATCGATGCTATGCTCCATCTTCGGGAAGAAAATATCGATACCCCTGTTATTTTTATTACAGGAAACTCTGATACATATAATCGCGAAAGAGCTCAAAAGACAGGTTATATTGACTACCTGGTTAAACCGATAAGTTTTGACCTTCTCAAAGAAACTCTGAAGAAGGTCAAATAATTGTAGTTCTATTTTACTACTTATTAACAGTTTATCCCTGATCAGATTTTTTGAGTTTAAAAGTAATAGGCAATGTATAACGCACTTGTACCGGCTTTCCGCGTTGCATACCAGGTTTAAATTGTGCTTGTTTCACTGCCCGTAAGGCTTCTTCATCGCAACCTCCACCGATTCCTCTTACTACAAACGGGTCTTTAACGTTACCATCTTTATCGATAACGAATTGAACAATAACTCTACCTTCGATTCCTGCTTGCATTGCTAAAGGAGGATAAACGATTAATTCCTGAACTTTAGATATACCTCCGATTAATACCGGTGGCCGTTCAACAACAACGAAAATATCTTCTTCGACTTCTTCCATATCGTTTATGGGTCTAGGTGGTGGCGGAACATCTAAAACTTCGCCGAAATCGATTTCTGCATCTATTTCAATGATTTCATCTTCCAGTATTTCATCATTAGGAACCTCGATTGGTACTACGGGTCTAGGTGGTGCAGGCGCTTTTAATTCTTGTTTGGTTTGAACTATCTCTTCTATATAAACTTCTTCCTGAGTCTCAACCCTAAGATCGGTTGTTTCTTTCTGAGGATTGAAATCCATTCGAACTACGATAATACTTAAACTAAGGGATAGTATTAATCCTAGTTCCATTGTGATTCTATAGCTTTTCTGAAAGGCAGTTTGGGTGATTTTAATTGGAACTTTCATGACATACCTCCTATCTATTTTATTCAATAAAAAAGTATGCTTTGAATATGAAGGTTTTATGAAACCGCTTCTCAAAAAAAAAGCCTCTAGGAGAGGCTTTTTAAATTATAATATTATTTACTAAGACTTTAGACTAAAGGAGATTGGTAAACTATAACTTACATTTACCGGAACACCTCGCTGCATTCCTGGCTTAAACTTGGCTCCTTTTAGTGCTTCCAAAGCTGCTTCATCACATCCGCCGCCAATTCCTCTTACAACACGGGGATTTACAATATTTCCTTCTTTATCTACTACGAATTGGATAATTACACGTCCTTCTATACCAGCTTTCCGAGCCATTTCAGGGTACTTAATACGTTTTTGAACTCCAGCTATTCCTCCAATAAGCTCAGGTGGGTTTTCTACTACGACAAAAATCTCATCTTCAGATTCATTGGCTGTCGGAGGTGGTGGCGGTAAATCAAGCGGGCCATCTAAATCTAGTTCTGCGTCTAAATTAAGAATTTCATCTTCAATAATCTCGTCGTTTGGCACTTCTACAGGCACCGGAGGTCTCGGCGGCGGCGGCGGTGTATCTACCTGCTTGGTCTGAATAACCTCTTCCATAACTACTTCTTCCTGAACTTCAATCGGAATTATTTCCGGCGGCTCAGCTTCTATAGTTATCCTAAATGCTACTAAGAAAATCGCTAAACTAGCGATTAGCCCTATCTGTAAGTGAAGCTTGTAATGCTTCCTGTGATCTTTAATTCGTTTCATTCTTTTAACTGGTTCTCTCATTTATGCTCCTATTAAGATTTTTTTTAAACCGGGCACATTATCCGAAAACAAGATTAATTTGTTACGTTTTAAATATGAAGAAATGTTAAAGAAGTGACTTTATTACCCGGATTTGCTCTTGAACTAGAGAAATATTAAATGAATTAACCTTTTTTTCTCTTTCCCCATCTGCATGTAAAAAAACTGATTCAGATGTATTGATAGCTGCATTAGAGGTCTTAAAACTTTTAAAGATACTTTTTGATGGTTTTAGTCCTAATGATAATCGAAAAAACTCTAAGGCCAGACGCGATTTTGATAAACTGAGCAGAATAATTACTTCAAATAAACCATCGTTATTCTCAGATTCAGGGGAAACCAGATACCGCCCCCCTTCCCATTTCCCATTAGCAACAATTATCATCATAGTTTTGAAAGAGTAGTTCTCTCCTTCTGAATTGACAGTAGCTTGAAATGCCTTCGCAGTAAAAAGAGATTGAACTCCTGCAAGTACGTATTTTATCGAGCCTTTAAGGTATGTGGATTTGGAAGCATTGTAATTTGTTCTGCCATCAAAACCAATACCAAGTGTATTGATAAAATAAGAGTCATTAAAACGGATGATATCTAAATTCTGGATTGCTCTGTTTGCAAGTATATCCAGGTTTTTTGAAAGGGATTTAGTAAGACCAAGCATCTTAGCAAAATCGTTGCCTGTACCTATTGGTAACAGACCAAATAAAGCGTTTGAACCAATGAGCCCGATAGCTACTTTCCGAGCTGTCCCATCTCCTCCGCACGCCACTATAACATCAAAAAAAGCACTTTTTTTTGATGCAATTTCAGCTATTGATTGGTGAATATCGACTTCTACAAGCTCTACTTTCTCAAGTTTTTCCTGTATTTCTTCCCAATTACTTTGGACAACAGATAGAGCTCTTCCTGAATTAGAAGCTTTGTTGACAATCAGACAATAGCTTTGCGAAGAGCCCAAAACTTAATCAAAGTGTTTAACACGAACAGAGAATGATCCATTTTTCCCTCTTTTGATTAGGATACGATCGATAATAGCATCAATGGAAAAAGCCCCATAAAGGTTTGGGAATATCTCTTCTCCCAATTTCTCATTTTTTATTGGGACCTGAATTCTTAATGGATCAATCACAATTAGAAACAGTTCGATTTCGTCCTGAAAGAAAATGTTAGCGGCTTCTTCAACCTGCTTTCCACTATAGCATTGAATGAAACCTTTTTCAACCAATGAAGCAGGTTCGAAACTACCTGAAGTTGAATATGTTTTCCATTCAGTTTTTTTAATAAGGGTAAATAAAAGATCGTATTCCAAAATAGTTAGTTATATGCTATGTGAATCAAGGCATCGCCTTTATGTACAATTGGGTTATTGTTTTGCCCAATAATAACTCCGTCTTCGGAAAATACCACTTTTGTTTTCCTGCCTCCAAATGGATCATTGATATATCCCAAAATTTGTTTTTTCTTGACTTCAGCTCCCAACTGAAATGCCGGATGGAATAGCCCGGCATTTTTGGCTCTCACCCAACCGGATTTCCTTTTCATTTTAGTTGGCATCGAGGTTGGGGCTTCATCAATCATACCTAAATGTTTCATCAACCGTAATGTACCGTCTATTCCTATTCGAATTCCCGATTCATCAAAACGGAGAGACTCACCGGCTTCATAAACCAGGATTGGTTTGCCTTTTTTATGCGCAGCACTTCTGAAAGACTTAGCAATAAGTGTAGAATGTAGTGTTACAGGAGCATTAAAGACTTTGGCCAGAGCTTTTGCATCACCAAGATTGAAAGAGCAACGAACCTGTGGAAAATTCGCGCGGCTCGCACCTCCGGTATGGAAATCAACACCACAGTCAATTTGTGGTATAATCTCATTCATAAGTGTGTAAGCGAGCAAACGAGCCAGAGAACCTCCCTTCACTCCCGGAAAGCTCCTGTTTATATCTTTCCCGTCCGGGACACCTCTTTCATTTAAAATAAAACCATAAACATTTACTATCGGTAAGGCTATTACGGTACCTTTTTCAGGTATAATTTTTTTTGATGAAATAAGATCTCGGATTATCTCAATTCCGTTTATTTCATCCCCATGGAGCCCACCTGTAAGTAACAATACCGGTCCATCCTCTTTCGCGCGGTACACATGAACAGGTAAATCAATAGTTGTATAAGTTGGGAGTCGGGCAATATTCAGATTTATTTTCTTTTGTTCCCCAAGACCAATTCTCTGGTCTTTTATTGTAATAAACTCAGGCATTACTCTTAATCTTACGTCTTACTGCAGGTTTCTTTTTTAGCTCTTCGGTTTGAGATATTACATATCTGGCAACTGCACCGGCTATATCTTTACCTGTAGTTTTTTCGATACCTTCCAACCCGGGTGAAGAATTTACCTCAAGAATTAAAGGGCCACGTTCTGATTGGAGCATATCAACCCCGGCAATTGGGAGTCCCATAGCCTGAGCTGCGGTGAGTGCAGCTTCGCGTTCTCTTTTTGTAAGTTTGATGAGAGAACTACTTCCTCCCTGATGTAGGTTCGATCTGAACTCTCCATCTTTACCTTGTCTTTTCATTGCACCTACTACTTTCCCATCCACAACAAAAGCACGTATATCGGCTCCTTTCGATTCAGACACAAATTCCTGAACAATTACTCTTGCTTTCATGCTATGAAATGCTTCTATAATTGATTGTGCCGCTTTTTTGGTAGGAGCTAAAACAACCCCATACCCTTGGGTTCCTTCAAGTAATTTTACAATCAAAGGAGCTCCCCCAACAGAATCAATCAGCTTATTTACCTCTTTAGAATAGTTAGTAAATACGGTCTTGGGAAGGCCGACACCTGAACGTGCCAGAATCTGAAGACTTCTGAGTTTATCTCTTGAGCGAACAAGTGCCTGTGAATGAACTGCCGTAAATTTTTTCATCATCTCAAATTGACGTACTACCGCAGTTCCGTAAAATGTAACTGATGCTCCAATTCGGGGAATTACTGCATCCAGGTCGCTGAGACTTTCACCTTTATAGAAAATATCCGGTTTATCCTGCTCAATAATTATGTCACACTTAAGATGATCAATTACTTTTGCCTCATGCCCTTTTGCTTCAATAGCTTCAACAAGTCTTTGGGTTGAGTATAATTCAGCATTACGTGATAAGATTCCGATTTTTAATTTCAAAATACCTCTCTCAAAGTTTCTGTGATAAATTTTTCTTTGATACATCAACAACAAACTTATTTTTCAGAAATTTCCTTCCGATTAATAATGGATACTTCATTTCTGAGCGGTCGGTAAGTGAAAATTCAATTCTATAAATCTCACCAAAAAAAGAAATACCAGTTTGTACAAAAAAGCGGGTTTCACTTACTCCATTTGAACTTTTAACATCCCTTTTATCAAAAATCGGTAGTTCGAATAGTTGCTCGTTATACGCAGGGTGTTCCGGATCTAACAAATTAAATCGAACAAAAGCCTTTCCTGATCTATCAAATTCCTCGATATGGTGGCAGTGAAGGCTGGAAGAATACGCTCCGGTATCAATTTTTGCTTCGATCCCTTCTATTCCCCATTCCGGTAAATCAACCAGCTCAATACGGCCAATCGTATGTAAGTTTTGTTGTTTCATTAAGACTTAAAAATATCATTAATTATACTCAACTACATCTATTTGGCTAGATTATAAAATGTTTTAATATGTGCATTATTGATACTTTCCCAGCTAATTAGATTGAGAAATATTTTTATTAAACATTTTCATGATTACTTCCCCTACCCTTGTTCTGGATTCAGCAAAAGCCAGAAGAAATATTCAAAAAATGAAGCTTAAGGCAGATAAGCTTAACCTCGAACTCAGGCCTCATTTTAAAACCCATCAATCACATGAAATTGGAGCTTGGTTCAGAGAAAAAGGTGTGAAAGGGATTACCGTTTCATCAATTACAATGGCGGAATATTTTGTTTCAGACGGATGGGATAATATCACTATCGCTTTTCCTGTTAATGTATTGGAAGCAAAGCGTTTAGATGTGTTAGCTTCAAAAATAGATGTAAGAGTACTTGCTACAGATGAGCAAGTATTAAAAAAGTTGAATGAACATATCAGCAATGAAATTGGAATTTACATAGAGCTGGATCCCGGCTACAACCGAAGTGGTATCCCAATTCTTGATTTTAGAACATTAAAGGAATTGAAAGCTGTCATCCAATTATCTAAGAATCTCAGATTTGAAGGCTTCTATACCCATGCCGGACATTCCTATAAATGCAGATCTAAAAAAGAAATCGAAGAACTTATCAGTCCGATTCTTAATGATTTAACAAGCCTTAAGCAGGAATTTGATGATCCAATTTGTTTTGGAGACACTCCCTCCTGTTCAGTTTTGGAAGATTTTGGAGTTATTGATCAAGCCAGTCCCGGTAATTTTGTGTTTTTTGACTGGACACAATTCAAGATAGGATCGTGCGGATTTGAAGATATTGCTGTAGCAATGTATTGCCCTGTTGTGGCCAAATATCCGGAAAGAAATGAACTTTTGATCCATGGAGGTGCTGTGCACTTTTCAAAGGATTCTTTTACAGATGAATCTGGTGTTCCTTATTTCGGAGTTATTGCAGAGAAAGCAGATAATGGTTGGGGTAATATAGTACCGGGAGTGAGATTGAAATCAGTCTCTCAGGAGCATGGAATAATACAATGTACTTCTTCCTACTTTAATCATGTCAATATTGGAGACGTAATTCCAATTATTCCTATCCACTCATGCTTAACAGCAGATTTAATGGGCGATTATTTAACAACTAAAGGTGAGAACATCGTGCATCTTAGTGCTAAAAAGATTTCATAAAAAAGGCTCCCGAAGGAGCCTTTTAAAGTAGTTACTTATTTCCGCCTGGAATAGACATTTTATCAGGTCCGGGATTTTCCCAGATAAATGTTCCGGCAGTTACTTTTTCTGGATATACCTGATCAAGGGTATTCGCCTCATACAGCCTTCCGTTTTTCATTACATGAGAAATAGAATTTGTATTTCGTAAGTCGTCCAACGGATTCCTATCCATAATTACCAAATCTGCGAGCTTACCAGCTTCAATGGAACCAAGGTCACCATCTAAACCGATGGCTTCAGCGCCAATAATTGTAGCCACCCGGATAGCATCCAGATTATTCATTCCTCCAGAAGCAACAGCCCAAAGCTCCCAATGATATCCCAAACCTTCAAGTTGACCGTGGCTCCCAACACCAGCTAAGCCACCTGCTTCAACAATTTTGGTCATAGTCTCACCATGCTTCTGGAACACATGCTCATCATCCCTGAACCAGCCCGGACGACGTCGAGTATTGCTTGCCAATACAGAATATGGAGTGAATTTGCTTAACTTCTCATCCTCATACGGATTCTCACGGGAGTAAAAATAGTTCTCTGCCCAAGGTCCACCATAAGCTACCAACAGTGTTGGTGTTACTGCCATTTTAGCTTCAGCAATGGTTTGAACCACATCATTAAAGATTGGATAAATTGGAAATGAGTGCTCGTGTCCTGGATAACCATCAATCAACTGAGTCATATTTAGCTTCCAATCTAACGCGCCTTCAGTAGTAGGCATGATATTTTGCTCGCGTGCAGCCATTAGTATCCACTGGCGCTGCTCTCTGTTACCAGCAAGATACATTTTGATGGTTTTAGTATCGTAATACTTGCTGTATTGCTTCATGTACTCTTTAGCTTCTTCCAGACTCTTGACATTGTATGCCCAGAAACCAAAACCCGGTCCCGTTGAATAGACCCTTGGGCCAACCATTCTTCCGGATTCAACCATGTCAGCATATGTTAGTACATCTGTTGTTGCAGTTTGGGGATCACGGGTTGTTGTTACACCGTAGGCCAGGTTTGCAGCATAGTTATAAATCTGTTCTTTATGGATTCCCCAATTCGGCCACATATGGGCATGCGTATCTACAAATCCGGGAGTAATTGTTTTACCAGTCATGTCCAAAACTTCCGCACCACTTGCAGAAAGGTTTTTTCCAACCTGTACAATGCGGTTATTCTCAATAAGAATATCTCCGCCTTCAATTACTTCATTTCCGTTAGCAGTAATGATACGAGCATTTTTAAGAAGAATTGAACCTTCAGGAATATCTCGTTCAATAATTACATCAATTGAAAGCTCAAGAGGTTTATATTTGTCGTTTTTCTTTTCCTCTTCTTTTTTCTCATCAGGCTTTTCTTCATCTGATTTCTCTTCTTCACCGTCTTCTTTCTCAGTATCCTCGTCTTCTTTTTCTTTCTCTTTCTTTTTAGCCTCTTCTTTCTTCTTTTCTTCTTCTAGTTTTTTTGCAGCTTTAACGCTGTCTTCAAAAGCTTCAGCATCATTGAGGTCGTAAATGAAGTGTCCATTCCCAATTGACCAATGCACTTTACTTGCATCTGTACTCCATGTTGGGAATTGACCTCCGATTGTTGTCAGCTTTCTTGCCGGGAAAGGAGACGATGCTGCATTAGCCACAGAAATGGAGGGTGTACTTCCTCCTGTCATTGGCACGGTTACTACATAAATATCATTATTGACCTGAGCCATAGCCTGATCACCTTCCGGTGCCATTTGAATAAAAGCAGCTCTTGAAGGAGGGTTATTTTCACGAGAGTGATCATGATCGCCATCCGGGTGAAGAATTTCGGCTGGTGACTTCCACATTTCAGCTTCTTTTAAAGCTGTTTCCAGATTGAATGGAGAATATGTGGTAATTCCTGTAACGGTAACATGTTCCTTCTCATCAGAACCATCCCAACGAATTGAAACTAATGTTCCAAACCTGTTCAGGTAAATACGATCATCAGAATTTACAAAGTGAGGGTTAGAGCGTCCTTTTGCGCGGTCTATAATAGTGACATCTCCTCCATTTGCAGGAATCCAAACAATGTCAGTTAATGAACCAGAAAATCCTGGCCCGAAAGCATCGTCATAAACCTGCTTATCATTTCTGTAAGCTACGATTTTGCTTCCATCGGTTGAATAAACAGGGTTGGTATAAATCCCGGTTTTAGTAGTTAATTTTGTAGGACGAAACCTTCTTGAAAAAGGATCAACAGAATGAATAGCTCCGCCTTCTTCTGAGTTCCATGTTACATAAACAAGCTTCTTACCATCTGGAGACCATCTTGGATGAGCTTCCGTGGTTCCTGAGTTTGTTAGCCTTTTTGGCTCCCCATCTGGTAGCTCTTGAATATATAAATCGTTTGAAACTGTGAAAGCCAGCCACTCCCCATCAGGTGATGGAACCGCATCTCTGATCTGAGTCGCTATCATTTCTTTGTCATCGCTGATTGGGTATTTAAATAATACTTCAGGTCCCATCTCGAGTTCAGTTTTTACCATAAACGGGATTTCAGAAGAAGCACTTCCATCAACCGGAATGTTGTGAATCTTGCCACCATACGACACGATCAGATTGTTATTATCAGGTGTAAAAGACATAGCCGGTAGTACACCAAGCGTAGCCTGGGACTCCATGTCATCTCTTTGAACAGGATAAGCTAACCATTTCTCTTCTCCGGTATTTAAATCACGAAGAACAAGCCCTGTTTTATCTTCAAATCTGCTACCATAAACCATCCATTTGCCATCGCTGGAAAGTACTGGAGTGAAAGCTGAACCATATCTTGATGTTACTGATGTTCGCTCACCTGTTTCACGATCATAACGGCCAATCTGGTATTGAGGAAATTGAGCATTGTAGTTCCATGATCCATTTCTTTGAGAGAAGTAAATGTAACGACCTTCATGCCCTACAGCCGGATCTGTAGTCTTCAATCCTCCTGGTGAAGAAATTAAAGCTGTTCCACTTCCCCCGTCTTTATGGTAAATCCATAGTTTTGGAGTTCCTTTCCCTTTTGCAGCCACAATGTATTTACCATCAGGAGTCCAATCACCTGAAGCATATCCATCATTTTTACCTTTAGTAACCTGGGTTATTTCAGAAGTATCTTCGAGATTTATGTAATATAAATTATCTGCTCCGTGAGCATCAGAAACATACAATAAAGACTTTCCGTCGGGACTGTATCTGGGATGAGAATCAAAAGCCATACCGTCGGTAAGTTGAACAGCGTCTCCACCTGAGGATGGGATTTCGTATATATCTCCCATGAAATCAAAAGCGATTTTTGAACCGTCAGGACTTACATCTACCGACATCCACGTTCCTTCGCTACTTTCTATCTTAATAAGTCTGCCCGGATCCATAGGCAGTTCTTTGCTTTTCTTTTCAATTTTTACCGAATCCGTTTCGGCTTCTTCCTCTTCCTGTGCTTGTAATTGAACGGAACAAACCATTAATAACATCAGGAAAAATATCCCCGGTTTAAGTTTTATCATTTTCTACCTCAAAAAAATTAGTTTTAAATCAGGCAAGAATGTACAGAAATAAGATCAAGGTAGTAAACAGGATATTTTAGATTACTTCTTTTAACGCTAACGGAAATCAGAAAAGAACCGTCAGCCCCAATGAGTTACCGTAATTCCCTATCAGTCTTCTGCTGAACTCTACGTACATAAACCCAAAAATCTTGAAGGCAGCAAGTCCAAGTTCGGCCTGGGTTTCAGCTTTGGAATAAGGGATTAATGGTTCTAAAGACGGTATTTGATCGATTACCCCAATGGTAAAAAATGTGGCCAAATGAATACCACTTTTTTGAATAAACCCAATCGGAGCTTTTCTTGTAATTGAGCTTCCGAATTTATATTTCACTTTTAGAACAGATGAACGATATCCGATGGGTTCTTTGAAGCTTACGGTGTTAAATGGACGAACTCTAACATAATCGTCCAAAACAAACCCATTATATCCGAATAATCTTTGGTTGGGCGTTCCTTGGTCAGACGCAGCGAAAATAAGTTCACTTTGGATAAAATGAGAACTGAATACCGGAATATTGGTTGTAATTCCAACCCGATATCGAATGTAATCAAAATCACTTCCCCAGCTTGAAACTCCTTTCTCAAGCTTACCGTCTATCAACCAGCCAAAGTCACGAATGTTATAATCGCGTAAAAACTGGGTACGTATATATTTCCGTGTATCATGATGAAAATGAATCGAGAGTCCTTTTAGATCACCATTCTGAGCAGGGAACCGACTATCGTTATTGGCAAATAATTCCGGTTCAGGTTCTCCAAAAACAGAAAAATCAGTATTGCTGGAAAGGCTTGTATGTGTGTCATCCAAATATAAAACCCTCACGAAAGATTCTATATCGAAGCGATACCTAAGCCCTACCTGAATTCCATCACGCTGAAAATAATTGTTTAAAACCGTCCCAAATAGAACCGAATTTGCTGTTTGACGGAAGTCAAAAAAGTCGAGCGGGGTTCTGTTATACTCATAATCCTGATATTGTAATACGGTCTGTTTCTGAAGAGTAAAATCTGGAGCAAATGCAGTTCCCGGAATAAAGTGATGGCCTTTGATCTTGTAATTAAACTCTTTGCTTGAAAATCCATAACCACCAATTAACCTATAGTCGTACTCTGAGTGTATAGGTGTTCTGATTCCCAACCCTAAATAATGCCCTTCTACCCTGTTAAAATGATATATGTCACTGATGTTGGTGATGTAAAACCGTTCGAGCTGATAAGGCAACCGAAAAAAATTACTCATCATCGACATTCCCAACCTAAGTGTTCTGTTCTTCTCTGTATATGACTGGGCCTGAGGAAGATAAACTGTATTTTTATTTTCATTTTTTACAGCAAGAGAGTCCCAATATATTTTTCTCTTCCTATGTGCGTCCGGCAGTATTACAGAAGTATTCAGGTCCAGATCTTCAGCCTTTAAATTGGTTGGATTAATATGGTGATTGCTCCAAGTCCACTCATCTTTATATAAAATCGGGTTTGAAGTCCCAAAGAAGCTAAGTTTTGCTGATAATGCGGTTTCATCAGGTAGCCAAAACTCATCGATTTTTTTATAACTCTGAATATACCTCAGATCTGAGATACTGAATAATCCATTACTTGTAGATGCGTATTCATTAAGAGTTACATCAATCCCAAGAATGGTCGATGAAGCTTCTTCATACCAGATTGAACCAATAAATAATGGACGATTGTTAATTTTAGGTTTTACATCAATACGGATAGTGCCATCAGGCCACTCTGAGTTTGCAGGGCTGTCAGTGAGTTCATAAAACCTTCCGGCTCGTTTAGAAACAGGGCCTACAACAGTAATATCTTCAGAAAGAATACTTAATGGTACTAAATCCTGATTCAAATTTAATGGGGGGCCTCCGGTGGAAAAAAAATCATATTCGCTGAAGAAATTCTTACTTGCACGGTTAGCAATAATCTCCTCAGTGAACCTTTCCGGACTGATGATGTGCTTAACGTGGGTAACACGCTCAGAAAAAGCAGATGGAGTGAATTGATTAGAGGAATCTCTCCTTATACCGTTTGAACCAAGAATTGCCAGTTTATAGATTTCTGCTTTATAAGAGTTAAGCCCTTCATTAAGGCGTTCTCTTCGTACAGCTAACTCCTGAACTTTTTTTGTAACCCGATCTGCGCTTACAACAATTTCATCCATAAGTAGCATATCCGGTCGAAGCGATATATCCAGTTCTAGTGTTTCACCAGCTCTGATCGTAATTGTAACTAATGTATCAAGGAAACCAAGGCTACTGAACTTAACATCGAATGTCCCGGGATTTAGTTGAAGAGAATATGCGCCAATATCATCACTATACGTGCCAGTAAGTGTGCCCTCTTTAATAATATTTGCATAAGGAATGGTCTCTTGAGTATTAGCGTCGTATATAATCCCTTTAAGTATTCCTTTTTGAGCATAAGAAGCCATAGAACTCACATGCATCGCAACTAAAATAATTAGTGCCAGCCGGAACTGTTTGTAGTATCCCCTTTGGGATATGTAATACTCCTGAAAAATAGCTTGTCTTATTTTTTAATGTTTTACTGAAGTCTTAAATGACAAAACTCTCATATTACCCCGGACTCAAGCAAGCGAATAGATTTATTCTCAGCATCAATTTCTGCTTCAACTCCTACCGGAAGTGTAATATTCCTATCCTCATGGCTGATCATTGCACCATAGAACGCGGGAATATCTAACTTACTAATGTGGTCATCAAACACCTGGTTAAATGTTAAACTATTCACTCCCGCATCACAGTTTGTACATTTACCAAATACAAATCCATTAATCTTATCTAAAATACCTGCTAATTTAAGTTGAGTAAGCATTCGGTCTACCCGGTAGGCATCTTCCCCTACGTCTTCAAGAAATAAAATAGCCCCCTCAAAGTCTGGAAGAAAATCTGATCCAACCATCGCTGTAAGTACGGTCAAGTTTCCTCCTAATAATCTTCCCTGTGCTTTGCCCGGAGTAATAACGAATGCATCATTCTGATCCTCTGGAATTATATTCAGCGCTTGTTCCCCTTCTATCAAAACCTGATTCCACGAATTTAAAGTGAACTCATTCCAATCAGACTTCCCTACTGGCCCATGAAAAGTAACCAGACCAGTTTTATACTGAATGGACATGTGCAAAGAGGTGATATCACTGAAGCCAATTAATGGTTTCGGATTTGATTTTATCACCTCAAAATCTAAAAGAGGAAGAATACGGTTACAACCCCATCCTCCTCTTACACATAGAACCGCATCCACTTCACTATCACGGAACATATTCATAAAATCAGAAGCACGATCTTCATCCTTCCCGGCCAGATAGCCATACTGGTCCCTTACATGCTCACCAAGCTTTAACTTATATGCCAGATTTTCAAGATTGATAATCATCTTTTCGAAATCTTCAGGATTGTAAATCGGACTCGCTGGTGCAACAAGCCCTAAAGTAGCTCCTGGCGTCAGCTTTTTAGGCTTAATAAGATCTTTACGAAAATAATCTTTCTGTTTTGCAGCCCCTGTTAATAATCCTGCGGCAGCTCCAAGCCCTGAAAGTTTAAAAAAGTGTTTTCTTGATAGTGCCATTTCGCTCATTTTTTGAAGTTATATAACGCTTCTTGTTCAATAATACCCAGAACTTTCCAGGGGATCATTTTTTTTAACTCCTCAGAGTCATGAATTTTATCTTTTATTTCTGATGAAGATATATCGAGAGGCTCGTGATTCACAAAAGTAGTTTTTTCCAGAATGTAATTTTTTACCTGAGAGTAATCACTACCTGGACGATTCGCGACTAATAATCTAACCTGGTCGAGTATTTTTTCATGGAATTTCCAGGTATGAAACTTTGCGAGATTATCTTCCCCTATACAAAAATAGAAATGATAACCAGGGTCATTTGTTTCGATTAAATACCTGACAGTATTGTAAGAATAGGAAGGTTTGGGTAGTTCATTTTCTATAGTAAGAATAGAAACATGCTCTATTTCTTCAAAAGCTACTTTAAGCATGTTCAGTCTCGTAGCATAAGATGCATGATTTTCATCCTCTTTATGAGGAGGAAAGGGCGTTAGTAACACCCAAAGCTGGTCAATTTTGCCAGATTTTAAAAAGGATTTAGCTATGGAAAGATGCCCATTATGAACCGGGTCAAAGGTTCCGCCAAATAACCCAATCCTCATGGCTATCAGTTACTGCCTAAGTTGTCTCCTGAGGTAGTAGCACCTAATCCAGACAACTTATTTGAAGCCTCTATAAACAATTCTTCTGCCCTTTCTCTGCTATTACTTTGAGGGAAAAGTTGGAGATATTTCTCATAGGTAGCAATTGCAAGGTTGTACCGTTCAGCTTGCTTGTAATCTATACTACGGTCTGCATAGACAATATAGGTCTCAATTAATTTTATTAAAGAACGCTCTGCCCAAACTGTTTCAGGGTATAGATCTATGGTTTGATCAAAATATATAGAAGCTGCCAGAAAGCTACTAATTCGAAGATAGAACTCAGCAGCTTCGTAGTTTTTGCGTGCCAGCTTATTTCTCAGCTCATCAATTTTTTCTGCCGCTTCAAGTACATATTCAGAATTGGGGTACTTGTTATTAAACAGTTGAAGTAACTCAATCGCCCTGCTGGTTGCACTTTGATCGAGGCGGTATCTTGGACTTTGTTCGTAATAACAAATCGCTCTTTTGAATTCTACTTCTTCTCTCTTTTCATTCTGAGGATAGTAGCTGATGAAACGTTCGTATTCAGAAGCAGCAAGAATAAATTGGCCATCAAGGTAATAACTTTCTGCGAGATAATACTGTGCTTCCTGAGAGTAGTTAGTTCCTCTACCAAGTCTGGTTACAAGATCGAAACCGTAAGCCGCATCACTATATTTTTCATTCTCGAAAAGAGCTACAGATTTATCAAAAGCAACGTTTAATGGCTCTCCGGGACGAACAAGCTCTTTATTCCGGCAGGCTGTTAGTAAAATCATTGCCGAAAGCAGGGCAATACTTAAATATCTCATTGAGGATTGTTTCAATTCTTTAGTGATCACGATGTTGTAAGAAGATAAGGAGATTTTCCAGTTCTTGTTTGTATTCAGAGTCAGGGAAATGAGTTAATAATTCTTTGGCTGCTTCATAGCGGTTATTTATTTCTGAAGCAACATCTTTAAGTACGTCTAGTGTTTTCATGATATCCAGAACTTGTTCTACCGATTCCTCAGTAGGATTTTCTTCAAGTAAAGTTTTATGTATAACCGATGTCTGTTCTTCATTCGCACGTTCTAACGCAAGTATGGTAAGATATGTTTTCTTGCCTTCGAAAATATCTCCACCCGGTCGTTTTCCAAACTTCTCCGGATCAGCTGTTGCATCTAGCAGATCATCCTGAATTTGAAAGGCAATACCCATTTCCATTCCAAGATCGTGCATTTCTTTGCGCTGAATTTGTGATGCATGAGCAGCAATAGCTCCCATTTCTAGGGCTCCACCTAAAAGTGCAGCTGTTTTACCGGAAATCATTTCGATGTATTCGTTTAGGGTTACATCTTGGCGATCTACGAATTCCATATCCAGGGCCTGACCTTCACACACTGTTACAGTTGCCTCCAAAAAAACCTGATATATGGCAGCCAACTCTTCTTTCGAATACGATTCCTCGCTTCCATAAAAAGAAAGCTGCTGCATTGCTCCTGCAAACATTACGTCTCCTGAAAGTATGGCTATGTTTTCATTCCATTTTTTGAATACGCTGGGTTTCCCTCTGCGCGTATCCGCAGAATCCATGATGTCGTCGTGAACCAAAGTGAAGTTGTGCAGAATTTCGATGGCTAAGGCCGCAGGAATCGAGTTTTTATGGTCACCTTTACATATTCCACAGGCAAGCAGTGTTAGAATTGGACGAATCCGCTTACCTCCTGCATCTAAAGCGTACCTATAAGGCTCATACAGAGTTTTTGGTAATGTGGGTAAATCAAGATCCTTGAGTGCGGTCTCAACCTGTATATAAAGCTGCTTTTGTAAGTCCGTGGTGTTCAAATCTGTCCGTAGAATTTAAGCGTTGAAGATACATAATCTATAGCGCTTTATCAGGCTGTTTTATCTAAAAGATGAGAAGCATTTAATTCTGAAACCGATGTGCAACCCAGAAGAGTTAGAATGATTTTAAAGTCATTTTTCCATTGATCAAAAAGAATCTGAATTCCCTCCAATCCTGATTCCGAAATACTTTTAATAATGGGTTGAGCTGTAGCTGCAAAAGTGGCTCCCAGGCAAAAAGCTTTGGCAATATCATGTGCAGAACGTATTCCACCTGAAGCAATCAAACCAAAACTTCGCTCCCATTGCAGTGTGCTTATTTGTTTGAGGCATTCCACTGTTGGGATTCCCCAATCGTTAAAACTATGGTTGGGGTTTTATTTGATGATCTGTAGTTCTCAACTTTAGCCCAGCTTGTTCCGCCAGCTCCAGCCACGTCCAGTACTTCAACTCCGGCATTTAGCAGTCGTTTTGCCAC
>JBLLNP010000017.1:0-100955 GCA_048058975.1 Balneola sp.
TTGAAGTTGCACGGCAAAAAGCAGCGGAATTCGAATTGAACGTGGATTTCTTTCCAATGAATTATCTGGATATAGATATTAAAAAGAAGTTTGATTGCATATATACCGTTTTTGATAGTGTGAATTATTTGAAGGAAAAAACTAAAGTGAGTGAGTTTCTCATTAATACTCATAATATTCTAAAACCGGGCGGATTATTGATTTACGATTTTTCCACTCCAAAAAACTCACTCGAGTCCGTCGATTACCTGAATAACGAGGAAGGCGATACCGGTTCATTCCGGTATTTCAGGAACAGCCGGTACGATGCGAATGAGAAAATTCACTATAACGAGTTCGAAATTGAGCAGTTGGATGAACAAAGCGGTAAGGTGATTAATAGCTTTCGGGAGGTTCATACCCAGCGAGCATATTCTTTGGATGAAATGCTGTCGATTGTGGAACAAACCCCTTATCATCTGGTAGCTAAATATGTAGGCTTTGATTTGATTGATGCCGACCAGAACAGCGCACGTGTAACCATGGTACTTAAATGTCAGACGCAGCAGTAATAGAACTAAGAAACGTTTCCCTCAGCTATCAGCACCGCCCGGTGCTCAGGAATGTTGATTTTAAGTTGAACAACGGAGAATTTTGTTATCTCATCGGTCCTACCGGTATTGGGAAAAGCTCCTTCCTTAAGCTCCTTTATCGAGATATTGTTCCTGATGAAGGAAGCGTTAGGGTTACAGACTTCCCAGTAAATAAAATCAGTATGAAGCAGGTACCAATGCTTCGGCGTAGAATGGGCATTGTATTCCAGGATTTCCAGTTGCTTCAGGATCGGGATATTTTTGATAATGTTGCCTTCGCACTACAGGTAACCGGAGAAAAGCCCAAATTTATCAAACAAAGAGTACTTGAAGTGCTTGGACTGGTTGGATTGAGTCACCGAAGAAAGAATATGCCTTCTGATCTTTCGGGAGGAGAACAGCAGCGTGTTGTGATTGCTCGCGCTTTAGCCAACGAGCCAAGAATTCTTTTGGCTGATGAACCAACCGGAAACCTTGATCCCAAAGCCACTCAGGATATCATGAATATTCTGAAACAAATCAACAATCGCGGAACAGCCATTCTTTTAGTTACACATGACTATGCAGTAGTAAAAAAATATCCTTACCGAACTGTTCGTCTTATTGACGGAAAGGTACAGGATCTGGTTTGGAAAGGTGATAAACTGGTTCCTCTGCAAAAAGAGCCTGTTTAATCACTTTGTTTCATCGTATGATGAACAAGCAGACATACACCTCTCTAATTCGGAATTATGCGCTCCAACTCGGTTTTGATGCATGTGGATTCGCGAAAGCTGAACGACTGGACACAGAAGCTAAACATTTAGCTAAATGGTTAGATGAAGATCGCCAAGGTACTATGGATTGGATGGGAAAAAATTTTGAAAAGAGAGTTGACCCCACCCTTTTAGTTCCTGGAAGTAAAACCGTAGTCTCTCTATTGGCAAGTTATCATCATCCAAGCCACCTTGATCAAATTGGAGTAAAAAAACAGCCGCAGATCGCGAAGTATGCTCAAGGTCGTGATTACCACAAAGTGCTTAAAAAGAAGCTGAAAGAACTATTCAATTTTACTTCCGAATTAGTTGGAGGAGTTGAAGGCAGATATTTTGTGGATTCCGCTCCGGTTCTGGACAAAGCATGGGCGGTTCGGGCCGGGTTAGGTTGGGTAGGAAAAAACTCGAACATCCTGAACAAAAACCTTGGTTCCTGGTTCTTTATTGCAGAAATGATCATTGATCTGGAAACGGAATACGATACACCCACAACAGATCATTGTGGCACTTGCACAGCGTGCATCGATTCCTGTCCTACCGATGCTATTTATGAGCCTTATAAAGTAGATGCTACTAAATGTATCTCCTATCTCACCATCGAGCATAAAGGCGAAATAGACGAACAATACCATACCGATATTCAGAACTGGGTATTTGGATGTGATATCTGTCAGGATGTATGCCCCTGGAATAGCAAGGCAAAACTGGCACAGCTTGTTGATCTTCATCCTAGAGCAAAAGTTATGGAAGCAACTGAAAAAAGATTTGATATGTTAACGATTAGCGAATTCAACGAAATATTTGAAGGAAGTGCCGTTAAAAGAACGAAGTTTGAGGGGTTTGAAAGAAACCTGAAGATTGTGAAGAGAAACCTTGTTTAGCCTTTAAGTTTATTTGTCATCCCTGCGTAAGCACGGATCTGGAGCTCTTTAAGAGCTTGGAAGCTTAATCAAATCTTTGGATTCCCGCATTCGCGGGAATGACTTTGATATGAATCATCAAGACACTAAGGCTGATAGCACCCGCCCCAACTATTTTAAAATAGTTCTTAATGAAATTTTTCGAGAATCATCATCATTTGCCAACCATATTCCATTTAGGAGAAAGCTGTTTGACTATACTATCTTCAAGACCTGCAGCTAAACTCAAATGAAAAACTCCGAAATGAAGTAATCCATGATCAGGAAGCGCATAAAGTTCTGCTATGCAACCTTTCTGTAGAATCTTTTTCAAGTTTGCATTATTTCGAATATTCGTTGCCTGAGACCTTCCTGGTCTTTTATAACCATACATCCTCCTTTTTAAAGGCTGGACTGTTTTACCTACATATACTGGCTCTCCATCGACAACGAACGAGTAAAGAATGTTTTTAGAGTCTGCTTCTTCAAAAAGTTTAAAATGGATATCCTTTTCTTTAAGAATTATATCACCAACTTTTCTAAAACCTATTTTTGTAAGTTGTTCAATCATGCTAGTATATAAAACCAGTAAGTTTAATAAGGTACAAAACTCATTGTTTTTACCTTAAAACTTATCCTTCTTATCAATAAGGGCTTTGTACAGAAGTTCGCGTGCGCGGAAGATATGAGCTTTAACGGTGCCAAGAGGTAAGTCTAACTGCTCAGAAATTTCATCGTAGCTTAGTTCTTCCATGTGACGAAGTTGTATGACTGCTCTGTACTTTTCTGGGAGATTAGCAATAGCGTCCTGAACAATAGCCTTTCGCTCTTTTTTAATAATAGGCTCATCAGTTGCAAAACTTTCATCAGGAAGCTGAACCTCCATTTCCCCATCTTTGGTCTTAATCGGATCGTTGATAGAAAAGGTTTGGAGCTTTTTCTTCCTCAGATAATCGATGGTGTGGTTCGTAGCAATACGGTACAACCAGGTGGAAAAAGCATATTCGTTGCTATAGGTCTGGAGGTTTTTAAAAGCTTTAATGAACACCTCCTGCACCAGATCTTCCACCATTTCCGTCTCTTTGATCATCTTTCGGATGTGAAAGTAAATCGGTCGGTCGTACTTATCTACCAGCTTCTTATAGGAATCCTCACTACCTGCAAGTGCTTCAGAAACGAACTTATCGTCTTCGATACTGCTAGCAGAAGCGTTCTCACGAGGTGAAGTATTTGTTACGTTGTTATTACTATCTGACATTAACGACCGAAAATTTGTGGCTTAAAATACAAAGCTTAGCGTAAATGAAAATCCAAAATATCAATCTTTTTCTGATAAAAGAATTGCTCCATGACGTATCCCACCTGTAGAGACCTTAATCTCTTCCAACTCATAGAATTTCATAAAGCTTTCCATGATTAATAATCCGGGTAATAAGATATCTTCTCTACCTTTTAAAATTTTAGGGCAGACTCTGAGAATTTCATCGTAGGTTTTGGAACTTAAAAATATCACTACTTCAGAAAGTGCTGCTAAAGTAATTGCAAATCCATTAATGAGAGACATGTCATATTCCTTAAGATTAAGAATAATGGCTGCCAGTGAAGTTGCTGTTCCCGCGACTCCTATTGCTGTAGCATTGGGATGAATTTCAAATTTCTTTCGATTCAGCAACCGATTAATTTCGTTCTTACAAGCTTCAATCTCATCCGGTTTAGGAGGATTATTTGTCAGAAAACGCTCTTTAAACCTTACAGAGCCCATATCAAACGAATGATATTGAGAAAGTGAATCGGTACTCCCATAAGCAAGCTCCGTGCTCCCTCCTCCTATATCTAAAACAAAAGCGCTGTGGCCTTCTGATATTGTAACTTCTGTAAGCGCTCCTTGAAAAGTATATTGAGCTTCTTCATCTCCGCTCAAAAGCCTGACCTCAAACCCGGTTTCTTCTTTTATTTTTGAGATAAAATGTTCGCGATTACCCGCATCTCTTACCGCACTGGTAGCAGTAACAACAACCTGTTTAACTGCGGGATATTCCTGAACTATAGTTTTATACTCTTTCAGGTTTTGGAGTACACGATTCATACTATCAGGGTGCAGCATTTTGGATTCATCGACTCCTTGTCCAAGTCTGGGAATTCGTTGCTCCTCCCTGAGTACCTGTACTCCACCGTCGGTAATCTCTGCTATAAGCAATAACGCCGTATTGGTCCCGATATCAATGGCTGCTTTCATGCGGTGAAAAGCATTGCAATCCATTCCAGTTGCTGGCGGGTTTCTATGTGAGTTAAGCCCGCAACACTCTCCTGAGAACGGATGGTTTCCTCATCATTTTCGAGTAAGCCTGACAGGAGTAATTTGCCACCCGGCTTTAAAAAAGTAAGCAGTTGAGGAATCAGATAAATGAGCGCATTCCGATTGATATTAGCCAGAATCACATCGTATTTATCTTCCTTTGGGATAACTTCTATTGAACCTAACTGAACCTGAAAGCCGGAAATTTTATTCAGCTCCATATTTTCTTCGGCGTTGTCCTTACTCCATTCATCAATATCAAATCCAAAAGCGGAAACCGCTCCTACTTTAAGTGCGGCTATCCCAAGAATCCCAGTTCCTGTTCCGGAATCCAACACCTTATCTCCTTTCTGAATAACTTCCGGAATCCATTCCAATATTAGCCTGGTAGTAGCATGATAACCTGTTCCAAAGGCCATTTTTGGATTGATAAGTAATTCTATCACATCAGGATCATCATTTTCAGGAGCCCAGGTAGGGCGCACGTAAAACTTCCCAATCCTCTGAGGTTTTATGGATTGCTCCCAAGTTTGATTCCAGTTTTGAGGAGCGATCAGCTCTTCATTCCGAATTTCCGCATCCCCAAAATTCAACAACATGCGTTCAATTTCTTCCCTTTTAAAATCATCGAACCGATTAGCCGGAATAGACGCGATTAACAGGTTGTCTTCTTCCTCAAAACCTTCAAAATCGAGATCAAAAAGCTCAGCGATAAGCAGTTCATGGAAGTCGTCTTGCAGCGATATAGAAAGCCTTAAATAGTCCATCAGATACGGTTATAAATTAGTTCAAGCATCACATCGCCCACAGCTTGTAAAGTTTCTTTGCTTATGATTGGCATATCATCCTGATGAGTGTGCCAATGATTTCCAAATACGCTACTACCGCCTTCTGCTGTATTGTAATGGTGGATAATATTAATTACCGGGATGTCTGTGTTTTCACTCACAATTTTATGATCGTCCTGAATAGCAACTCCTGGCTTATCCAAAAAGAAATCTCCGTATCCTTTTTCTTCCGCTATTTTCCATAGCTCGTTAACCAGATTAGGAGCGTAAGTCATTGAGTAGCTTTCTTTTGGAAACTGAGCATTCTCGGCGCCAACCATATCTAAAAGAACACCGAATCTTGGAGAGTACCCGGGAACCGGAGGATTATTTGACCAATACCGTGATCCGAGAAAGTAATTAGCCAGATCGCCCTGAGTTCCATAATCCTCTCCATCAAATAAAACGATATCTACTCCAAGTGGTGGCGGATTATTAGCAAAGATTCGAGCTAATTCCAGCAATACTCCTACCCCACTCCCTCCGTCATCTGCTCCGGAAATGTAATCTGCGGTTCGGGCTGTATCTTCATCAGCCCTGGGGCGGGTATCCCAATGAGCACAAAGCATTATTCTATCAGCTGCAGTTGGATTAAAAGCAGCAATAATGTTCGCCATGATCAGCATACCCCCGGAATAGCTTTGAGACTGAAATTCCTGAGAGAACACACTGGAATTACCCGCGTAATCTCTCAGTTTTTTTTCCAGAAACTTTCTCGTTTCTACATGCCCGTAGGTATTAGGGACTCTTGGTCCGAAATCAACCTGAGCCTGGATAAACTGGTAAGCGGAATCAGCCGAGAATGAAGGAACCGATCTTCCTTTTTCAGAAAATTGTAATCCGGATTTTTCCTCTTTTGAACAGGAAATCACAAATAAAAAGACTATTAAAAGCCATAAATAATTACGCATCACGATGCACCATTTGGGCTGAAGATTGATAAACAGGTATTACAATTGAATCCAGAATATTGACATGTTCGGGACGATTAGCTATAAATACGATGATCTCGGCAATGTCTTGAGCTGTAAGGGGTTCCATGCCTTTATATACAGAGTCTGCCCGCTCATCATCTCCTTTAAACCGGACATTACTAAACTCAGTTTCTACTAAACCTGGCGAGACCATGCTCACCCTCACTTTTGTTCCGTGTAGGTCTTTTTTTGTGGCTTCTGTAATTGCTTTTACCGCGTGTTTGGTAGCGGAGTAAACAACTCCCCCGGGGTAGGTTTCATGCCCTGCTGTTGACCCGATGTTGATCACATGACCTGAATTTCGTTCAATCATTTTTGGGGTGATGAGCCTGGTCATAGCCAATAACCCTTTTACGTTTGTATCAATCATTCGATCCCAGTCTTCGAAATCTCCGGATTGTACCGGATCCAGACCAACGGCTAGTCCTGCATTATTAACAAGAATATCAACTTCTAATGCCAAATGTTCGATAAATTCCTTACATGCATCGAGTTCACGAATATCAAACACATGGTAGGCTACTGTTATTTTATATTCCGAGCTCAGGTATTTGGAAAAATCTTCCAGCCGCTCTTGTCTTCTTCCGGTTAGAATCAGATTGCATTCTTGAAGAGCGAATTCTTCAGCAGCAGCTTTTCCTATTCCTGATGTAGCCCCGGTAATAAGTACTGTTTTCCCTTTTAGCCTGTTCATATTGAAGCGGTTTAATTAGGATTTGATTTAGATAAATCAGTCAAGCAGTTCCACCAGCCTTGCTGCATTCAGAATCTTAGACTCCTGAAAACTATCTCCCATAAACTGTATTCCGTAAGGAAGTCCGTTTGAGTGAGTACCTGCGGGAACACTGATACCACAAATCCCAGCCAGATTAGCCGAAATAGTATAAATATCGTTCAAATACATCTGTACTGGATCGTCTTGCTTCTCTCCCAAGCCGAACGCAGTAGTTGGTGCTGTTGGCGTAACTATTACATCCACATTTTTGAACGCGTTGGTAAAATCTTCCTTGATAAGACGACGTACGCGCTGCGCTTTCCCATAATAAGCGTCGTAATAACCAGCACTAAGTACATAGGTGCCAAGCATGATTCGACGCTTTACCTCTACTCCAAAGCCTTCGGTGCGTGATTTTTTGTAGAGTCGTGTCAAAGGAGCATCCACCTTATCCAGTTCTTTTTGAAGCGTAACCAAATCATCCCCTTCAGCATTTTTCAGAGCTGATTTCAACGCTTCCTCTTCAGCTTTAAGCTCGTCTAACATCTGGTTTTTATCGGCTCGATGCCCGTATCTGATTCCGTCAAACCGGGCAAGATTACTCGAAGCCTCAGCTGTGGCTAAAATATAGTATGTGGCAAGTGCGTATTTAGAATGAGGCAATTCAACAGGAACCAATTCTGCTCCATCTGCTTCCAGCTTGCCGAGGATTTCTTTAATGCTTGAATTGATTTCGGCATCCAGACCTTCACCGAAAAGAGCATCAGGAACTCCGATTCTAATTTTTTTTGCGGGATTTTTAACTGTTGCTACGTAATCATCTTTCTCAACCGAAGCTGAGGTATTATCCCTTTCATCAAAACCGGCAATAGTTTGCAAAACTGTAGCTACATCTTCCACAGAATTCCCGAATGGACCTATTGAATCAAATGAAGAAGCGTAAGCAACAAGTCCGTAGCGAGAAACTCGCCCATAAGTTGGTTTAAGTCCTACAACTCCACAATAAGAAGCAGGTTGACGGATAGAACCTCCGGTATCGGAACCAAGGGTAACATTTGCCATTCCTGCTGCAACCGCTGCTGCACTTCCTCCTGATGAGCCTCCTGTAACCTTAGTAGTGTCATGAGGGTTTTTGGCAGCACCATACCGACTATATTCATTAGTTGAACCCATTGCGAATTCATCCATATTCAGGCGGCCAATAAGAATCGCATCTTCTGCCTGAAGACGTTCTATTACAGTAGCATCATACACGCTTTCAAAATTTTCCAGGATATTTGATGCGCAGGTTGTAGGCTTTCCTCGCTCACAAATTACATCTTTGATACCCATCACTGCGCCAACCAACGCGCCTGCTTTTCCGTTTTCTACATTTTTCTGGATGATATCAGCCTGCTCAATAGCACCTTCAAAATCGAGATAAACAAAGGCGTTTACTTCTTCATTGTTAGCCTCAATCTGGGATTTATACCCTTCAACAAGTTCTCTTAATGTGACTTCTCCGGCCAGTACCTTTTCCCTGGCTTCAGCAATCGTTCGTATCGTCAAACCGCCCTCTGCTACTTAGAAGTTTTGTTTTCTTCATGATTTATGGCATCGTCAATATCTTTGGAACTGTCTTCTATTTCCTTTTTGATGTCTTTTGAGGCCTGTCTGAACTCTTTAATTCCTTGACCCAATCCCTTGGCTAATTCAGGAATTCTCTTCGCTCCAAAAAAGACCAGAACGAAGATCGCGATGATGATAATTTCGGTTGTTCCTATTCCATTAAACATAAAATAATCCTGATTGGATTTAGTTGATGTATTTGTGCCAAGATAACAATATTTTCGGCACGATTTGAGCGCAAAAAAAATTTAATGAATACTTGAATTTTACCGTGCTCACATGTTTAATGTACCAGATATATTGAACAAAAAAATTTAAACGAAAGGTAACACTATGATTTGGACGGTTGAATTAGCTGCCGCGTTGGATGAAGCCCCATTTCCAGCTAATAGAGATGAACTTATTGAATGGGCCGAACGAAACGGACTGCCCACTCAGATAATTGTAAATCTCGAAGAGTTGGAAGAAATTGATGAGGGTGAGGATACTATTTACGAGAGTATGGAAGATATCTGGCCTGATTACATCAGAAAAGAAGACTTTTTTCATAACGAAGATGACGAAGGCTTCGATTACGACGACGTATAGTCGCAATTTAACTTTTGAATAACCCCCAAAGACTGTGCTCTGCATGGTCTTTGTTTCTATATTTTACTTGAAAATCCAATCCCCTATTTACAAGCTGTCACTTTGTGTAGCATGTATTTTTCTGCTACAGTTCGGCTTCTTATCTCACGGAATTGCTCAAACTCAAAGTTCAGATACTACAAACGTCGAAGACGTGGTTAGAAGGGTGCGTTTTTCAGGAAATAGTTTTGTTAAAGACAGAACACTCGAGAATCTTGTAAGAACCCGAACAAACAGGGAATTTCTGGGAATCCCAAGATTTACTCCCTGGTATTTTATCTGGAGGATCAGCAATGGAAGCCTCGGGGAAGATCCCCAATACCTCGATCGCCAGAAGGTAATCAACGATATGGACCGGATTTCTCTCTATTACGAATCGCTGGGATTTCTGAATGTAGCTGTTGATACAACCATAGTAGAATATCGAAAAGATAAAATTGAAGTGTCTTTTATTATTGATGAGGGAGAACCCTCAAGAATTCAATCACTCTCCTATTCCGGGTTCCCAAATTTCTCAAACCCGGAAATTAAACGGCGCTTCTTCATTCAGAGCCCGCTCACAGGCAGAGCAATATCTGATTCATCATACATAGTAAATCGCCAATACAATACACAGGAACTTAAAGCCGAGCAGCTCAGAATACTCAGTTTTTTAAAAAATAACGGTTATGCTTCTGTTGAACGGGATTCCGTAATTGCTTTTGTAAAACAGGACTCCTCGAATACGCGCCTGCTTGATGTCCTTTTCAGTATTAAACCCGGTCCCGTTTATAAATTCGGAGACCTGGAAATAAAGTTGGCAGACCCTCTCCAACCCGACAATTACTCTCAGTTTGATACTCTGGCCGGAGAACCTTTCACCGCAGATACAAATAAAATATTTCTCGCTAAAGAACCTGAGACAGATACTCGCTTCTCTCTGTTAAGTGATCAAGTTCTGTTCATCCCGGGTGAGACTTACAATGACGAGCTTTATCTGCAAACAATTAAAGAGTTCCAGAACCTTGGTATGCTTAACATCAGGCGATTCGGACAAAACCAAACCGGGCTACGACCTGATTTTACCAAGGAAGAGATACCCGTTTATTTTGACTTAGAAACCATTGTTAAACATAGTATTAGTACCGAATTATTTGGGATGAAGCGGTATGGTTTTGGTACTGGTTTTGGAGTTGACTATTCAAACAACAATGTGTTTGGAAAAGCTGAACGGTTATCCATTGGAGCTAATGCCAGTTTTGAGTTTGTGAATGCTGCTATTTTGGAAGAAATAGCCCCATCAGATACCGTACAATCCTCTTTGTTCCGAAGTTATGAAGTCAGAGGTGAGTATTCCATCCCTCGTATTGCTTTTCCATTTTCATTCTTAGATAATACCCGATATTTCACCAGTGGGTTGACCCGATACACACTTTCATACAGCAGATCTGATCAGCTTTATTTTGATATCAACTCAGATGTACGTTTTAATTATCAATACGAAGTTCAGCATAATGATCGGTTCTCTTCTTTCTTTGATCTTATAGAACTCGATATTGTAGATACCAATCCTTCTGAAGAATTTACCAATAACCTGATCCGGGAATTTGGCCAGAACTCACTAGAATATATCCGCATTTTGCAAGACTTCGAGCCTCAGGTATCTTCGGTTATAAGATATACGTTCAGAAGTCAGAACACAGATTTGATAAAAAGAAACCGAGGCTATTTCAGTGAGTATTCTGTTTCTGCTGGTGGAAATATCCCTTACGCTCTGGACCGTTTTATAATAACTCCCGATACTTTAGAGGGTAACCTCCCTTCCCTATTTGGGCTAAGTAATAACAATCTTACCTATAGCAGGTACTTAAAAGCTACCGCAGACTACAGAAAATACTATCCTATATCGAACAGTGCCGTTTTTGGATGGAGACTGTTTGGTGGAATTGCTCATCCTTATGGTGAAAATGAGACTATACCTCTGAATCGTAGATTTTTTGCCGGAGGAAGTAATGATATTCGTGGCTGGGCGCCATTCCAATTAGGGCCGGGTAGCATTGCTTCCGATGATGTGACCATTAATGGTGGTGAGATTAAACTCGCGGCTTTTACCGAAGCGCGTCAGATATTTTTGAGGGATTTAATTGGTGCGAACTGGCATGCGGCCTGGTTTGTAGATGCTGGAAACATCTGGTATGGACCGAGAAACAATTTCAACTCTCAGGACAACTCTACTGAAAACGCATCTCTTGAAGATGAACTAGAACAAGGAAGATTTAAACTGGACTCGTTTTATAAACAAATCGCTGTTGGTTCGGGTTTAGGTCTCCGTTTGGATTGGGAATATGTTGTAGTTCGTTTTGATTTTGCTTTCCGGGCTCACGACCTTCAAGAAGGTTGGTTTAACAACAGGAAATTATATTTTAGCTTTGGTATTGGTCATTCATTTTAAAGAGACAAACGATTATGAGTAAAAAACTAAAACGTCTTCGAAATCAAGCCCAAATCGTTTTCAATTCCAGATTCATAAAAAATCTGTCTGCTGCAGAACGATTTGAATTTTTACAGTTATGCCACCGAAGGACTTATAAAGAAGGTGAATACGTTTTTTATCGTAATGACCCTGGCACTGGAATGTATTTTATCGAAGACGGAAAAGTTGAATTAACTTTCACCAGTGTAGAGGAATCAGATGAAAATAAAGAACAGGAAGGTTTTCTCCTTGAAACATCAGATAGTTTTGGCGCTTTATCCATCGGGTACAACCTGAGAAGAAAGTCTTCTGCCCGCTGTGTAACTGACTGTACCTTACTTGGTTTCTTCAAACCCGATTTTGAGCTATTGATGGAACGACACCCTCAAATCGCTGTAAAATTCCTCCAAACTCTTACCAATATCGCGCTTCGTCAATTGGAGCGAGCCACCAATAAAATCGAAGAACTATCCGATTCCTATACCGCCGTCAAAATCGAGTTTGAAGCTTATTACGAACAACAAGCTTCCGGAGAACTCGGCGAATGAGTTTAAAAAAAGGGAATGAAGTCACCCTAACCATCGAGGGAGCTGCCTTTAAGGGAAAAGGAATTGGTAAAGTTGATGGTATGGCTGTTTTTGTATCAGGCACAATGCCAGGTGATGAAGTTCGTACCCGTATCATTAAACGAAAGAAAAATTACCGCGAAGGAAAACTTCTGGAGATCATCAATCCAAGTCCGGACCGGATTGAGCCTTTGTGTCAACATGCTAAAGTTTGCGGAGGGTGCAGCTGGCAGCATGTACCCTATCAAGAACAGTTACAATATAAGACCCAACAGGTAACTGATCACATTCGAAGAATTGGAGGCTTACAAACCCCTGTCCTTCCTGCTATAGGCTCAGAGAAAGAGTTGTACTACCGGAACAAAATGGAGTACAGTGTAAGTAACAAGCGTTGGCTAACCGAAGAAGAAATTCACAGTGAAGACTATGTAGATGATTCCGGATTCGCTGCAGGATTACATGCTCCCGGTAGATTCGATAAGATCCTGAACCTGAATGAATGCCATCTTCAAAGGAAAGAATCGTATCAAATCCTCGATTTTGTTCGGGATTATTGTAAAGACCATGATATTGAAGCCTATAATACTTTTGAGAAAACAGGCTATCTACGGCATGTAATGATCCGTACGGCACATCATACGGATGATTTTATGGTTAACCTGGTCACATTTAAAGATGAACCTGAGACCATAAAGAAGCTTTCCACTGCCCTGCTTAGCGAGTTCCCGGTAATTACTACGATTGTTAACAATGTGAACGATCAAATATCTCCAGTATCAATCGGTCGATTTGAATATGTAATTCATGGTCCTGGGTTCATCAGAGACAAAATTGGGGAATTTGAGTTTAAGATTCATCCAAATGCTTTTTTCCAAACTAATACAGCACAAGCTGAAAAACTCTATGAAGTAGCCCGCTCTTATGCAGATTTAAAAGAAGGTGATATTGTTTACGATCTTTATTGTGGGGTAGGAACACTCAGTTTATTCATGAGCCGAAAAGCCAGCAAAGTATTGGGCATCGAACTTGTTGACGTAGCTGTTGAAAACGCAAAATTCAATGCAAAAGAAAATAATGTTGAGAACGTCTCTTTTGTTAAAGGAGATATGAAAGATGTATTCACTTCAGATATGGTCGATGAATTTGGTGCTCCTGATGTTTTGATTACCGATCCCCCACGCGCTGGAATGCATCCTGATGTTGTTGCCCGACTTTGCGAGCTAAAAGTCCTCAGAATGGTCTATGTAAGCTGCGATAGCAGCACGATGGCCAGAGACCTTAAAACTCTGTCTGAGGTTTATGACGTGCTTGAAGTTCAACCAGTAGATATGTTTCCACAAACCTATCATGTGGAAGCAGTTGCTAAGCTGAGATTGAAGGAGTAACACGCTGCTCATCAAAAGGCCAATCCTAATCCAAAATTTACTCTTTTATAGGTAATATCGTTTTCGATGGTTTGCTGGTTCCACCAAAAATTCTCCTGGGTGTAGCTCATTTTTTCAAAGTTGTAACCCAGATTAAAGTATAACCCGTACCCCGACCTAGTTTCAAAAAGTAATCCTACTCCAACATTGAGCATTACTCCTCCTTTATGATCAGTTATATCCGGTTGATCATCGCTTTGATGATCATAACTAAAACTATAACCTAGCTTTGTAAAGGCAAATGGAGTACTGTTAGCTTTAAGTAAATTATATCTCAGATCAACAAATAAAGGTATGGAACTTATTGGGTCTTCATAATTCACATATGCAATGCCCAGACCGGCTGAAAAATGAGGATTGAATTGATACCCATGAGACATTTGAAAACGTGTTGAATTGTCATATCCCCCAGGAAGCCTGTCAAAACCGGTAAAATTAACGTAACCCTTTTCCTTGAATCTTTTCTCGTTATACCTGGGCTCCTTTTTTATCTCTCTTACATCTTCAAATAGTACGAAAAACTGGCTACCCCCCTTTATCTGTATTTGTAGAGATATATTCTCATTAAAACTCAGAATTGATCCTCTTAGTACGCTTCCATCTTTTAGATAAACAACATCTTCTAAATTTGATTGTGCAAAAGTGGCAGGAGAAACTAACAAACTTCCTAAAATAAGTGTAAGTGTAATTCTGTATGTTTTAAGCATTGTATTCATATCTACTCAGCAGTTATGGTTACTGGAATTGTACTAAGATGCATAATGTTGTTGATGTCTGAATAATCGTATTGTACAATCCCAGTAGCTCCGGTTACCATCAACACATCATTAAAAGGAATAACATCAAAGGTTTTTATATCTGTTATGTGTCTGATCAATTTCATATTAAGTGGATCAATTGCATCCATAATCTTTATTCCTGATTCTCCTTCGCTCACAAATAAGTAATCACCATCTATACCTAATCCGTGTGGATTCTGCATAGCATAAAAAGCAACCTCCCTTGGATTTGAAATATCCTGAATATCAATCACTTCAAGCCGATTTACTCCTCGTTGGCATACACTACCATCTCTTAAAGTTACATAAGCGTAGTTTCCTTGAACTACAACCGGGTCGCAAGCGGTGAGATGGTTATATACAGATGTTAAGCTAGGAGAGGTCTGGTTTGCTATTGAATAAATATACATTGCGAACTGAGAACCTATAAAAAGATGCCCCTGACTTGGGAAAATAGTCTCAATTCTCCATCCTACATTCTGCTTGTTATTCAGAGATGGCGTGAAAGAGCTTATATCTAAAGTAACCAGATCGCTGTTATCAACTGCATATAGGTAATCTCCTGAGATCGCAAACCTGGCCATAGAACCTCCCTGTCCTGTGCCATTAACCGATGGAGATCTGTTTTCTGAACCTGAAAATAAAACACGATCATTTGCAAAGTCAATTGTCCCCCAAATACCAAACCTTGGATTGTAAATATAACAATCGTTGCTCTCGCAGGTTTCTGATATCTTCACCTCTTTCCAATCTACTACAATTCCTTTAGATGGATCAATTCTCTGATAGGGAAAGCCCAGATAAATCTCCGACCAGTTTGAAAAAACACCTTCGGTTCTACTCACCAACTGAGGATTATTTAAGTCCTGAATATTAAACACCAGTAAATCCGAGTTTGAATCCGCATAAAGATACGTGCCTCGTACAGCAATGTCTTTGTTAGCAGGAATGTTGATAAAACCCACATTAACAGGCAAAGCGGGATTACTATTATCAATAATATGAACTCCTTCATTAATTTCATTTACAAACAAAAAATCATCATAGAAATAAATCTTTCCGGGATCTACCAAATCCCTTGGAGCGATAAGTTCTACAGATGAGATAAACTCAGCTTCGCTGATATATACAGGTTCAAACTCAAACCAAGACACTGTTTGTACTCGCTTATCTTCACATCCAATAGTGAACAGATATATTAGGATTAAAAGAAAGGCGGGAATAGTTGAAGAACGAGCAGATAAGAATTGATTTACCAAAATGTTACCCATCATTAACGGTTAGTTAAAAGCTTTTTTATAGTACCATAGATTTTAGTTTATAGTACATCGCATGAAAATGTTATTCTCTGATAAAATTTCATTTTCAGGTTTTGAATTTCATAGTTCAGCTAGCAGCAAGAATTTTGAATTAAAAAATAATACTTTCCCTTACACTCAAACTCACTCATGAAAATCCCGACCGAAACTAAGAACGCTACTCTAAATTTGTTATCAGAGCTTATCTCTGTACATAGAGAGTCTATTATCTCTGCAAATAAACGGGATTTAGGATCAGCTGATAATCTAGACCCAACCCTTATTGATCGCCTTAAAGTAGATGACAACAAAATCCGGGGAATGATCGCAGCTATTGAGGAAGTGATTCGGTTAGATGATCCTCAGGGTTCAGTTTTAAGTAGCTATACACATCCCAACGGTATGCTTGTAGAAAACAAAGTAGTTCCTTTTGGAAAGATTCTGATTATTTATGAATCCCGACCCGATGTGACCATTGAAGCAGCTATAAGCGCATTTAAGGCTGGGAATAAAATCCTGCTCAAAGGAGGAAAAGAAGCTCGAAATACAAATCTGAAACTTGTTGAACTTTGGAAGAAAGCTCTTTCTGAGCACAATCTCTCCGAAGAAATGGTAACCTACCTTGATATTAACCGGGAAGAAACCCAGCTACTTCTTAAGGAAAATTCACATAAGGTCGATCTGATCATTCCTCGTGGTGGAGATGGGTTAATTAATTACATCAAAGCCAATACAGATATCCCCCTTCTGGTAAGTGGTCGGGGAAATAACTTCATCTATATCCACAAAGACGCAGATTTTGAAATGGCTATGGAATTAGTTTTAAATGGAAAAAGCAGACTTAGTGTATGTAATGCCATCGATAAAGTACTCTTTCATTCTTCTATTCCGGATCTGAGAGCAAAAATAAAAGCTTTGCTAACTCCACTAAAAATTATGAAAATGGAAGTATTTGGTGTTGGAGAGTTTTTTAAACCAATGACTGAGATAAGGTTCAATAATTCTGAAGATCGATGGTACGAAGAGTTTCTTTCGGCAAAATTGTTGTTTGGGGTAGTAGATTCCCTGGATGAAGCTATTTCTAAAATCAACAAATACTCAGGCGGACACTCTGCGGTAATTGTAACCGAAAATACTTTAGTAGCAGAAACCTTTCAGGAAGAAGTGGATTGCGCTGCTGTATATCACAATGCCTCCTCGCGGTTTACAGATGGAGGGCAGTTCGGTTTTGGGGCTGAAATCGCCATCAGCACTCAAAAGCTCCATTTCAGAGGTCCTTTGGGATTAGCGCAATTGGTAACAAACAAGTGGTTTATTTCGGGCAATGGCCAGGTAAGAGAATGAAAGAAAAAATAGTTATTAAAATAGGCTCTTCTACCCTCACAGCAGGCACAGATCGTATTTCAAGAGGGAAAATAGAAGACATCGCACGGCAGCTTGTATTGTTAAAAAACCAATACGACTTTATTGTGGTTTCTTCGGGAGCCATTGCAACCGCTAAACAATTTATTACTATTTCCGGTTGGGAAAACGCGGTAGCTTCTAAACAAGCCATGTCTGCAATTGGGCAACCTAAGCTGATGCAGCTTTATAGTGAAGTTTTTGGAGATTTCAATCTCAGGATCGCTCAATGTTTAATGACCTACCGTGATTTCGAAAATGGTGAGTCCAGAAAAAATACGGTGAACACAATCACAGAGCTTCTTAATCATGGTTTCATACCCATTATCAATGAAAACGACACGACCGCAGTTGAAGAGTTAGTTCTTGGAGATAATGACAAGCTTTCTGCACTCGTTGCCACCTTAGTAAAAGCAAAAAAGCTCATCATCGCTTCTGATATTAATGGGTTATATGACAAAAATCCGTTTCTGAACGAAGATGCTACATTGATTGAAGAAGTATCTGATCTAGAAGAAATCAAATCTTTTGTTCAGGAACGGGAAAATGGACTTGGCACAGGTGGTATGACCTCAAAAATTCATGCGGTAGAAATCTGTTTTGCTCATGACATTGAAGTCTGCCTGGTGAATGGAAATAGGACAGGCTTTATTGAAGATGTTTTGAATGGAAGCGGGATTTTCACAAAATTTAGTACTTAAAGCAGAGAACAATTAAGTGCTATTTTTCCAAGCTGTTCAGCTTCACAAAAAACCAAGAACTCCTCTCCTCCATCCTTTAGTCTGAATTTCTTTTTGATCTCATTCGCGCCCATAGGAAAGTTTTTAGAGATCACATTCACTATTCCATCAGGGAAAGCTTTTCGGATTTCTTTCTTATTCGGTTTGATTAATCCTTTGACTTCAAAAATACGTCCGGGGAAGTCTTCCTTAATCTTATTTGAAGTATAAAGATGTGTATTTGGGTGAAGCTTTTTCAGCCCAAAGCAAGAACTTATCAAGTTAAAGGCACCAGCCTTTCTTATCGCCGAATTGGGTTCATATACATACTTAAGTGGCTCTGAATATTCTGAAATTGATTTTTTTTCTTCTTCAGAAATAAATGAAAACTGCTCTTCTTCTTTTGTTTCAGAGATATTCCAGGCTTCAATCACCGGAACATCTACAAAATCCTTTCTCAAATAGAAAAGAACTTCTTTCACTTCGTTATCCACTGCTAAAACCTGAACTTTAAATGTATTTGGTAGCAACCTAAGCGTATGATTCAAATCAATCATTGGAGATGTTTTAATGATGATCTCCTTCCCTACTTTCAGAAGTTTTTCATACAGCTCAGCAACATTAAGTTGATAGTCCTCCATCCCAAATACTCGCTTTTTGTTAGAGTCTCTTCTTGAAGGGTCGATGTAGATCACATCGAATTCTTCGGAAGTGTGGTTTAGAAATGCTTCGGCTTTAACTGCGTAAGTTTCAATCTCCTTTCCAAAAAGCCTGAAATTATGTTCTGCGATTTGCATTAACTCTTCGTTAGGCTCTACATAAACCACTCTTTCGAAAAACTTACTCATGTAGAACAGATCAACACCACTTCCTCCTGTAAGATCAAGAATGGACTTCCCTCCTACCCATCTTTGCTTAAATCTTGCAGTAATTTCAGAAGATGCCTGTTCCAGGTTTTGTTTAGGTGGAAAAATAACTTCGGGATTGCTCCACCATTCCGGTAATTTTGATTTCGCTTTTTTTCTTGATGCAATCTGTACCGCTATTTCTCGAATAGGTAAGTCAGGATACCTTTTTGCCTGAAGCGCAATTTCTGCCGGATCTTCATTCAAGTGCTTCTGAATGAATTGTAGTACTTCGGGGTTGTTGATTTTCGAAATCATTTTGTAAGATAGTTGTTCCTGAAATCTTAAAAACCCATTTGTGAAAATATCCATTATTGGTGCCGGAATCGGAGGACTAACCTCTGCATGTTTACTTGCTGCAAAAGGTCATAAAGTCACCGTATTTGAAAAGAATAAACGAGTTGGTGGGAAAATGAATCTTGTTGAGGCAGAAGGATTTAGGTTCGATACCGGTCCGAGCTTATTAACTATGCCTCATCTCCTCGAAAAGCTTTTTAATGAGTGCGGACAAAAACTCGAAGATCATTTAAAACTAGTCCCTCTTTCCCCAATTTGTCGGTATAATTATCCGGATGGAACCGTATTTGATTGCTTTGACGATCGACTAAAAACCCAAGCTGAAATAGACAAGATTGCTCCTGAAGATTCCGAAGCCTATTCAAGATTTCTCGATTACGCTGAATCTATTTACACCAAAACCGCAGATGCCTTCATCTACAATCCGTTGTTTGACTTCTCAGATTTCAGAAACCTTGACCTGTTTTCCTTTTTTGGGATTGATGCTTTTTCAAAAGTAAGTGATAAAGTAGATGAATACTTTAAATCGGATTATTTACGGAAGTTTTTTAAGCGTTTTACCACCTATAATGGCTCTTCTCCCTACCTCGCCCCCGCTACACTCAATGTAATTCCACATGTTGAACTGAATCAGGGAGGGTTTTATGTGGATGGAGGCATGTATAAAATCGCGGAAACACTCTTCTGGCTGGCGGGTTCTCTTGGCGTGGAGTTTGTTTTCGATGCAGAAGTTTCTGAAATCAATATTACCAATGAAAAAACGGATGGTATTCGTGTAAATGGAGAGTTTTTAAAGTCTGATTTAGTCGTAGGAAATAGTGATGCTACAGAAACCATAGTAAATCTCTTACCTGAGAAATCCATCCCCAAAAAGAGAAAAGAAAAAATAGCAGCTATCGAGCCTTCATGCTCCGGCTTCGTACTTTTGCTTGGCATCGACACTAAATACGAACACCTGGTACATCACAACATTTTCTTTAGTGAAAATTATCAGGACGAATTCAGACATATATTTGAAGAGAAAGTAATGCCGGATGATCCGACTATTTACGTTGCCAATACATCGTTTTCAAACCCTTCTCATGCACCGGAAGGTTCATCAAACTTGTTCATATTAGTGAATGCACCCTACTTATCAGAAAACTATGATTGGGAAAAAGAATCGGCACTTTATCAGGAAAAAGTAGTCAGAAACCTGGAAGAACGGGGATTATCTGATCTTTCAAAACATATTGTTTTTCAGGCAGCCATCACTCCTATGGATTTTTATACGAAATACTTTTCTAATAAAGGAAGCATTTATGGCACCTCTTCCAACAATAAATTCGCAGCATTTATTAGACCGAGAAATAAATCCAGAGAAATTGACGGACTTTATTTTGTTGGAGGTTCTACTCACCCCGGGGGCGGAATCCCTTTGGTAGTCCAATCAGCTTTTAATGCTGTAGAGTTAATTGAACGTTATAGCGGCTGAGCAACGCCAACTTTACCAAGATTGATCACTTCAACGTTCTGAATCTTTCCGTTATCAATTTCGAAACGGATTACCGTTCTGTATTCCTGAAAACCCTGTTTTCCGGCGGCTCCGGGATTAATGTAGAGCATTTTCTCCAGATTCTGATCACGGGCTACTTTCAGAATATGTGAATGTCCGCAAATGAATACGTCAGGAGTATTATTCTCTATTTCCTCCCGGACAGGAATGCAATAACGACCCGGAATTCCCCCAATGTGGGTCATCCAGAAATCAATTCCGTCTCGTTCAAACCGTTGGTGAAGTGGGTACTCATTCCGAATATCTTCCCCATCAATATTGCCATAAACCCCTAAAACAGGAGCGATTTTCTTTAGCTTTTCAGCTATTTCGATCGTTCCAAAATCTCCGGCATGCCAAATCTCATCACAGTCTTTGAAATACTCAAAAACCTGTGGGTCGAGATAATTATGAGTGTCTGAAATAAGGCCGATTTTGATCATACAATTTTACTATCATCCTAGCCGGTTGCATAAGCCAACAAAGAAACGGTATTTTGGGATTTTCTCCTACATGAAAGCGCAACATTCATAATTTCTAATTCATTCATTGAAAGGCTTTAGTATCATCATAGTTACCTGGAACGGGTTGAACCATCTGAAAACTTTTCTTCCTTCCGTAGTAGAAACCAGATATCCCGATTTTGAAATTATACTTGCTGATAATGCTTCTTCAGACGGTTCTGTGGAATGGGTTTCTGAGCAATTCCCTTCAGTTAAAATAGCTTCTTTCGATGACAACTATGGCTACACAGGCGGTAACAATCGCGCTGTTCCTTTCGCTGAAAAGGAAATTCTGCTTTTTCTAAACAACGATGTTCGGGTAGATTCAAACTGGCTTACTGGATTAAACCAACTCTTTGAGTCTGATACTAAAATCGGAGCCGCCCAACCAAAGATTCTTTCCTATAAAGAACCTGAATACTTTGAGTACGCAGGTGCTGCTGGCGGTTTTTTGGATCGGCTAGGTTATCCTTTTTGCAGAGGCAGATTACTTGATACTGTTGAGAAAGATCTCGGTCAATATGAAACTGAAATTGAATTAAGCTGGGCTTCCGGAGCAGCGTTAGCCATAAAAAAAGATCTGTTTGATGAGCTGGGAGGCTTTGATGAAGACTTCGAATTTCACATGGAAGAAATCGATTTATGCTGGCGATTAAAAAATATTGGATATAAGATTGGCTACAGCTCTAAAAGCCGCGTGTTTCATTTGGGGGGCGGCTCTCTCCCAATGGGAACTCCCCGAAAAGTGTACTACAATTTCAGAAATAACCTGTATATGCTTTGGAAGAACTTACCTTCTTCCCAGTTATTGCCAAAAATTGTTATTCGTTTGGCGTTAGATCAGATTGCCGCTGTAAGGTCTTTGATATCAGGCAGACCTAGAGAGTTCATTTCCATTATTAAAGCTCATCTTCATTTTATTTTTGGGTTGCCAAAAATCCATCGAAAAAGAAAATCAATTCAAAGAAACCCTGGTTCTGATGCACTAAGTCCGGTTTTTCTGGTATGGCAATATTTCATTAAAGGAAAGAGAAAATATCCGGAACTCTTTTGAGATGACGATCGAAACCTACATCGATAACGTAATTCCTTTCCTGAAAAAATGGGGTGTTAGTATGCTGTTGTTTGTTCCCGGATGGATTTTAGTGGAACAATACTGGGTAAGCTTCAATACAAATATTCTGTTTGCAGTTAACTACCCTTACCCTTTTTTCTTGTCTCCAATCTTTTTCATTTTGGATGCCTCTACCCTTCTCATTCACGAAGGCGGACACACCATTTTTGGTTTTCTGGGATGGAGATTTTTAACCATTCTTGGAGGCAGCCTGATGAGTTGGCTTATCCCTTTTCTGATTTTCGTTAGTGCCTGGTATAAGAATCAGCGTTTTGTTGCTCAATTTAGTTTATTCTGGTTGTCGTATGCATGGTTCAGCAGCGCAGCCTATTGCATGGATGCCTATCATCAAAATCTACCTTTGATTGGAAATCTTCCCAAATCAGCCCATGATTACACCAATATGCTTTCAATGCTCAATATCCTGGATAAATATCAGACCGTGGCTTGGATTATGTTTGTGATAAGTTTCATCATCCTTATTCTTTGTATGATCTGGCCGTTATTTGAAAAGAAAGATCTGGAAACCATCGATTTGAGTATGGAGCTAAAAAAAAGCGGACTCCGTTAGAAATCCGCTTTTCTAAATAAAATTTATCAAGGACTATCTCCAGGCTGCTAATACAAGCCCCATTAAAGTAAACACTACAACCCAGTACCCACCTTGTATAAAGGAAAGTTTGAATGAGCGTTGCTCGTACAGGTTATTAATGATGATTGTAGGTAGAATCCATCCAGCTCCTGTTAGGAAACCATAAAACGTCCCCATTGCTAAATCAATAGAATCATCTGCCAAAAACATTGCCAGGCAATATGTCATTATAACTTGTAGTACAAAGGTTGTTCCAAATATCTTTGCCATATTCCCTTCTTTCACCTTCTCATCAGTCATTCCCGACTCAGCCATCCAGGCTTTCCCAAAAATAGGGCCATACCATAAAAACCCTACTGCAAACCCGATTAAAGAGGCGACCAAAACCGCCAGATAATTAATTTCCACTTCCATATTATACTCCATTTTGTTTGTTGAAAAGAAAACTGAGGACCCAGTTATTTACTGAACACCAATGATTTACTTTTAAAGAAACAAATTTTTGTTAATTTAGGATTATTATTAAAAATTTTTAATAATGTTAAGTGGGGTAAAAGTAATCATTGGTTAAATAAAGTGTACAGATGGAAGAAGTGCCTCTTAAAATATTGATTGTAGAGGATAGTAAATCTGATTTAGAACTCATTGTTAGGGAATTATCTAAAGGGGATTTTTTATTTAAGCATAACCACTGTGACAATGAAAAAGAATTCTGTGAACTTCTCACTAATTTTGAGCCAGATATAATTCTTTCTGACCATAACTTACCTTCTTTCAATAGTATCGATGCGTTAAATAAGGCAAGAGAATACAATCCTCAAATTCCTTTTATACTTGTTTCTGGCAATATCGGAGAAGATGAAGCTGTAGAAATGATTGTTGAAAGAGGAGCAAATGATTTTATTCTTAAAGATAATCTCATTCGGCTTAACCACTCTGTATTACGTGAATACAATAATTGTGGGTTAAAAAATGAGCTTAATGAAAAAAGTGAGTTATTAAAACGGCTATCACTAGTTGCAAGCCATACCCATAACGGAGTTGTAATAGCTAATTCGAAAGGCAGAATCGAATGGGTAAATAAAGCTTATACAAGTCTTACAGGTTATACACTAGCCGACTGTATTGGTCAAAAACCAGGAGACTTACTTCAAGGAAAAGATACAGACTTAAAAACGGTAGATAGAATCAGAGAGAACCTAAAAAACCGGATACCTTTCAGAGAAGAGATTCTTAATTATAAAAAAGATGGCACTCCTTATTGGGTTAAACTAGATATTACAGCTATTGAGGATAGTTCAGGGCAACTAACCAACTATATTGGTATTCAGGAAGACATTACCGAACAAAAGGAGTTTGAATTAAAATTACTTCAAGCTTATGAACGCTTAGAGCGTGCTCAAGAAATCGGAGAAATAGGGAATTGGGAATTCGATTTAGAAAAAAATGAAATAAATTGGTCTGAACAAATTTTTAAGATTTATGAGCGAGAACTTGATGAGGGTAATCCTACATATAATGAAGTATTAGCTTACCACTTACACAGCGAGGATAAAGCCGACAAAGTAGAAGAGGCTATTGTTAAAGGTATTTCATTCGACGTTGATAAAAAGCTTGTTACAAAACTGGGTAAAACTAAACACATTCGTTTGGTCGGTGTTCCGATATTTAATAAACAGAAAATCAGTAAATACACAGGAGTAGTTCAAGACATAACTAAAAGAATTAATATCCAAAACGCATTACTGCAAAACCAAAAGAAACTTGAAAATATAGCGAACAACATACCTGGTATTGTTTACCGATATAAGCTTTATTCTAATGGAAAGGATCAAATAGAATATATTAGTGATGGTGTAGAGTCTATCTTTGAGGTATCTCAGGAAGATGTATTAAATAACAGCAGCACGTTATGGTCTCTTATTTTAGAAGAAGACATTGAATCTGTTACAAAATCCATAAACGATTCTGCTGAGAACATGTCGCTTTGGACTCAGGTTTTTAGAATTAAAACCAAGTCTGGTAAAGTTAAATGGGTTGATGCGAAAGGAATCCCAACTGAAAAAACTACAGAGTATATAATTTGGGATAACATTGTTCTTGATAAAACAAACGAAATTCTGTTTGAGGAATCCCTCAAAAAATCTAATGATCGGTTATTGGAAGCACAGAAACTTGCTCAAATAGGTGATTGGTCGATAGATTTTGAGAATAATGAGACGTTTATTTCGCCAATGGTTAGAGAAATTCTTGGCGCATGTGAAGAATTTAAGTTTGATGTTGAAACTGGGCTAACCTTCTTTAAAGAAGGTTATGATCGGAATAGAAAAAAGTTTGTAATGGAGCAAGCTGTTAAAATGGGTACCCCTTATTCCGAAGAACTGCAAGTTGTTACCCCAAGAGATGAAACCAAATGGGTACGTTCCATAGGGCAAGCCGAACATAAAGATGGAAAGTGCTTACGAATTTATGGCACCATCATGGATATAACTACCGAGAAAGAGAAAGAACTAATCCTAAAGAAAAATGAAGAACGATTAGAAGCCGCTGTAAACGGAGCGGAATTAGGTCAATGGGACATGAACAATGAGACGGGTGAACACCATGTGAATGAACAATGCTTTAAAATGCTCGGCTATTCATCAAGTGAAGTTGATAATGGGTATGACTTCTTCTTTTCACTTTTGCATCCTGAAGATGCTCATATTCCTCAGCAACAAATCCAACAGGTTGAGGAAGGAGCTCTAAATAAGCTAGATGCAGTATTACGATTAAAAAACTCTGATGGACATTATCAACGAATTCTTGCCCGTGGAAAAGTGGTAGAGTTCGATGACCAAGGTAAAGCAAAACGATTAGTTGGAACTCATTTAGATGTTACTGAATCCGTTGAGCTTCAGGAAAACCTAAAAAAATCACTTCACGAGAAAACAATTTTACTTGCTGAAATTCATCACAGGGTTAAAAATAATTTAGCCATCGTTAGCGGTCTTCTTGAGCTTCAAGCGATGGAATCTAAACATCATTTGTTAAAAGAAAGTCTCATTAAGATGGGGCAACGAATTAAAAGCATAGCTGGTGTCCATGAACTTTTATATAATCGTGAAAGCTTTTCAAACATCCCTTTCAAAATTTATGTTGAAAACCTAATTGGCAACATCAATTCCAGCTTATTAGATTATCAATCGGTAAAATTCGAACTAAAAATTAATAAAAACTTAGATTTGAATATAAACCAGGCAGTTCCTATGGGATTACTATTGAACGAACTTGCAACAAATTCCTTCAAGTATGCATTTGAGGAGGTAGAAAATCCTACGATTAGTTTTAGTCTTAAAAAGAAAAAAAATCACTACTACGCTTTTTTTTCCGATAATGGAAAAGGGATAGACAGTAATCATTTGGTGAACCCTAAAAGCTTGGGCATGACCCTAATTAAAACTCTTCTTCAACAGCTCGATGCTGAATATCAAATAAATAACAAAAATGGTTTTGCCCTAACCTTCAATTTTAAAGAAAAGAAAGTAGGAGCTCACGGTAATCTTTAATCAACTAAACAAATAAGAAATTGATTACCTCTTTTTTTGTTAATTTTGGTTGAATACATCTTAAAAAAATGACCTCCAGTATCTTTTCAACTAATACCCCTATCGACCACGTTGCCATCGAAGAAAGAGTGGCACGGTTAAATAAACGTAGCATCAAAAAGGAATCCAAAATGCAGGCTTTAAAAATGGCATTAAGCATGATGGATTTAACTACTCTGGAAGGCAAAGATTCTGAAGGAAAAGTGATTCAACTTTGCCAAAAGGCAAAACTCCCCTATGCACCAATGCAAGATCTTCCAAAAGTTGCTGCAGTTTGTGTGTATCCTACAATGGTTCGAACTGCAAAACAACATGTGAAAGGAACCGGAATTAACGTAGCCAGCGTAGCCACTGCTTTTCCAAGTGGAATGGCTCCCCTTTCTGTTCGAATCGATGATACCAAGTTTGCAGTAGATGAAGGTGCTGATGAAGTAGATATGGTGATAAGCCGTGGTGCTTTCCTTTCAGGTGAATACAACCAGGTATTTGATGAAATTGCAGCCATTAAAGAAGCTTGCGGTGAAGCACATTTAAAAGTGATACTGGAAACAGGCGAGCTTCACACTTACGAAAATGTCCGTAAAGCCAGTGATTTAGCTATGGAAGCCGGAGGAGATTTCATCAAAACCTCGACTGGTAAGATTAGTCCTGCCGCTACACAACCTGTTACTTTGGTAATGCTGGAAGCAATTCGGGACTTTTACTACAGAACGGGTAAAATGATTGGTATGAAACCGGCAGGAGGAATTAGAACAGCAAAGCAGGCGCTACAATATTTGGTACTGGTTAAAGAAACCCTTGGAGCAGCCTGGTTGACTAACGAATATTTCAGATTCGGAGCCAGTTCTTTGGCCAATGATGTTTTAATGCAAATAGTAAAGCAGCAAACCGGCCAGTACCAGTCAGCCGATTATTTTTCAGTGGATTAAGAATTTCAGGAAACGATTATGTCAAATACAGAGATCGAAGAAAAAACCTACAAGCCAACCTCTCCAAACTCAAAACTGGATTTTGCTTCTGTGTGGGAATATGCTCCTGCTCCCGAAAGCAGTGATCATGCTGAGATTAAAGATCGCTACGAGCTTTTTATAGATGGGAAATTTGTAAAACCATCAAAAGGTCGTTATTTCAATAGCTCTAATCCTGCCACAAAGGAAGTGATTACGGAATTTGCAGAGGCTACTCAAAACGATGTTGATAAGGCCGTAAAAGCAGCTCGGAAAGCGTTTAAAGGAGAATGGTCTTCTTTAGCTCCTAAAACCCGCGGAAAGTATTTATACCGAATTGCACGAATGCTTCAGGAACGCGCCCGTGAATTTTCTGTACTCGAAAGTATAGATGGAGGAAAACCAATTCGTGAGTCCCGTGATGTGGATGTTCCGCTGGCAGCTGCCCATTTTTTCTATTATGCAGGATGGGCCGATAAACTTGAATATGCATTCCCTGGCAAAACCCCTGAACCTATTGGAGTATGCGGACAGATTATTCCATGGAACTTCCCACTCTTAATGTTGGCCTGGAAAATTGCACCTGCCCTCGCTTGTGGGAATACGGTAGTTCTTAAACCTGCTGAAACCACTTCTCTTACTGCCTTAAAATTTGCTGAATTAGTTAAAGATGCAGGAGTTCCTGCTGGAGTAATCAACATTATTACCGGAGCAGGACAAACCGGTGCTGAAATTGTAAATCACAAAGACATCGATAAGATTGCCTTTACCGGATCAACAGGCGTTGGGAAACTTATCCAGAGGAGCTTAGCAGGAACCGACAAGAGATTTACCCTGGAACTAGGTGGTAAAGGTGCCCTTATTGTGTTTGAAGATGCTCCGATTGATCAGGCCGTTGAAGGTATCATCAATGCGATCTTCTTTAACCAAGGGCATGTTTGTTGCGCTGGTTCAAGACTTTTAGTTCAGGAAGGAGTAGCTGATTTGGTTGTTCAAAAACTAAAAGACCGGATGGAAACACTCATTGTTGGCGATCCGCTTGATAAGAATACCGACATTGGAGCCATTAACTCCAGTCAGCAATTCGATACTATAAATTCCTTTCTGGAAATTGGTATTGAGGAAGGCGCTGATGTTTATCAAAGTAAGTGCTCCATTCCGGATTCAGGATATTTCATCCGACCTAGCCTTTTGACAAATGTTGCTCAAAGTAACCGGGTTGTTCAGGAGGAAATTTTTGGACCAGTTCTCACCGTTCAAACATTCAGAACTGCAGATGAAGCGATAGAAAAAGCAAACAATACCCAGTACGGATTGGCAGGTGGAGTTTGGACCGATAAAGGTTCTAAAATTTTTAAAGTTGGCTCAGAACTTCGTTCAGGAGTTGTTTGGGCTAACACTTACAATAAATTTGATCCGGCTTCTCCTTTCGGTGGATATAAAGAAAGTGGAGTTGGCCGTGAGGGCGGCCTTCATGGACTTGCAGCCTACGTGAATTTGAAATAAGAATATCATGACTGAACACTTAGAAGTTTTAAAAACATACAAGATTTACGTGGGAGGCAACTTCCCAAGAACAGAATCCGGTCGTTATTACAAAGTATTTGATAGCGAAAAAGAGTTGTTGGCCAATGCTTGTCTTTGCAGTCGTAAGGATGTAAGAGACGCCGTAAAAACTGCCCGGGGAGCTTTTAATGGTTGGAAATCAAGAAGTGCATACAATAGAGGCCAAATCCTTTATCGCATTGCTGAAATGATGGAAAGCAGACGAGCTGAATTTGAATCTCAACTTTCAAAAATCGGGTTTACTGCTGCCGAAGCTTCCGCAGATGTTAATGCTTCTATCGATCGTTTAATTTATTATGCTGGTTGGACGGACAAATACCAGCAGGTATTTGGTTCAGTTAATCCTGTTGCCAGTGCTCACTTTAATTTTAGTCTGCTCGATCCAACCGGAGTAGTAGGAATCTTCGCACCAGAAAATAGCCCGTTGCTTGGTCTCGTTTCAGTTATCGCACCTGTAATTGCAGGAGGAAATACCTGTGTGGTTCTAGCATCAGAAGCTTATCCTCTTGCATCCATCATTTTTGCTGAAGTTTTGAATTCCTCGGATGTACCCGGAGGAGTTGTAAATATTCTAACAGGAAAAAAAGAAGAATTAGCGGAACATTTTAGTGGTCATGTTGATGTAAACGCTATGTTATATACAGATAAACTTCCTGCTGAAATGAAAAAAATGATGGACGAAAACGCCTCCACTTCCGTTAAGCGAATGGTTAAAAAACCTGTTGATGACTGGTATAGTGAAGATGCTCAAGGCCCTTATTTTATTACCGATTTTCAGGAAACGAAAACTACATGGCATCCTGTTGGATTTTAGAATGAAAAAGCACCTCTTTTATATTTTTTTTAGTGTTCTGCTGGTAAGCTGTTCGGGTACTAAGCCCCCGGAAGCTTGCTGTACTGAATCCGAATCCTCTGAATCTTCCTCTAAAGGAGAAACCGATAACTCTGAAAAAGCAGAGACATCCTCAGATAAAAGATATGCAACACTAAGAAGTTCACTATCAGATACATATTCGGGCAGGATTAATGAAATCCCTGATGCGTACAAAGAAATCAAGGTTGTGGATGAATCCGAAAATGAAACGGACATGTTTGAAGGTTATCGGGTTCAGATTTATTCCGGCCAAAATGTAGCTATGGCCGATACTATCGCTTCCATCTTCCGGGCTTGGTCTGATACCACCATTGTTGGTTACCAGGCCGATACGTATACTTTTTTTAAAACCCCTTACTATCGGGTACATGTGGGAGATTTCCATGAACGAAATCGTGCCATTTATTTTTCTAACATTTTAAAACGACGTTTCAGAGATGCCTGGGTGGTTTATGATCGAATTGATCCCTGGAAAATCCCTGCTGATACAACTGATATCTACACAAAATGAAATCTGAACTGTTTACGATTACGTATTCAGTATAAATCTTATAAGAATTTGTATTCACCAACAGACTTTCACTAAATTCTATGAAGAAATCAGTTCGGTTTTACTCTAATCTCCCGGTTCTCGACTCTTTTTTTGATATATCGAACACTGCATATTATCATTCGTTGCCATCTGATTGGTACATAGGAGTCACAGATATTGTTAATTCCTCAAAAGCGATTGACGAACAAAAGTACAAATGGGTGAATATACTGGGAGCCTCTCCCATTATAGGTCTCATGAACGAGTCTCAAAAAGCAGATATCCCCTTTTCTTTTGGAGGAGACGGCTGTTCTGTCTGCTTCCCACCTGAGTATTATAAAACCGTAAAAAGAGTGTTTGCCGCATCAAAGAAAACCGGTCGGTTAGCTTACGGTATGGATCTCAGAGCAGGTATATATCCTATCTCTCTAATTCGAGAACGAGGTTTTGATGTAAAAGTAGCCCGTTTTAAAGTTTCTGACTTTTATAATCAAGCTGTATTTATTGGAAACGGATTAACTGCCGCCGAGGCATTACTAAAGTCAGAACCTGAAAGCGAGTTTGTAGTCAAAAGCTCTGAAATTGGTGATCAGGAGGTGGACTTCTCTGGGCTGGAATGCCGGTGGCAGGAAGTAAAAAAAGAGAACATGTCTGTTTATTCTATCCTGATTCAAGCCAATGAGTTACATGATGATTCTGTTGAGCTATACAATACCGTGCTTACAAAAATGAGGCATTTTTTCGACTTTGATGACAGAATGAATCCGGTTGTAGCCGAATCTCTGAAAATGACGCTTTCACCTGAAAAACTGGCTGGTGAAACGAAGTTCAGAACAACCGGACAATCCCGGTTTAAAAAGTTTGCATACCTCCTGAAAGTTCAGCTCAAAACGATATTAGGATCGCTTTTCATGAAATTTGGTAGGAAAACTTCTGAAACAGATTGGAGTTATTACAAACCAGATATAGCTATAAACAACGATTATCGAAAGTTCGACGATATGCTGCGCCTGGTAATAAGTTGCAGGCAAGATCAGATGGATAACTTCAAAACTTTTCTCGAGGAACTATATAAGGATTCTAAACTGGCCTATGGAATACATAAATCGGATAGCGCATTAATTACCTGTATGGTATTTGCCTGGCACCGGCAACATCTTCACTTTGTGGATGGAAGCAAAGGCGGGTACATTATGGCCTCCAAAGATTTAAAGGCAAGAATGGATCGAATTTCAGAAGGACATAGTTAAGGGCTTGAATAAATACAGCTATCAAAACGGATAAATGAAAGCATTAGTTAAATTTGTAGTACTTCTCGGGGCTTTTTTTACATTCACACTGGTTCTTTTTAAAGTGTTGGGGATTCTATCTGTAGAAGATATCCGGTTTTGGTTGGAACAAGCCAGCACTATCTCTCCCTGGATTGTAGGCTTAATTATTGTAGCTCTAATGCTGGTTGATCTTTTTATCGCCATCCCTACCCTTTCACTCACTATTCTTTCCGGCTTTTTTCTGGGAGTTGAATTGGGAGTTTTTTATTCCACGCTCGGGATGCTGGGAGCCGGTACTATGGGCTATGTCATCAGTCGTTTTCATGGAGATAAGTTGCTGAAGTTTGTTAGCAAAGACGAAACACAGGTTAAAGAAATGCGGAGACTGTTTACTCAATTTGGCCCATTCTCACTGATGCTTTGCCGGGCAGCTCCTATGTTACCCGAAGTCACATCCTGTCTGGCAGGTGTTACCCGAATGCCTTTTTGGAAATATATGATTTTCTATTCCATTGGAACTATTCCATATTCCTTCATTGCTGCTTACTCTGGTTCTGTAAGTACAATCGATAACCCCTCTCCTGCTATTTTTACCTTTATTGGCATTTTTGGAGGATTGAGCCTCGTTTGGGCAGGATTTCTTTACCTGAATAAGAAGAAATTAAGGAGTGAGTAGTTAAGGAACCTCAAACCTCAAACCTCAAAAACTACACATTAAACCTGAACAGCATCACATCACCATCGGCTACGGTGTATTCCTTACCTTCCTGGCGCATTTTTCCGGCTTCTTTAGCTCCCTTCTCACCTTTCAAATTAACATAGTCCTGGTAAGCAATAGTTTCTGCGCGAATAAATCCTTTTTCAAAATCGGTATGAATAACCCCGGCTGCCTGTGGAGCTTTTGTTCCTTTTTTAATGGTCCAGGCGCGGGCTTCTTTTGGTCCGGCAGTAAAGTAGGTGATTAAACCAAGCTCGGCATAAGCGGCTTTAATCAAGCGGTCGAGTCCACCACTACTTACACCCAGTTCTTCCAGGAACATTTCTTTTTCTTCTTCATCAAGCTCGGCTATTTCAGCTTCAATCTTAGCACAGAACATTACCACCTCATCACCAAAATTAGCCGCTACTTTTTTTACGGCTTCAACCAGTTCATTTCCGGATTCAAGATCTCCTTCTCCAACATTACAAGCATATAAAACCGGTTTTGCTGACAGTAGAAATAAGTCCCGATAAGCAAGCTTCTCATCATCAGAAGCTTCAAAAGTACGGGCAGTGTTTCCATCTTCCAGATGAGCTCTTAATCGATCTACAACTTCAAGCTGGGCTTTAAGCGCTTTATCTCCACCTTTGGATTGCTTCCTGAGTGTATCAACCCGCTTTTCCACGCTTTCCAGATCCTTCAAAATTAACTCTGATTCGATAATGGCGATGTCCCGATCAGGATTTACATCTCCTTCCACATGAATGATATCATCGTCGTGAAAGCATCGAACCACATGAATTATAAGGTCGGTTTCGCGGATATTTGAAAGAAAGGCATTCCCCTTTCCCTTTCCTTCCGCAGCACCTGCTACCAACCCTGCAATATCTACAAATTCGATGGAGGTTGGGATTACGTTTACTGAATTAGCAATCTCTGCCAGATTCAATAATCGTTCGTCAGGAATAGAAACCTGACCTACATTAGGATCTATCGTACAAAAAGGAAAGTTAGCTGATTCCGCGGCGCCATTACTCAGCGCGTTAAAAAGGGTTGATTTACCAACGTTGGGCAACCCAACAATTCCGCATTTAAGGCTCATTAAAAAAATTCTTTATTTTAAAAATCTATTCGTTGTTGTTGAACAAAGTCCATTTCCGGGAGCAGTAACGCCGTTAATTTTCCCAAATGTTCATATACACAACCCGTATCAATCCCTATTTTATTTTTTCCTGTAATTGGAGTTCTGACCGGAGTGTGACCGAAAATTACGGTTTTTTCCCAAACATTATCTTCTGATTCTATATGATCTCTTCGCCATAAAAAACTATTCCAGAGTGATTTATTTGCCAGCGCCTCTTTAATAGTAATATTTGGAGGCATTCCTCCATGAACAAATAACCAGTTGGGGGTGTCATAATACAACTTGGTTTTTGCAAAAAAACGAAGATGTCTGTCCGGGATTGGAATTTCAGCATCTCCTTTTTGATACGATTCCATGGTTGCATCTCCTCCATTTTCATACCAATCGAGCATAAACTTTCCAGGGTACGCCATCATCAACATAGCATCGTGGTTTCCTCTTAGAAATACACAACTATGACTTGACGCAAAATCGAGTAATATTTCGATAACGCCTTTCGTATCCGGCCCACGATCTACATAATCCCCCAGGAACACGTAGGTTCGGGAATTACCAATAGTAGAATCAAGGCGGTCTAATAGTGCCTGTAATGTTTTTGAGCAGCCATGAATATCGCCAATGGCTACAATCTCCTGATGTTCAGAACTCATTTTCCGGTCGATCTCTCGATCAATCCTCTTCCTGTTTTGTTAATTTTGCCTTGTTTGTTGAGTTCTAAAAGCGAAGCGTCAAGAATTCCGTTCACGAATTTTCCGGATTTTGCAGTAGAATATTTCTTTACGATCTCGATTGCTTCATTGATGGTTACCTTAGTAGGAATTTCTTCGAAAAACATAAATTCGCATAAAGCCATTTTAAGTACAATCAAATCAATCATTGCCAGGCGTTGGATATCCCAATTCTGGATATGTGATTCTATGATTTGATTGAATAGACTTTCGTTTTCTAGCGTTCTGAAAAATAATTTTTCCGCAAACCGACGGGCTTCTTTCTCTTTTCCAACATTTTCTTTGATGATGGTATCAGTAATATACTGAACAGTATCTCCACTTTGGTTGTGAGCATAAATAGATTGAAGAACAGTTTCGCGAACAAGGCGGCGATTAATCATGGATTCGAACTAAGAAAATTTAACGCGGCAAAGATAAACAATATTCAACTTACAATATTCATTAATCAACATTCATTTCAGACTTCCTTGTTGTATGATGAATGTCGTATATTTGCGTCATGCGTTCGTAGCTCAGTTGGTTAGAGTATCACATTGACATTGTGGGGGTCACTGGTTCGAATCCAGTCGGACGCACTCATTTCACTTTCTAAACCTAAACTCAAAAACCGATCCATTCTCGGATTTTATATTCATTTTCGCATTAAGCTGCTTTGTTAAAGTTCTGATCAGTTTCATGCCCAGAGACGTTGCTTTTCCCGGTTTAAGGTTACCATTAATACCTATCCCGTTGTCTCTTATACAAAAACAAAGCTTGTTGTCTTCCTGTATAAAAGAAATCTCCACTCTCCCTTTTTCTCTGCCTTTAAAAGCATGCTTGAATGAATTGGTGAGAATCTCGTTGAGCAACAGTCCGCAAGGAAGGGCCTGGGTTATTGGAAGTGAAATATCCTGAAGATCGAAACTGATATCTACAGAAACCGCATCCACACCCATACTTTGCTTTATAGAATTGCTTAGCTCTTTGATATAGTCTTGTATTTTGATTTCTGAGAAGTTTTCGTTTTCGTACAGCTTTTCGTGTACAAGCGCTATTGAATGAATTCTCATCTGGCTGTCGCGAAGTATTCTCCTGGCATTCTCATCAACCGTACTGTAAGAGTGCAGTTCCAACAATCCTGTAATAACAGCTAAATTGTTTTTTACACGATGATGAATTTCGGCCAGTAGAACCTCTTTCTCGCGCAAGGATTTTCTGACATTCTCTTCCGCCTTTTTCCGGTCCGTTATATCAACATAGATGCCATATTTATACACCATCTTCTCATCTATAATAATGGGAACGGCGTATATAATTACGTCAACAAGTTTGCCCGATTTGGTTTTTCTTCTTGTAGCAACTTCTTCTATATAAGGAGTTTCTGTAAGTTGAATTGCGTGCTCCATATACTCATCGGGTACAATCACCTTATCCAACTCAAGCCCAACGATTTCTTCGAGTTTATACCCAAAAAGGTTTTCAAAACCTTTATTCACTTCCATAACTTCGTTGTGTTGATCCAATAGGGCAATTCCAAGTGGAGAAGTATTAAACAAGTCGCTGAGTAAATGCTCCCGTTTCTTTAGTTCTTCTTCCGCTAGCTTCCTTTCAGATATATCCCGCTCAATAATAATCAGAACTTCCTGGTCGAAATAAACTCCAGAGTTAACTAATAATTCGGTAGGAAATACTTCCCCATTCTGCTTCTTTCCCCACCCTTCAAGCTTAACTGAACCTTTACTTTTTTCTTTCCTAACCTGCATTAAACGGTCTGGTTGGAACTTGCCGGGAGCACTCAACTTTTTATAATGTTCCCCAATTAATGCTTCTATCGTATAACCAAAAGTATAGCGCGTACCTTTGTTCGCACCCAGGATGATTCCTTTGTCGTTTATTAGGTAGATGGCGTCACTTATAGAATCGAATAAATCCCTGTAACTTTGCATGCTACGTTGAGAACGATTCATAGCCTCTACCCTCTGGGTGATATCGAGCACTAAAGAATACGTAGAAACAAGCCTGCCTGAATCATCAAATAAATAAGAATTATACCATTCACAGTATATCACTTTTCCGGACTTTGTAATATTCCGGTTTACTACAGACTTGCTTTTTACTCGATTCTGAACAATCTCTTTGAACTCTTGTTTTACAATCTCCAGATCTTCAGGATGTACAAACTCTTTAAGCAAATTTGGATGTTTGATTGCTTCATCCTGGCTCCAGCCAAAAAGTTCTTCTGCTTTTGGAGACCATCTTAAAATTCTGTGCTCGCTATTCCATTCTATTTCTCCCATAGGGAAATCAATGAACTCCACGGGACTGGACAACTGATTCTCATTATTTACATTGAAAAGCGTTTGAGAAATATCGTGTGCCACTACAAGTTTAGAAGGGCTCCCCTTGTAATTTATCAAATGTGATGAAAACTGGACTAACCAACTCTTTTGATTAGGTATTTCAAACTCCCAAAGTTGATTCGAAACAGTAGGTTTTTCCGAGAACTTTGAACTTATCGGTGTAACCTGAGAACCAAAGTCACTGAGTTTTTTACCTAAAACCTCATCTCTTGATAACCCGAATCTGTCAACGACGTTTTCATTTACATCTAGAATTTTCAACGAAATCAGGTCGCAGATAAACATACACTGCGAACTGAAGAAAGTCTCTTCGTTTTTAGACATTTATAAATTTGATACCATGTTAAATCATTGCCGCTCAAATATCTGCTTTCTCATCTTTTATACCAATAAAAAATAATCCGAATTATGTATCCGGAAAACGCTGTGCCTGTTTTTGATTTTTCCTATCTTAACAAGTTAAAAAGCTTTTTAAACTCACTGAATGTCAGACCAGAAAATTAAGATTACCCTCCCCGATGGATCAAACAGGGATTATCCTTTGGGAATTACGGGACAACAAATAGCAGAATCAATTTCATCAGGACTAGCTCGCGTTGCGCTTAGCATAACTGTAAACGGCGAAATTTGGGACCTAACCCGGCCTATTACTTCTGATTCCACCGTTGCAATCAACACCTGGGATTCAGAAGATGGCCAATATACCTTCTGGCATTCTTCTGCACACCTTCTGGCAGAGGCTGTTCAGGAACTTTATCCTGAAGCAAAATTTGGTATTGGTCCTCCCATCGAAAATGGGTTCTATTACGATATTGACTTCGGTGATCAACAAATTACCCAGGATAATCTTTCAGAAATTGAAAAAAAGTTCTTAGAAGTAGCCCGGAACAAAAACTCTTTTGATAGAAAAGAGATCTCAAAATCTGACGCGCTGGACTTCTACAAGAATAAAGCCAATGAATATAAAGTCGATCTTATTGAAGGATTGGAAGACGGCGACATCACTTTTTACTCGCAAGGTAATTTTACTGACTTGTGCCGTGGACCGCATATCCCAAATACCGGAATAGTTAAGGCCATTAAGCTTACAAATCTTGCGGGTGCATACTGGCGAGGAGATGTAAACAGTAAACAACTCACGCGCATCTATGGCATTAGTTTTCCAAAACAAAAGATGCTTGATGAGCATCTGCATCGCGTTGAGGAAGCAAAGCGTAGAGACCACAGAAAGCTTGGAAAAGAACTAGGTATCTACTTAATCGACAGCATGGTAGGCAGCGGGCTTCCTCTGTGGCTGCCAAACGGTGCTGTACTTCGCAGAACTCTGGAATCGTTCCTGCGAAACGAGCAGGTAAAAAGAGGTTACAAGGAAGTAATTACTCCTCATATCGGAAACCTGGAGTTATACAAAACTTCAGGCCACTACCCTTACTATAAAGATTCTCAGTACGATCCTATACAGGTTGACGATGAAGAGTACATGCTCAAACCAATGAATTGTCCTCACCATCACCGTATCTACTCTTCGGATATGAGAAGTTACCGGGACCTTCCGCTTCGCCTAGCAGAATTTGGAACAGTTTATCGATATGAGCAATCGGGCGAGCTTAGTGGACTTTCAAGAGTTCGTGGTTTTACCCAGGATGACGCTCATATTTATTGCACGCATGATCAATTAAAAGACGAAATCAAAAATACCATCGACTTAACCCAATTTGTATTTAACACCTTTGGGATGCCGGTTGATATCCGCCTTTCTTTCCGCGATGATAATGCAGAGAAATATGGTGGAGACATGGAATACTGGGGACGTGCTCAGTCTGAGATCAAAGAGGTTGCAGACGAAATGGGACTGGATTACACCATAGCTCCGGGCGAAGCCAGCTTCTATGGCCCTAAAATCGATTTTATAATTCGGGATGCTATCGGTAGAAAATGGCAGCTTGGCACCGTTCAGGTTGATTATGTGATGCCTGAGCGTTTTGATCTCACCTATGTAGGTTCAGACAATGAAAAACATCGTCCGGTAATTATTCACCGTGCTCCTTTTGGTTCGATGGAGCGGTTTACCAGTATTTTGATTGAACATTTTGCCGGAGATTTCCCTGTGTGGCTTTCTCCGGAACAAGTGAGAGTTCTCCCTATTTCGGATGATCAAAATGACTATGCTCATCGGTGCGCTGAAGAACTTAAAAAAATCGGTGTGCGGGTCAATGTCGATATCAGAAGTGAACAAATTGGCGGAAAAATCCGTGACGCTGAAACGAGTAAGACTCCTTATATGTTAATTATAGGAGCGAAAGAATTAGAAGCAGGAACTGTTTCTGTACGACGCCATAAGAAAGGTGATATTGGAACTTTCAAATTTTCTGATTTTCTTTCACAATTAAACAAAGAAATTGCTGAAAAGCAGTTACCAGAAGAATAACCAAACAACGAGGATAACTATCGCAAGAAATAACTTTCGAGGACCGGTTAAAGAAGACCGGCCAAGATTAAATGAAGAAATAAGAGCCGCACAAGTACGGGTAATTAAGCCAGATGGAGGTCATGAAATAACATCTTCTGACCGAGCACTTCAAATCGCGGAACAATATAACCTGGATTTAGTGGAGATTGCACCGGAAGCCAATCCTCCGGTTTGTAAGATTATCGATTACGGCAAATATCTCTATGAAAAGAAAAAGAAAGAGAAAGAAGCTAAAAAGAAACAGCATACTGTAACTGTTAAAGAGCTTCGGTTTCGCCCAAATACTGATGATCATGACCTGGAATTTAAAACACGCCATGCCCGGGAATTCCTGGAGAGTGGAGATAAAGTAAAAGCTTCTGTTCAGTTCAGAGGACGTGATATGCTCTACACAGAAAAAGGTGAATTACTACTTCTGAAGCTTGCTAAAAGCCTAGAAGATGTTTCTAAGGTGGAAGCAAAGCCCAACATGGAAGGTCGCCGAATGATTATGATGCTGACCCCTAATAAATAACATTCTGCACGTTGCTTAGGCATACTTTAATCCTTATCTTTGGAGTCTTTAAATTTTCACAAAGCAAGTGGATTTCAAATGCCAAAAATGAAAAGTAATAGTGGAGCTAAAAAGCGTTTTAAGGTTACCGGTTCCGGTAAAATTAAACGTAAGAAAGCTTTCAAGCGCCACATTCTTACTAAGAAAAGCAGCAAAACTAAACGACAGTTGGGCCAAAGTACTCTTGTAGCAGATGCTGATGTAGCAAGAGTAAAGGAACTTATCCCAAACAAATTTTAATCATTTAATCTAAGACAAAATGCCACGATCACTAAACTTAGTGGCTTCCCGTCGCCGTCGCAAAAAGATTTTAAATCAAGCGAAAGGTTACTGGGGCAAGCGAAAAAATGTTTACACGATTGCGAAAAATGCGGTAGAAAAAGGTCTTCAGTACCAGTACCGTGATCGCAAGAACCGTAAACGTGTTTTCCGTAGATTATGGATTGTTAGAATAAACGCGGCAGCTCGCCTTAACGGAACTACTTATTCCAAACTTATGCACGCCATGAGTACCAAGAATATGGAGATTAACCGTAAGGTATTGGCCGATCTAGCAGTTCACGATGCGGAAACGTTTGCTGCCATTGTGAAGGAAGCCCACGCTTAATAGCGAACTTGCTATTTACCAAACCGGTAAATCTTCGATATGTAAGGTTTACCGGTTTTTTTATTTTTGCACCTAACCTTTGATGTGAATCTATTTACAGTACATGCTTGACGATATAGTTGCTTTAAAGAAAGAAATTGCCACCTACACGGTAACCAACGAGGAACAACTGGAAGCATTCCGACTTGAATTTCTGTCTCGGAATGGACGCGTTCAGTCTATGTTTAAAAATCTTGGCTCTGTTCCCAAGGAAGAAAGAGCTGCCGTGGGAAAAGGAATGAATGAGGTAAAGCAATTAGCTCAGAAACGCTTTGATGAGGCTAAAACAGTACTTGAGAGTTCTGTTTCGAAATCTAAGAGTGCTTTGGATGATTTAACATTAACTGCTCCTTCTTCTCCAATAGGCTCCCTCCATCCTCTCACCAAAACCATGGATGAGATGAAACAGATTTTTTACCGATTAGGATTTACTATATCGGATGGACCTGAGGTAGAAGACGATTTTCACAACTTTACCGCGCTTAACTTCCCTCCTAATCACCCTGCTCGTGATGAACAAGATACCTTCTTTGTTAGGAAGAGCGATGATCCTGATATGATGGACTTGGTATTAAGAACGCACACCTCCCCTGTTCAAATCCGACTAATGGAGAATACAAAACCTCCGATTCGATCGATTATGCCCGGACGCGTTTACCGAAATGAAGCGGTTTCCCCTAAATCTTACTTCCTGTTTCATCAGGTGGAAGCACTGTATGTGGATGAAAATGTAAGTGTTGCAGATCTGAAAGAAACACTAATCACATTTGTAAAGCTCATGTACGGAAGTGATGTAAAATACCGCCTCCGCCCTGGATTCTTCCCGTTTACTGAACCAAGTCTTGAGATGGATATCTGGTGGGGATCAGAAAAAGACGGGAAATGGCTGGAAATTCTTGGTTCGGGGATGGTTGACCCGAATGTATTTGATGCGGCCGGAGTAGATTCAAAAAAATATACCGGATTTGCCTGGGGTATGGGCGTAGAACGTATTGCAATTCTAAAGTATGGAATTGATGATATCCGCACGTTCTACGAAAACGACATCCGCTTTTTAGAACAATTTAATTAAGATTTTTTCGCCCGAATATGAAAGTATCGTACAACTGGCTTAAAGAATTTATCGATCTCCCACTCTCTCCTTCTCAAACTGCAGAGAAAATGACTCTGATTGGACTTGAAGAGGAAGAAACATTTGAATATGGGAGCAATTTAGATGGCGTAATTGTCGGAGAAGTTTTAGAAGTAGCTCAGCATCCAAATGCGGATCGTCTCAAGGTTTGCCAGGTGAATCTTGGTGATGAAACCGTTCAGATAGTATGCGGAGCAACTAATGTTGCTGCAGGACAAAAAGTTCCGGTTGCAACCGTTGGCACAACCCTACCGATTAAGCTGGATGACGGCAGTTTTCTTACGTTAAGAAAAGCCAAACTCCGTGGGGAAGTTTCTAACGGGATGATTTGTGCTGAAGACGAACTTGGTTTAGGCACTAACCATGATGGGATTATGGTTTTGGATTCCGGCTTGAAAGTCGGAACTCCAATTAATCAGGTTTTTGATCTGAATACCGATACTATCATCGATATCGCGATTACTCCTAACAGGCCTGATGCAACATGCCACCTTGGGGTAGCACGGGATTTAGCCGCAGCTTTGAATCTGGAATTGAAAAACCCAGAAATTCCATCAAGTAAGAAGGTTGTTGAAAATTCTTCGGACATCACTATAGAAATCGAAAGCCCGGATAAATGTCACCGCTATGTGGGCAAAATGATTAAGAATGTGGAGATCAAAGAATCCCCGGCATGGCTTAAAAACCGGTTAATGGCTCTTGGAATGCGCCCGGTTAATAATGTAGTGGATGTTACCAACTATGTAATGCATGAACTTGGTCAACCTTTGCATGCTTTTGATTATGATGAAATCAATGGAAAAAAAATAATAGTTAAAGATTTCGAAGAGGAAATTGAATTCGAAACACTGGATCATGTCAAAAGAAAATGCGCCCCAGGCACTCTCTTTATTTGTGATGGAAGTGGCCCGGTTGCAATAGCTGGTGTGATGGGTGGCCTTCACTCTGAAGTAAGTAATTCAACAACAAATATTCTGCTTGAAAGTGCCTACTTCGATCCCGGATCAATCAGGAAAACAGCAAAGGCCCAAACACTTCAAACCGATGCATCTTATCGTTTTGAAAGAGGGATTGATCCAAATTTACAAGCTATAGCTGCTGAACGGGCAGCTGCTTTAATTGCGGAAGTTTCGGGAGGCACCTTATCTGATGAACTTATTGATATTCATCCGGTAAAAACCGAACCGATTGAGCTGACACTTACTAAGGCATATTTAAACCGGCTGCTTGGCACAAATCTTTCTATTGCCGAAGCACTTGAAATTATTGACGGACTTGAGCTTGAAGTGCTTTCAAAAGACGATGAAAAAGCTATTTTAAAAATCCCAACCTTCCGACCGGATTTAGTACGTGAAGTTGATTTGATTGAAGAAGTTGGTCGATTGTATGATTACAATAAAATTGAAGCTCCGAATCATGGTATTTTTGTTTCAACTGAGAAATTCTCAGAATGGGAAATACTCATTTCAAATATCAAAAAAGCTTCCGTTGAACTAGGTTTCAAAGAAATCTATTCCAATTCATTAATTTCAGAAAAAGAAGCTTCTCAGTTTGGTTCGTTGGATGATATGATTAGTACTCTCAATCCTCTTACCAAGGATATGACCACTCTCAGGCCTTCCCTTCTTCATGGTTTTTTGAAAGCTTCCGCTTACAATTTCAACCGTCAGGCTCCAGGAGTTCGTTTTTTTGAAATTGGGAATGTGTTCGAAAAAAGTAATGACTTTACATACCATGAAGGGATCAAGGAGCAAACACACGTTCTGTTCGGAATTTCCGGATTGAAGTCCAAAGAACACTGGACTACCAAACCCGTTTCATATTCTGTGTTTGATCTTAAGTCTCAGATCAATGGATTATTCACAAAGCTGGGATTAATGGAAGGAATATCATCTACCTTAGATGGAGATACTCTAAGCTATAAGTTTGAAGATGTTGAGATCGGAACTTTGAGCCGGGTTTCAAAAGAACTCATGAAAGCCTATGATCTTGAAGCAGATACTTTTGTTGCAGAGTTTTCGGTGAATGCATTGCATGCTGCGCAGAAAAATTTACCTGTGAAAAGCTTCGTTCCTATACCCAGATTTCCTGCTTTTGAATTCGATTTCGCTGTAATAGTTAAAGCTTCAGTAAGTGCCGGTGAACTGATGGAATCAATCAAATCTAAAGCAGGAAAAACCTTACAAAGCATTGAAATTTTTGATGTTTTTGAAGGAGAATCTATCGGAAAGGAAAACAAAAGTATTGCGTTCAGACTTCATTTCCTTGATCCTAACAAGACCTTGAATATCAAAGAAGTAGAACCTATTATTAACCGTGTGGTTAAAACGCTGGAGAATCAGTTCTCCGCTAAACTCAGAGGATAACAGGTGACGCTTTATGAATCAGATATCTCAGCAAACCGATCGCTTTAAAGAACTTCTTGATGAAGTGTATGAGGAGGTTGACACTTTAAAACAGGAAATCAAAGAGTTGAAAAAAGAAAACTCTAAACTGGTTTCAAAGATCGAAGACTTAAGAGGTAAACAGACCGATATATTTTCTGCGATAAGTGAGTCAGAACGCTTAGCACTCCGCCAGCATGTTCAGGGTTTAATCACCAAAATCGATAATCATCTAACCAACCAGGCATGAAATCGATTAAAGTAAGTATTCTCGGAAAACAGTACCCACTCAAAGTTGAAGACCATGAAGAAGAAACCATGGTCAGAATTTGCAAATTCGTGGATGAACGATTTCAAACCTATCGAAATCAACTGGTAAAACAACCGGAATCTACTGTGATGGTTCTTGCGGCCTTAAGTATTGCAGAAGAACTATTTGAAGCCCGTCAAAACTCTTCGGATCTGGAAAAAAACGAAGAAGTGTTAATGCAAAGAGTAAACGCAAGTATGGAACGCTTACTTGAAGATATTCGGGCCTGATCAAAAAATTTTAATTCATTAAGAGAATCATTTTGGCTGAAACCGTCAGCATTTTATTTATCGGAGATATCGTTGGGGATCCGGGGTTAACCATTACTCAAACTTTTCTTCCCAGCCTTATAAAAAAATATAACGCGGACTTTGTGATTGCCAATGGTGAAAATTCGCACGAAGGTCACGGTATTAATGAAGCAATCATAAAAAACCTGCTTTCTCTTGGTGTGCATATTGTTACGGGTGGCGACCATTCTTTCGATAAATGGAAAGTCTTTAACTACATGAGAGAAAATGATCACATCCTTCGTCCTTTAAATTATCCAAAAGGAAATGCGGGACTTGGATTTGGAGTGTATGAAATTCCAAATACTACCTTCAAAATAGGTGTGCTCAATTTACAAGGTCGCACATTCATGAAGGCAATTGATGACCCCTTCTCTGCAGCTGATTGGGCACTTTCGAAAATCGCGGAAGAAACCAATATAATTTTTGTGGATATGCACGCAGAAGCTACAGCCGAGAAAGTATCTATGGGTTGGCATATTGATGGACGGGCATCTGTTTTAGTTGGAACTCACACTCATATACCTACTGGTGATGCCCGAATCTTCCCACAAGGACTTGGCTATTTGACAGATGCAGGTATGACCGGATCTTACAACTCCTCTCTTGGTATGGACAAGAAAGTAGCAATCAAACGATTTATAACCGGTGTTCATCAAAAGTACCAACCTGCAAACGGGGATAATCATTTGTGTGGTGCTTTTGCAAAAGTTGATACAGAAACCGGAAAATGTGTCCATATTGAATCCGTTATCTATCCTGAGTTCAATTCTTCAATCAAATAGATATGCCTGATACCAATTTTGTGTTACGAGGGGAAAACATCAGCAAGAGCTATAAAAGCGAACAAGGAGAAGCCCGACTGGAAGTGCTCAGGAATGTTTCTCTGGATATTAAAAAAGGGAGCATCACCTCTATTGTAGGATCCAGCGGAAGCGGAAAAAGCACTTTGTTGCATATTTTGGGAGGTTTAGACAAACCAGATAGTGGTTCCGTTTTTTGGGAAGAAACATTGATTTCTTCCATGAATTCGGATCAGCTTGCAGAGTTTCGGAATGAGAATATTGGTTTTGTATTCCAGTTCCACCACCTGCTTCCTGAATTTACTGCACTGGAAAATGTTTGTATGCCCGCTTTGATTGCCGGAAAGTCCATCGATGAAGCTTCTGAACGAGCATTGAGCCTGCTCGAACGTTTCGGAGTTGAGAACAGAAAGAATCACCGGCCTACTCAACTTTCAGGGGGAGAACAGCAACGCGTTTCCATGGCCAGAGCTTTGATGAATAAACCATCCATTATACTTGCCGATGAACCTACCGGCAATCTTGATGACGCCAATACATCCACTATTCTGGATATGCTTTTTGAGTTAAGAGAACAAGATGGAGTTACTGTTCTCCTAATCACTCACGAAAAAACTATTGCCGAACGCTCTGATATTATTATTGAAATAAAAAACGGTGAATTGAGTTCACTTTAAGTTTTACAATATGGCAAAACAGCCGTATTTTTGGAATCTGAAAACAAATTGATAACGTTTAAATAAATCATGTCAAAACACCTCTCGAAAGAAGAATTGCAAACTGATCCGCTGATAGAAAATTATAATAAAGCGGCAAATTTCTTCAATGAAAACAGAACCACCATCCTTGCAATACTCATCAGTGTAATTGTTGTAGTAGGTGCTTTGGTTGGATATAATTTCTATGCTGCAAATCAGGAGCAGGAAGCTCAACAATTATTAGCGATTGCAGAAGGGTATTATACCGAAGGTGATTATGACAAAGCCATTAATGGTGATAGTTTCGAATTAACTTATGGCTTTCTCGCTATTGCAAATGACTATTCCGGAACAGAAGCCGGAAACCTTGCCATTTATTACGCAGCTGTATCAAGCTTTAAACTTGGTAACATCGAAGACGCTATTGAATATTTCTCAAGATACGATGCCCCTGAAGGTATTCTTGGCGTAGGAGCAATTTCCTTTAACGCGAAGTTATTCCTGGCGAACGGAAGCACTGAGAAAGCTGCAGATACATTTGTAAAAGCTGCCAATTGGGATATAAATGATACTACCACTCCCTATAATTTATACCAGGCAGCAGAAGCTTATTTTGAAGCTGGTAATTTTGAAAAAGCCAGACAGCTTTCTGATCAAATCATTGAAGAATATCCAACCAGTTCAGAACTAGCCAATGCCCAAAAATTGCAGGGTAAAATTACAGTGGCCAGCTAATCGGTTTTAAAGGCTCCAACTTCCAACTGGAGCCTTTTTTATTTCCAAAGGTTTTCTAAAGCATAGAAATAAGCCCCTAAAGCAATTGCTTTATTTGTACCTAATCGGGAAAGTCCTACTGCGGTACTTTTCATTTCCTGGTAATCAACTACCTTCTTCGAACCCGGAACAATGATTTCCTTTTTGTTCTGCTGAAAAAACTGCTTCGACTTAAAATCCTCTTCCAGATTAAACACCGTTTGAATTAATCGCTTGTAACGCTTCCCATCTAACCCGGTATAAAAACCATTTAGCTCATCCATCATTGATCTGGAAAAAACAGGATAAGCTCCACTTATTCCTCCACCAATTACCACTAATCCATCTATTAAGGTGAGAATATGAGCGACAGCATCACCCAGAACTTCACCATATCGTAAGTACGTTTCTAATGCGGCTTCCCTTACTCCTGGGGCTTCTCCTATGGCAATATCAAAAATTTCTTTTGGTTCCGGTGCTTTTGCAGGATCTATATAAATTTGTTCTGCATACATTCTCTTTATCGCTCTTTTACTGAGCGTATCTTCAACACCTGCATAGTTGTATTGTTTATTCCGAAGCAACCAACCCTCTGCCGCAGCGCTGTTATCTCCTTCTAAAACTTGTCCATTTATAGAAATTCCCACTCCAAAACCAGTCCCCAATGTTATACCAACCAGGTTTCTGAAACGCTTTGGATTTCCTGCTTCTTCTAACTGTTTGTTAACCCAGGGAAGAAAACCGGCTCGGCTTTCACCCAAGGCAAATAAATCACCATCATTATTAATATAGACTGGAATCCCAAACGTATCTTCCAATATTGGACCGAGTGGTACTCCTCCCCTAAATGCCGGCAAGTTAGGAAGGTCACCTATAATTCCATTTCTATAATCCGCCGGACCGGGAAATGCAAAACTTATCGCATCGGGTTTTTCCTGAATCGAGGTTATCAAGGTATTAAAACCAGAAACGATTGAACTGATGCATGTTTCAAGATCGATTACCTCAGCCGGTAAGTTAACAGGGTCTCCAAAAATGGCTCCATCTTTAATGGCTGAAAAGGAAAAATTTGTCCCTCCTGCATCAAGTGTCAGTATCAGTAAGTTATTGTGCTCCATAACTGAAAATACAATACTTTTTTAATCGGTTTGTATTACTACCCACATTTTCTTGGATTTTTTAAAATCTTAGCTAACATTACACATAGTACCATTTTAATTTTTGATTACATGTTCCCAGGCAAAAAGATTTCGTACCTATTAGCACTTTCCATTTTTCTGATTATCCTCTTTGATGCTTTTCAGCAGAAATTCTACCTGGATACGTTTAACCTTTATCCCGACGAACCCATACCCCTTCTTTCTATCATAAAAAATCATCTTTCGAGATGGTTTATCTGGTCATTAGTGAGCATTTCATACCTTCTCTATTTGTGGAAAAAATTCACAGCAAATAACAATCCGCTAAAGTCATACGATTGGGGTATCATCTCTTTATTCGTAGTTTTTTCAAACATTCTCTCTATATTTTTTATCTGTCTTTTTAATGTGATTCAGTTTAGTGATACATGGAGCATAAGTGCCTTCAAAGAGCTTTTCATTTTTATGTTTTACCAAAAAGGGCTCAGTTTTACCTTTGCTTCAAGTTTACTTGTTTTACTCATTTATAACAGAGCAAACAGCCTTGTTATTGATGCACAATGGATTGAAATAAAACATCTCAAGGATCAGGCCTTTCCTTCCTTTGATAGTGGGAATCCTTCTTTAACAATCAAAATAGGAAATAAGCTAAAAGTGATTCCCATCCGTGAAGTAAGATGGTTTGAAGCGGATGATTATTGTGTTAAGGTACATACCTCCGAAAAATCCTACACCATGAGGAAGAGTTTGAAATCTCTTCAGAAGGAATTGGCTTCTCTAAATTTTATACGCGTTCACAGACGGGCTTTACTTAATTTAGAATATCTGGATCACGTTGATTTCCACTCCTCTACTGTAAAACTTAAAGATACTTCTGAGATTTCGCTTTCTAAGTCGGGCGCAAATCTTTTAAAAGAAGTCCTGCAAACAAATTCAGTATAGCTTACTGCACAGCTCTTTTAATTTACTGCAAGAAAGTATTTCCAGTTAGATTAAATGCTTTTATTGGATCTAAAAAAGAATCCAATGAAAGCACCAATAGTTTTATCAATCATTTTATTGTCATCTATGCCCATAAAAGCTCAGTACGAGTATGAACCTTCCAAAGAATATCCCTTTGGAAGGATTCACCCTGATGCTCCTGAACAACTGGCTGACTTCGGGCCTATGATCGGAGAATCGAAATGTGAGTCTGTTACCCGGGCTCCTGATCAAAGCTGGAATCCTCCTCATGAAATGATTTGGAGATTCAAATACATTATGAATGGAATGGCAGTACAAGATGAAGCACTAAGAACTGAAGCCCCTAGTGCTGGAAGTATTCGTCAGTTTAACCCCGATAGTTCTGCCTGGTATGTACACTATTACAGTTCCGGATCTGCTCTGCCAACTCTTCCTTCATGGGAAGGAAATAAAACAGAGGATGGGAAAATTATTCTTTATCGGGAGCAAAAAGCCCCAAACGGAGTTGATGGTTTCTTTAGAATTACCTTCTTTGATGTTACTGATGAGAGTTTTGAATGGTTAGGCGAATGGGTAAATACACAAGAAACGTTCAGTTTCCCAACCTGGAAAATCTCTTGCGATAAAATACAAATATAGTTCTTGATATGACGGATGCACAAAAACAGCATATAGAAACCTATAAATCAATTATTGAACAAGTTGAAGGAGTAGAACTAAAAGGTAAAACCATGCCTTACACTTCTACAAACGGACACATGTTCTCCCAGCTCAATAAAGATGGTGAAATTGGGATTCGGCTTTCAAAAGAACGTCAAAGTGAATTCTTTAGTAACGGTCTGCAACCTTTCAAATCATACGGGGCAGTTATGCAAGGTTATATTCTGGTTTCGGAAGAAATGCTCTCAAATATAGATCAAGTGGTTGAACTCATGAAAGAAGGGCTAGAATACGTTCAAAGTTTAGAGCCTAAATAAATCACTTATTCTTCGCTTCTATCCATTTAGCCATGTATTTAGTACTTGCTAAGGTATGATGCGTGAGCATAGCTCCTGTAAAATTCTTTCTCCTATGCCTATCCTGTCCTTCTTTTATTTCCCTGATTCTCCTTATCAAAGCCGGACTAATTTCCTTTTTCGCAAACCTTTGATTGATAACCTGAACACCTTTTTTTTGTGCTCTGCTCCAATCCGGTTTTTCTCTGTATAATCTGATTGCCGCTTTGGCGAACTCTTCCGGATTATTTTCAATTGCACCCGGCCAGGACAGCTCTCCGTGCATTCCTTCTGCACCAACCTCTGTAGTAACCGAGGGTGTTCCGCATTGCATGGCTTTTATAAGTTTCCCTTTTAATCCCGCACCAAACCGAAGTGGTGCAAGAGTTACTCTCGCATTATTCATAACCTCATCGGCGTTTTCTGCTCTGCCCATAATCAAAAAGCCTTCTTCGGGATCATGCAACTGAAGTACTTTTTGGGATGGGTATGCACCATATACCTTTAACTCAGCTTCAGGCAATTCTCTTCTGATAAGAGGCCAGATTGTACTTTTCAGGTACAGTACCGCATCCAAGTTAGGTTCATGAAGGAAATTACCTATTGAAATAAAGCCCTCTCTTTCATCGAAACCTCTCCAGGCGGAGTCATAGACCAGTTCCAACATAAATGGAGCGTAAGAAATAAGGTCTTCACTCACTCCGAATACATCCCGCAAGAGATTCATTTCATAATCCGAAATAATCAAAGAAAGATCACATCGGTATATACTTGCAATTTCCCTCTTCGCATGATCTGAGAACAAATCATTTTCCTGAAATTCCCTGTTCTCTTTTACCGCTTTATGCCTTCCATGTCTCAGGCAGTGAAGGTCTTCGGTGTCTAAAACCCGCAGAGCATCAGGGCAATGCTCTGCAACTCTCCATCCGAATTGCTCTTCCGTCATAAAACGGTCGAATAATACAATATCAGGATTCAGTTGCCTGATAAATTCATCGAAAGAGTCGTCGTTGATTTGAATATTAGCAGTTTTGATACCCATTGATTCCAGATCCTCAGCAAATTCACTCTCTCCGGCCGCTGTGGCAAAGGTTATATCCCAACCCTCACCCATAAAAGTTTCTATCAACTGCATCATCCTTGATCCGGCTGCTGAAGAACCCGGTTCCGGCCATACCTTTCCAATAATGAGTGTTTTTAGCGGTTGAGACATATAGGATTATACGAAATGATAGTATCCTATACCGAATCATACTTACTTTTGGCTTGACTCAAAATTTGGATAAACATATTACTTAACAGTAAGGGCGGATGGCCATCCGCCCCAACTTGGTAAAGGGAATCAATTATTCTGATACATCTGAATGATTTGCGAATAACTCAGATTATCCAGCATATCCCTTCTTGAAAGCTCTCTTAGAAATTCTTCTGTTACTCCGGTTGAATACATCCCGATAATCCCGGAATAAGATACCTGATCAAGGTAATCGATCTGTTCCAATGTGCTGATATAATCGATTGTAACCCCACTCGAATATAAACCGATAATCCCCGAGTAATTCACTTCATCAAGATAATCCAACCGATCCAGACCTCTTAGAAAATCTTCGGTAATACCACTTACATATAAGCCAATAACTCCGGAATAGTTAACCTCACTCAGGTAGTCCAGATCTTCCAATGTTTTTAAATAATCGGTAGTAACTCCATTTGCATAAAGCCCAATAATACCCGAATAAGAGGTATTGTCTAGAAAATCCAGATCGTGGAGTGTTTGCAAATAACTTTCCGTGACTCCATTCGCCCAGAGGCCAATGATTCCCGAATAATTAACACTACCCAGATAATTAAGTTCTTCCAGCTTTTGCATATAGCTGATAGGAACCCCATTATTGTACATGGCCTGAATTTGGGAGGTTGATGGTGTTTCCCTGAAATCAATAGCCTGTACCGCACTTACATAATCGAGATAAGTTCCGGAAAAACCTTCGCGGGATTCCACTACAGCTATACCTTCATCATTGCCGAACCAGCCCCCGATTCCCTGTGCTGTTTGGGTAATCGCGTTCAACGGATTCCAATCGAAATACCATAAAAACATAATCGCTAAAACTGCTGCTATTACCGTTCTGTCCCTTTTTGAAGTGCTTTTCTTTTTAACTCTATACGTTACACCGGGATCAATGCCTTCACCTTCATCTATTGAGTTTTCATGGATGTAATCATCCAGATCAAATTCCGGATCATTGTTATCCAGATCGTTTGGAATGCCTTTTTTGAATCGGTCTTTGCGTGAACTCATACTGCCCAATGTTTTATTAGAACCCGATAACTACACGAACGAGATTTGGTTTGGTTTCGGGATTATACTAAACTATTGAGTACCATTCACAATCACGGAATTCTAAGTAACTCCTCTCTCAAAAAAAATCCAAAAGAAATGCGGTAGGCAGCATAATGGAGAAAGGTAGTACCCAGCTTTAGAAAGGATATCAAAGGGTAGGTATTCGAACATCTTCATTTCTTTTGGTGGTTTTTGGTACTTTTGTCCACACAAAAGTACCGAAGAAAGATTTAAGGCTACAGGATTATAAAAACCTATCCAACCTCAAAAAATCAATGGGATGCTTAGTATAACCCTCCAATGCTAAATCAGCCAGAATTTTCCCAACCACCGGAACAAACTTAAACCCATGCCCGCTAAATCCGGCTGCGAGCACCACATTGGAGTTTGTTTCGGGCAGAAAATCGATGATGAAATGTTCATCCTCAGAATAAGTGTATAGGCATGCGGTGACCTTAACAATTTCAACCGAAACTTCCGGCATATATTTTTTCAGAAACGAACTAAGTTTCTCTTTTTCTTTTTCCGGGTTGAACTCGCTCAGGTCTTTTGGATGGATGGATTCCCCCGGAGCATGATGCGCTACTTTTAGTAACCCATCGCCTCCCTGCTCGGTACTCAGAATCGGGAAGCCGTAAAAAATACCCGGATAATCCGGCTCTGCAATCACCCAACACGGAAAACGTTCCGGCTTGAACTGCTCCGGGTGCTGAGGCTTTAGCCAGAAAATAAGCTGGCGTGTCACTTTAAGTTGATCTGATAATCCAGGAATAAGCTGATTGGTATAAGCACCTGCTGTAAGGATGAGTTTTTCGGTGTGATACTCCATCTTGTCGGTATGCACTTCCACGTAGCTGTCTTTCAGCCTCCATCCCATCACCGTTTCCCTAGTTTGAACCTCCGCCCCATGCTTTTCCGCTTGCTCCACAAACGTCCGGATTGTTGGCTCAGTCAATGCAAACCCCGCTTCCGGCTCCCACAATACTTCAAAGTCATCCGGCACAGTAAACATTCGATGTTCAATGTTCCCTGTTTTTTGTTCAATGTTCAACCCAAATTCTCCCGCCGACCGCTTCACTCCTTCCATCACCTCATGTTCAGGCTTTCCGAAATACACCAGTCCGTTTTTATGAAACAACTGCTTTCCGCTTTCCTGCTGAATGGAATCCCAACCCTTGTACGCTTTCTCTAGTAGTGGAACATAATCCGGATGTTCGAAATAGGCTTTACGAACAATCCTGCTCTGACCTGAATGAGAACCTTTAGCATGACCAATTCCAAACTGCTCCAACCCCAACACCATCACTCCCCGCTTTGCCAGTTGATACAAAGCCGAAGAACCCATGGAGCCGAGACCGATTATAATTACGTTGTACATTTTGGATGTTTTATTCCGAAAATAGCAAAAGGGATAAAAGTTAGTTTCCTTTTTCTGTGCTTATGTGTTTATTCATTATATACCTGTAATTTTGTAGGATAAAATGAATAGAACTTAAAGATCAAACTGGGATATCATGAATAGAGTTCATCATATTCCTATGTTTGGCGGTAATTGTAAGGGTCTAAAGGACTAATTGAAACAATTCAACTCAATACAAGACTACATATCGGCAATTGGAATAAATGATCATACCAATGTTGATGAGATATTCATTTACCGTATTGAAGATTATTTAGGTAATGAGCAAATCGAGATGAAACCTTACAGACATGATTTCTTTGAAATTACTTATGGATATGGGCATGATGTGGAAATAAGTGTTGGTGATAAATCTTTTAATCCTACGGATGGACTTCTATCCTTTACAACTCCGCACAACATAAGCTCTTGGAAAATCAAGGGGTTTCGAGATGATTCTTTAGGTATTATGATTCTTTTTAAACCATCATTTCTAAACAATACCTACCACACCATTGACCTGTATCGCAAATTCCAATTCTTTAATATTAATTCAACACCTGCCATTAGTGCACCCAAAGAAGAAAGTGAAGACATAGTCAATCTTATGAAAGCAATGCTCAATGAGTTTGACAGTGTGCTCACAGAATCCAAGAAAAATATCCTAGCGGCTTATCTTACGATCGTTTTAGAAAAAACTAATTCGTTATTCAGGAGCCCTGCCTCAAAACTAATATTCTCTAATCGATCCGAAGAAATAGCTTTCCGATTTGAGACATTGTTAAAGGAAAAGGTGAGCTACCAGCTTCGTTTAAGCGATTATGCCTCAGAGTTGAATATAAGTGCCAATTATTTGTCAGAAGCAGTTAAAAAAGCAACAGGAAAGTCAGCAAAGCAGACGGCTCAGGAGTTTTTAACCTTGTATGCTAAGTCACAGCTCTTACTGAATACGAATACCATTGCTGTGATAGCTGATAATCTAGGATTCTACGACCCTTCGAACTTTGTGAAGTACTTCAAAAAAAGAACAGGCAAAACGCCTACTCAATTCAGGAAAGAAAACAGGTAGTCAGATTTTAAATCATTTACCATATTGCCCATAATTCAGGGCAGATCTAATACCTTTTTCATCCATCACGAATGTTTCCTGTCTAGGAATAATCTCAGTATTCTGAACGGCCTCACAGTACCATCCACCTTCATATTTTTTACAAATAAAAAGTAGAATATTATTGCGCTCAGCAGTTTTGGTAATACCTTCAATAGGTGTTTGATTTACCAATTTCATTTTGACGTGAATCATAACCACACTTTCTGATAGCCACTTTTTCCTTGAATACAACACTCATAAATGAGAATCCTTGAAGATCACTCTCAATCCATATTCATGTGCTTTATATATTCTTTCTTTGGTATGCCACCAAAGGCCTGTTACATTCACAAATTCAGCATCCTCCACAAAAATGGATGCTAGTCTCTCAGCATCTCTTTCATTCCAACCATCAACGAAAGAGTCAATCAATTCATCTGGGGCTTTAAATACATTCATTTCCAAATCTACTTTTGTTACTCTTTATGTACTTAATAGTTCAAATCTCGGTTTTTCACAACCTAATTAATAGGATAAACATGGATTTTTACCATTTATACCTTAAATATTATACCTAAACACATTTTTGTAGCTCATATATTTGCCTTGTAAAAATTTAAACAAGTCAGATGAAAACACTATTACAATTATCATTAACGCTAATCATTCTTATAACCACACGCACGGTATCAGTAGGACAAACTGTTTTTGAAACAGCTTCAACAGATGACAATTTCTTGATAGAGTCTTGGTGGGTAAAACCTTTAGATCCCGAATACAAGTTCACACTATTCAATCTAAATACGGCCGAATACAATTATGAATTGGAAGAAGCCATACTCATGTCTTACTCCATTATAAGCTACAATGCTTTTAAAGGATTTGGCCCTGCACTAGGAACACGAATATTACCTAATAAATTGGTTGCTCTAGGTGGTATTCAATACACCTTTTACAGAGAAAAATTCTTTGTTACCGCCAATTTTACTTCTGAGATCAAAGATAAACCAGACTTTGAGTTTTTCTCAATCATCCAATACCGACCTAAAATTACCAACAAATTGAAAGGCTTTTTTCAAGGTCAGTTCTCATTCAACTTCAATTCAGATATTCACTTACTTAGCTTTCAGCAACTGCGTTTAGGAGCTGACCTTGGCCTAGCCCAAACGGGATTAGCTGTCAATCAATTCCAATTTGGATCTAATTGGGACTATGATTTTCAACCAGGCCTATTTCTACGATTTGAATTCAATAACCTCTAGATACAATTAAAATGAAACACTTAATATTCAATACTACAACTAATTGGGCTGCAACTATTATCAGAATCACCTTAGGGTTAACTATTCTAATCCATGGAATAGGAAAATTAAGTACACAAGGCTATGGTGATTTTATTTACTTCATCACCGAATACCTAAACATGCCCATTTTTTTAGGATGGATGACCATTGCAATCGAAACGCTTGGTAGTATTCTTTTGATAGTGGGTTTTGCAAGCAGAATAAATGCATCAATGCTTTTTGGCCTCTTCATTGGAATGATTGCGTTTGTTCATTGGGACATAGGCTTTTTTATGAATTGGTGGGGGCAACTAGATGCAGGTCAAGAAGGGTTCGAATATCACATTCTTGTTCTTGCAATGAGTGCAGCAATCACCATTATGGGTGGTGGGGCATTTTCAATTGATAAGCGATTTTTAAGCAACTCACCAGAAAAGAAATCTTTTTAATTCATAAAAATCATAAACATGAAACATATTCTACATATCGATACGAGTACAAGATTTGAAGACTCTATTTCAAGACTATTATCAAAGCATACCGTAGATTCTATCAATTCGCATGGAAAACATAAAGTTGAATACCTTGACTTATCGGTTGAGAATCTTCCACACCTTAATCAAGATTTTATCAAGGCTCGCTATTCAAAAGAATCTGATTGGACGCTTACTCAACGTAAATCTATACATAAATCCCGTGAGCTAATCCAACAAATCAAGAATGCGGATATAATTATCATGGGTGTTGCCATGTACAATTTTGGTATTCCATCTACCTTAAAAGCTTATTTTGACCACATTGTAATCTCAGGAGAAACGTTTATTTCCAATGAGAAAGAAGAATATGGTTTGCTTGAAAACAAAAAAGCCATAATTATTAGCGCCTGTGGTGGAGCATATGACTCTGAAGAAATAAAAGGTCTTGATCATGTTAATCCATTTTTAAGAACAATTCTCCGGTTTATCGGCATTGTAGATATACAACTCATCAAAGCTCAATCTACCACCTACTTCGGTCAAAACGCTCGTGATCTATCAGTACAACAAGCTATTAACCAGATCAATGAATACACAAATGAATTGAAAGAAAAGGAGCCAGTAAAATGAAATGGGTATATCTAATTGTAGCAATTGTTGGTGAAGTAATTGCTACTTCCTCATTAAAGGAAAGTAATGGTTTCACTAAGCTATGGCCGACTGTAATCTGCGTTGTTGGCTACAGTTTCACATTCTATTTTCTTTCTCTTGCTATAAAAGAAATACCCATGGGAGTAGCATATGCTGTTTGGGCAGGTGTAGGCATTATTTTAGTTGCAGGAGTTGGTTATTTCTATTTTCAACAGAAATTAGATGCTCCTGCAATCATAGGAATGGTTTTAATTGTTTCAGGAGTATTAATTATGAACTTGTTTTCAGGCACATTAGGGACGAAATAAAACTTCCGCCAAAAAGGTGTATAAGTAATAGCAGTTTGGGTAATAACTCGTGCCGCTTTTTCATTTCATTAAAGTATATTGAATTCTGAAAGGTGGTTGCTTTGATTCCACCACTACTAATACATGGAAAGTTGCAGAGCAACTCATCCCAACTTGGACTAAATTCAATGGTAAAACCACTGTACTTAGTCCAGCCACTTTACCCCGATTCCAATGAAGCACTATCCACTTTTAGTTTTACTATTACTATTTAGTTACTGTTCTTATCAACCGTCCGGGACAACGAAAGAACATCCTTTTGGAAAGAATGTTTTGATCTTCGACTCTGAAATGGAAATGGAATCCATTCAGGCTACGGTAGATAGTTTAGCTGAATTGCAAGACCATCGTGATCGTGAATTTGGTCCTCACAGATTTGCCCTGCTATTTAAACCTGGTGAATATGAGCTTGATGTTTATGTTGGATATTATACTCAGGCAGCTGGGCTTGGAAAGCTTCCGGGGGATGTACTCATAAATGGTTCTGTAGCTTCCCGGCAAGTGAGGCAAACTGCCTTGTCAAATTTCTGGAGAAGTGCTGAAAATCTTACCGTTGACCCTCTGGGTGAGCCCAATTACTGGATAGCTTCTCAAGCGGCTCCATTTCGTCGGATTCATGTAAAGGGAGAACTCAGGCTCTCAGGTGATGGATACACAAGCGGAGGTTTTATAGCCAACAGTGTAATAGATAGCACCGTTTATTCTGGTACACAACAACAGTTTTTCACCAGAAACAGCATCATCAAAGAATGGCAAAATGGGGTTTGGAATATGTTCTTTCTGGGTGTTGAAGGTGCTCCTGAAAATGACTGGCATGAACTCCCTTTTACCACGATCGAACAAACACCCATAATTCGAGAAAAACCTTTTTTATTTATGGATGATAATGAGGAATTCAAAGTGTTTGTGCCAGCTTTGAGGAAAGATGCGATTGGGCCGGATTGGGTTGGGGGAAATCCTGCAGGTGAAGTGTTGGATTTGGACTCTTTCTTCATACTAAAAGAAGAAAGCTATGACATCAACACTATAAATGAGGCTTTAAAAGATGGAAAGAATCTCCTGGTGACTCCAGGTAAATATTACATTGATCAGCCAATTCATGTTATACATCCCGGCACCATCATTTTAGGAATGGGATACGCCTCTTTTATTCCAACCAAAGGGAACAAAGCTGCCATTGTTGAAGATGTTGAAGGAGTTACTCTGGCCGGAATTACCTTTGATGCAGGCCCGGAACGATCGGAGGTTTTACTCCAATTGGGGGATAATTCCAGCACTTTGGATCATTCTGAAAACCCGACCTTCCTCTTCGATATTTTTTGCAGAGTCGGAACCGATCAGGTTGGTACAACAAGCTTGTGTATCGAAATAAACAGCAATAATGTAATTGCAGATCATTTCTGGCTGTGGAGAGCAGATCATGGGCCAAGCGCGATAGCCGGGCGACCCGGCTGGGCTGTTAACCTGGGCGAAAATGGATTAATAGTAAATGGCGATGATGTAATTATTTACGGATTATTTGCCGAACACTTTACAGAGTACCAGACAATATGGAATGGAGAACGTGGCAGGACTTATTTTTATCAAAGTGAAATGCCCTATGACCCACCTTCTCAATCGGAATGGAAGCTTGGAACTACCGATGGATATGCCAGTTATAAGGTGTCCGATCATGTTGAAAATCATAAAGCATGGGGTTTAGGTATTTATAATACCTTTCAGGTTGCTCCCGTCTTTGCTGATCGGGCAATAGAAGCACCATTGAAACCAAACGTAGAGTTTAAACACATGATAACCTTTTGGTTAAGCGGGAAAGGCGGCGGTATAAGGCATGTAATAAATGATACTGGAGGCCCTTCGTTGCAGTCATCCAGAGAAGCAACCGTTGCATCATTTCCTGAATAATAAAGCATGGTTTAATAAAGGCAGCCCTTGTGCAGTAGATTCTGGGTATTTATGTGTTCTAAATCGCAACTGATACGCCTTTGCGTAATATTTATCAATCCAGTAGTTTCTCGTTAGAATAAAACAGAATGCATATACAACACAAGTTGAACATCGCTATATGTAAGTACATAAGTTGATGTGAAAGCCTTCCTCTCCTCTATACACCAAAAAATATGGAACTGGACATTGAAAAAATAAGGAGCCTTACTCCTGGTTGTACCAATAAATTATTCTTTAATAGTGCAGGAGCTTCTTTGATGCCTGACATTGTGATTAAAAAAATCGATGAGCATTTAAATTTTGAAAAAGAACTGGGCGGTTATAAAGCTGCTGAAAATCGGGTTAACGAGATCAACGGGTTTTATTATGAAGTTGCGCAGCTTATTAATTGTAAAGCTTCGAATGTAGCTTTTGCACATGATGCCACCGACGCTTATTTAAAAGCACTATCCTCCATTGCTTTTAAAGAAAATGACATCGTCATAACTACTGACGATGATTATACTTCTAACCAGATTCAGTTTTTATCACTAAAGAAGCGTTTCGGCATCTCAATCAAACGAATAAACACTAGGCCAAACGGTGATCTTGATATTGACCATTTTGAGTCTCTTATAAAGCAGGCAACGCCGAAATTAGTTTCGGTAACCCATGTACCCACCAACTCTGGACTGGTTCAGGATGTAGAAAGCATTGGAACCCTTTGTGAAAAATACGATATCCTGTATTTAGTAGATGCCTGCCAGTCGGTTGGGCAGCTCTCTGTTGATGTAAGTAAAATAAAGTGTGATTTCTTATCCGCTACAGGAAGGAAGTTTTTACGCGGGCCAAGAGGTACGGGGTTTTTATTTGTTTCTGACAAGGTATTGAACCGGGGTTTTGCTCCTTTATTTGTGGATGGCGGAGGTGCTGTCTGGACCGGTGAATCTCAGTTTAGAATAGATGAAACTGCTAAACGGTTCGAGACATGGGAATATCCTTACGCTCTAATTTTAGGATTTAAAGAAGCACTAAAGTATTTGAATAACATTGGTATCGAGCATGTCGAAGCTTATAACAATAACATAATCAAAAGACTGCGAGAGAACCTTGCTGTTGTTAAGGATGTAGTTATGTACGACAAAGGTACTGTAACATGCAATATTCTGACCTTCCTTAAAACAGGAAAGACTGTTGACGAAATTAAAGAGCATCTGGAAAAAAATGCTGTGTTTTTCAGTATCAGTCAAAAGGAATGGGGACTGATAGATTTCAGGAAAAAAGGTGTGGAAGCGGTGATCAGGATTTCCCCACATTATTTCAATACCATCCGGGAAGTAGATTCCTTATCCGAAATTATAAATGATATTTAAGGCATTGAATGAAAGGTCAGCAAAGGTCTGAAGACTTTTTTAATTACTTAAGTATTTGTTTAAGCAAGAAACTGACTTTGCCACTTCCCGTAATTTAGCTTTACACACCCCTAAATTCCTACTGAAACAAGTTCAGCACAGGCTTCTCAAGAGGGGACTTATTATTTTGCTTTGGTGATTTTGAGCTTTGGTGGCTAATACCAATCTAAGAACTAAAACAACCCTGAAATCACCCCATCTTCATCTACAGTCATGTTAACCGCAGCAGGTACTTTGGGCAAACCGGGCATCAGCATCATATTTCCGGAAATAATGACCAGAAACCCTGCTCCTGCTGAGAGTTGTACATCAGAGACAGTAAACGTGAATCCTTTCGGAGCACCGCGTAGCGCTGGATTATCAGAAAATGAAGACTGCGTTTTGGCAATGCATACAGGTAAATCGCCATACCCGAGATCCTTAAATCGTTTCAGGTTTTGCAAGGCTTTCTTCTCAAAATAAACCACAGCCGCTCCATATACTTTTCGGGCAATAGCTTTGATTTTATCCTCAACGGTATCCGTTGCTTCATACAGTGTTCGGTTATCGGGAGATGGATTGCGATCAACTGCTGTTACAACTTGCTTTGCAAGATCAGTAACCCCTTCTCCCCCTTTGGCAAAGGCTTCGTGGGTAGCACAAGGCACATCTAAAGAGATACAATAGTTTTCTATGTAAGAAAGCTCATCCGGATCATCTGCCTCAAACTGATTGATAGCTACTACCACAGGAACATTAAATAATTTCAAATTATGAACATGCACTTCCAGGTTCTTTAAGCCTTCTCTAAGGGCTGCATGGTTCGTCCCTCCTCCTGAAGCTTCTTCTACCGATAAACCGCCATGATATTTCAGGGCTTTGACTGTTGCCACCAGTACCACAGCCGAAGGCCATATTCCCGAAACTGGACTTACGATATCAAAAAATTTCTCAGCTCCAAGATCCGCACCAAAACCTGCCTCTGTAATTACATAGTCAGCCAATTTAAGGCCGATTCGGTTGGCAATAATACTGCTTGTTCCATGAGCGATGTTCGCGAAAGGTCCGCCATGCACCAGAGCAGGTACATGTTCCATGGTTTGTACCAGGTTCGGCATAATAGCTTCGTTCAGCACTACTGCCATTGCTTCGTGGGCGCCCAGATCACTGGCTTTTACAGCCTCTCCTTTGCTGTTATAACCCACCACAATCCGGCCAAGTCGTTCCTTCAAATCAGCTCTGGATGAAGCTAAGGCAAGAATCGCCATAATTTCGGATGCGGCTGTAATAAGGAACCCCGACTCCCTGGGAATTCCGTTTACCCTGCCTCCCAAACCTACTACAATCTGTCGAAGAGCCCGATCGTTCATATCCATTGCTCTGTTCCAAAGCGGATTGGTCACATCGATATCCAGTTCATTGCCTTTAAAAATGTGATTATCGAGCATTGCGGCTAATAAATTGTGAGCCGTTCCAATCGCATGAATATCCCCGTTAAAATGCAGGTTGATACGCTCCATGGGAATTACCTGGGAATAACCTCCGCCAGCAGCTCCTCCTTTTATACCAAACACCGGACCTAGCGAAGGCTCACGAAGTGTCACCATTACCTTCTTTCCGATCTTAGCCATGCCCTGGCTCAATCCAATAGAAGTAAGGGTCTTCCCTTCTCCGGTTGGAGTTGGGGTAATCGCGGTTACAAGTATAAGTTTGCCGTCAGGTCTGTTTTTAAACTTATCAAGCACATTAAGCCTGATTTTCCCTGTGTATTTGCCGTAGAATTCAAAATTTTCCTCATCCAACTCAAGTAGCGACATAAAATGGCGCATGTGTTTCATAGGCGCTTTTTGCGCCAGTTTTATGCTGTCAGTCATGACAATACCTCCATTAGCCTGGTTATTTTATTCTCAGCCAATATGAGGATCGGATATGAATTTTTGATAAATAAATCTGAAATGACTACTTCATATTTTCTTTATGAATACGCTAAATATAAACTAACCAAATATTTGTATTGTATATCTTTGCGTGATATTTCGCATTCACTTACTTTCGGTAATAATTAAGACAGATATATGCGCTATGCGTGTATGTATGAGTTAGGTGCGATCAAAAACAAGACTGACTTTTATGATTGAAAAAATAATAGAGATTTCAAACATTGGACACTTTGTAAACTATAAGTTTCAAGGCTCACAAGATTGGAATGGTCAGTTCTCAAAACTAAATATTATCTATGCCCCAAACGGTTCTGGAAAAACAACACTAGCAACAATATTAAAATCACTTTCGAAAAATGATCTTGACTTAATAAACTATAAGAAAACATTTGGCACATCTAATCAATCTACCGTAAAGATTAAGGAATCGGGGAACAGTGAACTTATAGTATTAAATGAAAACAAGTGGAGTAAGCACAATTTAAAAATCGAAGTCTTCGACATAAACTATATAGAAGACTATCTTTTTGCAGGCTCTTATGTAAGAAAACAAAATAAAACTAACCTCTACAAATTGTTGTTCGGAGATAAAGGAGGGCAATTTAGAAACAGAATGCGTCCACTTATAAGGAAGAAAGATGTGTTGTTAAAGAAACTTTCTAAGGACAAAAGTAATTCAGAAATAAAAAGTAAAATTGACTCAATTCAACATGATTTAGACGTAATCATGAAAGATTTTGAAGAATTCACTAGTCCAATTTACAATAGGCACATTCAACTTGTAAACAAGTACCTTGAAAAATTCACCTCCTATATAAACTTTAAAGGGTTCTCTTATCTCAAAAACACCAGTGACTTTGAAAGATTCAGAATTTTCCCTGTTTTCGAGGTTTATGAAGAAGAGGTGGTTTTTGCTAATCCCAACCCAAATAGCAAAATTGGTAATGCAAAATATGCAATGAGTGAAGGTGATAAGAGTACTGTAGCATTGTGCTTTTTTCTGGCAAGATTAGAAATCCTTGGAGTAAATGATAAAGTAATTGTGTTTGACGACCCTTTGTCAAGCTTTGATTATTCTAGGCGAAATGCAACAGTTTTTCAACTTGCAAAAATCGCAAATTCAGCTATCCAGTTCGTTTTACTTTCACACGACTTAGGTTTCGCTTCTGATTTTCGAGATAAATGTTCTTTTATTGATCAAATAACACTTAAAATTGAAAATAATGGAACAACAAGTCTATTAAAAAAGTACGATTTCAATTCGGAGTTTTTAACCAGTACACAAAAGGATATTGAGATAGTAAAAGAATTCATCAATTCTGGAGCAAATTCTGAATTCGAAAAACGAGAAGTTATCAGGTGTTTGAGACCAATACTTGAAGGCGTATTTAAATCAAAATATTTTGACATTATTCCAAATAACATTTGGCTCGGGGACATAATCGAAAAAGTTAAGGAAGCAAAAGAAGGAGAAAGGTTATACCGATTAAAAAATCTAATTGATGACATTATTGAGTTGAATGATTACACTAAGAGTTATCATCACTCTACAGGTAACACAAGAGATTTATCAATCAATACAGAAGAACTAATAAGATACGTTAAACTTTTAATTAAGACTATTGACAAAATATAAAGAAAGCACCTAACACTGTATAAACGTCATAGAAACAATTGTTTATACTAAAAATTATAACACTAACAGCTTACATATTCCTTCTGTACTGACCACCAACCTCATAAAGCGCGTGTGAAATCTGTCCCAGGCTGGCTACTTTTACCGTTTCCATGAGTTCTTCGAAGAGATTACCGTTGTTTCGGGCAACTTTTTTTAGTCGGTTAATAGCTTCTTCAGCATCCAATTCATTTCGTTTCCAGAAAGCTTCAAGATTCGCGATTTGTTGCTTCTTCTCTACTTCGGTGGAGCGGATGAGCTCAACTGGTTTATTCTCTTCGTCATTTCCCTTTCCAAAGAACGTGTTTACCCCAATAATGGGTAGTTCACCGGAATGCTTCTTTCTTTCGTAGTAGAGGCTTTCATCCTGAATTTTCCCACGCTGGTACATACTTTCCATCGCACCAAGCACTCCGCCTCTTTCGGTAATACGATCGAACTCAGTAAGAATAGCTTCTTCCACCAAATCGGTCAGCTCATCAATAAAGAAGGAACCTTGATTTATATTTTCGTTTTTAGCGGTTCCCAGCTCCTTATTGATGATCATTTGAATAGCCAACGCACGACGCACCGATTCTTCAGTCGGAGTTGTAATTGCCTCATCATAAGCATTGGTGTGCAATGAGTTACAATTATCATATATCGCCAACAAAGCCTGAAGTGTAGTGCGGATATCATTGAACTGAATCTCCTGAGCATGAAGTGAACGACCACTGGTCTGGATATGATATTTCAGTTTCTGGGAGCGATCATTAGCATCGTATTTATTCTTCATTGAAATCGCCCAGATACGTCGGGCTACCCGACCTATTACCGCATATTCGGGATCTAATCCATTACTGAAAAAGAAAGAAAGGTTATGAGCGAAGTCATCAATATTCAAACCACGAGCCAGATAGTATTCCACGTATGTAAATCCGTTTGCAAGTGTAAATGCAGCCTGAGTAATCGGATTCGCCCCTGCTTCCGCAATATGATACCCTGAAATTGAAACCGAGTAATAATTCCGAACTCTGTTTTGTGTGAAATACTCCTGGATATCCCCCATCATCTTAAGCGCGAATTCAGTAGAGAAAATACAGGTGTTTTGCGCCTGGTCTTCTTTCAATATATCCGCCTGTACCGTTCCACGAACCACTGCTAAGGCGTTTGCCTTAATATTTTTATAGGCTTCGGCATCTACGAGCTTATCTCCCGTAATTCCAAGCAAGCCCAATCCAAAGCCATCGTTGCCTCTTGGAATCTCGTTTGAATAATGAGGTACCGGAACTCCTCTTTCATTGAAATAAGCTTCGATTTTCTTTTGAGCCTGCTCCCATTTTCCTTCGGCTTTCAGATATCGCTCCACTTCCTGATCAATGGCAGTGTTCATGAACATGGCTAAAATCATTGGTGCCGGACCATTGATAGTCATTGAAACAGAGGTAGTTGGAGCTGTTAACTCAAACCCGGAGTAAAGTTTTTTCATGTCATCCAGCGTGCAAATACTCACTCCGGAATTACCGATTTTTCCGTAAATATCGGGACGGTAGCCAGGGTCTTCTCCATATAGTGTTACAGAGTCGAATGCCGTTGAAAGCCGAGCTGCAGGGAGACCTTCACTCACAAAATGGAATCGTTTATTGGTTCGCTCCGGCGTTCCTTCCCCTGCAAACATCCGGGTTGGATCTTCTCCTTCTCTTTTAAACGGGAATACTCCTGCCGTATATGGGAAATAGCCGGGCAGATTTTCTTTCAACGCGAATTTTAAGCGCTCGCCGGAATGTTTGGTTTTCGGAACCGCTACACGAGGCATCTTCAATCCGCTTAATGATTCGCGATATAATTCATTCTTAATAACTTTATCCCGGATATTTATATCAAAGCTTTCCTCCTGATATTTACCGGAAAGCTCGTCCCATCCTTCCAGAATCGCTTTTGGAAGGCGATCCAGCTCATCTTCCCATCGCTGCTGAAGAGGTCCTAAAGCCGTTATCGTACTACTTTGATCAGAGCTACTTTCTTTAAGCTGAGAAATAGCACCCTTTATTTCATCCCATTTGGAAGCAATTTCCACTTGTTGTTCTGCCCATTGGTGATAATTCCGGATAGTTTCAGAAATTTCTGACAAGTAACGAACCCTTTTCCCCGGTATGATTGCCTGAGCTTGAATATCCTCAGAAGGCGTAGAGTTAGTATATATGGAAGTTTCCCAGTCTAACCCGTACCTGGCATTAATTCTATCCACCAACGCTTTAAAAAGGCGATTTACTCCCTCATCATTAAACTGTGCAGCAATGGTTGGATATACGGGCATTTCTTCCGGCTTCGAATGCCATTGACCTGAGTTCCGTTGCATTTGCTTACGGATATCTCTCAGTGCATCCTGAGAACCTTTTTTCTCAAATTTATTTAGAACCACCAGTTCCGCTAAGTCGAGCATATTTATCTTTTCGAGCTGCGTAGAAGCCCCGTATTCGCTGGTCATTACATACATTGGGATATCAGCAAGATCAACAATTTCGGTTCCACTTTGACCAATTCCACTTGTTTCTATAATGATTAAATCAAATCCGGCTACTTTGTATAATTCAATAACCGATTCCAGTGCAGCACTTGTAGAACGATTGGAAGCACGGGTAGCAAGACTTCTCATGAATACCCTGCTCGTATCAATACTATTCATTCTGATTCGGTCTCCAAGTAACGCCCCTCCTGTTTTCAATCGCGAAGGATCTACTGAAATGATACCGATTGAGATATTCTCAAATTCGGTAAGAAACCGCCGAACAATTTCATCAGTCAGAGAACTCTTTCCTGCTCCTCCTGTTCCGGTAATTCCGAGTAAAGGAATCTTCTTTTCCTGATCAGGCATCAGCTTTTTACCATTGCTGTCCAATAAGTTACCTTTACTATATGAAAGCATCTCTGAATGATTATTCTCAAGAATGCTAATCCCTTTTGCCAACGTTTTAATTTCTCTCTCAGCTAGTTTAGCGGTGTTAAATTCCCCTACTAAAACCGGATCGAAATCACATTCTTTGAGCATAAAATTAATCATGCCTTGAAGCCCCATTTTACTGCCATCTTCTACAGAAAAAATCCTGGTTATACCCGATGAGTGAAGGTCATCTATCTCATCCTGAACTATAACACCTCCACCACCGCCAAATACTTTAATATGGGCGGCACCATTTTCTCTTAACAGTTCAATCATGTATTTGAAGTATTCAACGTGTCCGCCTTGATACGAACTGATAGCTATTCCCTGTACATCTTCCTGAATGGCACAATTCACAATTTCATGTACAGAACGGTTATGTCCCAGATGAATAACCTCTGCCCCACTACTTTGCAGAATACGACGCATTATGTTGATGCTGGCATCATGGCCATCAAACAAACTTGCTGCCGTTACAAACCGAATTTTGTGGTTTGCCGAATAGGGCTTTTCGGGTTGATAGCCGGAATTATCCTTACTCTCTGATTGAGTGCTTTTCTTTGTTTTAATAGACATCTGAGATGTTTTAGTATTCGTGGAAGCGGTTCCAAAGATAAGAAAATGTTCATCCAGTTGTTAACTGGTACTTCATGAAAATAGAATTAGTTATATCTTCATTCATGCCACACAACAAAGATTCCGAAAATTTCTCTTTATCACCCAAAATAATGACCCGATTGGAAAAACTGGGGACTTCCCGGATGTTCGAAAAAGGTGAAATTATACTTAATGAACAAGCGTACATTCATTCCCTTCCAATTGTAACTAAAGGCAGTATCAAGGTGATGCAAAGTGACGATGAATACCGGGAAATACTGCTTTATTATATCAATCCGGGTGAAACCTGTATCATGTCTTTCCTTGGGGGAATTCACAGAGAGAAAAGTAAAATAAAAGCTGTTGCAGAAGAACAGTGCACTGTATTATTAATCCCTATCGAAAAAATACCTCAGTTAATTACTGAGTTTCCTGAATGGATCGGATATATTTTTAAAATATATCATAAACGGTTTGAAGAACTGCTTGAAGTTGTAAACGAAGTATCGTTCAAAAAAATGGATGAGCGAATGCTTCAACACTTAAAAAAGAAGAGTAAACTCTCAGGCTCCCCTACTCTTATAATCACCCACGAAGAATTAGCTAACGAACTTGGCACTGCACGAGTGGTTGTATCCCGCTTACTAAAACAAATGGAAAAAGAGGGATTTATAGCGTTAGGCAGGAATAAAATTACCCTTATGTAACTAAAGTAGCTGAACTCTTCTTTTTAATCGCTTACTATAGCTTCGTAAATCAGTTTATAAACAACACAGTTCAGCATGTTTAACTTCATTAAATCACTTTTCACGAAAGAAGAACCCGTCAACTTTTCCGAACTCCATAAAAATGGGGCGACTATTATTGACGTTCGTTCCCCCGACGAGTATTCGATGGGGCATATAAGGGGCTCTAAGAATATTCCGCTCCAAAAGCTCAAGAATACAATTAACAAGATAAACAGGAACAAACCTGTAATTGTATGCTGCGCTTCAGGAGCTAGAAGCAGCGCAGCTAAAAGGATGCTAAAATCAGAAGGATTTGAAGAAGTACACAACGGAGGCGGTTGGCATTATCTACAAGCACAGCTTGAATCATGAACACACTACTGCGTTATATTAAAGTAAATGATTGGCATCTCAGAAGGATTTCGGCTTTACTTGCTGGGTTGTTTTTAGCGGTGCAAGCGATATTACATAATGAAGCTTTAACAGGAATTCTGAGTGTTATTTTTCTTTTTCAGGCTGTTACTAATACCGGATGTTTTGGCAGGTCGAATTGCTCAGTTTCCTACACAGATAATTCACAAAAAAGTGATTCCTTAGACTTGGATACGACTGAATATGAAGAAATAAAATAGAGGTATGTCAACACAATCTACATCAACAAATATGACTTTCAGTGAGCTCATTAACGGAGATAAGCCCGTTCTGGTCGATTTTTACACTGATTGGTGTGCACCCTGTAAAATGATGACTCCCATTCTTAAAGAACTTAAAAGTAATATGGGTGACAGCATCAATGTGATAAAAATAGATGCCGAAAAAAATGCCGACGCAGCCATTAAGTACCAGGTTCGTGGTGTTCCTACACTCATACTGTTTCACAAAGGGCGGATACTTTGGCAACAAGCGGGAGTGGTACAGGCTGCTCAACTTCAAAAAATTATAGAAACTAAACTGAGAGATGAATCATGAATGATGTACACCAATACGAAGTAAATTTAAACTGGCTGGCAGACCGAAAAGGTAATTTAAGTTCTCCGGTTTTAGATGAAACTATTAATGTTGCTACCCCTCCCGAGTTTAGTAAAGGAATGCCTGGGATTTGGAGCCCTGAGCATCTATATGTGGCATCTGTAAGCAGTTGCTTAATGACTACCTTTCTTGCTATCGCTGAATTTTCAAAACTCGAATACCTTACCCTAGAGGTAAATGCTACAGGCACACTTGAAAAGATAGACGGAAAATTTATGATGAGTGAGATTAAACTTAAACCAATTCTAACTATCCCAACTACCTCTTCTTCGGAGAAAGCGGATCGTATTCTTCATAAATCAGAAGCCGCCTGCTTAATTTCTAATTCCATCAAATCCAAAATTACACTTGAAACCAGGATTATTGTAAAGGAAGAAGAAATGGCTTAAAACTTAATGCTGTTGTGATGTGGTTGATGAAGAACCCGTATTAATTCCCAACGAAGGATCTGATTCGGCAGGCTTTTTATATACAATGGTTCGATAAGGGAATGGAATTTCAATGCCTTCTTTGTCGAACCTTTTTTTGATGCTTTCCAGTAAATCACAACCCATCACAAACGCTGAAGGTGGATCTGCTGCGGTTGCCCAAGCTCGTAGATTAACAGAAAAATCTCCCAGCGTAATAACACGCACCATAACTTCGGGTTCTCCATTATCAATTTGTTCCTGTGTTCGGTTATCAACAAAATTTGGATGTGCAGCTACTTCTTCCTGCATTATTTTACGTGCCAGGTCAACATCTGAATCGTAACTGATTCCTATATCTATCCATTTTATTATGGTATTATCACCATAATTCGAATTGACGAGCACTTCGTTACTGATAACAGAATTTGGAATAATAATTCTTTTGTTCTCGAAACTACGTATCACGGTGTGCCTTAGGTTGATATCTTCAACTATTCCGTTTAAATCTGTGCGAATCTGAAGTCGGTCGTTAATTTTATAAGGTTTAAATATCACTATAAAAATACCCCCTATGATATTCGAAAGAGCCTGTTGGGAAGCAAAACCTACCGCTACTGCCAATAAACCGGCACCAGCAAGAAGAGAAGTTGCGATCACTCTTAATGAAGGGATCATGTAAATGGCGAAGCTCAGCCCCGTAAGGTAAACAAGTACGGTTATCCCTCTTTTAAGAAACTTCAGGTTTGTTAACTCGCTACCTAATTCCTCGTTAGCTTCCGATTTTTTAATAGCCCTGTTAAACAACCTTCTTGATATGGAAGCAATCAGAATAGTAGTAAGTAAAATAAATCCTATAGTAGCAGGTAACCGCCAGATTTCAGGGATGTATTCAATTAGTTTTTCTTCCATTTAAAATTCAATGAAAATTTCTGAGGTGAAGCTGCTTCTGATATTCACTCTTCGTTGTATATAATACGGTTCGGGAGCTTTAAAAGGAATTATCGAGCCGCTATCCCATCGATTATTTCCGTTTTCATCTTTAAACACTATCAGCTGGTAATCAACTGGGGCTAAGCTTGGTATTTCGATAGATTCGAAAAAAACAGAATCGAAACTAAAACCTATATTTTTATTGATTAAAGAAAAGGAATAACGATCCAGAGAATCCGCCCCGACTACCGAAATAGATAATTCCCCTAGTTCCGTAGCATCCCAAATCTCGGGTTCTAAAAGCTGTCTTCTTTGTGTAACAGGATTCCAAATTAAAAACTGATAGTCAACCCCTTCAATCCATGTTGCTTCCTGTGGATCAATAAATAAGATATTTCGATCTATTCTGATTGAAGGCCAGTCATCAAAAGAAACTTCCCCTTCAACTACAATAATTGAGTCGGTAAGCATTTGATCTGATATAGGTGCGGCATAAACTACTTGTACGCTTCTATCCGGGAATAACCCATTCTTAGTAGTGTGTTCAATAATCCGTTGAAAAGTGGTGTCTTCCTGAGCACTTCCTTCAAATTCGATCTCAGAAGTAATCGCCTCGTTTCCTGACCTATCTGTAATTCCTGTAGAGCGTAAAGAGAAATTCCCATCCTGATTCAGGCTAAGCTCACTTTGAGCAAATAGTACGAAGGGATCTTTCTGAGAAACATAAAGTGGATAAGCCTCTGAATAGGGACTTTTCAGAGAATCTAATATAGAAATCGAAGCATTTTCGCTTACAATAATATCTTCATTAAAACGAAGTCGAAGCCGGTTTGAAGAAAACAATCCCACTCCCTGTAGCTTTGGAGCGAGTGTATCTTGCTGCACAATGTAGAGTACATCGAGAGTATCTGTTCCTGCTTTTTCAATTTCTATAATTTCCCGAGAAAATGGTTGGGCGGTTTCACTTCCCTGATCCCAGGTTTTGTTTCTATTCCGGTCATCCACATATAATGCCTGATACCTTCCCTCTCTCAAATATGAGAAGTTAAATACCCCTCCCGTATCTGTTTGCGCCTGATAGGTTGCCTTTGCAGTTAAATCTATGGGTGAACGATACAACAGAACCTTCACTCCTTCTGCAGCTTCTCCAGTATCAGCACGCCTGATTCGTCCGGAAACGGTTCCCTCATCAATTTCATCTCCTGTTGATACCGCCAGTGTAATTGGAGAGCCGATTTTATTCCTTTTTGTATCGGTAATATCTGCACCCAACGTTAAAATGATCGTTGTTGAGTCCGGCAATCTATCTTCAAACTCAATAACTAGTTTCTTTTTCTTCCACTTTGTTGTGTATTCCAAGCCCAAATCGGGTTCGATGGTAATATTATTCCGGATGGAGGAACGGTTAACAAATTCTGAAAACTGAAACTCAAATTTTCTTCCCTCAAAACTAGTAGTTCCTGAAGCCGGAGTGGTTTCCAGTATTTTTGGCCCGGTTTTATCAGCTGGTCCTCCTGTTGGAGCAATGGGCGTTGCACAAGAGAGGAATACAGTTGCTGCTACTAGCACTAAAATGTGATATAACAACGGAGTTTTTTTAACGTAACTTTGTGTGTGCTCAATCATCGGGCAAATATACAAACGGGATTTATAACTTATAGGAGTAACTCAGAAATTTAAAATGGCAGACGGGAATTTTCATAGGTCTTACAGCTTCATAAAGCTCTGCGTTATTCTGGGACTCCTCCCACTCTTTACAGGTTGTCACTCTTATATGCTTGATGATGCTCAGGATGACCTCAGACATTCTTTCGCCCAGGGAAACTATGAGCAATCCCAATCGCTCCTTAACAAGTTTGAAAACAAAAACCTCTATCGTTCTAAAGATGCGGTGCTTTGGAATCTGGAAAACGGAATGGTTTATCGCTACTCAGGTCAATACGATTCAAGTACCGCCTATCTTAACCGAGCCGAAATAGAAATTGAAAACAATTACACCAAAAGTATTAGTCGGGGATTTGCTTCTTTTTTAAGTAACGATAATAAACTGGCTTACGATGGAGAACCTTATGAAAACATCTACCTGAATGCCTTTAAAGCATTGAATTTTGTGCATCTAAAAGACTGGGAGGGGGCTTTAGTAGAGACCAGAAGAATGTCTTTTAAGATGGAACAGCTAGACATCAGGATAAAAGGGCTTGCTGATGCTTTCTCCAAAGCTGACACAACAGGAAAAGCGGAATGGTCTTCCGGGAAAGTAAATATCCAGAATAGTGCCTTCAGCCATTACCTTTCTTCTATCCTTTATGCTAAAACAGGTCGTCCGGATAATTCCCGAATTGAATTTGAAAAACTTGGCATTGCTCTTCGTGAACAAGCGGAACTTGGAGATTACGAACCTTTTGATGTACAAAATCTGGAGCAAATCAGAAGACCGGAATCGTATAATGTACTTATCGCAGGGTTTACGGGACAATCCCCAATCAAATTTCAGGAAGATATTCGCCTTTGGGACGAAGATTTTTATCTCAAGTTTTCTTTCCCCAGAGTTGAGCTATATGATACCCAGGTTTCAGGAATAAGAGTTCTGGTTAATGATAGCGAAGATGTGAACCTTCACCTCATCGAAGAGATGGATCTGGTTTCCAAAGAGGTATATGAAGCAAAGCAACCCATTATTTACACCCGGTCAATGTTAAGAGCTTTAGTAAAAGCCGGAGGCTCGAAGCTTATTACCAATGCTATTGAAAAGGAAAATGAGAATCTTGGTCTTCTAGCAAGTATCGCCAGTTTTATTTTCAAAGAGGCTAGTGAAAAAGCAGATCTGAGAGGCTGGCAAACTCTTCCCGGTCAGGCATGGATGAATGTAATACAGCTTCCGGTAGGAACAAACCAGGTTACTTTGGAATATTTGTCACGCTCTGGGAGAGTGCTTTATTCCGAGAGTTATGAGGTTGACATCACACCAAACACCGAATTAGAACTTATCGAATCGATTTATTCAAAATGAACTTAATAACCCACAATTAAACCACCAACGCAATGAAATACTCTTTCTTAAGCATTATAATGCTTGTCATGCTTATTACCGCATGCCGCCCTTCAAACGAAGTAACCCGAATTGATCCCGGCTCAACCACCGATCTTTCCGGAAGATGGAATGATACCGATGCACGCTTAGTCGCTGAGGAAATGATCAGTGATGCGCTTACAAAGCCCTGGTTGAACCAATTCAGCCGAAACAATCAGCAACCTCCTGTTCTCATTCTGGGTCGGGTTCGCAACGAAAGTATGGAACATATCGATACAGAAGTGTTCACTAAAGAAATGGAGCGCGCTTTTGTTAATTCCGGCTCTGTATCTGTAGTTGCAAATGCAGAAGAACGCTCTCAGGTTCGGGAAGAGCGCATCGACCAACAGGAAAATGCATCTTATGAATCCACCAAAAAAATGGCACAGGAGCTGGGAGCTGATTTCATGATGATCGGAAATATCAACTCTATTGTTGACGAAACCGTAGATAACCGGACTCTGGCTGTGTTTTACACAGTAAACCTTGAGCTCGTGAATGTTGAAACCAACCAAAAAGTTTGGATTGGCAATAAAAAAATTAAAAAGCTCATCGAAAGAAGAAATTACAGAGGATAATTCTCCGAACTATTTACATGCAAAAGGCTTTCTGTTTTCAGGAAGCCTTTTTTTATTTTAAGAAAATTATGTATCCAAAATATCCCGCTATATATACCGACTTTTATGAGCTCACCATGGCTCAGGGGTATTTCTTATCTGGCAAACATACCCAACGAGCTACGTTCGACTATTTCTTTAGAAAATCACCTTTTGATGGTGGTTATGTAGTCTTTGCAGGGCTGTCTGATTTTCTGGATTTGCTTAGGGATTTCCGTTTTGGTGATGAAGAGATTCGATTCCTGAAAGACAAAGGTTTTAAACACTCTTTTCTGGATTTTCTGAAAGACTTCAGATTCAAAGGGAATATTTATTCAGCCAGAGAAGGAGAAATCATCTTCCCCAACGAACCTATACTAAGAGTTGAAGGAAACATACTGGAAGCCCAAATTATTGAAACCCTTTTGCTAAATATTCTGAATTATGAATCTTTGATTGCAACCAAAGCAGCACGAATTCGGGAAGTAGCCGGAGATAAAATAGTATTGGACTTTGGATTGAGAAGAGCGCAAGGCTTTGGAGGAATCCACGCAAGTAAAGCGGCAGTGATCGGTGGTTTAAATGGAACATCCAATGTGTACTCTGCCCTTCTTTTTGGCTTGGAGGTAAGCGGAACTATGGCTCATTCCTGGATTCAGTCTTTTGAGGATGAACTTACAGCGTTCAGAACTTATGCTGAGTTTTATCCGGACTCTACCGTGCTTCTGGTGGATACCTATGACACTTTAAAAAGTGGAATACCAAACGCGATTAAAGTAGCAAAAGAGTTGGAATCTAAAGGGCATAAATTAAAAGCGGTACGACTTGATAGCGGAGACCTTGCTTATTTCTCAAAAAAGGCGCGAAAACAACTCGATGAAGCCGGTTTGAAGTATGTTAAAATAGCAGCCTCCAATCAGTTAGATGAATATTTAATCCGCAGCCTGAATGATCAAAATGCTCCAATCGACTTATATGGAGTTGGTACAAAGCTGGTAACAGCCTACGACCACCCTGCTCTTGACGGTGTATATAAACTGAGTTCTATCGCCAATAAACCAACGCTTAAGATTTCAGAAAATGTAGAAAAGATTACACTTCCGGGTTCGAAGAAAGTTATTCGTTTCCTGAATAGAGATGGAAGTTTCAATTCAGATGGCATTCTTCTATCCATCGAAGAACATTGTGAAGCAATTCATCACCCACACTTTCCTTCCAAAACTACCAAAGTGGAAGATTTAGAATCTATCGAACTACTTTCGTTAGTTGTACATAATGGCACGTTACAATTAGAATTACCTACGGCGTATGAAAGTGCAGAGTATGCAAAATCCCGATTACAGCAACTGAGTGCGGAGCATCGACGATTTGATAATCCACATATTTATAAAGTTGGTATCAGTACTGCACTCGGTCAACTCAGAGATCAGTTAATCAAGGAGACTCACTAATGGAAGCATTGGTAATTATCGATGTACAGAATGATTTTTGTCCCGGTGGAAAACTGGCTGTTCCGGGAGGAGATGAGATCATACCAATTATAAACTCACTTCTCCCCCATGTTAAGCATGTGATCCAAACCCAGGACTGGCATCCTCAGGAGCATTTGTCCTTTGCATCAAACCACACTGATACATCTGAATATGATTCTATCCCGCTTAGTTATGGAGACCAAATTCTTTGGCCGGATCATTGTGTTCAGGGAACAGCAGGTGCTGAATTTCATCCTGAGCTGATAACTAATAGTACTCAATTAATTGTTAGAAAAGGTTTTCGAAAAGAAATTGATTCATATTCTGCTTTTTTTGAGAATGATCAACACACAAAAACCGGCCTGGACGGTTTTCTTAAAAACCTTGGGATTTCTAAACTTTTTCTTTGTGGTTTAGCGACCGATTTCTGTGTTAAATGGTCCGCTTTAGATGCCATAAAATTAGGGTATAACGTAACTCTTATACAAGATGCTGTTCGAGCAATAAATTTGAATAATTCTGAAGCACTTGCATTTCAAGAGATGAAAGAAGCTGGTATTAGTTTTATTTCTTCTAAAGACTTAAAAGCTTCTATTGGATGAACAACTCTTTTGATTATTGTATTCTTGGAGCAGGTTTGGCGGGGGTTTCTCTCGCGCATGAACTTTTGAAAGAAAACGCAACCGTTTGCCTTGTAGATCCATATGGAGTTGCATCTGGTGCATCTGGCACGCCTCTGGGTTTAGTAAACCCTGCCACAGGACGTTATGCTATGATTAGCTGGGAAGCGGAAAAATGCTATTCCAAAATTAAAAAAAATCTTGCGCTTGTACAGGCTCACAGTCCAATCCAGTTTTTTAAAGAATCAGGGGTTTTGCGACCGGCTTTGGAAAATAAAATCGCAACCAGAATGAAAGAGAATTTTAGTACTCAGCCTTGGCCAGATGGTTGGATCGAATGGTTGGATGAAGATGACCTGAAATCTTTTCATCCCGGAATAACCTGTAAAGGTGGTGGAGTTTGGTTACCCATTGGTTTAACGGTTGACATTGGAACTTACTTGAATGCTTTTGTTGATTATTTAGGAGGATTGGGGCTTAAAAGCTTTTTTAACCAGAGCTACTCTCTTTCAGAAAAAGAAAACTATTGGTTGATTGAGTGTACTCAAGCAACAAAAATAAAAGCAGATAATCTTGTCTTTGCTACAGGAGCTTCTACTTGTTCATTTAGTTTCTGGAAAAATCTCCCAATACACCTTGTAAAAGGTCAACTTGCAGTTATGAAGGCTGATACTCCTCTTTCTTTTAAACACGCCGTTTCAGCACAAGGATATAACGCTTCATTGGATACTAAACAATTTGTTATTGGAAGTACTTATGAACACAACTTTGATCACGAAGATATTGATGTCAAAGAATTAGAATACCTGCTAAACCGGTTTAAAAAAGTACTGCCTAAACTTCATCTGGATTCCAGAGTCATCCATCAATGGTCCGGAATCCGTGTTTCTACTCCAAATCGAATGCCTATTCTTGGTGAACATCCTGAATACTCTCACTGTTTTGTTTTTACCGGCTTAGGCTCGAAGGGATTATTGTATTCCAGATATCTATCTGAATTAATGAAAGATTTCTTATTAAATCAGATCCCCATTCCAAAAGAATTAAGTATTACTCGTCTGGATTTTACTCCATAAAAAAAGCCTCATGCTAAGCAGCATAAGGCTTTTAATCTGTTTATTAGTAGGAGTTAGAATCTGAATACGAGACCACTCCAGGCAACTGCAGCAGAGCTTCCATTATTCGCAGAATTCGCCACAGTAGAAGCAGCGAAAGTAAATTCGAAGAATCTTAAGTCAAGCCCGAAACCAGCCGAATAAGCAGCACCGGAATAACCTCCCATTCTTGTACCAACACGAACTGGAATAAAGTTCAAGAAACGGTACTCAGCACCAAGGGTTAGTGCACTTCTTTTACTGTTCGTACCAATATCATTGAAACCGAAGCCATAGTCCAGAGTTGTGGTAAGTTTTCCTAACGTTAAGGCTGCTCCAAAGTTATACATACCAGGTAACTCATATTTTCGAGCGCTAGCTGATTCTGAAGTGAATCCACCATACACATCATTCGATAAACTATCTCCAAGATCAGAAAAATAGTCTCCAGGAGATTTATCACCAATATTACCATCAATATTTACTAAGCCCGAAGCAGTAATTCTGGTTGGATTAGAATCGTAGTTAACACTTCCCAAATCGGTAATAGACATAGCTACTCTTAATATTTGTCTTTTTCCAAGGAACCCAAGAGCAGGTAATGAAACGTCTAATTCTGCAGTAACTCCTAAATCCACTCCAAAACCAGAGCCTAATGTTCCAGCATCAGATCCATCGTAATCAAGAAACTGGTCTAATTCTGCATCAGGATCCAATTCTCTTGCCGCAGCGTAATCTGATAACTGCTGAGATAAATCACCATAGGTATAAAGCGAGTACTCAAAGTCATGAGTAATCCCTCCACTACTTGTTCCAGAAACCGGATTAACGGTAAGACCAGAAATGAAATCCATTTCAGTTGATTGAATTCCAACAATATATTTAGGAGCAATCCCAGCGTATATATTAATTCCATTTATGAAGGGTAGCATTTCCACAATACCGCTTAGTGGTAAAGGTAACTTCATGGCATAACCCACAGAAATTTCAGCAAAAGAAAGTGTTCTGGTATTAAAATTAACAGGTACTTCAGAACCAAACTGTTGGGAATCAAAACCATAAAAAGCTAATTCCATGAATCCTTTGTTAACCGTTAAATCCTGAATAGTTCGAACTCTTGTAGCCAAACTAAATGACATATTATTTCCACGGTTAGAAAAACCAAAAGGAATCACATTTAGACTTAATGCAAGGTCTCTTGTATTATTTTGGTCTTCTCCAAACCAGTCGTTCAGCATGTCCACACGAGTTTGTCCTTCAATGGTCAAACCTTTTGTAAAATACTGGTCGTATACATCCAGATTTAAGAATGTTCCACCAGCCCTAAACCCTAAACCACCAACGAGCCCTAAGCTTCGCTGAGGTTTTCTACTTGTATTATTTACCATCAGGTTTGCTGGATTCAGAAAGTTAGCATGGTAGCCATCTATGAATGCTGTTCCACCACCACCCATTCCAAGGGTAGTTGTGTTGTAATATCTGCTTTGAGCTACTAAAGTAGCAGCTGAAAGACTAAAACAAATAGTAAAAATGAGTTTTAAATTCTTCATTATTCTGCCTCTTTAGTTTACTGTATTTTCTATGGTTATTTTGGCACTCACACTTAATCGTATGGAGTCTGTAGACCTGAATTTAACCTCTTCATTTCCTGTAGTTACCAGATTTGATCTGATAATAATCTTTGAAGCTCGATAAAGATCGGATAGTTGGGCATCAGTAAGTGCAATTTGTAAACTACCTGTAGATGGAGTGGTTGCAAAACGTGTTACTGGGTCAACTGACGCTCCAAGCAGATCATATTGCCCTCCGTCTAACGGAAGAAGAGTTACCTCCTGATCTAAAGAATCGACAAAAGTGAGGCTCAAACTAAAGCCTAAAGGAAGCCCATTCTCATAGCTAATAATGAGTAATGCATCGGTAAAGTTCGCATTGTCCTCCGGTTTAGGAAAATCTTCGAATGCTGATGTTTCTGTGGTATCTCTAAATATTGCCTCTTCTGTAGTAAGAAATGCCAATGGTAAATCTACACTAAACTTTGGATCGAAGTTCAACGGAGTTGCTATGGTAGCCTCTCCACCACCTTCATTCACAATAGCTTTACCAATAAATCGTATGTTACTTGGGAGATTATTCAGAAACTCATTTACCGTAGAGTTTGTAGAATCGAAAGTAAGAGAAAACATTTGTAAGCCGGAATTACTTGTTTCCAATTGGAATTTGATAAGTGAATCCGCAGGGATTTGTAGCCCATTTACATTTAGTCCACTAATTGGATCTGTAGATTGAACTTCTGCATTTGTGCCGGTTTTACCACTTAGATAAACCTCCTCACCATCTCCATTTATCCCTAAAAAAGCTCCGTATATAGTTGTAGGAACACCAATATTACTCTCGTAATTAATACTTAAAGTAGCAGAAGTAAATTCGAGTCCTTTGATCTGAGTAGAAAGATCTTCAAGACCATCTATTTCGATAAGTTCAACTTCTGTTTCATTAAATAAGTCAAACACATTTTCACCATTAGAAAGATCATCGTCTCCTAATGAAACTGTTTGAGCAACAATATTTCCGAAAGCTTCAGCAATTTTAAGATTTGTTATAGATACGCTTGAACTAATCTCATCATTTTCTGAAATAACTCGTGTTTGGTCTGTTGGGGAAGCATCTTGAGTATTTTCAGTTACTGCGTAGATGTTATAGCGGATCTCATTGTTTAACGCATATAATCTATAACCTGCTAAATCTCTTTCTTTCGCAGGAGAAGTAGCACTTCTTAGAATTTGATCGAATCCGGGAATGTATCTGATTCTTAGTGAATCACCCGGAAGATAATTAGGACCTCTTAAAATGTTTGGGAAAGAGATAATTAATGAATCTATAGTAAGATCGAGTCCATTTACGATTGGAGCTACATTGATAATTCCAGATTCAAGTTCCACATAATGGTCTAGTTGGGTGAATGAGAATTCCGTTGCATCAAAAGTAGTAGTACTGCTGGTGGAAAAATCTTGAGATTCAAGAGCTGCTTCTACTGCAGATGCTACCAATCCATTTCCGTTAATTCCTTCAACAATCAACTCACCGGGTGTAGCCTGTGTATTTTGGGCTAACCATGATACTGAGACGTCTATATTTATATCCGAAAGAATGTCCCCTTGATTAAAAGGAATAGACCCCGTTGAAGTGATACCATGGTTTACATTATTGATGGTTGATCCAGCTACGAAAGTTGCACCTGAATTCAAATCGATATCAATTGCATCAATATCGAAACCCAAATTGTTGGTAATCGAAATTTCAATACTTCCTCTTTTGATTGTAGCACTTACGAAGAAATCAGTGCTTGAACCTACGTCGATATTTACCGGGGCGGGTGTACTACCAGCAATAATTGGTGTACCAGCAGGAACAACAGCAGGGTTTAATCCTGTAAGGTCCTGAAAGCTTGCAGTACCTAAATTTCCATTACCTGAAGAGAAACTTCCAATTTCAAGCTCACCAACCTGAGAATTAAAAGAAGTTTCGTCCGTACTTATTTCCGGAATCGCATCATTCAAATCCCCGAAATCGAATTCCTCTTCAATAGAAATTTTAATTAAATCGGTTGCCTGATCTAATGTAAAGAGTGAATCCAGATCACTTGAAGTAGTATCAATTAAAACTTCAACCGAGCCACCACCACCCAGAAATTGAAATTGTTTATCGATTAGTAACGGTGCTTCAACAGTTTGTGAAGTCGTAAAATCCGGTTTTTTTGGTATCTCACATCCAGTAATTAGAACGAGAACCATAGCCCAGATTGTTAACAGCTTGAAATTACGCATCTGTTATATATTTGAGTTTGGGTTTAAAATCGGCATTCGGAAATATGAATCATTAAAACCTAACAAAGGAAGGACTGAAACAAAATTAGATTGCAGTAATACTTGTACCACCATAAAAAACCTAAGCCGTCTTGATTTATTGACGGTCTAAATTATCAAATTAAACTCAAAAATCTGTAATAATTTTTGAGAAAGAATTTTAGAAGATTATTGTAGATGAGTTTTGATATAAAGAGCGGAGAGGGAGGGATTCGAACCCTCGGTACCCTTGTGAGGCACACACGCTTTCCAGGCGAGCCCGTTCGACCGCTCCGGCACCTCTCCGTTTGTATCAATAAGGGCGGCAAAGATAGAACTATTCCTATCTCTTAGCAATTTTAAAAGCCAAAAGTAAATACATCCTGAATATAAGCCCCTACTCTTTCTCCTTCTTCAGTGGCCGGACGGAATTTCCATTGATAGGCGGCTTCAAGCGTAGCTTCTAATAACCCGTACCCTATGTCTCCAACTATCCTAAAGTCCTCTCCATTTTCTTCATACAAACGAATCTCCGCTATATATGCCTCTTTTACATTGCCATCTGAGAGTACTGTAAAATTTACCGTTACGATAGCTTTTATATTTGCCTGTTTGGCTTCTTCGGGAATAACAGGTTCTACAATTTTCACAACTCTGGGCGGACGATCCGGGTTACCCGAAATTCTCTCTTCATCTCCCCTTTGTCCAGTGGTAATTGACATGCTAAGGGGATCTGTATTTAACAAATCATCCAGCTCGGGAAAGTCAAGGATATCTTCCTCAATGATTTGATCGTTTGGTACTGGAATTGGAACCTGGGGTTTAGGTGGAGAGGCAGGAGCATTTGCCTGTTTTGTGATAATCATTTCCTCAACAATAATGGCGTCTTTCTCAAAGCTATCAAAAACAGGGCGTTCGTATTCTCTTTCAGGCCAAAATCTAAATACACATAAAATTATTAGTTGAGCAACAATAATCCCCCCCATTATCCTGTGATGATAATGGGAACTGGAAATAATGGTATCAACAATATTCCTATTCAAGAGATTTCAATCGCTTTTGCTCTTCAATTATTTTATCTCTTGCATACGTTTTTAAGTCATTCATATTGTTAAAGCCCGATACTTCAATCGGATCCAAAACTGAAAGCTTCAGTTTTCCCTTAGGTGAGAATAGCTTTGATCCTGATTTAAGGATCTGACGGGGGCCGGCAACCACAACTGGTTGTAATTGAAAATTATGCTCCATTGCCAGTAAAAATGCACCGTTCTTAAAAGGCTGTATGTCTCCTGTTAGTGACCGGGTTCCCTCCGGGAAAATCATTACAGGAACTAAATCCTTTAATGGTTGAACAAGGTTTGAAAGTTTCTTTAGCGCGGATTTACTTGAGCGATTGATTGTTAATTGTCCGGTGAGTCTAACTAGCCAGCCCATTACCGGAATGTATGTCATACTATGTTTAACCACCCACTTCATCTTCCATGGAAGTTCATAGAGTAATGGGATATCAATAAAGCTTTCGTGATTAGCAATAAAAATAGTAGGCTTGGAAGAATCGTATTTTTCTTCTCCTCTAATCTCAATCTCCCAGGCAGGACTTAGGCGCATCATAATGGAAGCCATTATGCTAAGAAATTTGTTAGGAATGCGCCTGTATTTATCAAATGGAAAAGTGACTAGAAATACAACCGAAATCAGTAAAAAGAAAATAAGAAACAAAAGAACGTAGCACGTCCAAACGTAAATACTGAATAGTACTTTCATCTCTACTTTAACTTTTGAAGGGCTTTTCTGATAAAGCCACTGTTTTCTGCTAATAACGATTGGGCTTCTTCTTTTTCAAGGTTACCCAATGCCATCACTAGCGCGGTTTTTACATGCCCCCCAGAAGCTGCAAGTAATTCTTCAGCTTCTTCATAGGTAACCTTCCCGAACGTTGTTATAATTCTTTTAGCTCTTTCCACCAGCTTTTCGTTGGTAAGCTTTAAATCTACCATCACATTTTCCAGCACCTTACCCTGACGAATAAATGCTCCTGTTGTAATCATATTTAGCACCATCTTTTGGGCTGTTCCGCTTTTCATACGGGTACTTCCCATAACCACTTCAGGCCCAACCGGCACATCTATAACTATGTCTGCCAATACAGGTAGTTGTTCTCTGGGAACTGTTGTAACAAGAACCGTTTTTATTCCTAATTCTTGTGCCTTTTTTATAACACCCAATACGTACGGAGTTCTCCCACTTGCTGCTAGCCCACAAACAACATCTATTTTCGTTGGGTTTACTGCCATTAAATCTTTTGCTCCAATCTCTTCAGAATCCTCGGCCCCTTCCTGAGCTACGAACATCGCGTCTTCCCCCCCTGCAATAAACCCTTGCACCTGATGCGGTTCTGTTCCAAATGTCGGTGGACATTCAGCAGCATCTAAAACTCCAAGTCTTCCGCTGGTACCCGCACCGAAATAGAGAAGTTTACCACCCTGACTTATGCTATCACTAACTAATTGAACAGCATCTGCAATCTCCTGAAGTTTTTTCCCAACATAGGTGGCTACTTTTTGATCTTCATGATTGATCAGAGTTACAATCTCATAGGGGTCGGCCAGATCTATTTCAGAAGTAGCGGGGTTTCTTTGTTCTGTATCAAGTTTATTTAACTTTTCGAAAAGCTCTTTTTTTAATTCGGGCATATTAATTTCTGTTACTCCACCAGGCTGAAATTTCATTTTCTGTAGCTTCGAGCTTTTCTGGAGCTGAATAGTTTTGATTCAATTTTAGTAATGCAGCAGAAAGCGCAATAATATCTTCCGGTGCAGCTTTGGCTAGTTTCTTGGGATCGAAATGATCTTTCACAAAATGGGTGTCATATTTTCCAGTGATGAATGCTTCATGATTCAATGTATATTCACAAAAAGGGATAGTAGTCTTACATCCGGCAATTTCGTACTCATTTAACGCTCGAAGCATTTTCTTTCTGGAATCTTCCCGATCATTTCCAAAAACCGTTAGTTTAGAAATCATGGGATCGTAATTAATGGTTACTTCCTGACCTTCTTCTACTCCTGCATCAACACGAACTCCTGTTCCGGATGGAATTCTGTGCTTTTTAAGCAAACCTGTACTTGGCAGAAAATTATTCTCGGGATCTTCGGCATAAATCCTGCATTCAATGGCATGACCTTTTCTTTTGATATCTTCTTGCTTAAAAGGTAATTCCTTGCCCTCAGCAACAGCTATTTGAGCAGCAACTAAATCAAGCCCGGATATCATTTCGGTTACAGGATGTTCCACCTGTAATCGGGTATTCATTTCGAGGAAATAGAAATTCATGTGCTTATCAACCAGGAACTCAATGGTTCCTGCACCAACGTAATCGCATGATTTAGCTGCCTTGATTGCTGATTCTGCCATTTTCGCTCTCAGTTCTTCTGTTAACAGTGAACTTGGGGCTTCTTCAATTACTTTTTGATGGCGGCGCTGAACAGAACATTCACGATCAAATACATGTACTACATTGCCATGTGTATCAGCCATAATCTGAAATTCGATATGCCGTGGTTCTTCCAGGTATTTTTCTATATAAACCCTGTCGTCTCCGAACGCATTTTTAGCTTCAGATTTCGCTGCTTTGATGCTGGAATCGAACTCAGATTCCTGATAAACAATCCGCATCCCTTTTCCTCCACCTCCGGCAGAAGCTTTAATCAGAATCGGAAATCCTACATCTTTAGCCACTCTTCGGGCTTCTTCAATGCTTTCAAGTGTACTTTTTAAACCGGGAGGAGTTGGAATGCCTACCTGAGTTACCAGTTCGCGAGCAGAAGTTTTATCTCCCATCAATCGAATCGCCTTTGGCTCTGGACCAATGAAAATGATTCCCTCTGCCTTACACCTCTCGGCGAAAACAGCATTTTCACTCAGAAATCCATATCCGGGATGAACTGCATCCGCCCCGGTTTCCTTTACTGCATCGATAATTTTATCCATTACCAGATAACTCTCAGAGGAGGCTGCTTCTCCGATAAAAACCGATTCGTCTGCTAACTGTACATGAGGTGAAAATTCATCGGGGCGGGAATATACAGCAACACTTTTGATTCCTAGTTCTTTACAGGTATGGATAACTCTTACGGCAATTTCTCCCCTGTTTGCGATAAGTATTTTTTTGATTTTGGCCATAGCAATAATTTTCTATGAAAGTAAAAATTAATGGCCTCTTTCTCTACCAGTTTCTTCTATCCTACGGCTCTCATTTTCACAAAAATTCGAGGAAGAATGGTGAATTTTTCAAAACTATTCAGATAAGCTCTTTCATCGAACACGTTGTAGTTATTCTCTTCAATCTTATCCAGAATTCTGCTGTAATTATATCGTGCTAAATACACTGGGAGGCGACTGTCACGAGCGAGCATTTTAATTCCCAAATCAGCTTTCGCATAATATTTCCGGGCTCGTTCCACCTGGAGTTTCATTAGTTTTATAAAGTTTTCGGATATCAGATTATTGAAAAGATCAGCTTCTGATACCTCAAACATTTTAAGCTCGTCTTCTGGGAGATAAATTCTGTTTCTATTTAAATCTTCCCCTACATCACGAAGTATGTTGGTAAGCTGCATCGCTACACCAAGGTCGATAGCATATTCAAGTGCGGCTTCATTGCTGTAACCAAAAACTCTGCTCGTCATTAACCCTACAACAGAAGCTACTTTGTAAGAATAGTCATACAGTTCCTGGAAGTTTTTGTACCGGTTTTTATCAAGATCAGAGCGCACTCCGTCAATCAACAGAAAAGGTAAGTCGATGGGGATATGATATCTCTTAAGAGTATCAGCGAAGGCAGCCAAAATAGGATCTTCTGACCTTCGCCCATTGTATATAGACCTCAGATTCTCTTTAAAAACATCCAATCTATAATCAATTTCGGCAATATCAATAGTTTGGTTTTCTGCCAGGTCTTCGAACTCATCGACCAGATTATCGAGGTAACGGCAGAGCCCGTAAATAGCGAAAATACTTCGTTGCTTCTCATTAGGTAGAAACCGGGTAGCCATATAAAATGTTTTTGCATAATGCCGGGTAATGGCCCTGCAATGAGAATATGCAGGCCTTAGATCAGTATCATGTATCTCTTCAATTACTGATTTATGGAATGAGGTCTTCTCATAAATCGGGCGAAGCATGCTATATGGTATTCTGAGTATCGTTGACATATACCCATAATGCGAAAAACTTTCATAAAAGTTCCTTTATAAAGAAATAAATAATTTTTTTAAACCAATTACATCTTCTTTATAAGTTGATTATACTATTATGGCTAAAATCATTAGCTTAATTGGTTGAAATGCCACAGTTTTCAAAGAAATACAGAAGTTATTTACAGATTTATGAATAAAAAAGTAACGATTTATGAAGTAGCAAAGAGCGCCGGTGTTGCTATTTCTACAGTTTCGAGAGTATTAAATGATTCTCCAAATGTTTCTGAGGAAACCAAAATCAAGGTTCAAAAGGCAATTGATGAGCTTAATTTCAGACCCCAGGTTAGTGCTAGAAAGCTAGCCAGTAAAGAGCCTCAATTGTTAGCCGTTGCTGTTCCTTCTTTTACCACTCCATTTTTTAACGAAGTTCTTAAGGGCGTTAAAGATGAAATTAAGAAAATGGATCTCGATATAATCTTATACAATACCGGTTCTAAAGACCCTGAAGAAGCTGTGGTTAGCTTTTTCGATCGTGGAACCGCGGATGCTTTAATCCTTATATCTATCGATGTTAGCGAAACTATTCATAAACATCTGCAATCAACCCGTGTACCGGTTGTTTTGGTAAATGCCTCTCACCCATCCTATAACTACTTTATGGTGAATGATTATAAAGGTGGCTATATGGCAGCAGAACACTTGGTGAAAAAGGGCTTTCAGAATATTGGCATGATCACTTCTCCGGTTAGCACCAGAGCATCAGAAGACAGAGAACGAGGATTTAAGGACGCTCTTAAAAATTACAAGATGAAGATTGATAAAAATCTTTTCGTCGCTGGTGATACTACCAAACATGCTGGATTTACCGAAGAAACAGGATTTGAAGCTGTCTATAAATACGATAAAATGGGCAAATTCCCTGACGCTGTTTTCTGTGCTAACGATACCCAGGCACTTGGAGCTTTGCATGCACTTTCTAAGCTTGGAATGAAGGTTCCAAATGATATCGCGATTATGGGATATGACAATATCAAGCTTACCAAATACATGGATTTGACTACCATTGATCAACAAATGCATACGATTGGAACTCAGGCAACAGCAAGACTTGCTACTATTATTAAGAATCCTGATGAAAAGCTTTTTCAAACGTCAATTAATCCTATTTTAGTTGAACGAGGATCAACTGAAAAGCTTTAACACGTGAATAATTCTTTTAGCCAGCAGGAAGCCCTGGCGCATTGCATAACTGAAACGAAAGTACCGGGACTAGTTCCCTATAAAGGTAAAGTTCGGGAAGTGTACGAGTTAAACCGAGACACGTTGGGTATTGTTGTAACCGACCGTATTTCTGCTTTCGATTACATCATGAAGCAGGCTATCCCATTCAAAGGTCAGATTCTTAATCAACTTGCCGCTTTCTCTTTTGACAAAGTTAAGGATATTGTGGCTACTCATATTATTGATGTGCCCCATCCAAACGTAACCATTGCTAAAAAGTGTGCAACGGTTCCTATTGAAGTGGTTGTACGTGGATATCTCACCGGACATGCCTGGCGCACCTATAAATCTGGATTACGGACTTTATGCGGAGTTAAACTCACTGAAGGAATGGTAGAACATCAAAAATTCACAACGCCTATTCTCACCCCTGCAACCAAAGCAACCGAGGGACACGATGAGGATATTTCTGAGGAAGACATTCTGAAACGAGATATTCTTGATGAGAAACTTTGGAATCAAATCAGAGAAGTAGCTTTCAAACTTTTTGAAAGAGGTACAGAAGTAGCTGCCAAACAAGGATTAATTCTTGTAGATACGAAATATGAGTTCGGGTTATACAATGACGAGCTCACCTTAATTGATGAAGTTCATACCACCGATTCCTCGCGATATTTTTATCTTGATGGATACGAAGACCGACAAGCCAAAGGAGAAGCTCAAAAGCAGCTTTCTAAAGAATTTCTGAGAGAATGGTTGATGAGCAATAACTTCCAGGGATTGGAAGGGCAAACACTTCCCGATTTACCTGATGAATTCAGAATGGAAGTGTATAACCGTTACGCTGAACTATTTGAGATGCTGACTGGCAAAAAGTTTGAGCCTGTTTTAGAGAAGGATTTTGATAAAACTTTGACTGAAATTCTAAAGAGCTACTCTTAGAAATTTAAAAAACCTCTTTCGCCACTTCATATACCGATAGTGACTTCCCCATCGAATAGTAGTGCAGGGTTGGTACTCCAAATTCGATTAGTTCTTTAGATTGATGGATTGCCCATTCGATACCAACTTGTCGGGCAGCATCGTTGTCTTTGCATTTTTCTAACTCGCTAGAAAGTGCTTCCGGAATATCAATATGAAATAAATCGGGAAGTAAGGTAATCTGTCGCTTGGTAGTAATAGGTTTTAGACCGGGAACAATCGGTACTTCAATCCCAATTTCTCTACAACACTTTACAAAATCGAAGTACTTTTGGTTGTCAAAGAACATTTGAGTTACGATGTAATCTGCTCCCCCATCTACTTTTTGCTTTAAGTAGCGTAAATCGGTTTCCATATTTGGAGCTGTAGTATGCTTTTCAGGGTAACCCGCAACTCCTATACAGAAATCTGAGGAAGCCGCATTTTCTATTTCTTCATCCAGAAAAATACCGTTGTTTAAATCCACAACCTGACTCAAAAGCTCAGAAGCATAGCGGTGCCCATCCGGCTCAGGAACAAATTCACGATCGGGTCTGCGAACATCTCCCTGAAGTACCAACACATTATCTATCCCAAGAAAATTAAGGTCAATCAGTGCGTTTTCTGTTTCTTCTTTACTGAATCCCCCGCAAATGATATGTGGCACTGCATCTACTTTATAGTGATTCTGAATGGCCGCGCACATTCCAACTGTTCCAGGTCGTTTGCGAACCGATTTACGCTCCAGAAGTCCGTTTTCTCGCTTTTTATATACATATTCCTCCCGATGATAGGTCACATCAATAAAAGGAGGATTGAATTCCATGAGTGGATCAATATGGTCGAAAAGTGTTTGGATATTCTGCCCTTTTAACGGAGGAAGTACCTCAAAAGTGAATAGTGTTTTACCGTTTGCCTGATTAAAATAGTCTGTTACTTTCATAGTACATGTTTGTCATTCTGAGCCTACCTGTTAGCAGACAGGTGAAAGCGAAGAATCTACCAAATTTTCAATCTTGCAGATCCTTCGGCAGTAGCCTCAGGATGACTTGTTTATTTGATTACTAAGGTTCATACCCCAAATTCGGAGCGAGCCATTTTTCGATTTCTTCTACCGATTTGCCTTTTCTTTCCGCGTAGTTCACAACCTGGTCTTTAGTGATTTTTCCAACGCCAAAATACCTTGATTGAGGATGTGAGAAATAAAATCCGCTTACAGAACTTGCCGGGTACATCGCAAAAGATTCCGTAAGGCTGATTCCGGTATTCTTTTCCGCATCTAGCAATTCCCAAAGAATTTGTTTCTCTGTGTGATCTGGACAAGCCGGATAACCAGGAGCTGGACGAATACCCTGATATTTTTCCGCAATCAGTTCCTCGTTGTCAAACGCTTCATTTTTGGAATAACCCCAAAATTCTGTTCTTACTTTATAATGCATCCACTCTGCATGAGCTTCAGCTAAACGATCAGCCAAAGCTTTTACCATAATCGATTTATAATCATCGTTCCGGGATTCGTATTCCTTAATCAATTTTTCAATTCCTAAGCCGGTGGTTACAGCAAAGAAACCCATATAGTCTTTTTTCCCTGTATCCCAGGGAGCGATGTAGTCTGCTAACGAAGAATTTGGCTGACCGTTTCTTTTCTCTCCTTGTTGACGAAAAAAGTGAAACTTCGCTTTTTGTTTAACTCGTGATTCATCTTCAAATATAATTACGTCTTCCTCAAAAGAGTTTGCCGGATACAATCCAATCACCGATTTTGCTTTAAGAGATTTCGACTGAATGATCTCATCCAACATTACCTGAGCATCATCATAAAGCTCTTTAGCATGCTTACCGATCAATTGATTTTCAAAAATATCCGGATACTTCCCGGTCAACATCCATGTTTTAAAAAAGGGCGACCAATCTATAAACGCTCTGAGTTCTGATAGATCTACATCTTCAAAAACTTTTGTACCGATAAACTCTGGTTTGTGAAACTCAGTAGAATCCCAATCGATTTTAGTTCGGTTTTTCTGAGCCTGCTCAAAACTAAGCAACGACTTAGAAGCAGTGCGTTTTTCATGTTCCTCTCTCATTTTTGAGTATTCGTTCTTTGTAGAAAGAATAAATTCTCTGCTGTTTCCTTCGTTCAATAAATCGCTGCATACCGTTACCGAACGTGAAGCATCAAGTACATGAACAACGGAAGACGCATAGTTAGGGTCTATTTTTACCGCGGTATGAATGCGGGAAGTGGTGGCACCACCAATCAGCAACGGAATTTTCATATTACGGCGCTGCATTTCCTTTGCAACTCCTACCATCTCATCCAGAGATGGAGTGATTAGTCCGCTTAAACCTATGATATCTGCTTTTTCTTTCTCAGCTTCATCCAGAATTTTTTCCGTGGGAACCATCACTCCCAAATCAACAATATCAAAATTATTACAAGCCAGTACTACACCAACAATATTTTTCCCTATATCATGAACGTCGCCTTTAACCGTAGCAAGTAATACTTTTGCCCGTTGTTTTGTGTCTTTATTCTTCTTCTTTTCTTCTTCCAGATACGGCGTAAGATAAGCTACGGCCTGTTTCATCACCCGGGCACTTTTAACCACCTGGGGAAGAAACATTTTGCCTGAACCGAATAAATCACCCACAATGTTCATCCCATCCATTAGCGGACCTTCGATTACTGCTAATGGACTCTTAATTTTTTGTCGGGCTTCCTCGGTGTCTTCTTCTATAAAACTGGTGATCCCTTTAATTAGGGCATGGCTCAACCGTTCTTCAACCGGACCGGATCGCCATTCTTCTGTTTCTTTCTCTTTTCCTGATCCCGAATCCCTGTATTTCTCAGCAATTTCGAGAAGACGCTCGGTGGCATCACCTCGCCTGTCCAGTAATACATCTTCTACCCGTTCAAGCAGTTCTTTCGGTATTTCGTCATAAACTTCGAGTTGTGTAGGATTCACAATCCCCATATCCATTCCATGCTGAATGGCGTGATAGAGAAAAGCTGAGTGCATGGCTTCTCGAACGGGATTATTCCCCCGGAAAGAAAAAGAAACATTGCTTACTCCACCGATAATATGCGCGCCTGGAAGATTCTCTCGAATCCACTTAGCAGCCAGAAAGAAATCCAGGGCGTTTCGCCGATGTTCTTCCATTCCTGTTGCAACGGGGAAAATATTCGGATCCATGATTACATCAGCAGGATCAAAACCAACTTGCTCCGTTAAAAGCTTATACGATCTCCCGCAAATATCTTTCCTGCGTTCCAGATTATCGGCCTGACCATCCTCATCAAAAGCCATAGAAATTACCGCTGCACCAAATCTTTTGATGATTTTCGCTCTACGAAGAAATTCTTCTTCCCCATCCTTCAGGCTGATTGAGTTTACAACCCCTTTTCCCTGGATGCATTTTAAGCCCGCAAGAATCACTTCCCACTTAGAGGAATCAATCATTATGGGAATTCGGGCAATTTCGGGTTCCGAAGCGATAAGATTTAGGAATGTGGTCATTTCCTGGGAGCTATCCAGCATTCCTTCGTCCATATTAACATCCAGAATCTGAGCACCTCCCCTAACCTGATCGAGCGCTACTTCTAAAGCGGTTTCGTAATCCTGAGCTTTAATAAGATTCAAAAATCGCTTTGAGCCTGTGACATTGGTCCGCTCTCCAACATTCACAAAATTGGAATCAGGAGTGACAATAAGAGGTTCGAGCCCGCTAAGTTTTAAAGGATTGGGTTTCATCAGGCTGCGGCTTCCTCGCTTATTTTTCTAGGTGAATAGTGTGCTGCAAGTTCGGCCATTTTTTTGATGTGATCGGGTGTGGTTCCACAACAACCGCCTAAAATATTCACTAAGCCATCCTCCAGAAATTCTTTTACTTCCTTAGCCATTAATTCAGGTCCCTGATCATATTCTCCAAATTCGTTTGGAAGTCCTGCATTTGGGTAGGCACTAATGAAGTGAGGCGAATACTTTGAAAGCGTTTTCAGGTATGGAGCAAGTTGTTTAGCACCCAAAGCGCAGTTAAAACCAATACTCAACAACGGAGCATGAGAAAGTGAAATCAAAAAAGCTTCAACTGTTTGACCTGATAGTGTTCTTCCGCTAGCATCAGTAATGGTTCCTGAAATCATAATTGGGATTTCTTTCCCGGTTTCATCAAATAACTCAAGAATCCCGAAAATTGCGGATTTTGCATTAAGTGTGTCAAAAACTGTTTCTATAAGAATTATATCAGCTCCACCGTCGATCAATCCGCGAGCCTGATCTTTGTAGGCCACCGTTAATTCATCAAAAGAAATAGCGCGGTATTCCGGTCGGGCTACATCCGGAGACATAGAGGCTGCTTTATTCGTAGGGCCAATAGCCCCGGCTACAAATCTGGGTTTAGAAGGGTTTTGTTTTGTGAATGCTTCACATGCTTCTTTCGCCAACCGAGCCGATTCAAAATTGATATCGTAAACAGCGTCTTCCATGTGATAATCGGCCTGTGCAATAGTTGTACCGCTGAAGGTATTTGTTTCGATAATATCAGCTCCCACCTCCAGATACTGTTCATGAATTTCTTTGATGATCTCCGGTCGCGTAATGGAAAGTAAATCGTTGTTTCCTTTAAGATCTATCTTCGAATCTTTAAAACGTTCTCCACGAAAGTCCTCTTCCGTAAGTTTATAACGCTGAATCATCGTGCCCATCGCTCCATCAAGCACCAATATTCTGTCTGATAAATGTTTTCTGATATCCACTCTGTAGTATGTAAATGATTGGCTTATTAACAAAGAGTGAAGGAAAAGCTCACTTATTTTTCCCGGAATTTTCCGAGTGGGATTTGGCACCTTTCCCCACTAGAGGCGGTTGCCAAGACTTCAACGGGCCCATTCCCTCAGTCTTTCTTAATAAGCATTAAACGATCAAAGATAATACTAATCTATTTCAGAGCAAAGGTATTGTCTGAAAACTAACTCACTTAATGCTTTCTTTTTTAGTGTATTTAAAAATAGTTTGATACAAATGGCCAGGTTCGAATGGTTTTGGAACAATTTCATTTACTCCCGACTCATACGCATTAGCATGTTCTTCAAATACATTAGAGGCTGTTAATGCAACAATCGGAAGGGTACTAATCGACTCCGTTTTTAAAGCTCGTATTTGTCTAGTGGCTTCATATCCATCCATAACCGGCATGTGTAAATCCATCAGTACTACATCATAGGAATTCTTTTGCACTTCTGAGACCGCTCGTTCTCCATTTTCACATATACTTGGATTAATATCCCATTTGTTAAGGAAGCGGCGAATAACCTGAACATTAACAGGGTTGTCTTCCACAAGAAGTACTTTAGCATGTTTAAGACTTTCCAAAGCACTAAAATCCATCTTGTCTTCCTCACGTAGTTCAGCTCCACTCCCCTTTTCGAAGGTGATTGAAAATGAAAACGATGTTCCCTTTCCTTCTGTGCTTACTACATTGATTGTGCTTCCATACAGCTCTGCAAGTTTTTTTGTGATAGCTAATCCTAAACCGGAACCTCCGTATTTCCTGTGAGTTTCTCTACTGGCTTGAATAAAACTTTCAAAAATAGCGTCCACTTTATCTGCAGGAATGCCAATCCCTGTATCAGTGATTCTGAAATTAACTGTCGCGGTTGTTTCGGTCTGATCGGCCAAGGAAACATCAACCACTACCGAACCTTCTTCTGTAAACTTCACCGCATTTGAAATTAAATTATTCAGAATTTGAGTTAATCGAGTTGGATCTCCCTTCAGGAATTCAGGAATCAACTCCTCATGTTCAATTTTAAAGTGAATGCCTTTTTTTACGGATTCGTGATAGAAAGACTGATATATCCCGGAGAGCAGGAATAAAGGCCTGAAATTGATCGATTCCAATTCAACTTTACCCGATTCCGCTTTATTATAATCAAGAACGTCGTTAACAATAGAAAGCAAGTTATTAGAAGAAAAAAGTAAGGTATCAAGATAACCTTTTTGATCTTCTCTGGGGTTTTCGCTCAAAAGTAGATTAGTCATTCCAACCACCGCATTCATTGGAGTACGTATCTCGTGACTCATAACCGACAAAAACTGTGCTTTTAACTCGGTTGCTTCTTCGATTTGTCGATTTTTCTGGACCAGCAGAGTATTTGCCTTTTTTCTTGTTTTGTTACTCTTATAGAGAATAAATGCTAGTACGAACAAGAGAGCGGTAATAACAACAAGAAGATTTCGAATCTTAGCTTGTTGACTTATTTGAGCTTCTTGCATAGCAGACCGCTCGTTAAGCAGTTCAATCTCCTGTTTCTGTTTCTCTGATTCGTACTTAGTTTGCAATTCAGCAATCTGTCTATTTCTTTCTACAGAAACCAAACTATCTTTCAAACCAGATTGGAGTTGGAAATAATGGAGCGACTCTTGAAAATTTTCCAGCTCAGAGTATGTGCTTGCTAAATCTTTATATGCGTTCTGTAATCCCGAAAGATCATTTACCTGCTTAAAATATAAAACGGCTTCTTTATAATTTTTGATGGCGATTTCAGGCTGATCAACTAACAAAAACAATGAAGCGATATTCATGTAGCTAAAGCCTACCCCCGAACTGTTTCCTAACTCCTTTTCAATTAAAAGAGATTGTTCATGAAATTGAATCGCCTTACTAATATCCCCTTCAAGTTTATTTACTTCTCCAAGGTTATTATAAATAGCTGCTAATCCTTCCTTGAAACCAAGAGGAAGCATTAATTCAAGAGATTCTTCAAAATAAGATCTAGCATCAGAAATCTTTTCTTGTTGCTGAAATATTTCGCCAATATTATTCAAACTTCGTGCAATACCAAGAGAATCTCCCTGCTCCTTCTTGGATTCTAGTGATGCACTATGAAATTGAAGTGATCGCTCAAAGTCACCCAGATTTTTATAAAGAATACCAAGATTATTTTGAATTCTTGCAACCCCGGATAAATCTTCTATTTCTTGACGCACCTCCAGAACTCTTAAAAAGTATTGCAATGCATTGGGTGAGTCTCCTTTCACGCTCGCCATAATTCCCAACTGGTTAAATATCTCGGCTTCTCTTGACTTGAGATTTAATTGTTGAGAAAGTTCCAATGCTGTATCGGCATACATTTTAGCAAGCTCGGGGTTCGAAAAACGGACTTCTCTTATCTTTATGATTAATACATCAATTCTAGTAGAATCTGTCTTTAAACTAACTTGTGAATACTCAATTGAATCCGCTTGCACATATATAAAATTTACTTTTGCATTCACTATAGAGACATAGCTCCCCAAAAGTAAGAATAATAAATAACCTAGAGTTTTCTTCACTGTAACCCTTTTCAAATATATTGCCAACGTAAATCAAATTGGATGAGGATTGAAGTCAAGAAATGTTACAAAAGAGAGAAACTTTTAATAAATGGTTTCGGTCTTAGGTCTGGGGAGTACACTATTAGAAACTTATTTTTCTAATTAAAGTCGAGTAATAATCCCTAAATGCACTTTTCCATTTCCTAAACCATCCTCGGGAGAGATTGCATAAGCAAATTTGATTCTTCCAATTCGAACTTTATAACTAAGACCAAAGCCTGTTGAATAGAGAAAATCGGAAGCTTTGAAGCTATTGTCATTCTCAGTTAATAGTTTCGGGCGGTGATAACTACCAATCGCTCCAAATAAAAAAAGGTAGGAATATCGATTTACAAGAAAACGATACTCCAAATCGGTCCAAATCAGCCGGGAGGCAAAAAATTGTTCTTCTGAGTATCCTCTGAATGAATTTGCTCCACCAAAACGGATTAAATCATTTTCTGTAATTTTATCAGAATCCAATAAGAATGCTTCTGCTGAAAAAGCAATCACATTTTTAGAAGTAACAGGTATGTAATAAGAAGCTTCAGATTGAATAAAGCGCTGTGTAAATGCGGCTATGGAGTCAATTTCTACACTCTTATTGGAGGCCCCAAAATGAAGAGAAAGTGCCATCCCTCGTGTTGGAACGTCAATATTGTTTACTGTTGAATATCTGAAACCCAGTTGCCCGTATCTTTTCTTCCCATCGGGTTCCCGGATTAAAGGAGTTGTATTTGATGAAACGGAAGAAACCTGACCAATTTCTCCGGTCAACTTTAGGCCTCTGTTAATCTTGTAATAAGAATTCAGGCTTAAATTGCGGGTCTGGTACGTAGTATCGTTTTGATAAAGGTTAAAATTGAATCCAAGTCCTACCGGGATTGAACCAAACCAGTCCTGAGAAATACCGATATTTAAACGTGTGGTTTCCGGCCGTAGCCTTTGATACTGTAAATCAATCCCATTACCCTGATTTAATACATTCCATAAAGAAAGTTCAAAGTCGCCTACAAGTTGACCGTTTCCATTTTGATCCGGCACATAGCCTAAAAGGCCGTCAAATTGGTTTAACGTGCGTTCCTGAACAGCAATCACAATCACTGCCCTGCTTTCTTCAACATAGACTTCAGGAAACGCTACTTCCTCGAATAACTCGCTTTGTTGCAAGTTTGAATGAAGTTCATCAAGTAAAGATTGGCTTATCAATACGGAATCCCGAAACCCGGAAATACGCGCTAAATACTCTGCATTGTTTGTACGTGCACCGGGAAAAAGAATCTCTGATGTTAAAAATGTCGGACCTGAGTCAACTTCAAGGACTATCTCCACTTCACACGCATTAGTTTCTGGCGTAAGAGATTCGATAGATATATTCGCGAAAAGAAAACCGAGGGATTCAAGCTCGTCCAGCATTCTATCAATCTCAAGCTCTAACATATAATCAGAATAAAGCTCACCTTCCAAACCAGAAAATTTAAACTGATCAAAGCCTGTTACAGAAATCACATCAATTGTGAATCTGCAACCCTTTCTCACCTCGTATTCATCATCACTTATTTCCCTGATTGATGCGTTAAAAAAACCTTTTGACGAGTACCAGGTTTTTAAAATCACTTCTGGCTCAACATTGTTTTTCAGAAACTGTGTCCTCAACTCAGCAGGGATATCAATCTCAATGCCCTCTTCTTTAATTACAATAACATTTTGGGCAACAACGGATAATGACCACAAACTAATCCATAGAATTATAGAAAAAAATTTCAAACTAAGACCAAGTACGGTTCCCGATTTCATTATGGAATAATAACCAAAGCATTCGTTTTTATTGACGAATAAACTGAATAAATTTGAACTTTATTTTCCGTTTTAATTAACCCTTTAAATGAGAAATACCTACAAAGAACTTATTGAGCAAACATACTACTTCCCACAAAATGGATTTGAACTTATTAACGGGTATTTATCCTTTAATGGAGTAGATTTAAAACACCTTATTAACAAACACGGAACCCCTTTCCGGCTTACTTACCTCCCAAAAATAAGAGAACAGATTCGCGAAGCACGGGGATATTTTGATAACGCGATAAAAGAGTTTGATTATAAAGGGAAGTACGAATTTTGTTACTGTACAAAATGCTGCCATTTCAGCCATGTAATCAGAACCGCCCTCAAAGAAAATGTATCATTGGAGACTTCATCTTCCTTCGATATTGATTTGATTGACCGGCTGTACGAAAATGAACGAATCAATAAAGATAAAATCATTGTTCATAATGGCTACAAAACAGAAAATTATATCAAAAAAATCGGGAAGCTTTTAAAAGCAGGATTCAAAAATTCTATTACGGTATTAGACAGTCCTAAAGAACTGGCTAAACTCGAAGCTCTTGATGTGGATGAGCCCATCAAAATCGGGCTTAGAATCTCGATTGAGGAAGATCCTGGTGCCGCCTATTATACTTCTCGTTTGGGGATTAATAAACGTGAAATTCTTGAACTGGTAAGAAATAAAATTATTGGGAATCCCCGCTTTGAGCTGGTTATGGTTCACTTTTTTGTGGATTCAGGGATTAATGACACTTTATACTACTGGGGTGAATTCCAAAAGGCACTTTCTCTCTATACCCAAATCAAAAAGCTTGTCCCTTCTCTGAGAGCATTAAACATTGGTGGAGGCTTCCCTATTCAGAATACCCTCAGCTTTGAATATGACTACCAATACATAGTGAATGAGATTGTTCGAAACGTAAAGGAAACCTGTAATGATGCCGGTATAGAAGAACCCGATTTATATACCGAATTTGGTAAATATACTGTTGGAGAAAGCGGTGCAGTAATTTTTGAAGTACTTGAGCAAAAGCAACAAAACGATGCCGAGCTTTGGTATATCGTTGATAACAGCCTGATGAATACCATCCCGGATGCCTGGTCGATCAACGAAAAATTTATTCTTCTTCCTTTGAACAAATGGGATAAGATGTACAAACGCGTAAATATCGGAGGAATAAGCTGTGATCACTCCGATTATTACAATTCAGAACAACTAAACCAGCAGATTCTTTTGCCGGGTTACTCTGATTCAGATACCGAACCTCTTTATATTGGTTTTTTCCATACAGGAGCATATCAGGATGCGATAAGTGGATATGGAGGAATTAAACATTGCCTGATCCCTTCACCAAAGCAAGTGGTTGTTGACCTTGACGATGACGGGAACATTGTTGATCATGTTTACAGGGAAGAACAGAACGTAGAAAATATGCTAACCATACTCGGATACGATGACAACTAAAGGACCAGTTTCAAACTTTATTCTACATCACTATCGTCATTTTAACGCAGCCTCATTAGTTGATGCTGCAAAGGCTTACGAAGATCAGCTGAATTCTGGTGCTAAGATGATGGTTACTCTGGCTGGAGCTATGAGCACCGCCGAATTAGGTATCTCATTAGCGGAAATGATCCGTCAGGATAAAGTGCATATCATCACATGTACAGGCGCTAATCTTGAGGAAGATGTGTTCAATCTAGTGGCTCATAATCACTATAAACGCATCCCTAATTATAGGGACTTAAGCCCTCAGGATGAGCAGGAGTTGCTCGATAATCATTTTAATCGTGTCACAGATACCTGCATCCCCGAAATGGAAGCCATGCGTGCTATAGAAGAGCATTTGGTAAAGCGTTGGGTTGATGCAAGTGAAAACAGTAAGCGTTTTTTCCCGATGAGTTTCTATGATATTCTTCTCTCAGGTGATTTAGAAGGTGAATATCAGATTGATCCAAAAAATTCCTGGTTGCTGGCAGCCGCTCAAAAGAACATTCCGATTATTGTACCAGGCTGGGAAGATTCCACCTGTGGTAATTTCTTCGCTTCGCACTGTATTGAGGGCAGAACTGTTCCAAATGCTATGAAATCGGGTATTGAGTACATGATATTTTTAGCAGATTGGTACCAGAAAAATTCTGAGAATGGGATCGGTTTTTTCCAGATTGGTGGCGGTATTGCCGGAGACTTCCCTATTTGCGTGGTACCTATGCTGGATCAGGATTTGGGGATCGACGCTCCACTTTGGAGTTATTTCTGCCAGATCAGTGATTCTACTACCAGTTTTGGATCGTACTCTGGTGCGGTTCCTAACGAGAAAATTACCTGGGGAAAACTGGGGATAGACACACCAAAATTTATTATTGAATCGGACGCCACTATTGTTGCTCCGCTCATTTTTGCGTACCTATTGGGGTGGTAAGTTTTCAATATTCAATTAAGAATGATTCAATTAACAGAAAGAGAATTATATCCTACATGTAATCCCAAAGATTGTCGTCATCCTGAACTTGTTTCAGGATCTGTAGTGGAAACAACTTCGATAGTGAAACTCTTTGTATCAACGAATCATTCTTCACAGATCCCGGATCAAGTCCGGGATGACAACTTTAAATAATATTGATGTAGAGTCTGTGATCGAAACCAAAGAAAAACTTCCGAAAACTAAAGCGCTTGATATCTATAAGGCGTTGCTTCTCCCCCGGCGAATTGAAGAACGTATGCTTAATCTTCTACGCCAGAATAAAATCAGTAAATGGTTTTCTGGAATAGGGCAAGAAGCTATTGCCGTTGGGGTTACGCTATCCAGCAAAAAAGAGGATTACATCCTTCCCATGCACCGAAACCTTGGAGTATTCACGACCCGGGAGGTTCCC
>JBLLNP010000018.1:0-61454 GCA_048058975.1 Balneola sp.
TTTAGGATCGAATACTATTTCAACTTCTTCTTTTGTGGATTTCTTTAAAAGAATAGAATACTGTTCCCCGTCTGCTGTTACGGTAAGCACGTCCAGAGGCTTTGAAATGGTTCCTTCCAAAGTAATTATGCCATCCTGTGCTTTAGAAGCTGTTAAGCCAGAAGGAGCAACTACTTTAGTTACCAGATCGGCATCAATAAAGAAATCTTCCAATATAATTTCTATTTGATTCGAAACCCAGACTTATAGGGCTTGCCAATCCTATAATTTGAGAACCCTGAAACTCAACCTGCTTCTGGCATGCAAGAAGTAAAACTGAAAGCGTAACAAAAAATCGTGTTGCTTTCATGTTATTTCACTAAGGTCATTTTCTGGATTTGAACAGCTGATCCAGCCTCAAATCTTGCAAAATAAATTCCACTGCTTAGGCTACTTGCATCAAATTGAACGGCGTAACTTCCAGCCGATTTAACTTCATTTACCAGTTCCGCTACTCTACGACCTACCACATCATACACTTCAATAGATACAAGTCCATTTCTGGCAACATCGTAGTTTATAGTTGTAGAAGGGTTAAATGGGTTGGGATAATTTTGATGAAGCTTGAATGTTTTTGGCCCTTCATTCCCATCATATTCTTCTGAAGAAGTGCCAATGCTAAACTGCTTAGTTGTAAATATCTTAAACTCGCCAGGGGCTAAATCCATATTAGAAACACCGCCGGAAACTTCAATGGATGAATTACCAAAGAAATCGTACCAGGTTCCGTCTCTAGTAAAATCTACATTTTGATTGGTAGAAGTAACACCAAAGTTACCGATGATCACTACATCAGAATCTGAATGGAACATCCTTACATACTTCACAGAGCCTGAAAGTGCATAGAATGTATTATCAGGATTTGTGAAAACAGGAGAGCTTCTTCTTAGATTGATGATATCTGCCCAGGTATTGTATAGATCAACACGGTCCGGATCGCTAAAATAGTCCCACCGAATTGGTTTTTTATCTGTTCTGCCTGGATCAGAGGCTTTACAATCGCCATTTCCTGATCCTGGCTTCAGACATTCTTCTCCATTATTTCCGTAGCCATAACCCACTTCTCCGAACTGCCATAACATTTTTGGACCTGGCAATGTAAAAAAGAAGGCTCCCGCCAACTCCTGCCGATCCAACGCCGTTGACAAATTCCTTACATTATAATCTCCTGACGAATTACCAAAACTTCTATTCTTAAACATCATCCATTGTTCGTCATGGCTTTCCATATAGCTTACAAGATGCCTGTCACTGAACCCTCTGTTTTCAGATAAAACTCCCGAAAGATTTGAGGAATACCCCATAGAAGCTTCGTTATACTCATGATTCATATTTCCCCAAAGCATCATTCCTGCATCTGCAAGTACTTTTTCCTCGCTATTATCTGAAAGATGCTCCAAAATCACATACGCATCAGGATCAATGCTCCAAATATAGGAAGAGTAATCGAGCCAAATATTTACCCTTGATTGGTCATAGGCACTCCAGGCACCAACATTTTCAGGGTTATTGGTTTGCGTAAAACCTTTACTTAAATCAAACCGGTAGCCATCGATTTTGTACTCTTCTATCCAGTATTTCATCATTCTTTTAGAATAATACCTGGTGGATGGACTCTCATGATTCATATCATATCCAACATTAAACGGATGCCGCGCTGATGTGTTGAAGTAAGGATTTTGTGAAGTAGGATTCCCATAGTCCCCTTCATTCCATAATCGCACAATCGGGTTCTGTCCAAAAGAGTGATTGAGAACTACATCGATGATAATTGCAATGCCTCTTTTGTGGGCTTCATCCACAAATCTTTTAAAGTCGTCCGGACTGCCGTAGTATTTGTCCAATGCACCGTGTAGAGAAGGATTGTATCCCCAGCTTTCGTTCCCATCAAATTCGTTAATAGGCATAAACTCAATGGCATTAATACCCAAATCTGATAAATAATCCAACGTATCTAGAAGCGTTTTGTAGCTATGGTCTGCAATGAAATCTCTCAACAACAACTCATAAATAACCAACTCATCATTCGCGGGTTTCTGAAAATCAGTTACCTCCCATTGGTATTCAGGTTTACCAGGAGTTATTACTCCGACAAGATCATTAGTTTTTCCTGATGGGTATTCCTTGAGATTTGGAAAAACAGATTCCGAAATAAACTCATCGTTAAATTCATCTAGCACTAATTCTGCATAAGGATCTGTTATTCTGATTTCTCCATCTACCAAATACTGAAAACCATATTCTTGCCCAGGATTTAACCCGGTTAGTTCATACCAGAAGTACAAGCTATCTGTACTAATGGAATCTCGCTTCATTTGATATTCTAAATCGACATTCCAATCATTAAAGTCACCAATTAGAAATACGTTGTCTTTGTAAGGAGCAAATAATGAGAAGAGTACAGAAGTACCGTCTTCACCATAAGTAATACCATCCTCTAAACCAGAAGGACGAGGAGCAGTATTATCCTGAACTCCAATAAAAGTAAATTGAGTGGAATCAGAAATAGTCTCACCCATCTCAGTTACCGCCACTAATTTCAGACTATTTGTACCTTCATTAAAAGTAGCCCCTAAATTAGATACATCAGGTATAGTAAGAATTTGAAGTGTTTGATTATAAAACCCTTCGAAAGTATCTACCTCCTGACCATTTAAAAAAATCTTGGAGTTAACAACACTTATTGGATCAGCATCTTTTGCCGCAACAGTAGCAGTAAATTCAGGACTTTGGAGTTGGAAAACAGAATTATTTTTTGGTTGAAACTGAAAGATCATTGGGTGTGTAATCTTTACCCATGAGTCACCAAAATTACCAGAAGTTTCACTTACTAATGGATCTGAAAGCCAGGCGTAGTTAGAGCCCGAAGCATTGTAGTGCTCATGAAATTTATATCGATACCCGGTCTCACTATTATTTAAAGAGGTCCCACCACCCACTTCAAGTCGAATTGTCTTAAACCAAAATTGTCCTCCAAAATCGTACTCCATTAATGAGGGCGCTGTAGGAGAAATAACTCCGTTAGTGTTCGGTCCAAAGTTATTAAACTCTCCCGGAAGCATTACTCTTGTTACAGTATTCTCAGGGTAGTATCTGAATGTAACATCTACAGAGTCTTGAGCGACTACTGGAAGTGCAAAAAGAACAATCAGAATTAGGGCTTTCAATAGTAACTTATGTCTCATTACTTTTTAATTAATCGGTTGAAGAGCGGTGAATTAACTCTGGTGAATAAATAGTTTGTGATATCGCTTTGTCGTGATTTTTCATGCGTTCAACCAGATTTTGAGTCGCATAAAAACCCATGTCTCTCATTGGTTGGCGAATAGTTGAAAGGCCGATATACTCAGAAAGCTCTATATCATCGTAGCCAATAATGGGAATATGAATTCCCATATCTTTCATTGCTTTTAATGCCCCTACAGCTTGAATATCTGACGCACAAAAACACGCTTCAGGAATTTCGTCCATATTCAGCATTTTAATCATAGCTTCGTAGCCACCACGTTCGGTAAATCCATCACGGTAAAGTGATTCACCCGAAACAATAAGGGATTCACAAAATGGAATTCCTTTTTCATTTAAGGCTTTCTTATAGCCAACTAGTCGATCACGAATTGGCTTGGAAGATTTAAGAGCTGAGAGCAAAGCGACTCTTCTGAATCCTTTATCAAGTAAACACTTTGTTGCTCTGTATGCCCCTTGAATATTATCCACACTAACAGAGTCAAAACCTTCAAAATGTTCATCTACTAGTGTTATAGGCACGTTATACTTAGTAAACTGCCTCCATTGTTTATCTTCTAAATGAATAGAAATAAATAAATAACCTTCAGCCCAACGACGCTTGAGAACATGTTCGACCTGTTCGAAAAGATCATCCCCTGCAGTAACATTAAATATACTCAGATCATATCCTAGCTCACCAAGTTTATCCTGAACTCCACCTAAGACTTCCATGAAGAAATAGTTAGAAATGACAGGAACAACTACCATGATGGTGTTATTCTTTTTACTCGCTAAACCTTGGGCATAGGCCTGAGGATGATAACCCACAGCTTCTGCAACATCCAGAACCTTCCTTCGGGTACGATCAGAAACGCTATTGCTCTGATTAAATACTCTGGATACGGTGGCAATACTTACCCCCGCCTGCTTTGCTATGTCGTAAATCGTAGAAGCCACAAATTAAATTTTTAAATACGCAGGCACCGGCCAGGGTGCCTGCGAGAAAAGACTTTAAAACTAAATTATTTGATAAGCATCATCTTCTTGTTTTGTACAAACGAACCTGCTTCGATTCGGTACAAATACATACCTGATGATAACCCACTAGCATCGAACTGCACTGTGTGTGGTCCGGATCCTAGTCGTCCATTCACCAAAGTAGCCACTTCCTGTCCCAACAGATTATACACTTTTAGTGTTACCTGAGAACTAACTGGAAGGGTAAAGCTGATATTTGTAGATGGATTGAATGGGTTCGGGTAGTTTTGGTTAAGTTCAAATCTACCTGGTTCATCAATGGTTTCTGTAGGTATAGTAATACCGTTGTCGTTTTCACCACCACGGCGTACCACAACCGGACCAGATTCGGTAGCAAGAATGTATGGGTCGTACAAGTCATCATAAGTAGAATCTGCACGAACTACAGCTCCAAAAATGAATGAGACTCGATCTCCTTCAATAGTTAAAGAATGGTCAGCACCAACACCGGCTTCATTATCAAGACCATTTACTCCAAATTTAAATGCACCTTTTTTCGCTTCTCCAACAGCAAAGGTTCGGGTAAATGACCAAACGCTGTCACCGGCTACTAAATCACCGTCTTCACCATTATCGTTTAATACCAGATCGGGATCGTTTCCTAATCCGTTACCCCAATCGTCCCAACCTCCACCTGTAACTAGTGGACCATTAGCTGCTAAGAAGTCGATTGATGTTGCAACACCAGACTGACCTGAAATCTGTACGTCTTCTGGTAGCTTCATACTATCAGCAAGGTGATAATAAGCTGGACGTAGATCTACTTCAAAAACTACTTCTGTTTCTTGTGCGAATATATCATCCAGTGTAATTCCATCGAAGAAAGGAGGGGTTCCAGTGTTGTTAACCGCAACATATTTTCCTTCGAAAAGATTGGCTTCTGTAACTCCAATGATTTTATCTGCTCCACTTTCCCAAAGAGTTTCTCCATTGTTGAGAACGAACTTGTACGCCCAATTTTGTGGGATAGCAGCCGGGTTAATAGTGATTGTAGTTTCATATATACCTTCAGTTTGACCAGCAGTAAGTTTATTAGCAGTAGTACTCCAACCATTCATACCGCCCGCAACTACAACATTGTGTTCAGAATTATTTGGATCGAAGTTACCATTAAGGATTTGTACTTCCATATTTACCTGGAAGAACAACTGAACCTCACCAAAGGTAGCACCCGTTAAGTCGCTATAAGGAACATTTGGCTCATCAGAAACAAGCGTAGTATCTTTGGTTACAACAACTTCTCTGTTATCACCATTTTCGTAGGTAGGGCTAGGGCTTAAACGACCAGCATCTACTACGAACTTATAGAAGTATGTATCTGCAGTTAAGCTTAGAGTTTTTGAATAGATACCATCTCCATCACCATCAGTAAGGGTATCAGCAGATGCATCCCAACCGTTCATAGAACCAGCCACTGTAACGTAATCCTCACCAGGAATGAAAGCAGCGGAGTCAATAAACCCACTCATGTCTGCCTGGAATGTTACATCAAACTTCTCTGGCTCATAATTATAAGCTGCAAATCCATTTGCACCGTCCAGAGCAAATACATCATAGGTTCCATCCATGTTTACTCTAACATTTGCTTCACCATGAATAGCATTAGCTCCATCAGCGTCATCGCCCATCAGCGGAGATTCTGCAACCGTCATAGGAGATGTTGTATCCGATACGTTATACACATATACTCGACCAATTTTATTACCGGTATTTGTTCCGTCAAGTCTGTATGTATATACCGATAAATGACTCTCGCCATTATACATAAACGAGCTTAGCCCGTTTCTTGATCCTGTATAATTAGCTGCCGGGAACTGGCTGTCTGCAATGTAAACTCCGTTTGAGTCATATCTTTTTGGAGAAGTTCCATTTCCAACAATATAAAAGTCTCCCATTCTTCCTAATTCCAATGGAGTAGCATCTGAGTTTGATGGAATAGCAACATTTGAACCTGAAAGAGTGATAGTATCAATATCCCAAGTTGCACCATTGTCAGTAGTAGTAAGAACGTAAACAATTCCAGGGTTTGATCCTGAAACAGGAAGCCAGATTTCAACTGAGTTGTCCGCAACTGAACCTTTTACAGTGAACTTGTCTCCGATTCTTTGAGCAGATGAAGTAGTAATTGTTAAAGAATCTGCATAAGCTCCTCCTTCAGATGTCCACCAGTATAGTCTAAATGGTGAAGTTGATGCGTCTCCCGCAAGATTCCCTAAGAAAATTACACCGTCATCAGAAACTTCAACGTCATTCATTGGAAAAGTTCCACCTCCTACACCTGACAGGTCGAAAGCAGTAGTCGGGGTTATATCCGCTCCAGTAGCTGCGTCCATAACCCGGATAGTATTATTCGCTCTGTCAGCGGCATAGACTCTTTCGTTACCTCCAACGGTACCATAAGCCATACCTCTAACCGAGCCAGCAGTAAACCAAGCAGGTGCTACTTCTGCAGCTCCCGTACGAGCGCTACGCTCCCAGGTAGTACTTAAATTTTGTGCCTGAACGTCAATTGCAAGAACAAGCAGAATGCAAGCCCCAACAAATGAATTCAACCAGTATTTATTTATTGTTTGTATCATTGTTTCTCCATGTATTTATTTTTAGGATTTCCGGATAATCAAAATTCAATTTCTATGGTCCACATAAGTGGATTGTCCAAATATTCGTGAGTCATATAAGCCGCACCAAGATTTGCTTTTACTCCGCTAAACACGTACTCCAATCCAAATCCTGCAGTAAAACTTTGATCTTCGATCTCAGAGCTAAACAGGCTTCTATACCCTCCTCTAAGAAAGATTAAATTATTAAAACCATATTCAATACCAACATCCAAACTTTCTGAGTTATCGTTTGGATGCTTAGCATCTAAGGCAAATACCACCTTATGATTTTCAATATCAACAGCATCAATAGCAATCCCAACACGAAATATTAGTGGCATAGGCCAGCTTTTTACTCCTAGAAAAGCCTCTAAGCGTTCATTATTCCCTTCTATACTTTCATCAATATCAATAGCTCTTCTCAGATCATCTCCACTTAATTTCATATCTGTACCAAAATTAAGGATAGACATACCGATTTTCAGATTCCTGAAATCTGTTGTATAAATCATACCTAAATCAATTCCGAATCCCAATGCCGACTCATTCCAAATTTTTTGCTGAACATATCTTGCTGTTGCTCCAAGTGAAAACTTTTCGGTAACAAACCGGGAATAAGAGAACCCAAGAGTTAAATCTGTTGGGGTAAAACGCTCTCCTGTTCCTTCAGGTCGCTCGATCGTAGTTACATCAATTTCACCATAATTAATTCCTCGAACAGAAAGGGCAAATTTACCTTTTTCATCTCCATTGATTATAACCGCTGCATCCTGAATTTGTGTATCTACAAACCAGTTCATGTTAGAAAATGATACCAAACTATTCTGCGTTCTGGCAATACCAGCAGGATTCCAATACATACCACTTGCATCATCACTTAAAGCAACGTAGGCACTTCCCATAGCTGAACCTCTCGCTCCGGATGAAATTCCCAAAAACTGAGCAGCTGTACTTGCCACTTTGTCCTGGGCAAAACTTTCACCTACTAAACTAATGAGAGTTACTAAAGTAAGTGCACTGATTTTGAATGTTTTATTTAAAAAATTCATAGCTGATTATTTAATAAGTGCGATCTTTCCTGTTTTTGTACCAACCCCGGGAGCTTCCAGGTGGTAGTAATACACTCCGTATGCAACCTCCAGGTTCTCTCTGGTTTTTAAATCCCAATCCACATAACCACGATCAATAGTGTCTTCGTGTCGAAGTTCACGAACCAGATCTCCTCTAACACTGAATATTCTGATTACAGAACCTAGTGGCACATTCTGAAACTGAATCTTTCTCTCCCCTCTACCACTTGTAACAGTAGGCGGAAGTTTGCCTTCCCAACTTGCTGCTGCCACATAAGGATTAGGAACCACCCTAACTAAATCGAGCTCAGACTTTGCCACTTCATTATTAACATTTGATGCGCTTGTAGAATATTCAAAAGTATCATTGTCTCGGAATGATTTGTAGGTCCTGATAGTAAATACATCTCCATCTTCAGGTAAGTCTCCGGTTGGAACCCTTCCTTGGCCGATAACATTTTCGTATCTGATTCTGAATTCATAGGTCATACTTAACGAATCACCAAAAGTGTCATATATATATACGAACTCACGATCACCAAGCATTCCATCTGCTGTTCCCTGAGTTTCATCAAGTGCAAATGGCACGTCTTCACCTGTAGTAGCATTTCTAACTTTGAAAAAAGTTGGTACTGAAGGGGTATTTCTTGCCTGGAAGCCTGTTCCATTAACCGTATCCAATGATGCAGCAATAATCTGATCTGAGAATATAACCTCATAGTCGTATGGAGCTCTGATCCCTTGAAATTGCCAGAACGGGCTGTTACTTAACGTGCCTTCACGTACAAGTACTTCTATCATTCCTTCTGGATTATTCCAGGATGAATTATCAACATCGTAACGATTCAAATCATTCTGAAAAACAACACGCATTCCGTCAAAAATATTAGACTCTGAAGCTCCAATTTCAGCATCTTCTAATATCAAATCTCCATCAGCAAAAACAGAATAAGTAGCTGCTCTCAATTCATCTGAACCATCAAAAGTGATTTCATATAGGGTATTATCACCTAAGAACAGTGGGTCTAGTACTTCTATAAATACATCCCCGGTTGCAGCTCCAGAAGTTTGTACAATCTCACTGGTAACGTTACCAGCTTCATATCCTAATACCGAGGTATTTGGTTCTACTTCTACAACATTTATATCTGTAATTACTGAACCATTTTCACGAACTGTAACTGAAAAATTATTCTCAGCTGGATAAAAATCTACGCTACCCCTATCGTAACTTACTAATGCGTAATAATAGGTTTGGCCATTTACTACATTCGTATCTACAAAGGAATGAGCAAGACCTGTATCATCACCTAGGTAAAATGGAACGCCTCTTACCCTTTCTGCCAAATCTGGGTTATAAACGTAAGAAGGACCCTGATTTCCGGAGGATGTATCTTCCGCTGCTTGCCAAAGTCCCTTTATTCCATTATTAAGATCGAATTGAGCAATCGGTTTCAGAAGAGCGTCATTTCCAAATGCATCTGTGATCCTATCAGGATCAAGAAAATTTGGTTCTGTACTTTTATAGATTTTATATCCCTCAAAATCCTGACCAAGTACTGGATCCACACTTTGTTCAGCAATACTATTCCAGTACAGTGTTACTCTTTCATCACCAACAGCAGCTTTTAGAGTTGGTTTTTCAGGTGGGCGGGCAAAATTGTAGTTCCGGTCATAAATTTCCTGAACGGTTTTTACATTGTTCGTGATGTTTGCAAGGTCTTCTCCATAAACCAATGCCAGTGAAAACCTGAGTGTTTGACCAGGTTCTAACCTGAAATATCCCGAGCTAAAAATAAAATCCCCGTCTACACCCCCATTGTTTAAATCTTCTTGCAATTGAGAATTAGGAGTGAAAAAACCAGGTGCCATTGCATCCCATACAACCTCGTCTTCATTTAGCCTCACTGCTCCTGGAGGAGTAAAGTAATAAAAGCTTGAAAGACCAACCTGATCTGTTTCATCTTTGTCCAATCGATCAAAATTTGGCTCTCCGTCAGATGGAACTCCATCGCCTTCTCCTTCATCGCCTGTACCTGATCTACCATCAGCCCCAACATCATCCGTTAATGGATCCCAGTCACCATCATTGTCAATTCCATCATCTCCGGCTTCATCAATCATTGGATTAAGTAATCCAAAATCGATAGAATCTTGTCTGGTTGGAGTATTTGTTCCCACTCTCTCAGCAAAACCAACATAATTTTTATACTTTAATGCAGGAAGAGTAATGATTTCACCCGTTATTGACTGTTGTCTTCGTTCGAAATGAAGCTGAGCATTCTCATCGATAATTCCATCCAAATCTTCGTCAATTAAATCTTTTCTGGTAACAGTAACAATATCACCCCTATTCGTAATCTGCTTCGTTGATTCTTCTAAGGTAATTCCAGGAGTTAAATTGTAAGTAATACCCTGAGAAACAACTTCCATGGGTCCATTTTCCATGAACACATAAGATCGCTCACCAGTTTGAACATCTATAAGAATGATCGGGTCTCCGGGATTGATAACTCTTGGCTCAAAATCCAGGCTTGTAAAAGTATTATTAGTTCCTGCGAGAGAAGGATTTACATAAGGAAAACCATCTATATTCAATTCATTTGGATCACCATCTCCGTCATTATCAATCCCATCATTCGGATCTCCGGGACTTTCCATAAACGCATAACCAACATATCCTACATCATTACCATCACCATTAGTTGCATCAGCGTCCCATGAATACACAATTCTATTTGCCTGATCGAAGAAAGCAAGATCATCTTGCGTATCACCGCTTCCGCTAATTGCACTTTCACCAGCCGCTGTACCAACAACCAAACCAACTGAAACACGGGGATAGGTTGTAGTGCTGGTATTGGTAAGTTCATAAATGTAGAACATAGCATCCTGAGCAAGGAATTGACTCCATTGTAGTCCTCTTACGCTCATCGCCAAACCCTGACCATCTCTTGAAAAGTCAGTTGAATCAGGTTGGAACCCGTAAGGATTGAAGGTTGGAGTTTGCATAAACTTATCGTTATGATCATCAACCCAGAAATATGTTTCGAAATCAGCATTAAAGATGTCTCTTCCAAAAAAACCATTCCATTCTGCATTACCAGAGCCATCAATCCAATCTGGTTGATCAGGCCATCTTTCTGGCCAGGTTCCGGGATCTGTACTTATTGCTGGTCGATCATTTACATCATCATTGAGTGCAAACCCAGCCATCGGCTCAAAACCCCAAAAATCAACCTGACCGGCACGAGGCCCTTGTCCAGCTCTTGGCCCCCTGTTAGTTAAACTGTGTTGATAAAGAGTATCAGCAACTCCATCACCATCAGTATCGACTGGGATTTCCAGTGATACAACAGGAGATACGTCACCAACATAGTTCACTCCTGAACCTCTTGGCCATTCACCACGAGCCTCCCCGACACCGCCTAACAGACCATTGTTAAAGAAAGTAATAAGAACTCTGTTACCATCAGAGGTGGAGTTTTTTTCATAAATCCTACTGGATCGGTATTGAGGATCCCTCAAAAATTCCGGTATGCTAGCTTGTTGAGCATACGCAACTGCTGATAAGGCCATGAAGAAGAAAAGTAAACTTATAATTGACTTTTTTAGCATCGTATCTGTTTCTTAAAATAGTTGTTAAAATCTGTATCTGAAGCCAAATACTACTCTTCTTGGCTCATTATAAAAATCCGGTCGGGTATAGTTTTGATTTAGAAAGAATGGGTCTCCAAAGAAAGTGCGTGTGTCTAATTGAGTCTGGTATAGGGAGTACGTCGCTCTTCCTGTTTCTCCAAAAATTCCTCTTTCATTACCACGATCCAGTACGTTATCTGCCCTTGCATAAAGTTGAATACTTTGTTTTCCTGAAAGCTCAATGTCTTTGGTTACACTAATATCTAAGTTATATATTGACGGCCTTCTCTGACTATTCAGATCAATTTCACTGGGTGGTACAACACCAGTTATTACACTAGCATAATCTCTTGTATAGGGAAAGCCGGAACCTGTAGTAAAGATTGCTGCTGCACCCCACCCATTATCTGTTCTGTAAGAACCAGTAACATTAAGGGTGTGCAGCTGATCCCAATCTAATGGTATGATTATTTTTTCAACCTGTCCGTTTGCTGCGGCAGCATTATATGCCTGGCTAGGATCAGATGAATTTCCTTTGGCAACCTGGAAGGTGTAATCCGCAGTCAAAAATATACTTCTTCCAAAGCTTTGATCGAAAGCTAATACCACACCTTTAATAAATCCAAAATCCGAATTTGTAATTATTCCATATCGGGCAGACGTACCTTCTATCTGAATAGCATCTGTGGCAGTTCCGGCAAGGTTTCTTATATCCCTAAAGAAGGTAGTAATCTCTATAGCTGAGCTTGAACTTAACTCCTGCTTATACCCAAGCTCTCCATTCACAGTTTTTTGAGGTTCCAAATTTGCGTTCCCTAACAAACCAATCAGACCAGACCCTCCACTATTAAGCCTGAAGTAGGGGTTCTGATATAAAATTGAAAAGTTTGGAATTTGAAAAAAGTGGCCATAAGAAAAGTGAACCACACCACCCTCTGAAACCGGGAAAGCAATTCCTAATCTAGGGCTGAATTTATAGGTAGCATCAGAATCTTTGTAAACAAGGCTTAAATCATCCGGTTGGCGTTCAGGAAATACTACATTTGGATCGGTAGGGTCAGTAAATACCCTGAATTTTGCATCGAAGTAATCGAACCTTACTCCTGCATTAATAATGAGACTACCTATCTCAATCTTGTCTTGTAAATATGCAGAAAATTCAATTGGTTCTACGTCGTAGGATCCATTATCAAATAACCCAATCACACCACTTGTTTCTGACACAACTATCGATGTTAAGTCCACCTGCTTCAGGTTATGCTTTCTATATTCTACCCCAAACTTAACCTGGTTTTGATTATCAACCTGACTTGTTAAATCAAATTTAGCTATATATGTATCTGTTTCTCTTTCGTATCTACCATTATCTGTACCCCCAACTCTGAATCCTGAGGTTACATTAGGAGCTCTGAAACCAGCGTAATCATTTGGTAAATACCTCGAATCGAATGGGTCTTCAAATACATATGATTCAAATTTCTTGTAATTATTTGAAATACTTAAATCGTAGAAAGTACTATTGGACAAAAGATGTGTTACTTTTAAATAAAGACTTCTGTTAGAAGTAAACTGATCTCGTGCGAAGGTTGGCAAAAACTTATTAGAGTGATCATACCCTGATTTCCCTTCATCTATTCCATATATTCCATTCATTGCAATTTTTAAGCCTTTTGCTACATTCCAGGTAAGCTTTAATTGACCATTAATTTTTTCATATGGGTTCATTTCAAAAACTTCCCCGCTTCCTGTTCCAGAAGTATCTAAAAGGGCTATCTGATTTAAGCTATTTAAACCTACATCTTCAGGGTTGAAAATCCTCTGACCATAAAACCAACCATCATTACTGAAATATCTAACTGAGCCAAAAAATGAAAGTTTCTCCTTAATGATCGGACCACCTAAACTCGCTTCCAAATTCCTTACTGAAATTGGGTTTATATCATTAATATTGTAGAAAAGATTATCTCTATTTGAAACATAATCACCTGCAAATGTATGTACACTACCAGAAAACTCATCTCCTCCATCTTTAGTTACAATATTCACAATACCACTCATAGCCTGCCCATATTCAGCGCTAAAAGCACCGGTAACTACTTGTACTTCCTGAACTGAGGCGTTTTCGACTCCGGCAGACAAACTTCCATCAAAAGAGTCTGTGACTGGTACCCCATCAACCCAGTATCCAACTTCCCCAGTTCTACCACCTCTAAAGTGACCATCAACTACACCGGCTTGTAATTCAACAACTTCGCTAAAATTTTCAACCGGTATAGCCTCAATCTCTTCTGCCCCAACCGAAGAAAGACTTGCAGTAACGTCCTTTCTTACTAATTCCCTTTGGGCCACAACTACCACTTCCTGCCCTTCTACTGTTTCAGGCGTTAGCTGGACATTAATTTCTGTAGTTAAATCAATATTAATTCGAACATCTTCAATAACCGTAGTATTATACCCGATATATGAAATTCTTAGAGAAACAGTACCGGGAGATACTGCAAGAATTATGTACTCCCCATCAATATTTGTAGCAGCACCTTTAGTTGTACCTTCAATTAGTACACTTGCGCCGATTATGGTTTCACCAGTTTCGGAGTCAGTAATTACTCCTCTTATTTTTCCATACTGGGCTTGCGCAGTTATTGTTATCAGACTTAATACAAAGATCGAGAGGAGAATTTTTATTTTCATATCGCTGATTATGACTCATTGGTTCGAACAACAATATAATAATGAAAGCGCTTACATTTTTCCAAGCAGAAAAGGGCTTTTTTATAATTTTTTTTAATGAACCTAAAATTTATAATTAACAATTTAATATGATATTAAACATTGTTAATTATAAATATACGATTCCAATTATTCTATAAATACCCTTTAGAAAGCGTTTTCTTTAAAATAAACGGGGCCTCTTATGCCATGTAAGGGGTTACATTTTTATGTAAGAAATGAAAATTTTGTGCTTGAGATTGGTTCGAATTCTGAAATCTTACTTACTATAATTTTTGACGATATAGTCATCCAGAATTTTTCTAAACTCTCCTCCGATGTTATCCCCTCTCAAAGTAGTTGAGTGCTCGCCATCAATATAAACGGGTGCTTTTGGTTCTTCGAATGTTCCCGGAAGTGATATTCCTATATTCGCTGCCCGAGACTCTCCCGGACCATTAACTACGCACCCCATAACTGCTACGTCCATCTCTTCAACACCGGGATAAACTTCTTTCCAAACGGGCATTGAATCTGCAATATAGTCCTGAATCTCTTCCGCCAATTCCTGAAAATAGGTACTTTTTGTTCGTCCACAGCCAGGACAAGAAGTAACCTGAGGCAGAAAACTCCTGATTCCTAATGATTGTAGCACCTGTTGAGCTACTTGCACTTCCAAAGCCCGGTCTGCACCTGGTTGTGGAGTTAACGAAACTCTTATAGTATCGCCAATACCTCGCTGTAAAATTACTGAAAGGGCTGCAGAACTGGCTACCATTCCCTTCATTCCCATGCCAGCTTCTGTTAAACCTACATGCAAGGCATAAGGTACTACCTCAGCAATTCTGGTATATACCTCAATTACGTCCTGAACACCAGACATTTTACAGCTGATAATTATTTTATCGGAACCAAGCCCTACTTCTTCAGCAAGCGCTGAAGATCTTTTGGCGCTTTCTACCATGGTATCAAACATCACCTCTTTGGCAGATTTTGGCTCGGAAAGTTTATTGTTCGCATCCATCTTTTGTGCAAGTAGCTGCTGATCTAATGAACCCCAGTTAACACCAATTCTAACCGGTTTATCATATTTAATTGCTTGCTCAACAATGGTTGTGAAATTTTCGTCTCTTGCTTTAGTACCAGTATTCCCGGGGTTTATCCTGAACTTTGCCAATGCTTCGGCCATATCAGGATACTTTGTAAGCAGAACATGACCGTTATAATGAAAGTCACCAACGATAGGTACGTTAACACCCCGGTTTAATAGCTTCTCTTTTATATGCGGAACCGCTTTGGCTGCTGCGTCGTTATTTACGGTTATTCTTACAACTTCTGAACCTGCCAAGTGAAGGTGATCAATCTGATCTACGGTTTCATCGATATCTGCAGTATCGGTATTGGTCATAGACTGAACCACAATAGGTGCATTTCCTCCAACTGGAACATCCCCAACCATTACCTGGATAGATTTTCTTCGTTTAATTACCGCCATCTTTTTGCCCTAATCTTTTTTACTTAATTCAAATAGTTTTCTTTTCTCTTCTTTGGATAGTGCATCATATCCTTTTTTTGAAATCTTCTCTAAAATCTCATCCAGCTCACTTTGTTCTACTTCTTCAATAATATCCGCATCACTTACAATGCTCATCTTTTTGTTACGGGTTCTTGGCTTTGATGATGAGGAAGGTTTAAACTTCCTGAACAAATATTCAAAGTATCTCGGAATTAAACTCAAATCTGTACCATTATTATATGCACGCATCAAAAGATATCCTGCAAGAGCACCTCCCAAATGAACTAGTCTTGCTACTTGATCACCGCTTCCAAGAAACAACACGTTGATTGCTATAAATCCTCCAATTAGATATCTGGCTTCAATAGGAGGTAGAAAAAATAAGCTAACTGGCATTCTAGGATAAAGCATAGCAAATGCAACCATTATTCCATATATAGCACCGGATGCACCTACCACCACTGTTGTTACACCAGCTATTGATAAAATTACATCAATCAATGCCCCAAGTAATCCAGCACTAAAATAAATTGTTATAAAACTTCTTGAGCCAAGCCTTTGCTCCACTGGTGTACCAATCCACCAAAGCATCAACATATTAAATAGATAGTGTAAAATCCCCTGAGTAGAATGGAGAAACATATAGGTAAATAATCTCCAAGGTTGAAAGATTGTAATCAAGCCATCCGTTACAAGTGCAAAATATATTGCAAGATCAAACCCGAAAAAGTTTTTAAGAATAAGCTGAAGTACAAATACAACTGTATTCGCAATAATTAAAAACCTTATTGCATCCGGCATACCTGCAAAGCCTCTTTTTACTGAATATCCAAATGAGTTATTTGCCATGTTCGAATTTAGTTACCATACGGTTTTTTGATCTTCCAGAGTTTGATCAGAATAAAGCCAACAATCAAACCACCTAAATGAGCAAAGTGCGCCACGCCACTGTTTGCTCTGGATAGTCCTGAAAACAGTTCTACTGCCCCATAAATTCCAACAAAATATTTCGCTTTAATCGGAATAGGAGGAAATAATAAAATGATGTATTGATTCGGGAACATCATCCCGAAAGCTAATAGAATTCCAAATACGGCTCCTGAAGCTCCTACTGTAGGAATTAAACTTTTCCTAACGAATTGCTTTAGTTCAGCAGGCCAGCTTTGGTTGAATAACCCACCTTTTACATACGCTTCAAGATCAGTTGGGGAGTAACCCATACTCAAAAGCTCATTCTTCAGTGCTAATATTTCAAGCATATTTACAAACTGGTAGAATATAGCGGCACCGATTCCAGTTAATAAATAGTAGATTATGAATCTTTTAGTACCCCAAAGATTCTCAATAGCTTGACCAAAAATCCATAATGCCAAAAGATTAAAAATGATGTGGCTCAAATCTCCATGCAAAAACATATAACTAAGTAGCTGCCACGGATAAAAAAGGCCACTTTCTATAGGGAACAAAGGAAGAAATGGGGCGAATATTCCTCCTATTGGTGTCCATTCTCCTGTAAACATACTTTTAGTAATCAGAAAAATGATCCCGTTCCAAATGAGTAAATACTTAACAGCTGGCGGAAATACTGAGAATTGGGTATTGGGCTGAAATTGATTCAATGCTAAACAGGTTTTGGATGATTTTTTAAAACGCGATAATATACGTTGATCCCACTTAAAGTTACGCCTGGAATTCCTTGTCCGGGATAGGTAGTATCACCAACAAGGTATAAACCTTTAAACGGAGTTTCGTTTGGTGACCAATTAAGCAAGCTGCGGGCCATGCTTTGAGGAATTCCTCCTACCCTGCCTTTTTTACGAAACACCCAGTTTTCCCAACTTACCGGAGTTGCCAGATCGGCCAATTTAATCTCAGCCTCTGAAAAGCCGGGTAACTTTTCTTTAAGTTGATTGAGTATAAATGTTCTGACCTTCTCTTTGTTTGCATCATATTCCTTCCCCATTGCAAACCAGGTTTCAGGATTAGCGTGGCAGGAAATGTTCAGTGTTCGTTCGCCCATTGGAGCCCGGTCAGTATCGCCTCGCTTTGACATAGACACAAAAATAGATTCAGATTCGGTAAAGGGGACTTTGGTTCCAGCCAGATGAATCTGATGATGGATTCCAAGATTCTCCGGGTAAGTATCGGTGGTTGCAATGCCCATTGTGATGGCTCCCCAGGCTTTATCAAAATCCGCCGCTTCTTCTTCAAAATATGATTTTATTTTTCCTCTCGTGATATCCTGCATATTCCAGATTGGGATATTGGAAATAACAATAGGAGTTTTATAAGTCTTGTCTTTTTTGGTTTTGATAAGAAAACCTTTCTCATTGCTCATTATTTCAATCACTGCCTCTTTGGTATGAACAGCCCCTCCTTTTTCTTCAATAAATTCTTTGATAGTATGTATCATTTGAATCAACCCGCCCGGAACATAGTAATTGGAGTAGTTTGTATAAGTGAGTCCCGGAGCCCCGAAAAGAAAAGGAGTTTCATCCGATTTGGCCTGAGCAGTTATCATTAACTGTTCATCCAGAAAGCGAAGGAATTTATCTGAATCAACACCAAATTTTTTAGCAACCTCCTTTACCGATTTAAACGCGTACTTTAATACCCAGACATCTTTTGGAGAATTTGAAGTCGCAAGTTTAATCCATTCTCCAAAATTTAAGGGTGGAAAAAAAGGATTGTTTAACGATACTTTCCAGACTATATCGGAAAGATCAAAGGCTAAATTCCAAAACTTTTTTTGTCCTTTCCTGTTCCCTAAAACTCTTACTGCTTCTTCAATCCATTCATACCGATCTTTGTATCGGGTGATCGGTTCTCCACTCAACCATACTTTCATTGAAGGATTAAGTTCTTCTCTTGGAATTTGAATTCCCGTTTCTTCCTCAAGTTTTCTTAAGGGCTGATTTTTATCAAATCCAATTAGGGTTGTAGCCCCCGACTCAAACACATATCCCTTTCTTGGATACGATGAACTGCACCCTCCCGGATGTAAGGCAGCTTCTAAAATGAGTACTTTAAACCCATCTTTTGAAAGCATTGCGGCGGCACTCATCCCTCCCATTCCTGAACCAATAATTATAGCGTCGTAATCCTGATTGATAGTCATGCGGAAACTAACAACAAGTCCTCCCTTCTAATTCCTTTTAGAAAGAATCTCGTTTTTTAATCTGCTTCTCCGTACCTTTGAAACCGCTTTCAAAACAAGATTTATCAGTTAATCGAACCATTTTTAAGCAAAAAGCATTACACCTTTTCAAAGAGTTAAATAATCCGCACGAGGAAATTCCCCTTGAAATCACTTGAAGCCATTTTCGGCCCGAATTCAGCATTAGTAGAAGAGCTATATGAGCAATATAAAGGCGACCCTAATTCTGTTCCGGATCATTGGAAAAGATATTTTGACGAGCTAAACGGAGTTGAACCTGAACAAGCAACTCCAAAACAAAAAACACCTGATAAAACAGAAGCTGCTACAAACGGAACTGCTACAAAAGAAGCTCCAAAGGCAGAAGTTAGGGAAGAGAAAAAGAAAACAGAAGCTCCTAAAAATGCCGACCTCCAGAAGATAAAAGGGGTAGCCACCAAGATTGTTGAGAACATGGATCTAAGTCTGGAAGTACCTACCGCCACTTCCTTACGTGTGCTTCCGGTTAAGATGATGGTAGAAGATCGTACGATTATAAACCGACATCTTACAAAAAGGAATGAACCTAAAGCTTCCTTTACTCATTTTATTTGCTGGGCAGTTATTCAGGCGATTAAAGAATTTCCTACAATCAACCACACCTATCATTTTGATGGTAAAGACCACTTCCGGGTTGTTCCGGATCAGGTAAATCTCGGAGTTGCGGTTGATCTTCCGAATAAAGACGGATCCAGAAACCTGGTGGTACCAAACATCAAAGGCGTGGATAAAATGAACTTTAAAGAGTTCCTTTACGCTTTCGCCGATTTAGTTGACCGTGCAAGAAATGGAAAACTTCAGATTGAAGACTTCCAGGGGACTACCATCAGTATTACAAATCCTGGCACTATTGGAACCGTATCTTCGGTTCCTAGACTAATGCAAGGACAAGGAGCCATTATCGCTACCGGAGCGATTGATTATCCTGCGGAATACCAAAATATGTCTCGCGAGGTGCTGAACCAACTTGGTATCAGTAAGGTGATGACGATGACTTGTACCTATGACCACCGAATTATCCAGGGTGCCGAATCGGGTTCATTCCTGCAAAAAGTCAGTATGTATTTAAGTGGTGAAACCGATTTCTATCATCAAATCTTTTCCGACCTTGAAATTCCATACGATCCTATCCCATACGGGGAGGATAACTACTCTGCCCTTTTTGCTGGTGCCGGAAATACACTTGCTCAGGATCGAAGGGCGATTGGTGTTTGGAGGCTCATCAACATGTACCGCATTCGAGGGCATGTACTCGCAAATCTCGATCCATTAGAAAAAGAACCAGGTAGAAATCCAGAACTGGATCTAGGTTATTATGGACTTTCGCTTTGGGATCTGGATCGAGAATTTTATTGTGGAGGTCTGGGAGGAAAGGATAAAGCCACCCTTCGCGAGATCATTAAGCTGCTCCGTGATACCTATTGCGAGCACATTGGTGCAGATTATATGCATATTCTTGATCTGGAAGAGCGCCGTTGGTTGCGGGAACGAATGGAATCCACCGGAAATGAACCTGATCTAACCAAAGATGATAAAAAGCAGATTCTTCATAAGTTGAATCAGGCGATGGCTTTTGAGGAGTTTCTCCATAAAAAATACATTGGGCATAAGCGTTTTTCTCTGGAGGGAAATGACACCCTTATCCCGATGATTCACTTCCTTCTTGAAGATGCCGGTAAAGCTAATATCGAGAAGATTTTTATGGGAATGGCGCACCGTGGGCGTTTGAATATTCTCGTGAATATCATGAATAAACCCTATCACAGGGTATTCGCTGAATTCGAGGGAAATGTGGATCCGGATACAATTCAGGGTTCCGGCGATGTGAAATATCATCTTGGTGCAAAAGGTAGGCATGAAACTGCATCCGGAGCTGAGGTTGAAATCGAGCTGATGCCAAACCCAAGTCATCTTGAAGCTGTGAGTCCTGTAGTGGAAGGTGCAGCACGAGCTATTCAGGATCACCATGAGTCTGAAGAAGCGGGTAAGAAAATTCTTCCCGTATTAATGCATGGAGACGCTGCATTTGCAGGTCAGGGCGTTGTAGCAGAGACTTTAAACATGTCTCAGCTGGAAGGTTATAAAACGGGTGGTACGATTCATATTATCATCAATAACCAGATTGGATTTACCACGTTGCCAAAAGACGGACGTTCTACAGAGTACGCTTCTGATCTGGCTAAAATGATTCTGGCTCCTATTTTCCATGTAAATGGAGACCGACCCGAAGCCGCCGTTCATGCTATTAAAATGGCTCTCGAATATCGTCAAAAATTCGGAAAGGATGTGGTTATCGATCTGATAGGATACCGTAAGCATGGCCATAATGAAGGTGATGAACCCGCATTCACTCAACCGGGCATGTACAAAGAAATCAACGACCACAAAACGGTTCGGGATTTATATACCAATGCTCTGGTTAAGAATAATGAACTTACTGAGGAAGAAACTCAGGCTATTTTTGATGAGTTTGAAGAGTTGCTACAAGCCGCTTTCGAAGATGCTAAAAAATCTCCGAATCTTGAGGTAACTAAAGACCTTATCAATCGCACAGAAACCGATCAGGCAAAACGAAATAAGTTCCCTGATACTACTTATCCAATCGATGAGCTAAATGATATTGCGGTTAAAATTAATACCGTTCCAAAAGATTTTGACGCCAATCCAAAACTTCTTCGTCAGCTTGCTAAGCGTGCTGAAGCAGTAAAGAACAATGAGAAGAAAATAGACTGGGGATTTGCTGAAGCCCTTGCATTCGGCTCTCTGCTACAGGAAGGTCGTACCGTGCGAATTACAGGGCAGGATGTAGAACGAGGTACATTCTCTCACCGACATGCTGTGCTTCACGGAACACAAACTAACCAAACCTTCACTCCTCTCAATCACCTGAAAGAAGGTCAAGCCAAATTTCATGTACACAATAGTTTACTGAGCGAATATGCCGCACTTGGATACGAGTTTGGGTACAGTGCGAAAAAACCGGATGCTCTTGTAATCTGGGAAGCTCAGTTTGGAGATTTTGTTAACGGTGCACAGATCATTATCGATCAGTTTATCTCATCCAGCGAAGCCAAATGGGGACAAACCACTTCTTTGGTGATGAATCTTCCCCATGGATTTGAAGGACAGGGACCGGAGCACTCCTCTGCCCGCCTCGAACGTTTCCTTCAGTTATGTGCTGAAGATAACATGCAGGTGATGAATCTCTCTACTCCTGCTCAGTACTTCCACATGCTCCGTAAACAAACCTTGCAGGAAGGAAAAAAGCCTGTCGTATTGATGAGCCCGAAGAGTTTACTTCGTCACCCAATGGCAACTTCTAGTGCTAATGAACTGGCAGAAGGTAAATTCATGCCTTTTATAAGTGACGAAGAAGTTGGAAGCAAAGCCAAGCGACTAGTAATCTGTTCCGGAAAGGTTTATTACGACTTGCTGAAGTACAGGGAAGAAAACGACCTGAACGATGTAGCTATAGCGCGACTCGAGCAGTTTTATCCATTTCCAGACAAAGATGTTAAAGAGTATCTAAAAACGCTCAAAGATGTAAAGGAAGTAATCTGGTGCCAGGAAGAGCCAAAAAATATGGGAGCTTGGTTCTTTGTAGCATCACGTTTCACAGAACTACTTGGTAAGGGCCAAAAACTTAGCTATGCGGGACGCCAGGCTTCTGCTTCACCTGCTGCCGGTCAGAAAAAAATGCATGATGTTGAGCAGGAACGCTTAGTTGAAGAAGCCATGAAAGGCTGAAGCTCGATTAAAAATAACTTTGAGAAATCTTCTGAAAATAACTTCGAAACTAACACGTAGTATCTGGAATTAAACTTATTAAAAGTCAAAGTTTTATGATCCGTACATACCTGATATTATTATTATTCTTTGTTTCCGTTTCATGTTCTACAAATAATGATACCGATACTGAAGATCTTAGTGAATATACCTTCTTTAAAATCGCAGAAAATAACTCCCCTACAAGTGAATCTTTCATCTTAGCACTTACAGATTCCTCTCAAATTGAACATGCCAGAAAAATTATTTCTGATCCTGATAACACTACTGATAGAATCATTTTAGCAAAAATTGTTGCGCAAAATGGTTTGGAAGATTATCAGAATATAGATGTAAATAATAAGATAGCGTGGAGTTGGAGAATAGACGAGTTTATAGGTTTTGTATTCACTACGATAGAAATTTATGATGGCTGGCCCGGGTATATAGAAGAAGATTTACAGAGATGGTTTCAAAACACTTCCGATGAACCAAATTCAGGGATCATTGGTTTTTGGGGATTTTCCGTTGTTGAGGAAATAGAAGCAAATCAATTGAAATAGTTGCATTAAAATTTTAAACAGTGTGTCATAATTATGATTTTCTCCTTAATTTAGAAACAGTCTAAATTAAAATAACCAAGATTATACACCCTTTAACGATGATTAAGTTTCTCCTATCCTTTGCCTTGCTTTTTACAAACTTTTCTTTCCCTTCTTCCGCCCAAAAAGTAACTCCAAAAAATCCTGATATTGGAGTAATGATTCTTGCACATGGAAGTATGGATAAAAAATGGAATTCTTCCATCCAAGAAGTAACCCTGCCTCTTGAAGAAGATTACCATGTAGAAATTGCCTGGGGTATGGCAAACGCTATGAACATGCAGCCGGCTATTACAAAATTAGAAGAAAAAGGAGTTAAAACTATTGTTGCTGTTCAGCTATTCGTGTCTTCATATAGCCCAATCATTCGCCAAAATGAATATCTGCTCGGGTTTAGAGATTCGTTGGCAGATGCTCCAATGCCAATGATGATTCATGATATGGAAAATCATAGAATGACCATGAAGATGCCGGAGAACCTTCAACCTTTAAAGATTAATGCAGATGTAATTCTTACCAAACCATTAGATGGCCATCCGCTCGTAGCAGAAATACTGCTAGATCGTATTGAAGAGCTCAGTATAAACCCCTCAAAAGAGACCGTTTTATTAGTTGCCCATGGCCCGAATAGTGAAAGTGATAATGACATGTGGGTTGAAACCAGCAACAGCCTCGCTAAGCAAATAAAAGAGCTTCAAAAAGGCAATGGTACGTCATTTAAGAATATCATTTCTTTAACCGTTAGAGATGATGCTGATGAAGAAATACATGAAAAAGCCAGACATGAATTTCGCCAAAAAGTAATTGAAGCTAATGAAGAAGGCGTTGCCATTGTAATCCCATTGCTGCTTTCTCAGGGAGGAGTTGAGCAAAAATATTTGACCCGATTAGAAGGTCTAGATTTCAAATGGAATGGAAAAACCTTGCTACCACACTATAACATCGCACGTTTTATCCGCCTTTCTGTTGAAGAGGCTTTAAGCAACCCCATTAATTGATATTCAAAAGAAGAAGGCTCTTTTCAAGGAGCCTTCTTCGGGATATTTACATCACTTTTAGCTTATAGAGACTATTTAATCTCAAGAGGTAAGTATTCTTTCATTTTTGATATCAGTTCCTTGTGTTCTTTGGCTATTTCCATCCTTTCTTTTTCTCCAATAGGAATTACTATAAATCATATCCACCTTTAAATAAATGCCCTAAGTATATCCTATAAATTCTTTTCTATTCCTATTGCCAAAAAAATATCTTACTTAAATGAAATCAATAGAAAGAGGTATCAATTTCTATACTTAAACTATGTGAAACTCTCTTTTAGCTATATTTGGCATTTCCCGAAAATAATGTATAAGTCCTATGTATAGCTTTCCGTACTTTACAGAAAAAGATCAAAAAATAATTTTAGATTTTATATCAGAAAATCCATTTGCTTTTTTAACGGGTAGTACGTTATCAGGGGAACAAGTAGCCACACAAATCCCAATTTTATTCATAAAAAAGGGTAACGATCTAGTTCTTCAGGGACATATAATGAGAAATACAGATCACCATAAAGCTCTTTCTGAAAATCCTGAAGCACTTATTGTTTTTAGTGGTCCTCATTGTTATGTCAGCGCATCTTGGTATTCAAACCCAAAAATTGGATCTACTTGGAATTATATGAGCGTTCATATGAACGGAGAAATAAAATTCATGAATGATGGTGATTTAATTCAGTTCATGAAGAAGTTGACTTTAAAATTTGAGGAAGGAAACAGTAAATCTCCTACTTTCTATGATAATCTACCTGATGAATTCCTAAACAAGATGATGCCTGCAATCGTAGGGTTCGAACTAAAAGTAAAAAGTATAAAGAATACATTTAAATTAAGTCAAAACAGAGATAAAGATAGCTATCTGAATATTATTTCACACCTCAAAAATCAAGATTACAATAGTATTATGATTGCTGAAGAAATGGAGAAAAGACTCAATGAACTATTCCCTCCAGATTCTGTATGGGATGAAAAGAGGTTTAGTTCTTAATTCTACTACTGGTATCAAACTTTAAACAGTCATCTTACGAGACTAGACTTTATTCGTAGTTAAGTACTTTTACTTTAAAAAGTAATACTATGAAGAACTCTCTGTATCTGAAAAACACCTTCTACAGCGCTATTTCTATAATGCTGTTTATTCTAAGCACGGGATCGGCAAATGCCTTCCAATTAAACTGGTCTGATCCCGAAACCTGGAACGGAGTAAAACCAGTTTCTGGTGATACAGTTACTATTCCGGAAGGAACTATAATAATACTCGATGAACATTCACCGGATCTGGCAGGGCTTAATATCCATGGAACTTTGATTTTTGGAGATCAGGACCTAAATCTAACCTCAGGCTGGATTTTCGTTACCGGTACCTTTCAAATTGGAACCGAAGAAGCTCCTTTTACAAACCAGGCCATAATCACACTCACAGGCAGTGATACAGAACAGGATATTATGGGCATGGGAACCCGAGGAATAATGGTAATGGGAGGAACACTTGAGTTACACGGTTCTGCTCCTGATGTAGCCTGGACTAAAATAAATGCCCATGCTGAACAAGGTACTACAGCATTAACACTAATGGAATCGGTAGGATGGCAAGCCGGAGATGAAATCATCATTGCTCCCACAGATTATTATGAAGCAGGAAATGGAATCTCTGTTACCGAGAAGAGAATTCTAACTGCAGCGGCTGGAACGAGTCTTAATTTAAATGAAGGACTGGAAGCATTTCATTGGGGTTTGCTTCAGTATGCTACTTATGATGGAATGAGCTTAAGTGCTACCAACCTGGTTGAACCTTCTCTTCCTGATACTGGAGAATTTCATACTCCAGTTGTCTTAGATCAAAGGGCTGCAGTCGGAAATCTGACCAGAAACATTCGAATACAAGCTCCAAATGATGAACTCTGGCAGGACCAGGGATTTGGTGTACATATTATGATTATGGGAGAAGGTGGCACGGCAAGTCTTGACGGAATTGAAATTAGAAGAGGTGGACAAACAGGCATGATTCGAAGATACCCAATTCATTGGCATATGTTAAGCTATTCAGGAACTGAAACTTTGGATGATGCAATCGGACAGTATATGATTAACTCTGTTGTAAATGAATCCGGTAATCGTGGAATTGTCATTCATGGCACAAACGGACTCCTAATTCATAATAACGTAGTCTACGATGTTTTAGGTCATGGAATATTTACAGAGGATGCTGTTGAACAAAGAAATACTATAGATGGGAATTTAGTACTTCATATTAGAAACCAATCTCCCCAAAATGCTTTAAAATTACACGAAACAGGAAACCGAGGTGCTTCATGTTTCTGGTTAAGTAATCCTGATAATATAATCACGAATAATATTGCTGGTGATTGCGGGAATAATGGATTTTGGCTTGCTTTTCCTGAACAACCTTGGGGTGAAAGTATCAATGTACTTCATGAAGATGGGTTACTCTTGAACCCTAGTCGTTTACGTTTTGGAATATTTGATAATAATACCGCTCACTCAAATAGACGAGAAGGTATAATGATAGATTTTGTTGAAACAAGTAATGAAGGTACAGTAAACACCAATCAATATATTTCTACTACCGATGGGCGTGAAATCTCCTGGCCTTATCCAACCCTAAGAAGGTTTTTGTTGAGTAGATATAAAACCTGGAAAAATGGGCATCATGGAATTTGGGACAGAGCAGTTTGGGCAGACAACTTTAGTGCGGTTTCTGCAGATAATACGGGCAGGTTTTTTGCAGGCTCGGGTGCAAATGGTCTAATCGAACGTAATTTGGTAATCGGAACCAGCTTAAATCATTTGATGAATGGAACCGATCGTAGAACTTTTACACATGGATTGGGCGGCACACAGATACCTACTGCCTTTGCAACATATCATAGTACTTTTGATATAAAAAATAATATCCTTATAAACTTTCCTCTTGTCGAAGGTACAAGAAGTGGAGTTTTTGCTACCGATGACTACTATATACGACCAGTTGATAAAGGACATGTAAGAAATACCGGTAACTTATTAATTAACTCCCATCCAGGAGCAAAAACACTCCCTCCCACCAATTATTTTACCCTTGCTGGCGCATTATGGGATCCACACGGAAACTGGGGTCTTCCCGGTATGAATAATTATCTGGTTTTTGACGATCCTTTCTTCACATATGGACAGGATATCCAAATAGCAGATCCGGGTCCTGGGTTAGGTGGTGTGATAGTTAATGGACCATTTTATGGAATAAATGATTTCGTTGTAAATAGAGAAAACAATCAATTCCAGGATTTGATGGCAATATCTGTATCTCGTTTAAATCAAAGTCAGCAAGAAGTAGGAACATGGAACATAGAAGCTGCTCCTTACCCCTCGATTGCTTTTGGACACATGAGACATTTTGCGGCACATAAAGATGGGCTTTATAGGCTTGGTTTCCCCGATTTTGAAACAGTTTCTGATGTTACATTCACAATAGAAAATATGTTAACAAACCAAGATACTTTAGTAATGGCTGTTGAATATTCCGGATCATTTGAAGTTTCTCAGGTTTACTCTTCTACCTTTTGGAATATTTTTGAACCCAATCATGAACAAGCCCCAAGCTTTTCAAGAAAACATGTTTTTGAACAAGTTGAGAACTTTGAAGCCGTATTGTCATCAAACATTGAATCCTATTGGCATGATATAGATAATGATTTAGTCTGGATGAAAATAATAGGTGGTATAGATCAAGGTTGGGATGATGAAGACTATGATGAAACCTCAGATCAACGGTTATACAGAAAATTTAGAATGCGAATCTTTGGTTCGGAGCTCTCTGTAACTAACGAAGAGCCTGATATTGATATCCCAAGTGCTATTCGCTTATCTCAAAACTATCCCAATCCTTTTAATCCTTCCACAAATTTCCAGATTGATTTACCGGAGAACTCTTTTGTGAGTTTACAGGTATTTGATATAGCCGGACGTGTTATTGCCACTATATATGATGGTAATAAACAAGCCGGAGTTCATACATTTAATTGGGATGCATCTAATTACTCAAGTGGAATATATTTTCTTAAGGCGCAGGTAAATGGTCAAATCTTTATCAAGAAAATGTCTTTACTCAAATAATCCTGTCTCATTTTTTAAAAAGTAAGGTCTTATGAGACCTTACTACTTCTTTGAGTCTGTATTTTAATATTAATCAAGCCTGATAATTCAGGCTTTTTTATTAACACAAACTCAATCTTTTTTATAATGAAATCAGGAGTAAAGCTTTTTACGATCGTTCAGATTTCTATTTGTTTAGTAGTATCTGCAACACAATCTTTAAAATCTCAGGAATTATGGAATGATAATTTCACATTACCCGGAGCCTACAACTCCGATGGAGATGTAGTAAACGATATGATAGTATCAGGAGATGGTTTTTTTCTAACCGGGTATTTTGGTAGTATTGACGGAATTCAGGCAAACAGTATTGCTTATTGGAACGGTACTGGTTGGGAAGTACTGGGTAAGGGTTTACAAAATGAAGATGGAAGCATAGCAGAAGGCTATGAACTACATATTAATAACGGCTTACTATATGTAGTTGGAGATTTTAAGGTAGCCGGAGACTTATCAGTTACAAACTTAGCCGTTTGGGATATTGCCCAACAGAAATGGGTAACTATACCAGGAGAAATTAACGGAATTGTGCGTACCGTTACTTCTTCTGGAAGTAATGTTTTTGTGGGAGGAGATTTTACTGAGATAAACGGGAGTCCTTATGACCATATAGCAGTTTGGGATGGAGAAAGTTGGAGTGCGTTTCAAGGCGGTGTAAATGGGGCCGTTAATGTTCTGAAAAGAAGTAGTGGACAGCTTTATGTAGGTGGAGATTTCACCAGCGCCAACGGACTACCAGTGAACAATCTAGCTATATGGACCGGCACAGAATGGACCGATTTTAATGGTGGTTCAAATGGAGAAATATTTGAAATACATATAAAAGGTGATTCAGTATTAGTTGGAGGAGATTTTACTGAACTAAACGGAACAGCTATCTCGTATCTCGGAATTCTTAATGAAGGTACTTGGACTGCATTCCCGGTACAACCCAACGATGCTGTACATAATATAAAAAGCGAAGGCACTGAAATTATAATAACAGGAGAATTTGAACAAATTGGCGTACTTCAAACCAATGGTTTTGCAATTTGGGATGGGAATTCCTGGGAAGTCCCAAATAATGAACTGGAAGCTTTCTTCAGGAATTATACGATGATTTTATATGAAGAAAATTGGATTATTGGAGGGAGTTTTCTTGGCTCTGAAGAAAAAATATTAAACAATATCGCCCTATTGGATGATAATATGGAATGGAGCAATTTTGGACTTCAAAAAGATTTCTTTGGAATAAATGGAGCCGTTTTGACTATCGAAGCTGACGATAAAACTCTTTACTTAGGCGGAGCATTTGATGGAATTGGAAATAAACCCATTGGCAGATTAGCCAGATGGAATGGAAGTAATTGGGAAACACTTGGAGAATCCCCCAATGGATCTGTTAACGATATTCTTATTGACGAAAACCTCGTTTATGTTGCTGGTACTTTCACAACAATCGGTGGAATTTCCGCTAATCGAATTGCTGTTTGGGATACTAATACTGAGCAATGGTCTGCGCTAAAAGGTGGAGCTAGCAGTTCGATTCGATCTCTGCTAAAAATAGGAAATAGCCTTTATGCAGCGGGAAGCTTTACACAAATGGATGGTATTAATGTAAATCGAATAGCTGAATGGGATGGTAATGATTGGAATGCTTTAGATATTGGAGTCGATGGTACAATCCGTACTATGCTTGAGTATAACGGAAAAATTTATGTTGGTGGAGATTTTAACAATGCCGGAGCTGTTGCGGCGAATTACTTTGCTGCTTGGAATGGTGCCAGCTGGGAAAATGTGGATACCGGACTTGATGGTAGTGTGTATGCCTTAGCTAAAACTGATACTTCGATTTTTATTGGCGGAGATTTTGAAAACTCCCCTACCGGAGTAGCTAGAAATATAGTGGAATGGGTTTCAGAAAGTAACTCCTGGATTCAAGTAGGTAATGGTTTAGATAATAGAGTACAATCTCTCTTTTTGGAAGGCGACTCTTTATTTGCAGGCGGCCGATTTAATAAAGAAAACCAGAAAGGTGTTGTTATTATTGGTGGAAATAACAATACCGAGCTGAATGGTATAGCTTTGTGGGATAAAACCGATAGTTGGACAAACGTTGGTAGCGGATTCTCCACATTTACTAATTCTACATTTAATGTCTATAGTATTAAAAGGTATAATGATGAGCTATATATTGGAGGTTATTTCGATTTTGCTGGTGAAATAATTTCCAACAATATCGCTTTATGGAACGAATCGAAAGTTTCAATTTCTACAGAAGAAACAGAAGTTCTCCCCAAAGTTTTTACGCTTCATCAAAACTACCCAAATCCATTTAACCCTTCTACCAATATTAGCTTTGAGCTAACCGAATCAGGCCCGGTAAAATTGACCATATACAACTTACTAGGCCAGGAAATATCAACCTTGGTAAATGAAAGGCTAAATGCCGGAAGTTATGATTTTACATTTGATGCATCAGGATTAGCAAGTGGAATTTACTTATATCGAATACAGTCTAATTCAATGGTATTAACGAAGAAAATGATGCTTCTGAAATAACTAACTATCTGTACCCTAAAAACGACACTCTGTTCATTTTATAACGTCCTCGACACCCTAAAATAGTTCAGAGTGTTTGCACAATAGAGCAGGCTTGGATTTGATTATCCAGGCCTGTTTTTTATACATATTTCCTTGATACCAGTAGGACAAAAAGTGGACAAGTCCATTTCCTCACCTTCCATTATATATTTTAGAACCACTTTTTAACCAGAGAAGGAACAGGTTATATGTGTGCAACGACAGACAGTTTAAGAGCAGTAAGTTATTTCTCTACTACCCTTCAGTCTAAGATTTCAGTAGATGAAGTACTATGGGAAATAACAAAAAATATTATTTACAGGTTAGGGTTTTCTGATTGTGTGATCTACCTATATGATTCTGAGCGGAAAGTATTAATTCAAAAAGCCGCTTTTGGACTAAAGAACCCAATGGCTAATGTTATATACAACCAGCTTGAAGTTCCTTTAGGCATGGGCATTGTAGGGCATGTTGCAAAAACTAAAAAGCCTTTAATTGTACATGATACCCAGAACGACAGCCGATATATTATTGATGATGAAGAACGCAGATCCGAAATAAGTGTCCCCATTTTAATTGGAGATACTCTTTTTGGTGTTATAGATTCAGAGCACTCTGACCCCGGTTTCTTCACTGAAGATCATCTACACTTGCTTACCATTATAGCCTCTCTTTGTGGTCAAAGAATAAAAGACCTGAGAATGAACGTGAAAACACAGCTTACTAAAGACAATGAATACTATCATGAACTCATAAGATTATTTGAGGAGGAAAAAATCTATCGAGACCCAAATCTATCACTTGAGTGTTTGGCAGAAAAAATGGGTATCTCAGCTGGATATTTATCCAGGCTTATTAATGATACAACAAACGCTAGTTTTAGCCAGTTTACAAATAGTTATCGAGTAAAAGAGACACAAAAAAAGTTAGTTTCAGAAGAATACTCGCATTACAATATTCTTTCTATTGGACTCGAATCCGGCTTTAATTCAAAGGCAAGCTTCAATAGGAATTTTAAAGAAATTGCCGGAATGCCACCCCAGGATTATTTAAAAAAAATAAAAAAGACAGGTTGAATTATGAAAATTGAGTTGCCTGTTTTTCAATATGCAGCATAAAATTAGTAAGGTTTTCCTCCCTACTAAGATTTAATTTTTTTCGCAGGCGGTATCTGGCCTTCTTCACCCCATCTGATGAAATACCAAGAATTACTGCTATTTCTTTGATACTTAAATTAAGTTTGATAAGAGCCGAAAGTTTCATCTCGTTTGGTGTCAAATCATTGAAGTTCTCTTTTAGAATTTTGTAAAAATCAGAGTTTACTTCCTCGAAGCGCATTTTGAATTCATTCCAATCAGACTCTAAAGTAAAACTATAATCTATTAAGTTAGATAGCTTACTTAATTCACGAATATTACCCCTTTCTTGAAAAGACTCTACCTTCTCTTTCATTTCCATTATCAATTCTTTCTTCTGGATAACATTCAGACTTTGAGTTACTAATTGCTTGCTTTTAAATTCCAGTTCTTGCTCAAGTTTTTTACGTTTTAACTCCTGATTTTCCAGTTTAGCATCCCTTCGTTGTATTCTTAAAAACTGTCCTCGAACTATTAACCCTGAGATTATTAGCACCAAAACAACTCCTAGTATCAATGCTTTTTGAGTAAAGGATTTCTTCTCATTTGCAATCTCAAGAATTGCAATCTCCTGTTCTTTCATACTCAGATTATATCTGGCATCGTATTCCTGGATAATTTTTAAACGATCTTCATTGATTATCGAATCTCTAATAGCCAGTAACTGCTTTTGACTCTCTATCACTTCTTCGAGGAGATTAAGCCTGGTATTGGCTTTAATAAGTAAACCCAGGGCTTGTTCGGCTCTGGACCACGCGTTGTTTTCGAGAGAAAGCTCTAATGATTTTGAAGCGAACTCAATTGCTTTCTTATAATCTTCCAGAAAATAGTAGTTTTCCGCAAGTAAATTAAATCCATTAAATCTGGAGTTATTAATGATACTTGTCATCTCTATTCTGCTTTCCGCTTCTTCCAGTGATTTTACAGAGCTACCAAAGTCACCCATCATTCTTTGAATTACAGCAAGTTCTATCAGGCCGGTTATTCCAAAAACACTGATATTCAGCGAATCGGCCAACAAGACTGCTTGTTTTTTTGCTTTCAGAGCTTCTTCCAGCTTTTCCTGATCTTTATAAATATCTCCTATGCTCGAGAGTAAAGAAGGGATCGAGTGTAAACTATTTTTGCTTTTAAGCCAGTCTATTGCATCCTGATAATAGACAGCTGCCGAGTCTCTATCCCCAAATACTTTTTCAAAATTTGCCAACTCTGTCAAGGAGAGTGAGCCGTTCCGCCAGCTATCATTTTCCTTTGCAATAAGAACTGCCTCTTTTAAGTATCTTCGTGCTGATTCATAGTTTTTTAACTCCTGATACATGACACCTATCCTGGTCAATACATGTATTTGTATAGATACGTTATTTGTTTCTTTTCCATACTCTAGCACTCTGAAGTAGATTTCCAGGGATTCGTTAAATTGGGCAGTTTCTGAATAAAGTGCTGCCAACCTGATACCTGAGGAGGCTTCTCTGCTCCCGACTCCCATTTCTCGAAACCCCAAATATGCACTTTTAAGGTATTCTAATGCAGAAGGATAATCAGCTTGGAGTAGTTTTATCCCTCCCAGATGAAATAGGCTTTCGTACTTTAAGCTGTCAGATTTAATTTTCTGAGATAAGTTCAAAGCTTCATTTCCATAAATCTCGGCTTGGTCAAGATCATTAAACCTTTCCTGATTCGTAAGTTTATGAAGGGCAATTATCCGTTCTTTCCCTTCCAAACCGGGTAACGATTCCTTAATCTGTTCAAAATCTGTGGTATGCTGTGCGCTTACTTCTCCATAAAACTGAAGCAGTACAAAAAACATCATACATTTGACAAGTGCCTGTCTCATACTCAAAAAATAGTTACTCAACATTAAGGATATACTATTCTATCTAAACCTAATATAGGTATCAATTTCAAGCAGTTTAATAATTGATACCCGTGTCTAGGATTTTAATCTCAAAAATTCATCCCTCTTTGTTTTAGGTAAACAAAAGGTAAACATTGCAAAAAATAAACAGACAAAACGTAAACTCCTCCGTAATGATTTACTCCTCAAGGTATCTTATAAAGAAATATGAATTCTAACCAGCAGAGAATGAAACATAATCTGTCAGTTTTAAGCATTGCTTTGATCAGCATTTTGATGCTTAATATTTTGAACACAACCCAAGTATCAGCGCAAGAAGTACAAGTCTTGGAAAACCCACTTTTATTTGCATTGGTACCTCCTCCCGTTCTTTCCAACGGCTCTTATGCCCATCAATTAGAGACCTTTGGAAATCACATTACTAACATGCGAGCGGCTCCCCGTGGTGGCGACCTGGCGCTGATGGATATACATGGGAATGTTCGCCTTTTAACAAAAGAAGCTGGTTTTGGGCTCGCTTCTGGAGAGATTCAAACCGAAGAAGGAATAGCTGTTCGACAGCCAATGATTCACTGGGATGGAACAAGGGCTCTTTTTTCTATGATTATCGGAGGCCCTATCAAGGCTTACGACCAAAGTTATCAGAACAATAAGTGGCAGATTTATGAAATCACGAACCTGGATCGGGTACTTGAAGGTGATACTGCAATCATTGTAAAAATCCCTTTTCAGCCAAACTATAATAATATTTCACCTATTTATGGTTCAGATGATCAAATCATTTACACCTCTGACGCTCCTCTTTTTGGGATGGAACACACCTACCCTCCTCTGGATGAATATGAATCAACTCCTATAAATTCCGGAATATGGAAATTGAATCCCGGAACAGGTGATGTAGTACATCTCACGCATTCCCCAAGTGGCGATTTTGATCTTTTCCTGGCAAGTGATGGTCGGGTAATCTCCACACGATGGGAACACCTAAAAAGGGATCAGCAAACCGATGCTACCCGCGCCGGTATCTTTAATTACCAACCGGTACAGTATGAAAGTGAAAGTACTGATGCAGCCGTAATTGTTGGACCCGAAATGAAAGATGGACGACCTTATGCTGATGAAAATGGTGTGCCCTGGGAAGTCTTCCCTGAGGCACGCGTAGAAAATGATCCAACACGAAACCCTAATGAACCGCTTCACGATTTCAATGAGTTTCTTGTATGGGAAATTACTGAAAACGGAGAGCGACACCAGACCATGAACCATGTTGGGCGTCACGAGTTTGGTGGAGTGTTTCAACATCCATCAAAACTGGATGATCCAAATCTTGTCTATACTTTGGGCGATTTATCTGCCAATGAATACCGACACACCATTGGCTCAGATGCAGGTATATTTCAAATAAAAGAGGATCCTCGCCCCGGAAAAGAAGGAACGTTTTATGGAACCTGGGCGCGAGAATTTAGCCGATTTGCTTCAGGTAGAATTTTTGAATTTTCTCTCCCAATTGGAGCCAATCCCCAGGATATGGAAATATTCGATTGGACAAGTTCGCTTATCGACAGCGGAGAAGAAAACGATCACGGCCATTACCGAAATCCTGTAATGTCAACCAGTGGAACCATGTTGGTTTCTCACACCGATCAAACCGGGCTGTTTAGCAGGGATAATCCCTATCACTTCCAAATCAAAAAAATGATTCCAGTTGAAGCAAGCGAATCAGGCACAGAGCATCGTGCTGGAACTCCGATTACTGGCATAGGATTTGAAAAAGAAATTGTCTGGTATGGTGATTTTGTGGGACCTCTGCGAGATACCGTTATGCTTCATGAAGTAGATATCGTTGAAATCGTTGAACGAGCACGTCCGGCCGCCCGTCCTGAATATGAAATCACATCAATTGAAGAGGACATTATTGAGGAAGAAGGAGTTGATGCAGCTGAACTTCGAGAGTGGATGATCGAAAAGAACCTCGCTATGATTGTAATCCGGAATGCTACGGAGCGGGACGCTGGAGAAAATCAACAACCTTTTAACCTTCAGGTTCCGGGAGGCACGTCCACTATCCCTAAAGATGGAAAAGTGTACAATATCTCTCATTTCCAGATTTTTGGAGCAGAGCTTACCCGCTCCTATGGTTCGAAAAATCACATCGGAAGAAGGGTTCTTGCCACTCCCCTTCGAAACGGGGAACATCATCCCGATATTGAACAGGTAAACATGTTTGATGAAGAAGCCGCTCCTGCTTCAGTTCCAATCCGTGAAGACGGATCTATCGCTGCATTTGTTCCCGCAACTCGAGCATTGACATGGCAAACTCTTTCTCCAGAAGGAGAAGGTATCGTACGCGAACGCCAGTGGGTAACTTTTGCTCCCGGAGAAATTCGTACCTGTGAAGGGTGTCATGGGATAAATAATCTTAGCCACGCCGGAAATATTGCTCCACAAAATAAACCTCAAGCATTACGGGATTTACTACAAGTGTGGAAAGACATGGGTGGGAATACCACCGGTTCTGAAAACGAAAATAATAACCCAGGCAGGTTTGCAGTCTATCAAAACTACCCCAACCCATTCAACCCAACTACAGAGATCAGTTTTGAATTACCTGAGAACAGCCCTGTAAAGATCAACATCTATGATGCAAAGGGTAGTTTGGTTCAAACGCTTGTAAATGAACCACTCAGTCCCGGAAATCACTCAATTACCTTTAATGCAAACGGCCTTGCAAGCGGGATTTACATTTATGAAATAGTCACCAATTTTGGAAATCAATCAAAGCAAATGCTGTTAGTTAAATAACAAAGATGCTTGTTTCAGGAAAAGTCAAATTATCCAAAATTGAAAAGGCTCATAGTGGTGAGCTCTGCGAAATTGCTAACAATTACAAAATCTGGATCAATCTCCGGGATGTATTCCCTCACCCTTATACCCTTGAGGACGCCAAAGGATTTATCGATTTTGTAAGCAGTGAGTCTCCCCCACTTACTTTTGGAATCTTTTTCGAAGACCATTTAGCCGGAGTAGTTGGGATAACACCGTTTTCCGATGTTAACAGGATTAAAGCTGAAGTCGGATTTTGGATTGGGGAACCCTTCTGGGGTAAAGGAATTGGAACCACTGCTTTGGAATTAATGTGTGAATATGCCTTTCAGAAACTCGAATTTATTCGGCTTGAAGCTTTTGTTTTTGATCATAACAAATCGTCAACCCGGGTTTTAGAAAAAAACGGATTCAGCTTAGATGCCAGACTTGAAAAATCCGCAGAGAAAAACGGGGTTATTATAGATCAACTCCTTTACTCGAAAATAAAACCTGGGGCTGGTTAGTATATCGTACAGCCGCCGGTGAAACCATCGGCGGTAAATTTTGTTTTAAAGCTTCCAAAGCGATTTTCGTAATTCGCGCGAAGTTCTATAGTATGCTCGCCAGAGCGTTTTGGAGTACAATATTCCAACACATAGAACGACTTCGACTCACTTTCCACTCTTTGGGCTGTGCTTAAAAACACTGAATTCAGATCAAAGGAATTTTCGGCAAGCTCAAATCCATCCCTTCCAAAACTTTTCAGGATATCCTCATCAATTTCATCTCCCAATCCAATGGTAAATACCGCGTTATCTTTCCCGGCATTACGAACAGCGTTTTGTGCGTCTCTTGTTGATACCCTGCTTGCCTGATCGGTACTATCGGTAAAAATTACTAATGCTCCCGCCGCAGATATATCCGGGTTTTACTTTTTGATTACAGGCAAGATTTAAAAATGAAAAGATTAGGCGAGACTCGATTTTTCTGAAAATAATTATAGGTCAATTGGATGAGACAGTGAACTAATAGATAGAATATGGATTAAAATTCAGAAGCTTTCAGCGACTTGAAAATTCGTAAAAGCTCTTCTCTTAACAGTTTTTAATGGTGAAATTGTTCTTCTAATATTAGGCATAAAGTATTGTTTGTACATGATCGAAAAATAAGCTTAATTAAGCCTAAACTATTTGATAATGAATTTTAGTAATAAGTTATTTTAAAAATTCATCTAATAAGTAGCACATTGATAGTTTGACAAAAAGGGTTACAATAAAATTTAAATATGAGTTAGCATTATGAAAAACCAACTTCCAACTCCAGAACACTCATCTCTAATCGACTTATTAAATGATGTCTCGGCCTCGTTAGCCTTTTCGGCGTTGGTCACCGATGCCGCCGGAGCGGCCGTCATCCATGTGGATGGCTCTACTACTAACCAGTTGGTTATTTCCATCACCAACCAGACCAGTGGCGACATCACCTTTGCCCAGCTAAAAGGCTCTGCTTCCTCCGGGAACTGCAACCTGGTGCTGAAGCTCCCCAACAACCAGCTCTATTTTTACAATGCCCCGGCTATTGACGGGGCTTCCACGCCCGGCAGCTGGGTACTGGCCACGGATTCTGCCTCCGGGGGAGCCGGATGGGTGGATACCATTTACCTGGCCAATACCGGCACCTGTAAACTCACTGCTAACGGAACTGCCGGGGATACTCTAAGCGTGGTTATCAATTACAGTGGAGCTGTCCCCGACGATCCCAAAGCCCTTAATATTCCCGTTCAGCTTAGTTACCTGAATATTACCAATGCTTCCGGAACTCCTCTTAAAGGAACCACTCCTGCCCAAACCATGGGGCTGATGGCCAATGCCGGGCGACCTTCTCCCCTGGTGGGTTCTTTTGTGGGGACACAAGCCGTACTCAACGATGGCACCACCCAGCATGAGCTTACCCTGCGCATGGTCAATACTTCACTGGATCCTTTGCAGTTTATTGTTCCGCCTTCGGGCAGCCCTACTCAAAGCTATATTGAGGTGGCTGTACCGGTTTCTGATGTGGCAGCCGATGCAGTATGGGCGTTATGTGATTCGGCCGCCTGGGGCTCGGTCACCGTGGCTATGGCAGGAAGTGCTTCCAAAGGCTGGAAGGCCAGCAAAAGCGCAACTACCGATGGGGTGATCACACTGGAGCCTGATTTTTCGACCGTACAAAACATCCCGCCCGGGGGAACCCTGGAACTTCAGCTCTCGGGAGTGGTCTCAGGGCTGGAGCCCGGAGTGGTGCAAGTGCAGGTGGAGCTGAACCGCTTCGCCCTGATTGGCACGCAAACCTTTGGAGCGGCTCTGGAGAAATCCCCGCTGGTGTATAATAATGGGCTGGGGACCGGTATGACGTTGTCTGCGGGAACACTTGGGGCAAACACAGCGCTAAATGTTTCCGGAGATAGCAGCGGGGCTCTCACTCATATTACACAATCTGGTTCAGGCCCCGCCTTACAAGTAGATGGCGGAGATGTGAATCTTAGTAATTCACTTTCTGCTAATAGTGCGACCATTTCTGAATCAGTACGAATAAACGGCCCATCTTCCTCTTCTTCAGACCCCTCGCTTAGTCTGGGAGGGCATGGAAACTTCAATATCGACTCTGATGGTACCACGGCTGGAAGATTTACAGTACAGGATGGCGGAAATGTAGGCATTAACAACCCGAGCCCATCCACTACATTAGATGTGACTGGAGATGCTAAAATCTCAGGTACAGTTTCTGCAAACAGTATCTCATCCAACTCGGCAACAGTATCTGGAGCACTCAATGCTGGTAGTGCAGCTGTATCTGGAGCTACATCAACCGATAGCCTAACAGCCAATTCAGCAATTGTAAATGGAAATGCAACTATACAAGGGGACTTACAATTGTCTGGTGCTTTCAATCTCCCAGGAAATATACAAGCTTTAACTCCAGGTTCTTTCAAAAGCCCAGCTGTATTTCACGCACAGACTTATGGTTTCGTAATTTGTAATATTCTACAATCTTCAAAAATTACCGATTGTTGTGATTGCCTAGGTTGGGGACAAGTAGGTTCTATGAACATGTATACACATGGAGGAAATACTGGCACGTTTGGTCCTGGATGGAGCGACTGTATGAGCCCCAACCCTACTTCTTTTACTATGCCCGTACCATCAGGAGCTACTTTTTATATTGGGATATATCAAAATAAGGTCGGGCAACAAGCCGATGCTCCATATAATTTTTGGTGGGTATCCTTAGGAGCAGGAGGTGCAAGTTCTTCAATTATTGAATTGGATAAGATCGGTCCTGAATTTATTCAACCTATTATTCCTGAAAACAAAGTCGTAAAAGATAGCTTCAATCAATCGCTTGACTTTATTACAAAGTTAGAAAATGCCTTTGGAAAAAAACTCGATTTCGATGTAAAAACCGAGCTGGCTTCACTTTTAAAGGAAATCTAAACGAGGATCTTTTCAATTCAATTTTACAAACACATACAATTATGAGTACTCCATTCGATCCTAAACATGCTGAGCTACTTGAACTAGTTGATACGGTTTCCGCCTCGTTAGCCTTTTCGGCGTTGGTCACCGATGCTGCCGGAGCGGCCGTCATCCATGTGGATGGCTCTACTACTAACCAGCTGGTTATTTCCATCACCAACCAAACTAGTGGCGACATCACCTTTGCCCAGCTAAAAGGCCCTGCTTCCTCCGGGAACTGCAACCTGCTGCTGAAGCTCCCCAACAACCAACTCTATTTTTACAACGCCCCGGCTATTGACGGGGCTTCCACGCCCGGCAGCTGGGTACTGGCCACGGATTCTGCCTCCGGGGGAGCCGGATGGGTGGATACCATTTACCTTGCCAATACCGGCACCTGTAAACTCACTGCTAACGGAACTGCCGGGGATACTCTAAGCGTGGTTATCAATTACAGTGGAGCTGTTCCCGATGATCCCAAAGCCCTTAATATTCCCGTTCAGCTTAGTTACCTGAATATTACCAATGCTTCCGGTACCCCTCTTAAAGGAACCACTCCTGCCCAAACCATGGGGCTGATGGCCAATGCCGGGCGACCTTCTCCCCTGGTGGGTTCTTTTGTGGGGCCACAAGCCGTACTCAACGATGGCACCACCCAGCATGAGCTTACCCTGCGCATGGTCAATACTTCACTGGATCCTTTGCAGTTTATTGTTCCGCCTTCGGGCAGCCCTACTCAAAGCTATATTGAGGTGGCTGTACCGGTTTCTGATGTGGCAGCCGATGCAGTATGGGCGTTATGTGATTCGGCCGCCTGGGGCTCGGTCACCGTGGCTATGGCAGGAAGTGCTTCCAAAGGCTGGAAGGCCAGCAAAAGCGCCACTACCGATGGGGTGATCACACTGGAGCCTGATTTTTCGACCGTACAAAACATCCCGCCCGGGGGAACCCTGGAACTTCAGCTCTCGGGAGTGGTCTCAGGGCTGGAGCCCGGAGTGGTGCAAGTGCAGGTGGAGCTGAACCGCTTCGCCCTGATTGGCACGCAAACCTTTGGAGCGGCTCTGGAGAAATCCCCGCTGGTGTATAATAATGGGCTGGGGACCGGTATGACGTTGTCTGCGGGAACACTTGGGGCAAACACAGCGCTAAATGTTTCCGGAGATAGCAGCGGGGCTCTCACTCATATTACACAATCTGGTTCAGGCCCCGCCTTACAAGTAGATGGCGGAGATGTGAATCTTAGTAATTCACTTTCTGCTAATAGTGCGACCATTTCTGAATCAGTACGAATAAACGGCCCATCTTCCTCTTCTTCAGACCCCTCGCTTAGTCTGGGAGGGCATGGAAACTTCAATATCGACTCTGATGGTACCACGGCTGGAAGATTTACAGTACAGGATGGCGGAAATGTAGGCATTAACAACCCGAGCCCATCCACTACATTAGATGTGACTGGAGATGCTAAAATCTCAGGTACAGTCTCTTCAAACAGCCTGACCGCTAACTCTGCTAAGGTGAATGGTGTCATTTCAGGAACTGATCGTATCGGTGGCGGAGCCGCAAGTGTTCAGGGTTATGGAACCGGGGGGAATGCCGGAGTTTTCGCCTTCAAATATGACAAAGCGAATTTTGGAGATTCTCCAAAGGCTATTCAAATCTGGAATAGTTCTGCAATGGTATTTAAGACATTTATAGTCAATCACCCATTAGATCAGGAAAAGCATCTTGTTCATGCCACCTTGGAAGGCCCAGAAGGTGCCGTTTATTACCGTGGTGAAGCACAGCTAAAAAATGGTAAATGTACCGTAACTCTTCCCGATTACTTTGAGGCTTTTACCAGGAAAGAACAACGAACCATAATTCTCACAAATATAGATGGCTTTGACAGGATTGCGGTTAAAAGTATTGATGGTGAAAAGATCAAAAATGGAACATTTGTTGTCATTTCTGAAAATCCTGATTCCACTCAAAAATTTGACTGGGAAGTAAAAGCAGTAAGATCTGATGGCCCCGCTTTAGAGGCTGAACCTGATAAAAAAGACCATTTAGTAGGTGGCTTTGGACCATACACATTTGAGATAGCAAAGCGAAAACATGAAGAAAGAAATTAAGAACCATTTATAAGGCTATTATGTCAACCAATATCTTATTAGTACCAATACAACTGGACGCGTTCTATGCAGATGGAACTACTGAGCTGGCAGCGCCTTTGGCTGATTTTACCAAGTTGCCTTATTATTCTTACGATCCACCTTCAGGTTTAGCTACTCAACCTAAAGCCGGTATGCTTACCAGACTCAAGCGTATGGTTGGTATGGCAGTACCTCCGCCTCCTCCGCCACCTCCCCCAAAAGGAGGTGGAGTTAATGGCGATCATACTTTTTTGAGTGATACAGTTTTTAGGTCTCCCAATCCTTCCTTTAAAGGTTCGGATGATACTTGGACTCCTCAGAAAGGCTTACACTTGCACTGGGCACTCCCCGATGCACTCACAGCGAGCAGAAAAGATCCAAAAAGTGATGGGAAGTCACGCTTTCCTCAAGTTCCAAATCGCTGGATGGTGGTTCTGTCAACAAAAAGTGGCGCTATCTGGACAGAGCAAAATGCCTGGGTAGTAGAAAGTGATTACCTATATCCCGATCCTAAAACCAACCCAAAATCTTGTGGAATAAATGCTATCTCGTTTCCAATTGCTCCACCAGAGGTATTTCAGCAACTGTTGGATACCCCCGTTCCCCCACCAGAGCATAATCCAAGTACACAAGATGTAACCAACTATCCTTTTTATTACCAGGCTCCGTTTCGCTGCATGGGAAGAAATGAACCACTTAAAACCTGGCAGGGTGATACTAACCAAAATGAATATTTACCTCAATACAACCCAGCGGGCTTAACTGCTGTTGGTTATGGACATCCTTTATTTGCCGCTATTTACTCTAACTGTTTTAGCGTATTTGGATTTCACGATGACTTAAGTTCCGGGTCGGATCCACGCAGATATGATCTTATTGGTTGGTATGATGATGAGGATACAGACTGCTTAACACTTTTTCAAAATCTTGCGCCGGGAACTTCTGCCTGGGATGCCCTTAAGGCAGAATACAATTGGGCCAGTACTGATGAGAATGGAATCCTACCAACGCAAAGTGTTTATTATTCCAGGTTGGAGATGAATGCGCCGCTGACTGGTAGCATACCTTCGGGTACATCAACTTTAACTGTGGGTAATACGGCTACAGAAGCGTTATCGGCTTACCTTTCGCAAACCTTACAAAGCGACCCGGCTGATCAGTTAATTGTGGAAGAACAATTAGAAGCTATGGGACTTCACCCTAAGCTTGGAGTCGAAGATGTTGACCTTGGTGCTAAATTCAGAGAAGCCCGACATGATAAGGGATTCAAAAAAGTTAATGGAGGTAGCTTGTGGACAGTACGGGCAAAAAGCACTACTACTTCGGCATCAACCCCTACTCAGAATCAAAACTCGGAGGTTACTCTACCTGATGGATTAGCACACTTACTTAATAAGGTAAATATACTGCAAGCTGGATATGACGCTTCCTGGGATAATATTAATTCGTTGAGACGTCGTGCTTTTGCCGACTGGTACCGTTTAGAATATCAGCGGGTTACCGAGCATACAACGGGACCCCAATTACCATCCATCAATGATATCCTGGCCTATTCGCAGGATAGTGTATTAAAGCCTATGCAGGAGTTAGCAGCTGCTACAGGTCAAATTAACTACAGTACTGATAACACAGGAAAAGCAACAATTACAGTTGAAGACACGGGTCGGCAGTATGACCTTACTGTTCAATTCAGTATTGCACAGCAACTATTGCAGGCTATAAATAATCTAAGCCAGCAACTTGGGTTTTATAATGCTGGAAAAGCTGCCCAAGCTGCAAAACTTGAATACTACCTGATTCGTAAAGGAGCCCCTCGTTTTTATGCCCCTACCGACCCTGCGGTATTACTGGATGGTGATGCATTGGTAATGAGCAATAGATATGGGAATAGCGAGACACTGGAATGTGGATTATGTGCTGTTACAGAAATAAAAAACTCGTTAACCGATACTCTACGCAGTAATGGATTATCATCCGGTGGTGCTTTCAGCACCATATTGGACGCAATTGATAAGCAGATTCAAGGTAATGGATTAGGTTTCAAAAGCCAGTCTTCACAACCCTGGCATCCGGTTTCTCTGGAATGGTCGAGCCAGGTTTGGCCGGAAAAAAGAAATACAAGCGTTGGGTTAGCAGGTGAAGGAATTCAGTACGGGGCAGACTTTGTGGGCGGAACTTACGAAGTGGATGTGGACGCCACTGATTTAAAGATCAAAGAAAAGCCTTATGGGCTAGCAAACCCTGAGACTCCGTATGATTACACGGGCAGGGTTGTGTTAGTATCTCATGCTCCTGATAATATGCAGAACTCTATCAAAGGCTATCTGATGCCTATAACGTTACAAGATCTGAAAACCGGGGGCATCAGAAGTCAGGTAATTGATGCTGAAACAGATTATCAATACGACCTTCAATTATTCACATGGGCTAATACAATATTTGGCATTGCAAAACCTCCTTTTTTGGGAAACCTGAAAGATCCATCAACTCTTACGCCATCTGAAATAACACAGCAGAAAAACGAAATTGCTACATGGATGGCAATGCAATATCCGTTTGTAGAAGAAGTAAATAATAAGAAACAGCTAATTGATCTTGGTACTCTTGTGTCAAACCACCCTGATTGGAGCAGTATCAGACCCGTGATATTAGATGGAGCCAAGTTAGGTCTGTTTAGTTCCCTCTCTACAGCTGAACAAGCAAAAGATCCTTTAGTAACAGCAGTAAATGCCTACAATACATTAACCGGCAAATCTTTGCTATCCCAGGCGTTGAGTGGCTTTAATGATGCACTGCTAACTCAGGAGCGTGAGTTTCAACTCCCTGTTTGGGATTGGCGGGTTATTAATATTGAAGAACAGAAATCCTACACAAGGGATTTAGCCAGGAACTTGGATGGTGTTCACACAGCACCTGTATTTGATGGAGCCTTCCTTCCCATCAGATCGGGAGTAATGCAAATTTCCGGGTTAACAGTGGTTGACTCATTCGGGCAGTACTTGCCTCTTAATTATGGAGGGCCTGCTGCTACAAAAAAATCAGAGCGAATGACCATACTTAGTAATGTAGCAGCTTCAGTAAGTACACCTTCAAATATAGCAACAACTGCTGAAAACCAGAATTACCTGTATTTACCGCCCAGAGTTACCCAGGAAACAAGGCTTAATTTCCGGTGGCTGGCAGCTGATATGGGAAATGCCTCTGGTATTGGTGATGAACCGGAAATGAATGACCACCCGGCAACTACCCCTGTATGTGGCTGGGTTTTACCTAATAACTTAGATGGCAGTCTCGCGATTTATTCTGCTGATGGTTCTGCACTTGGTTCGTTAGTTCAAAGTGATATTGGTGGTACATTTTCGGTTGTTTGGGAATCAGCTCCGGGTACTAATAACTATACTCCGTTATCAAAACTGCCCAACCCACATTTATATGATTTTGTATCGAATATCATTACCTGGGGCTCAGGAAGTAAGAGTACCTGGCAGGATTTTCTATCCAACATTAATACCTCACTGCAAAACATTGATCCGAAGAGTTTTGCCCAGCACCCCGCTTTATCGTTGCTTATGGGAAGACCTATAGCATTAGTACGTACAAGCCTTCAAATTCAAACAAAAGGCTACCCTGATATTGATCAAACTGTTGAGGCATTTAACTATGATCAAAAGAATAACTTATTCACTCGCCTTACAAATGGGTTTGATAAAGTAACTATTCCAATACGTCTTGGCGAAGCCAAACAGCTTAATGATGGTTTGGTTGCCTATTTTGTAGAAGACGGACAGGGAGGTTTTACTCCCGGGCCTAACAGTTTGGCTCATTTCCCGGAACTGGAGCAAATCGGTGCTGTTGCTGATACGTTAAGCCTTACATTATCAGACGATCCTATGAAACTGACAATGCTGGTTGATCCAAGAGGTTCGGTACACGCTACATGTGGGTTCCTTCCTACTAAGCAGATTAACATACCTCCTGACCAATTCGCTAAGGTTCTGAGTACTATGTCGGTCACCTTTCTTACTTCGCCGATTATTACGCCAGTACAAAGTGTAAAATATCCGCTTCCGGCTGAAGCAGGTTATGGCTGGTCCTGGTTAGACCGGCCTACCGGTTTTACCTGGAATCGTGTAGCAGATATTCAAAATACCTCACGGGAAGCTATTTACGAGCAGCAACGAATCCTGGAAGGCTGGTTGAAACTAAGCCCCCAAACTGAGAAAGAGATAAACTAAAAGGGAAAAGGATATGCCGAGCGATCTAAAATCCATATTTGCTTACACATCTTCTCCTCAGGATGTATTTTATAATGTTATAGAGAGCTGTGAGAACTCAATGTACTGCCATATAGAGCTTCTTAAACTCTTCATGAATGCCTTAAAGACAAATAGCATCTATTATAGAATAGGAACTTTTACAGCCTCCCCTACTATTCCTGATCTTCCTACATTGGCCCTTTTATTAGACTACTTACCAGAAGATATTAAAGACCCCTACTGGCAGGTTTATTATGAACAATGGAACTTTGAACAAGATGTTCCTTCTATAGGAAATTTTGCCTCTTATGTACGAACATATACTGGTGCAGGTGTTCCTGCTGATTTAAAAGCAGCTGTTGATTGTGTTCGATCGGTTTATTATGCAAATGCGTATAACGACCTAGTTGAAGAGTACAAAAAAATATCATGGCCTGGTGTTCCCACTCCCCCTGCTGTGATTCCTAATGTAAATCCTCAAAATCCAGCATTAACACCTGCCAATGTTACAACTGAAATTCAGAAACTAGTTAGCTGGATCTTAGCAAACGACCCAGAACTCGTTGCCTTAAAAGGCTTATATGACTTGGCAGATGCAGCTAAAATTTTAAGTGCTGTTTTTGGGTCACCGCCTGTTGCTAATGTCAATATCTCACTTTTTTGCGAAGAGCTTATCTCTGTAATTCAGCAAAACGGAGATGATCCAATCGGCACTAAGCTTGCAAAAACTATTTTTTTCGAAACGGTTAAAAATGCTATTGATGTTGACCCTTTTTGGAAAACAACTGAGATCACTAAAAAACTCGCGGAAAGTTTTAGTGATCCTTATACACCTGCAAACCGTTATTGGAGTAAAAGTACCAAACGTATTACGCAAGCATTTTCGATAATCAGCCAGATGATGGAAACCGCACTTACATCGGATGACGCAACTGTTAAAACAAATGCCTCCAAGTCAATTGGACAAATTTTTACTGATTTTGGCGTTAGTACAAATTCGGTTCCTAGCTTTCTAGTAAATCAACTGCAAGCTGTCTGCGTCAATTTATATGAAATAATAAATGCTGACCCTTCAACTTTGAAGGCCTTTATTACAGAGTTAACTGAGCCAATTCCTGCAACTATTTTCTATTCTGATATAAATACTCTGTTAAAAATAGTTGACGAAGTGATCCTGAGTATCAAATTAAAATACAACCATCAGGATGTACTCCTGTTTCCGTTTAGCAACTATGATAACATAAAATCAAAACCCGGGGTTACTTTTAACCCCTTCGGATCTAAACCTGAAGAAACTAATAAGATCGAAGTAGTAGCCGATGCTGATGAAACCAAACCTTATCCAACCAGTTATTCAAGGCCGATTGTTGGTGTATTTACTAATGCAGCTAAAGGAGCTGCTACATTTCTGAAATTTTTCAATTTTAATGGTGCTAACAACGGTTCTTATTATTTCACAGACCCAGTAAACCCTGGTTTGGTACAAGCTAATGGATTTTCTGCTCCTCCTGCCCCTCTTTATTTTAATTTTACTGAAGTAACTGTAAATGGATCGAAAACAACTCCTACTGGAGAAGACTATGCCGAACCAACAGGAACCGGTATTAGCAAAAAAAACTTCTATACAGCGATAAGGGCACTATCTAAATGGGGTGCATTGCAAGGACAACGAAATTATGATGTAATCTATGAGACCATCTACGACGCTTCCGGCCCTTCTATTACTATTAACCCTCATTTAATCTGGTATATCGGTTCGGGTGACCTTAACAGAACTGATATTATTGATGATAGTTTATGTGTTTTAGCCTGGTTGGCTCCAAAGGCACTTATAGACAAATACCAAAAACTTCCACAAATACTGAAGTTACCAGCGAGATATGTTACAGATATCAGTTTTTCTATGCTATCGCTCAAAGGAGGTGATATTACCTGGGTCATGAATTATTTATCTGTAGGTGATGATTCGGGTGAATATGATTATGTACTGGTTAATACCCCATCACCTAATCTTCCAGCAGAAATTGATGCTGCCCTTGAAAGAGATTCGGGCACATCTTCTAGCCTTAGTGCAGAGGCTCAGATTATAATGCAGCTATTCAACTTCCAATATTATCGGAAGATGAAGGACAAAAAAGTAATCAAGTACTTACCTGCCAAAAATAAACCTGACTCTACTGCTGGTGGGAAAGATTTAGGAGCTATTGGACCAGATGGTGAACAAGCCATTGGAATTGATCCTCCAATTTCATTTCGCCTGGATAAAAATCTTCAATTTTTTAAGAATTATACTAAACCTGACGGACCAGCAGGAGCTTATCTAAAAAATAAAGGAAACCCTCTTTACAGAGAAAAAGGAAAACGCATTGCAGCAGGTTCTGTAATGTCTAAACTAGTAGGTGATATTGGAGTTGACCCAAAACCCATAGTTACCTCCTCTTCCTTATCTGCTACAAACTTTGGGAATTGGGTATTGTCCCAATCGGAAAAATCCCTGCAGGAATATAAAGAGTTAAAAGACACTACCAGGGGGTATTTGCCTACAGACCAGGAATGGTGTCATTTGTTAGGACATGGTGATGGTGGTGATGAGCGTCTGGGAAATTTTGTAAGTGGAAGCTTTCACTGTAATACTGAGCAACTTGCAATGGAATCGAAAGGCAGGCGACAGGTAACTCAGCGTGCACCAAAAGGTACATATGAATTAAGAAGTACGGCGTATTTATTTAATGATGAACAGGCTTTGCTATCCAAGAATTATCTCAGAAATGACAGCGCGTATCAAAAAATGGCACAGGTATATGATGCTTTAAAAAAGAAACAAGGCAAAGCAATGAGAACTAATGGAGCGGGTAAAGTCACCCCTTTTGCTGCTTTAATGCGGTATAAAATGTACAGAAATGAATCTTCAGGTGCATCCTCAGATGGCGAACCACCCAATACTAAGAGTATTAAGCTATTTGACCACATTTTTGAAGGCCAAAGCGAATTTATCGACCAACATCAATTCAGCATTCTTAAACATGCTGCCTGGTTTGCTATGGCCGGTATGGACGCATTTGATAAATGGTACACTGAACAAGCCAAGGCACTTGCCTCAGGAGATGCCGCCGAATAATGGATAAGCTATGCCTACAAATTTAGAAAGCTTTTTTACTTATAACGGAAATCCTGATGAAGATGGATTCTACGATCTGATTAAGGATTGTCAAAACTCTATGCTATGCCATAAAGTTATCCTCGAGCTTTTTATGAATGCATTGAAACTATCCAGTTTACGGTACAGAGGGCAGCCTGAACCTACTATCTGGCCTCCGGGCATACCTAATGAAGCCTCTTTGGATGATATATTGACCTATATACCCGAAGAAGTAAAAGACCCTATGGAGCAGGTTTTCTTTGAGCAATGGAAAAACACCCCGGACGGCGATGAAATAGGAAACAATGCCTGGTATGTGGAAACTTATGCCGGATCAGTTGGTGGTGCTGGGGTTCCAGTTTCTTTACAAGCAGCCATGAACTTTGTTCGTGCCGCATACTATACCGGAGAATACAATGACCTACAGAAAATATATGATGAAAAGGGATGGAGTGTAACAGATATCCCGGAGCCTTTACCCAACTCCGATACGCAGGATCCACCTACTAAAGCCGATGTTATTACATTTTGTGGTGAGTTAAAGACCTGGATTCAGAAAAATGATCCGGAAGTAATAGCCCTAACCAATTTACAAGATGCTACTACCTACGGAGATGCAGATGCCATCCTCACAGCAATTCTTGGAGCCTCTCCTATCGCTAATGTGGATATTCCAGACTTTTGCACAGCTCTTGTAAATGAAATTGAAGCTACTAATAAGTCGGGTTTGCCTTCAACTATTGGTGCAAGAAGGCAACTTATAAGATCTTCACTAGCCGAAATAAATAAAGGCGGCTCCGTCTGGAATACTTGCGAAAACCTAAAAGCCCTTACACAACAATTCACTGCAAAATCAGAAAATCAATGGCGATTGATACCTTCTAAAGCTTTTACATTAATCAATAATCTCTTTTATACAGGATTAACTTTAGCCGATCAAACAGATGCTGATTCAGCCAAAGCATCCATCCTACAAATATTCAAAGATTTTCAGTCCTCATTCTCGGTAACTACTTATCTCTTTCAGGAGCTAAATAATACCTGTTCAGAGCAAATTAAAATTATCATTCCTGATCTTGCAACGCTGGATGCATGGAGCAATGAAATTAATGATCCAATCCCCAAAACGATTCATTATTCTAACATAGAATTGCTAATGAAGTCTGTCTGCGATATTCTCGAAAATATTCCACTAACATACAATGGGAGCGATGCTAATCTCTTCTCATTTACGGACTATGACAATATAAATGCTTACAGTTCCTGGGAGGACGGAAACTCATTAACCTCTGATACATTAAAAATTTTTCCTGATGCTGTTGAATATGAACCCGATCCACATTTCGATGTCCCAACCCCAATAGACCAACCTTTTCGACCTGTTTATGGCATTTTCACTTATGGAGAGGATACCTATTTTAAGTTTTTTAATGTTGGATCGGTCATTACCGATGGCAGCTTTTATTTTGAAAATACTTCAAACCCAACGTTAGTAGAAACCGATTATTATCCCGGTTCATCAGCTTCTGGTGCATTAACTATTGAACTGGGTATATGTGAAATAAATGATAAAGACACCGTTCCTTTTGGAGGCATTAAAGGTATAACATTAGAAGGTACCGAAAGCACCATGCCAAGTGGTACGGTGTATAAAGAGCAAAACGGAAAAAGTATTTCCAAACAAAATTTCTTTGCTGCGATCAGGCTTTTATCAAAGTGGAAAGATTTAAATGGTCAACGTAGTTATCAGGTTCTTTACTCAACCATCCCAGGTGAGGATAACTATGATACACACCTTATCTGGTATGTTGCCTCAGGAAATTTAGACAGAACAGACAAAGTTGATGACAGCCTCTGCTTATGGCAATGGCTGGCAAGTGAAGAAAATTCGGAATCCTATGGCAGACTTCCCGAAATACTCGGCTTACCATTGGACAGAGAAATTATTGGTAAAAGTGCTGAACAAATCTGGCCCGGGGTTTCCATGGAAGCTACTATAGGAGGTGAAACCTTCTATGTTGAAGACTACACCCCTCTTAAGTTTTTTAATTTTAACATAACAGGTATTTCTATTTACAAACCAGCAACTTCTAAACCATTTGAGACTTACATAGAGACAAATACTCCCTGTCCAAACTTACCCTCCGAAATAGATGCGATCTTAAAAAGAGATACCAAAAAAGGTGATTTAAGTGAAGAGGCTGACCTGATTCTACAGCTTTTCAATTTTTCTTATTACAGAAGAAGTGCGAATGTTGGAAGTACTAATAAAGTGATAAAATGGGTTCCTGCAAAATACCGCCCTGATGATCTTGATGACGGAATTGACCTGGGGGATGAAGGGCAACCTCAAAACAGGAATGCAATTGGAATAAACCAGCCCATTTCTCTACGATCTAATACAAATGCCTTGCACTTTAAAAAATATACCGGACCGGATGGCTCTGCTCACACATCTCTAAAAAACAAAGGGAATCCCCTTTATAAAACTAAAGGTAAAAGAGAACCTGCAGGGAAAGTAATGGCAAAGCTAAAAGACCACGTTTCTGGTGGACTTACAACATTCCCAATCAAAAATTCCTCACTTTCAGCAACTGGTTTCGGAGATTGGGTTCTGGAAAATTCAGAAGATCATGTTCTTGAGGAATGGAAGGAATTGAAGTCAACTAATCAATCAGAGTTACCAACTAACCAGGAATGGTGCCATTTACTTGGACATGGTGATAGCGGAGACGAACGGCTGGGTAATTTTGTAAGTGGTAGTTTTCATTGCAATACGGAGCAATTAGCCATGGAATCAAAAGAACGGAGAAGTATCACACAACAAGCTCCTAAAGGTAAATATCACCTTCGTTCTACAGCTTACCTCTTTAATGATGATCATAAACTGCTTAAAGATGATTACTTAACCAATGATGCAGCTTACCAGAAAATGGTAAAGGTATATAGCGCGCTACAGGTTAAGAAAGGAAAAACGATGAAGCTTACCGGAGCCGGCACTGTTATGCCACTTGCCGCTTTTTTCAGATATAAAATATACGGGTCGTTTGACTCTGATGGCGAAGATGCTGCCGCTGGCAGCCAGGTTGAGCTAAAACTATTTGATCACATTTTCGAAGGCCAAAGCGAATTTATTGATCAGCATCAATTCAATATCCTGAAGCACGCTGCCTGGTTCTGTGTTGCGGGGATGGATGCTTTTGACAAATGGTATAAAGAACAAGTAGTTGCGTTAAATGCAAAAATGGAAACTGAGTAAATAAAATTATGAATACTCCACTACAACAAATCACTCCGGTTGGCGGAACATTAACACTTACTGCTGATGACCTTGGTAACTACGCTTACTCCGGCATAAGAAATGCGTTAAAGCTTACAAGTGATTTAAGCATTACAAATTGCACCATTCCTATTCCCGCTACTGCAAACCTTCTAATAGCTGAAGGGAATATTGCATCATTCTTAGGACAGGGACAGGCAACCCTCAGGCTCTATTTGTTTGAGGTGGCTACTCTTCTGGATACCACTGAAAGACATGCAGTATTACTTTTCACCTCTTTACCAGCCGGACTGGATGTATCAAAATTTCTGAGTCCATTTTGCAAAAATGCCAGTGGAACCTCTTTGCCTGCTGAGGTCACTGCATTGCAAACTCTTTCGTTCGATACCAGTGCCCCATACTTATTATACTCAAGCCTAGCTTATGATAATTCCTCGTATGTAAACCCGGTTTTCCCCCTGAAAATGATACCACCTTATCAGCCCCGATTAAGAGCTTTATCCAAACAGTAAAAGCCGAACTCGCCCAAGGCTATTTATTTGAAGCTACTGCTCAATTGCAATCAACTATCACTATCCCACCTCCTTCCGGATCACCTGCTGGTACTCCTTCAACAACCATTGATTTATCAACCGTTTTAAAAGTTTTGGGACTGGATGCATTAGTAACCGCTAGTTTTAGCATTACGGGTCAACTTGAGTTTGAAAGAGCTTCGAGCACCTTAAATCTATTTCATCAAATTAATGCTTCGGCTACATCTGTTCCTTTAGATCCAACTATTAAAGCAGCGGGCATTGGTATCAATTTGGGATCAGGGGTTATTCAAATACCCACATTTATTCTACAGGGCCAGCTTACATTGGGAAGTACCCCATCTGATGTGGAGATGATTTTTAGCCCGTATTTAGAGCAGTTACAAGTTAAGTTTTCTCATCTACCTGATTTCGCTGATCTGGCGACCCATTTCACTGGAACATCACTAAACGATATTTTAGGTGGCTCACTTCCCGAAAATGCAATCTCCGATCTGGGTTCATTAGAAATCCTCTCGCTGGATCTGACCATTGCTCTGGATGCATTAAGTGTAACCGCTCTATCATTCAGTATTTCAACCGAGCATCCTTTGGCTCTTTTTGATGGAATTACGCTGCAACCTGCCCTTATTGTTTCCTTTACTGATCCATTCGCTTCCTACTATTCTGTAAATATTGACGTAGTTGGAAAATGGTTCTTCAAAAGTAATTCCCTTGATACCATACTAATGGTGCAACGTGGTCCAGTTGCTGCTCAGGACAGTACCACATTTATTGCTCGTATGGGTTTAGGTGCGGGTATCGATCTTATTGAGGTTGCAGCCTCCCTCTTTCATAAGCAGATATCGGGATTGCCTACACTTACATTATCTGACGTTGAAGTAATTGCCCAAAAAACCGGAAGTGGAAATTCTGTAAAGGAATCCGTCAACCTATCTCTTGATGTATCTTCAGGTTGGAATCTGGATGGTGTTGATATCGAAATCGAAGACCTAAACTTATCAGTAGGTTTTGAAAAAGAAAGCCCTGATTCTAACTGGCAGGCAAGTGATGTATCAGCACAGGGTACCCTGGAAATCGGGTCTCTCTTCTTTAACCTGGATGCTGAATACGATGCTTCTGAAAAATCATGGACGTTTAATGGCGGTACGCTTCCAGGAGAGAAAATTAATCTTGGGGATTTATTAGCAGATATTACCCAGGCTTTAAAATTAGATCCACCGGCAGATTTCCTTGATCCCTTCAAAACGGTAGAGATAACAGGTTGCTTCATTGAATACCAAACCAGTAGTACAAGTTCTTCAAGTTGGAAAATCACCGTTTCAACAGATTTTGTATCGGGTTCCGCATTCAACGGTATTGGGTTGGATGAAATAGTAATCAGTTTTGCCAGAAATGGAACAGGCACTTCGTTTTCTTTTGATGCCACTGCCCCGGCAACTCATGGCGCTGATGATTTAACTACTTATTTGAAAAGTTCTTTAGGAGTTGATGTTGATTTACCAACAGCGCTTACAGGTACTGATATAAAGCTAAAAGGGCTGAGTGCTTCTTATGATTCAGCAACTAAAAACTACAGCTTTATGGCTTACCTCAACTTTGGCAGCAATGCCCTTGTTCAGCTAAGTATTGATATTACCACTCAAACGCTTAATGGTACAAGTACAAAAGATTATTACCTGGGAGGCTTTTTGATTTTCAACCCGGGTGATCCTGATCAATTTGAGTTTACTCTGGATTTGGTCAAATCAGGAACTGCGAGCGACCTTGTGGCTTCCTTTCAGTCCAGCACAACCAGCAAAGGTATTACTCTCAATAAACTGGTTCAGGCAATTGATCCCACAGCTCCCGGCCTGGATGCTTTTGAAATTGAAATTAAAGATGCACTTTTTGCGCATAGTGGTGCAAGTGGTGTTAATCCTGCCAAGTCTTTATTTGCTGTAGATATGGGTGCGCAGGTAAACCTCTCTAAACTAGGAGATTTACCTTTGATCGGGCATGAATTGGAAACCGCAAGTAGTTTAGACCTTGCGTTTCAGGTAAGTTATGCCACAGGTGATTATTCCGTAGCAGAAATTCAGGCTATCAATAAACTTATTGGTGATCCAAGTTTCAGGTTCCCTGAGACAGTCATTGTAAAAGGTACTCCGTCCATTTCAACATCCATGCGTGTTGGCAGCGACCAGCTAATTGATATGACCGTGCCTGTTACTGCCAATAATGACGGAAGTCTGTCTCCTTCAGGTGGAACCAACATCCCCTCTTCAGATCCAAATACCTCTTCAACCGGAGGAAGTGATGGAATTACCTGGTTCCCATTAAATAAGGCTTTTGGTCCTATGAGAATAAATCGTGTTGGGCTTGCCTTCGATAAAGCAAGTACAAGTATTGTAGGTTATCTGGATGGAGCCGTAACTATTGGCCCACTTACCTTCGACTTGTTGGGATTAGATGTAGGTGTACCACTTACTGGAACCGATAAATTCCATCCTACCTTTGGAATACAGGGCTTAGGACTTGAGTATCAAAATGGGCCACTAAATATTGGAGGAGCCCTATTTAAAGGAATAAATAATGGATTAACTGAATTCGATGGTTTTGTTACCGTTAGTACCGAATCTCTTGAAATAGGAGCTGTTGGTTCTTTTGCACAAATGAATGATGGCCATGACTCTTTATTTGTGTATGCGGTACTTGGAGAACCTCTTGGTGGCCCTGCATTTTTCTTTGTCACTGGTTTAGCAGGAGGGTTCGGTTACAACCGGAAACTACTGCCCCCTCCTATTTCTGAAGTTCAGAATTTTCCATTGATAGCAGAAGCTATGGCTCAATCTCCTCAACCTCAGGCGGGTGATTTAAGTGGTGTAAAAGATTATGTTGCGAAACAGCTACAATTAATGCAAAAAGATATTGTACCATCTTCTGGTGAATACTTTTTAACTGCTGGAATAAAGTTTACTTCATTCGAGCTGATAAATGGATTTCTATTAGCTGTAGTACAGTTTGGGAATGAGTTTAGGATTGACATTTTAGGTCTGGCTAATGCCGTTCTACCGCCTGATGACAATAGTGACCCAATTGCTGAAGCACAATTAGCCATTCTTGCGCATTATGTACCTTCAGAAGGATCCATATGGGTTCAGGGACAGTTAACACCTAATTCATTTATCCTATCCAGAAACTGCCATTTAACAGGTGGCTTTGCATTAGCAGCCTGGGATGGCGGCCCGCATGAGGGAACATTTGTTGTGAGCATAGGTGGTTATGCAAAAAATTTCCAGGTTCCGGATTATTACCCACAACCTCCCCGGGTTGGATTTAACTGGCAGGTAAGTTCACACCTCAATGTTAAGGGTGGTGGATACTTTGCCCTTGTACCTCATGCCCTGATGGCTGGAGGAAGCCTGGATGCCGTATGGCAAAGTGGCGATGTAAAAGCCTGGTTTTTGATGGGAGCAGATTTTCTGATAGAATGGAAACCCCTTCACTATGAAGCCGATATCTATGTTGATCTGGGGGCTGAATTAATCATTCATTTTTTTGGCACACATCACGTATCTATCGATGCCAGCGCAGACCTTGAAGTTTGGGGACCCGAATTTGGAGGCCACGCCAGGATTACTGTGCACGTTATCGGAATCCATTTCCACTTCAGTATAGATTTTGGCGCGTCTTCATCAAAAAAACCAAATTTGAAATGGACTGAATTTCAGAGCTCTTTCTTGCCTTCAGATAATAAGCAGTGGTTAGGTGTTAATATTCAGGATGGTTTATTGCGAACAGTAAAAGGAAAGTTACCTGACAATTCTGAAGTAGATGTTTGGATAGTTAAAAGGGATAAATTAAACCTGAGTACCTCAGCAGCGTTGCCTGTGAAGTCTGCGGAGTTTAAGCTAGATGGAACTGTAGCTACTGCACCATCAATTACTCCTACACCCCCCGGAATTGCGCCTATGGATGTTGGCACTATCGATACCTCAAAACATACTATATCTATTACGAAGGTTGTAGCAGGTACCGCTTCACAAACTGTGGCTGGCATTACAGTTCCAAGCGAGCAATTAAAGCTGGTACCTACTGCCAAAAAAATACCCAGTGCGATGTGGGGGCATACTCGCAGTCAACCTCTTAACCCTACTCCCGGAACTGATGTATTAGACTCTGTATCTGGTTTTTCTATAGTACCAACTCAGGAAGCTTATGACGATCCGGATGCAATAACTGTTGACAGATCTTCATTAGCTTATGAAACAGAACAGCTAAATGGGTTTGAATGGGTTTCCAGTACTGGTTCATTCCAGTCTGTGACTTCTTCGTGGACAGCCATCGAAGCTTCAATTCAAAATACAAACTCAATTCGGACTACGGCCTTAGAAAAAATGGGCTTTACCGATTTTAAAGAGAATTTTAATCAGCCATTAGAACTTGATAACCCTGAGTTGCCAGAACTAGGTACGCTCATTAATTAAATATAAAGGCACTTAACCAATGAGTACAATTAAGCTCGCAACCCCTGCAAAACCACAAGGTAAAATTACTTTTTCTTCTTTCAATTTACCTGCGCTTGATGACGGATTATATAAAATAGAGGTCGATCATGATTTTCAAGCTGAGGCCGGGAGTACAAAACCAACGATTCCTACTCAAACTAGATATTTTGCAGCGATTGGCCCCAGGTATTCACTTGATCCCAAAGAAATATCTACCCAGTTTCCTCCTCCAAAAACCAGTGGTAATTATTACAACATTTTGCCTCACATCATGTTTAATAGAGCAATTTTACCCTGGGAGCGTAAACTTGACCCTTCCAAACCTAATACACCATGGTTAACTCTAATCTCGTGCACTAATGATGAAATGATAGGGTGGCAAAAATCTACTGCTAATAAAAAACTATTAACTGTTTGTACCAATACGCTTACAGAGGTGTGCCAGGATGCTCAAACCAACAAAATTGTATTCCCGAAATTGTCAGACATCACTCTTTTACCCGGAGAATCTTCATCAGAGCCTGTAAACTATATTGACATTCCTGAACCATTACTACAACTGGTTTTGCCTACTGAAGATGAATTACCGACACTGGCTAATGTAAGGCAATCAGCAGATCCAGCCCCTTCTGGAAGTGAAAACCCTAAATATCCGGTACTTATTTGCAATCGGCTTCCTCAGCCAGGTCAGGAAAACACCGTATTTTTGATTTCTTTGGAAAATCGAATGGATGTTTATACGCAATTAGCGTCTGCAACACCTTTAGCGGGCGTTCCCAGTCCATCATCTAATCCTAAAATTTATCGTTTTGCTGTATTAAACAATTGGCGTTTTGCCTCGGTAACTCCCAATTTGTCGTTTGAGGAATTACTTCTTGACGCTAATAAGTTTAAAAGTACCACTACAGGTTCGTTCCGCCTTCCTAGTATAGGAGATGTAAATGCTGACCCATTTCTGGAGAAGGGATATGTACCCCTTGAGCACCAAACCAGACAAGGAAATAACATGGTAAGTTGGTATCGTGGTCCTTTTTTACCCGGTGTGGCACCAGTACCAACCAACCCTCCGGCACCTTCTTCTATTACTTCTCCTGATAGCCTGGTACGCGTTTATTCTGAAATTGGAATGTTTGATGTAACCTATGCCAGTGCCTGGAATATCGGGCGAAGCTTGATACTCGAAAATAAAAGAGTTTCTCAAGCATTATTCGAGTGGAAAAGAGCCTGTGTTCAGGCAGAAAAGGCAACCCTGCCTTCCCATCTTCCTTTTAATAAAGCAATTGCTCCACCTTTGCCTGACTTGGTAAAAAACTGGTTTATAAATCTTGGACGCCTTGAACAAATACCTTTTAATTATCTTGTAGCAGATCAAAAATTATTACCTCAGGAATCTATACAGTTCTTTTCGGTAGATGCTCAATGGGTTCAATTATTACTACGTGGAGCATTTTCGATTGGAGACATTGCTTCCAGTGATGAAGCGATAGAAGATGAATTGTTCAAAAAAATCCCAATCCCCACCGGATTGAGTGGTTTTTTATTACGGTCCAAAGTCGTAAGCGGATGGCCTCATTTATTAGTAAATGGCTTTGATACTGAACCACCAACAGGAACTAATTTACCTTTCGAAAGCGGGGCTACTCCTCTAACCCAGTACCGCTATACGCTTGGAAAAGATACACTGCTCTGTTTATTTGAAGGCTCAATAAAAAGTGTAGAAGTTTATTTACATCCTGAAACCATCCATTTTGGTATCGACTACTACCCTGAAGACGCTGCACATGGGATTCCCTCTCCATGCTATTTGAAACTTTTACGCGATGCCTCAGGGAACCCAATTCAACCTACCACATTGCCTTGTGGAACTGACAGATCAAAAGAGTTTGATGTTAATAATTGGGTAAGAATCCCTTTTCGTTTTGACAACTGTGGGGTTATAGACTCCTCAACTTTGGTAAAGAGGTTAACCAGCGCCATTCCAGGTACAACTATTACTCCTGCTGAGTTTGCCTATCAAATGGTGGAAGGAGTTCCAAAAGTTCGATTTACTGCAGGATAATTTAAATGAGAATATAGACTTGCTATTCCATTAATAGTCTCTGGATAAACTTTAGAAATTTTCCCAACCCATACACGCTTTAAGATGCGACGTCTTTTAACAATTTCTTAAGAATGAACCCTCCATTAGAGTTCTGGAGAAAAACGGGGTTATTATCGACCAAATCCTCTTCTCGAAAATAAATCCAGAGGCTGGTTAGTCTATCGTACAGCCGCCGGTAAAACCATCGGCGGTAAATTTTGTTTTAAAGCTTCCAAAGCGATTTTCGTAATTCGCCCGAAGTTCTATAGTATGCTCACCAGAGCGTTTTGGAGTACAATATTCCAACACATAGAACGATTTAGATTCACTTTCCACTCTTTGGGCTGTGCTTAAAAACACTGAGTTCAGATCAAAGGAATTTTCGGCAAGCTCAAATCCGTCCCTTCCAAAACTTTTCAGGATATCCTCATCAATTTCATCTCCCAATCCAATGGTAAATACCGCGTTATCCTTCCCTGCATTACGAACAGCGTTTTGTGCGTCTCTTGTTGATACCCTGCTTGCCTGATCGGTACCATCGGTAAAAATTACTAATGCTCCCGCTGCAGATATATCCGGGTTTTGGCGTGCCTCAGTAAGTCTGGAATTCATAATCGACAAACCCTGTACCACCGCTCCGTTTAAATTGGTTGAATTGTCGTTGCTTATGCTTTGATTTATAGCATCAATACTTGCCGCAAGTGAATCTCTGTTAGCAGTAAAGCCAATGAGTTCATGAATGTCCTCTTCCCCATCGAACCAGTAAATAGCCATTTCCTGAGAACCATAAAGTTCGTTATTCTCTAAGGGCATAACTGAAGCAATGAAGGAATTAGCAGCACTTTTCACATTAGGAAGTTCACTGTCATTCAATACACTTCCACTAAGATCGAGCAGTAATACGGAGGCAAATAGAAACTCTCCCTCTTCTCTTTGAATCTGAGCTTGCGATTCCAAACGGGAGATAAGTGAACCGTCTTCATAGATTTCAAAATCGTTGGGTTCAAGAGAAGTAAACAAATGATCTTCACCTAAATCGATCTTAAAAAACAATCTTACTTTAGCGGGCATTTCGGCTTTCGATTCAATCAGTTCAACATC
>JBLLNP010000019.1:0-49365 GCA_048058975.1 Balneola sp.
GTTCGTCCAGCTTTGTTTACAATTTCTTCGGTTAATTCAATAAAGTTATCTCGGTTATCTGCTTTCTTGTCCCTTATGATATCAATCAGGCCTGCCCAGCCTCTGCGAAAACCAACCACTTTGAATCCCTCTCTTAGCGCGCGAATAGTAATCCCTCGAATAGCTGGGTTTAATCCCGGTACATCCCCGCCACCCGTTAATATTCCAATTGTACCTTTCGATTGTTTTGATGATTTCATCCTGAACTCCGGTTTTTCAACCAGATTACTCTGTCCGTATGAAGTTTATATGAAAGTCATTTTTCTAAACTTCACACAATCTTCAACAACCTGAACTACTGTACTATGTATTAATAGTGAGGTAGTCATGAAAAAACGTATTGTAATCGCGGGCTCCAGCTTTGCTGGATATACTGTAGCTCTTAGTCTGGCAAAACTCCTTAAGGGAGCGCATGAAATAATTGTTATTGATCGTTCCCCGGAATTCATGTTTATTCCCTCGTTAGTATGGCATCCTTTTGGGTACCGTAATCCCGGAGATATCTCTTTTAATGTCCGTCCCATTTATAATGATTTGGACATCGGTTTTCTTGAAACAACAGTGTATGGTTTAGACCCGGAAGATCAGATTATTTATACTCCGAAAGAAGATATTTATTACGACTACCTCGTTGTTGCAACAGGCACACAAGCTAATTATAACAGTGTAAAAGGGTTTGTTCCCGGTATAAATGCCTGGTCAATTTGTTCCATGTATGAAGCGGAACGGACCCGTAAAGCATGGAAAAAATTTCTTAAAGATCCGGGACCGATTGTAATTGGTGCAGCCCAATGGGCCGGATATTTCTTTGCAGCCTATGAATTCCTACTCAATGCCCTTTACCAATTAAAAGAGCACAACCTCTTAGACCAGGTTCCTATTCACTTTATTACGGCTGAACCTTATCTCACACATTTTGGAATAGGTGGAATTCAACAAGATGTTAAGCCTTGCGAAAATCTCTTTAACAAGTACAATGTTAACTGGAGAACTAATGCTGAGATTCATGAGCTTTGCGAAAATCACGTACACCTTGAAAGCGGAGAAAAAATTGACTCTAAATTCAGTATGATTGTTCCACAATTCATTGGCGTTAACGCGGTTCGTACTACACGTAATTTTGCTACCAGATTAGGATTGATTCATGTTACCGATGAGTTCAGACATAGTAAATATTCTAATATTTACGCTGCTGGAGGCGCTGTTTCAATTCCTCAAAAAGAAGACACTTTTGTTCCATGCGGAGTACCAAGAACCCGTAACTCCTCAGAAGTAATGGCTAAAACAGTGGCCTATAATCTTGCTTCTGATATTTCAGGCGGAGCAAGGATTTCTGTTTCTGTGGATCGTATTTATGAGTACTGTAAACAGGATATGGATCATCTCAACTTCATCCTGTTTGGTGGAGACAAGTCGGGAGACCATGATCTTGATTTCATCGCGAAAGGATCTCAGGAGAAATGGGCGAATATGTCTATAGAACAATATATTGAAGCTTCTTTTGATCCTGATCATTTGAGAATTTAAACCCGAAACATTCTCCATCCTATTTCGTGAGAACCTGCTGTTAAACAGTTTTATTAGATTCTCATGGAACTACTTTGGATTGCGCTTGGTGTTGTTTGTATCCTGATTGGGTTGGCTGGTGCCTTTTTACCCGTTATCCCTGGTCTCCCATTTAGCTATGCTGCGTTATGGATTCTACAACTCAGTGGTGTGGCTCAGTTTTCTTCTTTCTTTCTGATAACCTGGGGCATTGTTATTGTTCTGGTTCTTCTTCTCGAAAATCTGATTCCTGCTTATACTACAAAAAAGTATGGTGGTTCTGTGTATGGCGTTACAGGCAGCACTATCGGGATGATTCTAGGTATGCTGTTCTTCCCTCCTCTCGGCTTTTTTCTTGGCACATTAATTGGCGCCTTTGTTGGTGAGTTTATTTATAAGCAGGGTGTGAACACTGCTCTAAAATCGGCATGGGGTTCTTTTATCGGATTCCTTACAGGAACCATGATTAAAGTAACTATCGCCGCTATGATCGCCTTTTCTTTCTTTAAAGCGGCTTTTTAGAAAAAAATTTCTTTTCTGAAACTATTCTCTTTTTTTGTTCGTCTATTTTACCTGCAATTAGAAAGAAATATAAATTCGTGATGGAAAAACAGAAACTAGGAGAATTTGAAGAGCTTGTATTACTGGCTATTGGCGGGCTTGTTGATGAAGCTTACACAGTATCTATTCAGCAACTACTGGAGAACCACACAAGCCGTTCTGTAAGTATGGGGGCACTTTATACTTCTCTGGAACGGCTTTCCAAGAAAGGGTTTCTAACCTCAACTATGAGCGAACCCACTCCTGAAAGAGGAGGAAAAAGCAAACGTATTTACCAGGTTACCTATGCCGGAGAAACAGCACTACGAGAAGCCAGAATGATACGCGAATCTCTTTGGAAACAATTCAACTGGAGCCCAAGTTGGGGATAAAAATGTATCAAAAACAAAACCCTTCACCTCCTAAACTTGCAAAGTACTTACTCAGCCTAAGTGTAGCCTGGAAATTCAAAGAAGAAGCTGAGAACGACCTGGATGAACTCTTTCGAATCCGATGTTCAAATCATGGTGTTAATTATGCTCGCCGCCAATACTGGAAAGATGTGCTTAGCATTTGGAGCCGGAGAAGCTGGTTCGAAACCTTCGATTTTACTCACCTCAATACCTATTCCATGTTTAAAAATTATATGAAAGTGACATTCCGGTCACTTAAAAAGCAAAAAACGTATTCCTTTATCAATGTATTTGGGCTTGCAATTGGACTGGCCTTTTGTGCTCTGATCTTTTTATATGTACAGGATGAACTTACTTATGATCGCTTCCATGAAAATAGTGACCGGATTTTTAGGGTTGAACAGCGCTATTTCGATACCGATGGCTCGGTAAGGTATGATGGAGCCAATGGACCTATCCCTTTAGCGCCAACTCTTAAACAAGAGATACCCGGTGTAGAAGCCTATACCCGGTTATTTAGAAGTACTCATTATGTACAGGTTGATACTGAACCAATCCGTGAATCGGTTCATTATGCCGATGCCGATATCCTCAAGATGTTCAGCTTCCCTATTATTTCCGGAAATTCAGAAACTGCGCTTTTAAATATTAATTCTGTAGTAATTACCGAAAACATTGCTATTAAATACTTTGGTAAAACTAATGTTGTTGGAGAAACGCTTAAAATCAGAAAGGAAGAAGGGTTTGAGGATTACTTAATTACTGCTGTTGTTGGAAAAAACCCAAACAATTCCACGGTTAAATTCGAACTTCTGATTCCAATACAAGGAGATGCCAGATATCGACCACCTTACTTAGACCGCTGGAATATGAATCTGTACAGAACATATATCATGCTGGAAGAACAGGTTGATGCAACCCAACTTAAGCAACCCCTGGCTGATTTAAGAGAGCGGTATGTAGGCGATTATAATGTAATACTGAAAGAACGATATCAAATTCCTGATGATCAGCTAGCAAGCACCTTTCATCTTAACCCACTCCCTGACATTCATCTTAAATCGGTGAGTGACCCTATGTACTCTTACATCCTTTCAGGAATTGCTTTTGCCATTTTATTAATTGCTTGTATCAATTTTATGACGCTTTCCATAGGACGGTCATCCAAACGCTCTAAAGAGGTTGGCATGAGAAAAGTAGTCGGTGCTTTCCGGCATCAACTAATGTTTCAATTCTGGGGAGAAGCCTTCTTAACTTGTGCTGTTTCACTGGTTTTAGGAATTTTGATGGCTGAAGCATTCCTCCCAATTTTCAATACGTTAAGTGGGAAATCATTAGCATTCAATTATTGGAAAATTGGGAGACTCTCGTTGCATTATTTGGGTTTATGGTGCTAACCGGCTTTGTTGCAGGAAGCTATCCTGCTATTATCCTTTCCGGCTTTAAACCCGTTACTACTTTAAAAGGCTCATTAAAACTGAGCGGATCGAATTTCTTCACCAAAACACTGGTTGCACTACAATTTGCTCTTTCTGTAATGTTGATCATCAGCACCCTTGTGATGAAGAATCAACTTCAATTTATTCGTTCGCAAGATCTTGGATATAATACCGAACATGTAGTTTATATTCCTCTTAATCAGCTGGACGGTCTAAAGATTGCAAACGATTTTAGAACTACAATTGGTGGTCATACAGATATCGTTGATATCACTGCTACGGGAGTAGCAGTAGGATTTAAAGGATCGTATGGGTATGGTGTAGAGTATAATGGTGAGAGTATAAATATCAATGTATTTACTGTAGAAAGTAACTACATCGACTTTATGGAAATGGAATTAGTAGCAGGGAGAAATTTCAGTCCTGATCTGGCAACAGATACTACAGAATCAGTCATAATCACTGAGACTTTTGCTCGTGAATTTGGATTAACAGACCCGATAGGGAAACAAGTACCTGCTCTTACTCCAGGAAAGGATGATCATGGAGGTGCAATAATTGTTGGGGTTGTAAAAGATCATTATTTCCAGTCTTTATATGACGAAATGGACCCTGCTTTTCTAACGATGAATCCTGCCTGGGGCCACGGAAATTTGTTGATTCGAATACGCCCGGAAAATATGCAGGAAACAATCGCGATGATTAAGGATACCTGGAATATATTTGTACCCGAAATCCCCTTGAACTACCGTTTTTTGAATGAAGATATGTATTCGAAATATGCTGATGATGAGCGTTGGACAACCATAGTTAACTACTCTTCGTTATTTGCTATTTTTATTGCTTGCCTTGGACTATTTGGATTAGTTACTCTTACTATTTCGAGCCGTATAAAAGAGGTTGGAATTCGTAAAGTACTAGGAGCTTCTGTATTACAAATATCCGGCTTATTCGCCAAAGATTTTGTGAAACTAGTTACAATTGGAGTGCTTATAGCTTCTCCAATAGCTTGGTATGCTATGAACGAATGGTTGATGAATTTTGCCTATCATATTTCTATAGGACCGATACATTTCATTTTAGCAACAGTCATAGTACTGATTATAGCACTCACTACTATTAGCTTTCAAACCATTAAAGCTGGCTTTACAAATCCAGTTGAAACTCTATCTAATGAATAAATCTATTCTCTATTATTCTTATAAAACAATTTCAATGCGTACCCAGCTATAGCAAAACAAATAACTGCACCGATTCCGAATGCCCAGCGAGCCAGAGAAATATTTGCTTTATCGCTGAGTATTGGAATACCTCCTGAAAAATTTTTCGGGGCACCAAACAGGGTTACCCAAGCCCCAATGGTTCCCATAGAAATGATCAGAATCGCCGCGAACAGGTTATTCCATCTGGACTTTTGCCCTGTAATTACCATTAATCCTGCCAGACTTGTTACAAAACCACACATTCCCAAAACCCACCTCGGCGCATTCAAGCCGTCTTCATCGATAGGAATAATGTCAGCTGCGGCCAGAATAATGAATAGTCCGATTCCAAAAAACAGGAGTCCCATCCAAAGTCTTTGTTTTTGGCTAAGTGCTTTATGTGATGATGATCTTTTCAGGAGAACAGCATAAAAAAGCCTTTCTCAGAGAAAGGCTTTTAGATTCATCTTTATTGATCTTTGATCGTCATTTGTTCCACGGGTAATTCCGCATCCGGGCGAACTTTATCATCTTTCAGATATTCGTTGAACCAGCGCATCATTCTAAGGTTGTAATCGAACTGCGCAGTTGCTCTTCGATTACCATGACCTTCACCGGGATAAAGGACAAGGCGAACCGGAGTATCCGTTCTGGTTTTAATATGGCGATACAATTCATAAGACTGACCCGGATCAACGCGGGTATCTTCTTTTCCGTGCATGATTAACAGTGGAGTTTGGGCATTATCAACGTGATAAATAGGGCTACGCTCCAGATAATCCTGATAGTTGTCCCAAATACGCTTGCGGGCATGGACATGATAGAGTTCTTCCGGAATATCGCTGGTTCCCCATTTAGAAATGTTGTTGCTGATGCCAACAAACATAACTCCGGCCGCAAAGCGATGGCTGTATTTGGTGCTCATCCATGCGGTGGCATATCCACCATAAGAACCACCAGTAACACCTACTTTATCTTTGTCGGCAATTCCTTGCTCAATCAGGTAATCTACGCCTTCTACGATATCATCAAACTCCGCTCCGGCTAAATCACCTTGACTGCTCATCGCGAATTCCAATCCACGGCCTGTACTTCCCCGGTAATTCGGATAAAAAACTGCAAATCCTTCTCCAGCAGCAACCTGACCAGACATTGAGTAGGAAGTCAACCAGCCATGGTCGTAATGTGCTTCAGGTCCACCATGAATTACGTTTATTAACGGGTAACGAGTTCCTTCTTCGTAATTTGTTGGGTAGATTAGCAACCCCTCGATCTCAAAACCATCTTTTGTGGTATAAGTGATCACTTCTTGTTTTCCAAGTTCAACCTCATCCAACCAGGTATTGCTGTTGGTAACTCTCTTCGGTTCTTTGTCTCTTCTTTGCATCAGAAATACTTCATCGGGATGAGCCGGAGTGTTTGCATCAAATACAACATCTCCTTTAGAAGAACGAGCGTATGCTTTTAGGTTGAGCCCTTTTTCTGAAGCAATGGCTTTCATTTTTGTTCCATCTGTTCGAACAGTGCCGTATTCAGAATTGACTCCTTTACTTGCCAGGTAAATAAGGGTCTTATTATCCAACCATGATACCTGGTCAAACTTTCCCTCGAAATCTTCCAGAATTAGCGTAGTGCTGCCTGTTTCTGCATCTGCAATTTTTATACGTCCATCAATCGGGTCGTTGATAGTTGCCGCTGCTACCATTGCCAAATATTTGCTATCCGGACTCCAAACATATCCACCCAGCTTACCAACATGATCTACTTCTGCAAGAACTTCTCTGGTTTCATGATCAATAATCAAAACCTGTTGTCTCATAAAAGAATCATCTACTAAAGAAGTTGGTGCCACAGAAATAGCTAATTTTGAACGATCAGGACTCCAGGTCGCAGCAGAAACCGTTCCATCAACAGGAATGCGATGCGGCATATGCCCTTCCTGTGAAACATTTTGCATGTATGCCCAGGTTTCACCTAAACCTTCTTCATATACTTCGGGCTGATATGGAAGAGGAGATTCTGTTTCCGGCTCCGGTTTTGGCGCTCTGAATACGATATGATCTCCATCAGATGCCCATTCGTAGCCTGAAATATTCTGAGCAAATGCAAAGAGTTTATTGGTCGTGTTAGCTTCTAACGACCATTCATAAATGGCTCGGGTTTCGTCACCCTCCTTTTTAGCCAGATAGGTAAAACTGTCATGCCCCGGGCGAAAAGAAATGCCGCTTACACTTATATCTGTTATCAAAGCTACTGATTCGCCTGATTTAACATCCATTTTGTATAAGTGCGAAGCAGGTAGAGCGTTTTCTTTGAAGGGATCGGCCGGAACCGAAAGCGTGTACAAAACTGTAGAGCCATCTTCCGAAATATATACGGATCCTACGCTCTGAATTTTTGATAGCTGTATCGGGCTAAGCCCGTTTTGAGCATTTGCTGAAATCACAAAAACTATTGCTACAGCAAAGCTTAGAAAAAATCGAATTGTCTTCATCTTTCTTTTACTTTGGTTAATTATTCCTGTTTAACTCCAAACTTAAACGTATCGAATTTTTATGAAATTATTTTGAAGAGGTTGTGTGGTTTTTTTGGAAGAACCTAATAATTAGATTCGAAGTAAGTCTTTGCGAGGACTCTAAAGTTAACTTTAGTGAATCTGCCTTTTTCGAAGAAGAAACCTCATCTAACCGGGCAAATTCCGCGAGATTGCCACGGCACTTGCTTCGCTTAATGCCTCGCAATGACTTTAGAAAAAGGGTATGAAAGATATTTCTGAAAAGCAGGTCTTAATAAGTTAATCAATTCAACGTATTTAGATAATCGTTGACCATATCCTTGACTAACTCTATTTCTTTCTGTCCTTCTTGATATCTATTTATAGTCCATTTCAAAACAAATATGTATGTATTGATAGCATTTTGAAACTCTACATCTTTTCTGAGAGAGGTAAAGTTTATGGGTTCAGCCTCTAAATATGAAGTTATTATTCGTCGGTGTGCCAATAATTCATTTGAAAGAGTTTCTTGTATACTACTAACTACCTCCCTTCTATCTTCAACAAAAAAGTAATATTTGAAACCATATAATTCTGAAATTGCGACCCGTACGTCATCATTTTTAATAATATCGATACCAATTGACTTGAGATTTTCGAAAGCTATAAGGCTAGGTTGGAAATTGCCATGACCATAAAGCCAAGCATAATGATATCGAAGTGAATCCGTCAATTCACCACCAGTTTTCAAGTGGTTCAAAACAGCTTCATTACTTTTTAGAAATCGCTTGGTTTCGTTGATTTTAAGATCCAGGTTCTTGAGATCGGTTTCCATATTTCCAACTACTTCTGTTAATAACTGGATTTCGGACCTCTTTTCCTTTTTCTCCTGATTCCAATTGTTCACCTGAAGTGCTATCAGAATTCCAATCACCACCAGAAAAATTTCGCCAATAGCATAAAGTAGATACTTACGAACGTTTTCCTGTTCGATGAGTTTCTGGCGTATATTTCGGAAAAATCTAAGCACGTGAACCCCTCAATAAAATAAATGCCTGTCTTTGCGAGGAGTATGCAATTCTGAACAAAGATTCGATTAACATCGACGAAGCAATGTTATTGAGATTGCCACGAGATTTGCTACTCAGAATCTCTCGCAATGACCAAAGAGGAAACCGTGAAGTATTTCGGAATAAGCGAGGCATTAATTCAGCTCTAATTTGATGAGTTGAATGGTTGCATAAATCTCCTCTCTCAACTCAATAAGATCACGTGTATATAAAAACTTCATTTCTGTCACATTAGCCAAATCCAGAAAAATCTTTTGGTTCTTGGCTTTCTTCAAATCCGTATAGGTCCAATCTCTTTTTTCAAATGGGTACTGAGTTATTACATGATGCTCTCTTTGTTTAATGCCCTCATAATTACTACTCAATCGCTGGTGCCTTTCATCATATATCTCCTGAATTTGATTCAATAGTTCCCGATTTTTTATAAAGTTTGTTTTTCCGCCCGATACAAGTGCATTATAATTTCCTCTGAATGAACGAAAAGATTTCCCGCGATAAAAGAGCCTTATAATATCAGATGTATCCGGTTCAATAAATAATTCATCGTATTTGCCGGGTTCATTACTAATAAATTTATTGAGCACTGAATCTATACTTTGGACGATAGAAAATATTTCACTTTTCTCTATTATTAGTGCATCTAATTGATCCAGGTCTTTTTTTAAGTCTTCTTTAATGCCAATTAAATATTCCATTGAAATATTCTCCTGAATACGTTGCTCATTCCAGTTATTGATCTGTAACGCTATCAAAATCCCAATAACAACCAGAAAGATTTCGCCAATGGCATAGAAGAAATACTTCCTAATATTTTCCTGTTCTATGAGCTTTTGGCGGATATTTCTGAAAAAGCGGAGCATCCTAATTCTGTTTTATATATCCTGGACCGTGTACAAATCTGCCCGACATAGCTCCTGTGTGCTCGCCATTTCTTACAACATGACCGCCATTTACGAATACATGTTTCACTCCTGTAGCCAGCTGGTGAGGCTCTTCAAATGTTGCGTTATCAATAATTGTTTCCGGATCGAAGATCACTACATCGGCATAGTTGCCTACTTCCAGTGCTCCTCTTCTTTTGATTTTAAGATTTGAAGCTGGAAGAGTAGTAAGTTTATAAATAGCTTCTTCTAACGAAATAAGGCCTTCTTCCCGAACATATTTACCCAAGAGTCTCGCAAAATTGCCATACGCCCTTGGGTGGGTGCTTCGGTTCAGGAATACTCCTTCAGGAGCCATTGAGCCTCCATCCGAGCCAAAACTCATATATGGTATTTGTATTTTCTTTTTGATGTTCTCTTCCGACATAGCGAAGTACACAACCTGGATTCTGCTGTCATCTTCCACGATTAAATCGATCATAGCTTCTTCGGGAGATTTCCCTAACTCCTCGGAAACTTCCGAAAGATACTTCCCGGTATATTTACGCAATTCCGGATTTCGAAAACCCACAAAAAGGATTCTGTCAGGTGGTGTTCTAAACTCAATATCGTCCAGAATTCGCTGCCTTAATGAAGCATCTGATAATCTTCGGATAGTTGCGCGAACCCCTCCTTCCCGAACCCAATCCGGAAGTTGAACATGTAGTCCGGTTGAACTTGCCGGATAGGTGTACATATCCGTAGTAACAGGTAGGCCTTCTGCTCTGGCCTCGTCAATCAACTGGATTGCCTGATCCATTTTATCCCAGTTGTCGATTCCTGATGCTTTGAGATGATAGACCTCCGCGCGAATTCCTGCCTCTCTCGAAATAGTGATTAGCTCATCAATGGCTTCCAGGAGTCGGTTGCCCTCATTTCTTATGTGCGAGATATACATTCCATCGTATTTAGCAGCCACTTTGGCCAGCTCTATAAGTTCTTCGGTATCGGCAGAACCGCTTGGAGCATACAGCAGAGAGGAAGAAACCCCTACTGCGCCCTGTTGCATCTCGGTTTCCAGCAATTCTTTCATTTGATTCATTTCGGCTTCAGTAGCGGGACGATTTTCCACTCCCATTACATAACTCCTGAGAGTTCCGTTACCCACAAAAGAGGCCACATTGGTTGAGACTCCTTTATCCTCCAGATGCTGCAGGTATTCTCCAAGCGTATTCCAGGCGACTTCGTAGGTCATGTCTCCCTGGTTTTCCTGCATCCGGCGTTTCATATCTGCATTAAGTGGTCCCATCGATGTTCCCTCGCCCATTACCTCTAGTGTAACGCCTTGCATAATGTCACCCATAGAACGCCCATCGTAAAGCAACGCTACATTTGCCCAACTAAGCATATTGATAAACCCTGGAGATACAGCCATACCTTTAGCATCTATTTCTGTTTTGGCCGTTGCTCTTCCAATATTTCCGATTGCCGCTATGGTATCTGCATTAATAGCTATATCGCCTCTGTAAGAAGTTTCACCAGAGCCATCATAAATCCGGCCATCGCGAATTATGACATCATATTCTGTAACTGGTCCACATGCCGATATAAGAAAAAGGATTGAACTTAAGAGAGATAAAAATGATCTGTTCATAATATTAATTTAAGTTTTCAGGTTATTCCTTCGGCTTGATATTTTTTCAAGTGTTCGTCTGGCCTCAAAAATTTATATAAATAGTGCAACACTTTTGCTCTATTACTGACCAGAATATTCTCATCGCTACCCCTAAAAAAGCTTACTGCATTTAATGTTCCACAATAAAAGAAAAAATCTCAGGATTTCCTCTGTATCCGCAAATAATAACTCCTCTTTACTAGTCATAAATTATCCTATTTGTAGAGAATGGTTTATTTTCAGTAAATCATTAATGTTTTTATATGAACTCTTCAGAAAAAGAGCAGCTCAAAACTATCATTCTTCAGAAAATCTCCGGATTGCAGAAAGAAATTGAGGAGCTTACAGAATTGACCAAGCCCATCCCTCTGGATGCGTCAATTGGAAGAGTCTCCCGGATGGATGCCATCAACAATAAAACGATTAATGAAGCGGCTTTGAGAGATAAAAAGAGAGTACTGAAAAGACTGCAACGTATTTTAGAGAGTTCAGACAGCAAAGAATTTGGCTTGTGCCAAAAGTGCGGGAAAGAAATTGCATTTGGAAGATTGGAATTTATGCCGCATACATCCAGATGTATTACATGCTCAACCTGAATGTTTTATCGGGTTCTTATTACAATAACTCCATTATTACCTCTCGATCCATACCAGGCTGCGTCAGCCCCTTTCAAAACTTTAATAGAAACGATTGTTTCAACATCAACCAAACCATATAAAGCAGCATATCCGCCCGTTTGTGGGGTGTCATTAAGTACAAAAAGTGGTGCGCTGCTCAGTTGAAAGCTATTTTGACCTCCTCTCACCGTTATCTGTGCATTTGCCCCCTGACCGATTACTTTAATACCCGAGACTTTGGCAAGATGACCAGTTAAATCAAGAGCCTCATCATAATTTTGAACATTTTCAACATCGCTGTCTGCCCTACCAGGGCTCTGATCACTCATAGTATTAACAGATTTACAATTTACCATAAGTACACAGCTTAATAACCCACATCCTATAATTTTAAGCACTTTGCTGTTTTTTACTTTCATCATTTCCTCCCTTTCTATCTTTATTAGAGTAATAGTATCTATTTTATACCAATCACATAGACTTAATTTTTTTGATTAAAATCAAGACACCTATAATCAGATACCTGATATATTTCTTTTACGTTTTAAAAAATTCTAGCAAAATTGTCTTATTCTCACTTATAAATTCCATTTGGACGATTGAAATTTATGCCGCATACTTCCCGCAGTAAAACATGTGTTGGATAAAAGGAGAATATGGAGATTTTAGGAATAGATGTTGGTGGCTCTGGAATAAAGGGGGCTATTGTTGATACTGAAAAAGGGGAATTATTAACCGATCGGTTCAGATTGGTTACACCTCAACCAGCTACCCCGGATGCTGTTATTGATACGATGGTGGAAATTGTTACCCATTTTAACTGGCATGGACCTATTGGCTGTGGATTTCCAGCAGCAGTGGTGAACGAAATTACCCGAACCGCATCTAACATTGATGATTCCTGGATTGGGGTAAATGCATCTGCCCGAATTGAAGAAACCACCGGATGCCCTACACACCTTGTTAATGATGTTGATGCTGCGGCGTATTCCGAAATGAATTTTGGAGCCGGGCTCGGTGAAGAAGGAACCATCTTTATGGCTGCATTTGGAACAGGAATTGGGACGGCGCTTTTCAGGAATGGAGTATTAATTCCGAATACCGAGCTTGGTCATATTACGCTTAATGGAGTTAATGCGGAAAGTTATGCCGCTAATTCTGTGAGGGAGCGTGAAAACCTTAGTTGGGAGGAATGGGGGCAGCGAGTGAACGAATACCTTCACGAAATCGAGTTTTTATTCTGGCCTGATATGATCATTATCGGAGGTGGGGTTAGCAAGGATTTTGACTCTTTCCGCCATCAGATTGACGTGGAAGCAAACGTGGTGCCTGCTGCAAGCCGTAATCACGCTGGTATTATCGGGGCTGCACTGGCAGCCAAAGATTTTGCACATTTGTAGATACTTTCTTCAGCGCTTCTCTGTATTATTGTACCGTTAACAAAGGAGCCTATTGAAAAATATCTTTCTTTTCCTCACGCCTACCCTCATCTGGGGATCAACGTGGTACGTAATTACTTTCCAGATCGGAGATGTGGACCCGATGTATTCGGTAGCCTACCGTTTTGCACTCGCCGGAATTTTGATGTTGGTTATTTCAAGAATCTGGGGACTTAAGCTTGATTTCACCCGAAAAGAACACGGGTTCATTTTGCTACAAGGCCTGCTTTTATTTGGCTTCAATTACTGGTGCATGTATTCTGCCGAGTTGTATATCACAAGCGGATTGGTCGGGCTTCTTTTTTCGCTGCTCGTTTTTATGAACATCATTAATGCCCGTGTTTTTCTTAAGGCTACTATCGAGGCAAAAGTTATTATCGGTGGTTTTTTGGGTTTGATTGGAACAGGGTTGATTTTCCAGCAGGATCTCGCTCAATTTTCTTTTTCTGACAAAAAGATCTGGGGATTGCTCTTAGCTATTGCAGGAACCATCATCGCTTCGTTTGGTAACATCACTTCTGCAAGAAATCAAAAAGCAGGCATTCCTGTAATTTCCTCCAATGCCTTTGGTATGACTTACGGCGCGCTCGCTATGTTTTTGATCGCATTAATCAGTGGCAAAGAAATTACTTTCGAGACGAATATCTCTTATGTCTCTTCACTAATCTATCTGGCTATTTTTGGCTCAGTAATTGCCTTCGGAGCATACCTCACCCTTATTGGGAATATCGGAGCCGGGAAGGCTGCTTATGTTGCGGTGGTTGCACCGGTTATCGCTTTAATAATATCCACCATCTTTGAAGATTACCAGTGGACATCGGGAAGTTTATCCGGTGCCTGCCTTATTCTTGTTGGGAATGTGGTTGCTTTGCGGTCTAGGAAGGCTGGTTCTTCATAAGCTCCATTTGCGAGCGGAGCGAAGCAATCCTTGAATGATATCCTGCTCCACTGAGACCACTTCGTTCCTTGCGGATGGATTCACCATCCTATGAAGCCTACACACAGGATAGAATGACCGGATTTTATCATCGAAATATCTGGCCCCTCAAGAATGACTCATTACCTTACTTCGAGGTGGTTATCTCAGTCACTCAGAGCGAAAGCGATGAGCCTGCACAAAATACAATTGGATTTATTAGGCTGTGTGGATTCAAGGCTTAACCCGGGAACTTGAGTAATTTATAAGCACCAGATATTGTTCAAGCTCCGGATTCCCGCCTACGTGGGAATGACTCTTTAACGATCTTTCTCTTTTGATCACCGTGTTGAGCATATTACTTAATTAAAGCGCTAAACAAACTCCCCGCTGTTTTGGCGGTTTGCCCGGTTTGGTCGAACTCTGGATTTAATTCACACATATCTGCAGAAAGCATTTTGCCTGATTCTTTAACTAAATCAATGAGATTGATTGCATGAATTAGCCCAATTCCATTCCAGGCAGGAGCGCTTAATCCGGGTGCTATGGAAACATTGAATACATCCAGACAAATGGTAAGATAGATATGTGTTCTGGATTCGATAAACTCACTAACTCGCTTTAAACTCTCTTTTTCTGAATTCATGATGTTGAGGTTCTCACAAAATTCAGTATCAAGTTCTTCAGCCGTTTTAAAAAGGGAAAAGGTATTGTTATCCCTGTTTATACCATACACAAAGTATTTCAAATCAAGATTATGTTTTTCTGCATGTTCGTGGGCTTGCAGAAAAGGGGAGCCGGAATGTGGAATTTCATTATGAGGGCGTAAATCAAAGTGAGCGTCAATATTCAGGATGCCCAGTTTTGCTTCAGGTTGAGTTTCTTTGAGGTAGGAAGCTAAACCAAGGTAATGCCCGAATGCGGTTTCGTGTCCCCCGCCGATAACAACAGGCTTGTTTCCTGAGCTTAACAAACGGTGAACCGCATTACCTAGTTGCTCTTGCGCTGTTTCCAGATCATCCTGAATGGGAGAAATATTCCCAACATCATAGAAGCCTTCATCTCCATGCCAGCACAATGAACCGATGGAAGAGCGGAAATAATCAGGTCCATGAGCCGCTCCAACCCGTCCTCCGTTTCGTTTTACGCCCACATCACTTGCAAAACCTAAAAGCACTGTTTTATTCTTGGGAGTACTTTTTGATAGATCGACAGATTCAACAACCTGGTGATACCGGAATTGAGTCCGGTCTGTGTCTGAATCGACTCTTCCTTTCCATAAGGATTTGTTTGGGGTGGTATAATTTTCGGATCTAAAACTCAAAGCACTCCTCTCCAATTACAGTGGCAATGGGCTTAAGCTGACCTTGTTGGTAGAAAATATCCCTGAAGTCATCGGTTTCAAATACGGTAAAAGCGGCTGGTTGATTTTTCTTCAAAAACCCTGCTTCTATTCGTAATGCGTGAGCAGCTCTGAATGTAATAGCCGCCAGCGTCTCCACAATGGTTAGTTTTTCGGAAGCACCAAGTATGGCTGCCTGAGTAATTAAATCTCCCATAGGTCCGGAGCCGGGATTCCAGTCAGTTGCAATGGCGAGGCACGCATTATTATCCAGTAATTTTCTGCACGGAGTGAATTGCATTCCTAAACCAAGCGATGCCCCCGGTAATGCAACCGCAACAGTATCAGACTTTCCAAATAACGCACAGGATTCATCATCGGTGTATTCCAAATGATCTGCTGAAACGCACCCTTCTTCTATCGCTAGTTTTGAACCACCGGTATGAAACTGATCCACGTGCATGGTCATATCAAAACCCTTTTGTTTAAGTGCCTTCGCATACTCACGGGACTCTTCTATCCCAAAAGCTCCTTCTTCCACAAATACATCTGACCGGGAAGCCAGATTTTCTTCCATAATAACCGGAACCACCTCATCCAGTAAAAATTGAAGGTACTCGGCATGATTTCCATCAAAATCTTTGGGCTTGATGTGTGCTCCCAAAAAGGTGGGAATTAAAGTTGCCGGAGTTTTTTCATTGGCCTCTTTAATAGCACGAAGCATTTTCAATTCGTCTTCAAAATTTAATCCATATCCGGATTTTATCTCGATGGTAGTAATGCCACGCTTGATATGAGCATCTACTCTTTTCAAAATCAGCTCAACCAATTCTTCCTGTGAAGCAGCGCGAGTTTGATTTACCGTATCAGAAATACCACCACCCGATGCGGCAATTTCCAAATAAGTTTTTCCTGCGACCCTAAGAGCATAATCGTTGATACGATTTCCTCCCCAACAAATGTGCGTATGGCAATCCACAAAAGCCGGGAGTACTACAAGCGACTTCTTCCCCGATAACATTCTTTCTGCTTCCGGGTGATTTTCTGCGAGTACATCGTAAGCATTAATTACTGTGATTCTTCCTTCCTCAACCAGAATCCCCTGGTTTTTCAGTACAGAAAGCTCTTCGTCTTTCAAGGGGCCATGAAGCGGCAGCCCTTCAAGAGTTAGAAGTTGAGTGAATGGTCCGTAAAGGGTTTTTTTGTTCATATCTTTTTCCGTCATCCTGAGGCTACTGCCGAAGGATCTGCAAGATAATTGGCTATGCAGATTCTTCGCTATCGCTCAGAATGACTGTAAATTTAATAACTGAAGGGGTCTAAATAATTAGATTATGCTTTTCTCCAACCTCTGTCGCCTCTTCATATCCTGCATCGTGGTGGCGGAAGATTCCCATCGCGGGATCATTATACAACACCCGGCGGATACATGCTTCGGCTCGGTCGGTTCCATCAGCAAGAACCACCATTCCTGCATGTTGACTGAAGCCCATTCCAACACCACCGCCATGGTGGAAACTGATCCAGGTTGCACCGCCTGTAGCATTGCTCATCAAATTCAGAAGCGGCCAGTCACTTACGGCATCAGTGCCGTCTTTCATGGCCTCGGTTTCTCTGTTTGGAGATGCGACCGAGCCACAGTCTAAATGATCCCTTCCTATTACAATTGGTGCTTTCACCTTTCCTGTTCTTACAAGGTCATTGAAAATGAGCCCTGCTTTTTCACGCTCACCCATTCCCAACCAGCAAATACGGCAAGGCAATCCCTGAAACGCTACTTTTTCTTTGGCTTCATTCAGCCAGTGAATAAGATGCTTGTTTTCAGGAAATGCTTCTTTCAACGCCTGATCGGTTACATAAATGTCTTCGGGATCTCCGGATAACGCGGCCCAACGAAATGGTCCTTTCCCTTCGCAAAACAATGGACGAATGTACGCCGGAACAAATCCCGGGAAATCGAAGGCATTTTCCACTCCTCCTTTTTGTGCATAAGCGCGAAGGTTATTTCCATAATCGAAAGTGATCGATCCTTTTTTCTGAAGTGTTAGCATTTGACGAACGTGTCGAGCCATACTTTCAATGGATTTAGCTTCGTAAGCTTTTGGATCAGACTTTCTTAGTGCAATGGCTTCTTCCAAAGAAATGCCATGCGGCACATATCCATTTATAGGGTCGTGCGCTGAGGTTTGATCGGTTAATACATCCGGGGTAATTCCATCTTCAATCAAACGCTCAAGTACATCCCCGATATCACCAACCAAGCCAACAGATAGATTTTCTTTATTCGCTTTGGCGGCCATCACCCATTCAATCGCTTCTTCGTAAGAGTGGGTCATCTTATCGATGTAACGGGTTTTGATTCTCTTTTCGATGCGGGCGGGATCGATATCTACTCCCAGAAAAGTAGCTCCTGCCATTGTCGCTGCTAACGGTTGAGCTCCACCCATTCCTCCCAGTCCACCGGTTACCAACAGCCGACCTCTTAAGTCTCCATCAAAATGTTTTTGGCCACATGCTACAAACGTTTCATACGTTCCTTGAAGAATTCCCTGTGTTCCAATGTAAATCCACGACCCTGCCGTCATCTGGCCATACATCATCAGGCCGCGCTCTTTCAGTTCATTGAAGTGATCCCAGTTTGCCCACTCGGGAACCAGGTTGCTGTTTGCGATGAGTACTCTTGGAGCCTGAGGATGTGTCCGAACTATTCCAACGGGTTTGCCAGATTGTACCAACAAGCTGTGCTCTTCGTCTAACTCCAGAAGGCATTCAATAATTTTCTCAAGTGACGTTCGATCTCTTGCTGCCTGACCATTTCCTCCATACACAATCAAGTCTTCAGGTGCTTCGGCAACTTCTTCGTTCAGGTTGTTCAGCAACATTCGAAGCGGTGCCTCGGTCTGCCACGACTTGGCATTGAGCTTGGAACCCGTTGGTGTTTTGTAGTTGGGATGTTGTACGTACTCTTTAAGAAAGTCGGAATAGTTCATTATAAGATCCGTTTAAGTCTATATCATTTTCACTTGCAATTTCTTCTGCAAGCTCAGATAGTTTATAGTTTCTGATAAGTTCGTGCGCTTTGCCAATATCTTCAGCAAATACCCTGTCGCTGTCGGCGTGATCAATATTTTTTCGAACGAGTTCGTGGCAAGCTTCCAGAATCATACCGGATTTCATCGGTCTCCTGAAATCAAAAGCCTGGGCTGCGGTAACAAGTTCGATTGCCAGAATCTGTTCCAGATTGTCAATTACCTGGTTTACTTTTCTGGAACTGATCGAGCCCATACTCACATGATCTTCCTGACCAAGTGAAGTGGGTATGCTATCTGCTGAAGCGGGGAAACACAGTGCTTTATTTTCGCTTACCAAAGCAGCCGAAGTATATTGTGGAATCATAAATCCGGAATTTAATCCGATATCATCCATCAATAATTTGGGAAGACCTTGATGACCTCCTTCAAGCAATAAGTATATTCTCCGGTCTGAAATATTTCCAATTTCGTGTGCTGCCAATGTTAAGTAATCGCAGGGCATTGCCAATGGTTGACCGTGAAAGTTCCCACCGCTGATGGTTTCCTTTTCGGAAAGTATGATCGGATTGTCCGTTACCGAATTGATCTCCACGTCCACCATTTGCTTCACATGCAGCCACGCGTTTCTTGATGAACCATGTACCTGAGGAATGCAACGAATGGAATACGGATCCTGAACACGCCCGCAGTTTGCATGAGACTGAACCATTTCTGAATCGCTCAATAATTTTCTGAGGCGATGTGCTACAAATTTAGAACCTTCAAAAGGGCGGATGTTGTGTAAAGGTGCTACGAATGGACTCACACTACCCAAAACTCCTTCAAGGCTCATCGCCCCAATAATGTCCGCCGTATTTAGTGCATGATGCATCCGGTATACCGCCCAGGCTGCATGGGCTGCAATAAATTGTGTTCCATTGATAAGCGCCAGCCCCTCTTTTGCTTTTAGCTGAAGCGGTTCCAATCCAAGTTCTGAATACACAGAAGCCGTGTCTTTTCTTTCTCCTTTGTATTCAACTTCACCTAGTCCGATTAATGGTAAAAATAAATGCGCCAATGGGGCTAAATCTCCGGAAGCACCCACTGAGCCCTGCTCAGGAACCATGGGTATGATATCGTTTTCAATGAAGAAGATAATCCGGTCTAGTGTTGATTCCTGAATCCCGGAATACCCCATACTCAGGTTATGCACTTTCAACACCATCATAGCCTTGGCTATTTCACTTGCAATCGGCTTTCCAACTCCTACACTATGACTTCTTAGAATATTATCCTGAAGCTTAGCTGTATTTTCTTTAGAAATGATAGTATTACACAAAGGGCCAAATCCGGTATTTACCCCATACACCACATCCCCGTTTTCTATAATTTTCTCCACATAGCCGGAGCTCTTTCTTACTTTCTCTCTTGCTTCCTTATTAAGTAATACATCTGCACTACCCTCACAGATATCTATCAGGTTCTTAATGGTAAGTGTGTCTATTCCGAATTTGAATGTATCCATAATTTATGATCTAGCTCCTCTGTCTCCCCTAAGTTTAGAGTGAGAATCCATTATTCATTTTAAAGTTTTAAAACGTATCTACACCTTATTAAAGGGAGGGACAGGAAGGGTTTGTTAAGAGGAAAATAGCATCACATATTAATGTTTTGAAATACTTAATAAGTATATATTAATTACTATGAGTAATAATATTGAACTCCGTCACCTTCGTTATTTTCTTACTATTGCCGATGAACTTCACTTTAGTAAATCAGCAGAGAAGTTGTTCATTACCCAACCCGCTTTAAGCAGGCAGATAAAACAACTGGAAGAGTATCTTGGTGCTGATCTTTTTATAAGAGATAAACGAAATGTTACCCTCACTAAAACCGGTGAATATCTGAAAGATGAGGCTCAGTTTATTTTCAATCACCTTGAGTTTGTTCGTGAAAACATTCGTCATCTAAATTCCGGAGATAAAGGCCAACTCCGAATTGGTTTTGTGGGATCAGCCATGCAATCCGTAATTCCGGGATTGTTAAAACAAATCCACGATCAATCGCCGGATATACATACCGTTTTAACAGAACTCCCAAATCAGGATCAAATTGACCGGATTCGGAAAGATGAACTCGATATTGGATTCATAAGAACAATGCGACTTCCCGAAGGTCTACACAAAAAAGATGTGTACGAAGAAACGTTCTGCCTGGTACTTCCTTCAAATCATCCGTTAAATCAGGAAAACTTCCAAACAGTGAAAGACCTGGAGCATGAATCGTTCATTTTATTCTCCAGTCAGTACAGTCATGGCTACTACGAAAAAATTATGAGCATTTTTGAAGATCAGGGGTTCTCCCCAAAAGTAGCACATGAATCTGTGCACTCGAGTACTATCTTTCGATTGGTGGAAAATAGACTGGGAATTGGAATTGTTCCGAGTTCACTAAAACGAGGTTTTAATCTGGATATCAAATTTATTGATCTGGAAAATATCCCTCAACGAACTACCCTTTCAGCTGTTTGGAAGGTAGATAACAGGAATCCTATTTTGTCGCGAATATTAAAGTTGATTGGATAGGGGCATTAATCGATCAGCTGAATAAACAGTTTCTATTAAATTAATGTTGTAACATCAATGTTTAACCTTTAAATTAATCTCATTCTATTATTATTACTAACAATCAAAACAATATTATTATGAAAACTTTTAATGTACCTACTCGCGATCAGGTTAATGACAAATCAACAGATTTTTGATAAACTGGAGAAAATGGTCGGGTTTGTGCCAAATTTATACGCAACCTACTCACACAATGAAACTGCTCTTGGTGATTATCTGGCGCTTCAAAACAGAAAAAGCACCTTATCTGCCAAAGAACGCGAAATTATTAACTTGGTAGTGAGCGAAGTCAATCAATGCTACTACTGCTTGTCTGCACATACCGCTATTGGAAAGATGAATGGATTTACCGACAATCAAATTATTGAAATCAGAAAAGGGAAAGTGAGTTTTGATGAAAAATATGACGCACTCGCAAAATATGTTCAAAGCGCAGTAATTAACAGAAGTAAACCATCCGAAGATGCAGTTGAAGGATTATTCGATGCGGGTTATACCGAAGCCAACCTTGTCGATATCATTATGGTAATTGGCGATAAGTTTATCAGCAATTTCATACACGGAACCACTAATGTGCCTATCGATTTTCCTGAAGCACAGCCTCTGGAAGAACTTGTGGAGGCATAAACACAACATTAAGCAGGTTGGTTATATAGCTGACCTGCTTTAAATTTGCTACAATATGGATACTTCTGTAACTACATCAAAACCTATTAGTGAGCGAGGTAAGCTCAGAACAAATTTGCAGCTCAGTAATAATGTGTTGAAAAACGAAATGAGAGCATTCCTTGAACAGTTTGATATTACTCCTCAACAGTTTGGCATTCTTAATATCCTCAGAGAAGCAAACGGAGAACCTCTGTCCACAAACGATATTTGTGAAAAAATGATTGATAAGATGTCGGACACTTCACGAATTGTAGATCGATTGATTTCCAAGAACCTCGTATGGAAACAACCTTGCCCGCACGACGGAAGAAAAATTCAGGTATTTATAAGTAGCGAAGGTCAGTATTTACTTTCTACCATCGATACCAAACTAAAAAATCTGGATACCTTGTTTTCAAAATTGTCAGAAGTGGAAACTCGCCAACTAAATGCTTTGCTAGAGAAGATACTGTTATAACTCCGTTCAAGCAGAATACATTTTTTAATATTTTTAGAAGTTCGTTTACAATTTGTTTGCCCACTTTTTAGTGCACTAACTAAATGGTATGCTTTCAAAATTATTTAAGACACCTGACCAGATAGCCCCACTAATCGCAAGAGTTTTTTTAGGACTGGTCATGTTTCCACATGGGGCGCAAAAAATACTAGGCATTTGGGGTGGGCACGGACTAAGCGCCACCATGGAATCTTTTAATCAATGGTTCGGATTTCCTTTCTTCCTCACATTTCTCATTGCCATTGCTGAATTTTTTGGAAGTATTGCCTTAATAGCGGGTTTTTGCTCCCGATTTTCAGCAAGTAGCATAATCACGGTAATGCTTGGAGCCATTTATTTTGTCACTGGAAATCATTTCTTTATGAACTGGTACTCTCAACCCGGAAGAGGAGAAGGATTTGAATTTCACCTGCTTGCAATTGCACTTGGACTAATCGTTCTTATTAGTGGTGGAGGTAAATACTCTGCTGATGGCTGGATATATACAAAACTAACCAAAAAGGACAATTATGAATGAATCAAAACACATAATAAGCTGGTTCGAGCTTCCCGTTTCTGATATGGATCGCGCCAAAACCTTTTATGAAACTATTTTTGGTATCGAACTCCAGCTTATGGTGTTAGGGGAGAAGTTCAAGATGGCTGTTTTTCCGGGTGGCCAATCTGTTGTGGGAGGTTCTTTGGTTTGGAATGAAGGGTATTACCACCCAAGTAATACGCATGGCCCACTCATTCATCTGAATGCGAATCCCGATTTACAAATCGTTCAGGATCGAATTGAAGATGCAGGAGGAGCCGTATCCATCCCCAAGAGAGAAATCGGTCCCGGAATGGGATTCATGGCTATTTTTGAAGATACCGAAGGAAACCGGGTGGCATTGCATTCTGATAGTTAGTTTTGATTCCTGATCTATTAGCAGATTCAATTGACAGCAACAAGTACTAGAGGTTGGAAATATTTCTTCATCTAAAAAGTTCATGAAACCGAAAACGTTCATCTCACGTAGTCGGCTCCGAATCTTATTATAATAGTATGTCACATTTCAAAGTTTGCTCGCCAGTACTTGGTATTTTTATCGGACTCCTTTTATCCACAGCTATTCTCGCACAAAACTCTATCGATCAAGGAGTACAACTTTTTGAAGAAGGGAATACCGAAGAAGCCAAGACCTTTTTCGAAGGCTTCCTCAAATCCAACAAAAAGCATGCGGAAGCTAATTTTTACTTGGGCAGGATTTACTTTGATGAAGATGAGTACGGAAAAGCCACTGACTGGTTCAAAAAGGCCGCCGATTATGATTCCGGGAATTCCAAATATCATATGTGGCTGGGCCATTCGTATGGAAGAAGCGCACAGAATGCAGGTAAACTAAAACAGGCGTTCTATGCCCGTGACTCCCGCAAGAATTATGAAAAATCCGTGGAACTGGATCCCAATAATGTGGAAGCGAGGGAAAGTGTGATGGAGTTTTATCTTCAGGCACCGGGTATTATGGGAGGTGGCAGAGATAAAGCTGAAAATCAGGCTCAGGCAATTATGGAGTTAGACAAAGAAGCGGGTTACGTCGCCTGGGGGCGTGTCTTCACTTATTATGAAGAAACCGATGCTGCTATTGCTAATTACACCGAGGCGATAGAGAACTATCCAACATTACTTAGCCCTTATTATCAACTGTACAATCTTCATTTTAATAACGGCAATTTCGAAGAAGCAGTTAACATCGCCAAAAAACAGTTAGAACAAAATGATGACGATGCTGCTGTTATTTATCTCCGATTGGGAAATGCACTGCAGCGAGACAATCAGTTTGACGAAGCTTACTCGGCATACCAAACGACGCTTGAAATGGACTCCTCGCTTTTTGGAACCTGGTATCAAATCGGGAGACTTGCAGCCGTTTCCGGACAATATCTGAATGAAGGTGAAGAATATTTGATTCGGTTTATCTCCAAAAAAGATGAGTATAATGCCAACACCTTAGCCTGGACCTATTTTCGTTTAGGAACCATTTATGAGTATAAGAACAGCCTGGAAGCTGCAAAAGATCAATATGAAATGGCTTTAAAGACGGATAAAGATCATTCTGAATCTAAAGAAGCATTAGCAAGATTGAGGTAGTTCAGATTAAATCCTGCTTTTTTGCCGCATAGTAAGCAGCTCCTACAATACTGGCATCATTTCCAAATTCTGCTGGTTTTAGCCTTGTGCTGATTTTAATGTAAGGCATCACTTTCTCAGGCTTTTTGCTGAGCTGCCCCCCGAGAATAATCATATCGGGATGAAACAGATGCTCATAATGCTCGAGTATGTATTGCAACCGTTTCGCCCAGGTTTTCTTTCCTAATCCCTCTTCTTTTCGGGCTGCATTTGATGCCCGGTCTTCAATTCTGATGCCTTTGATTTCAATCAACCCAAGCTCTGTATTTGGAACAAGGTTTCCATCCACAAAGATAGAAGACCCGATTCCTTCTCCAATGTTTAATACGATAACTGTTCCGGAAGCTTTTTTGCCCACCCCAAACGTCATTTCTGCAATTCCTGTAGCATCGGTTTGATTGAGTACACTTACATTACACCCGGTAATCTCTGTAAAGAGATGCTCTGCATCAGCATCAATCCAGGCCTCATTAATCCTGTTAGTGGATATAATAATGCCCTTAGTTGTAGCGGCAGGAAAAGAAATCCCTACCGGACCTTTCCAATCAAACTTTTTGACGACCTTATGAAGCTTGGAAATGAGTTTATGAGGACGAGTGTCCTCCACATTGTCCGTCGATTTCTTTCCTGATACAATTTCTCCCTTTTCGGTATCTACAATTGCACCTTTAATGCTTTTTCCAATAATATCGATACCTAATACTTCCACTGAATGAGCGCACTTAACAATTTGTTAACATGGGCTTCAAACATAAGCAAAGCTTTCAAAAATCCAATGTTAAGTTTTTGGCTTTTTAATATGGAAAAGTAAAGGCGTAAAAAAGTTCACTCCTCTACAATCAGGATTACTTTTCTACTAACACCCAGCCTTCTTCATCTACTAATCGCTTAGCGTGCTTCCACTTAATTTCTTTGGTAGCGCCGGTACTCATATTCTGGATGGTAACATGGTCATTTCGTCCGGGTTCGTCATCAACTTCAACTGGTTTACGTTTAACATTTGGTCCGGCGGGACGAGGTTGATTTCCATTAACAGGCTGCGCGGGAGCCTGAAGTCCCATCCCTGTGGAATCGGCGTGTTGCGTTTGCATTTTGCTGGTATCAAATCGGGATTTTTGCTGCTGAGCTTGTTGTAATTGACCGTCTCCCATCTGTGCTTCAGGGAAGGATTTCCAGATCAAAGAAATAGCTTCCTGATTGATCATTCCGATCAGCTGCTTAAACATATCAAATGCTTCACGTTTGTATTCAAGGAGCGGATCTTTCTGGGCGAACGATCTCAACCCAATACCTTCTTTCACTGAATCAAGCTCGCGAAGGTGTTGCATCCATTTATCATCAATTACTGAAAGTACTGCTGATTTCTCGAGAGCTCTCGCTACTTCACGACCTTCATTTTCAAGAGCGGCTTCCACATCAACCACTACACGCATACGGCGCAATCCATCCGTGAAAATAACCTGTACTTTATCCGGCCGGCGATCAGGATTGGATTCAGTGATTCTCTTCATCACCTCATACAATGGCTTGGCCATCATCTCTTCTTTGCGCTTATATACTTCCAGGGCACGAACAATGATCATCTCCACAAGATCATCTTCACCCATCTGCCTCCATTTTTCGCCATCAAATTCCACATCGACAGCGAGGTTTCTAAGGATTTCAGAATGAAGGCCTTCATAATCACCTGCCATTACATGCTCGGTTACCATATCCTCAACCAACTCCTCCAACATGCCGAGTATATCGGTACGTAGCTGATCGCCCAATAACGCATGCTTACGCCGGGCATAAATAACATTACGCTGGTTATTCAGCACATCATCATACTCAAGCTGTCTTTTTCTTATGCTGAAATTGTTTTGCTCTACTTTCGATTGTGCCCTTTCCAGAGACTTTGTGATCCATGGATGTGTGATAACCTCACCTTCTTCGAAACTCAGCTTATCCATTACATTGGCTACTCTATCGCTCATAAACAGCGACATCAACTTGTCTTCCAGTGATACAAAGAACTGAGATTCACCCGGATCTCCCTGACGACCTGAACGACCACGAAGCTGCAAATCAATCCGGCGGGATTCATGTCGCTCGGTTCCAAGAATAGCTAATCCACCATTTTCTTTAACTCCCGGAGCAAGTTTAATATCAGTACCTCGACCCGCCATGTTGGTAGCCACGGTAACTGCACCTGGTTGACCTGCCTGCTTTACAATTTCGCTTTCGCGAGCGTGCTGTTTTGCGTTCAACACATTATGAGAAATCCCGGCACGCTGAAGCATACGACTCATCGTTTCGGAAACTTCCACACTTGTGGTACCTACCAGAACCGGCTGCCTTTTTTTGTGATACTCTTCAATTTTATCGATCGCCGCCTTAAACTTTTCGCGCTTTGTTTTGAATACTAAATCTTCTTTATCATCACGCTGTATAGGGCGATTGGTAGGAATTACAACCACATCTAGCTTGTAAATTTCATTGAACTCGCCCTCTTCTGTTTCAGCAGTACCGGTCATACCCGAAAGCTTGTGGTACATTCTGAAATAGTTCTGGAGGGTGATGGTTGCATAGGTTTGTGTGGACGCCTCAACCTTTACATTTTCTTTTGCTTCAATGGCCTGATGCAATCCATCTGAATAACGACGGCCTGAAAGAACGCGTCCTGTATGCTCATCTACAATCTGAACCTTGCCATCTTGGACAATGTATTCTTCTTCCCGTTCAAAATTGGTGTATGCCTTCAGTAATTGGTTTACGGTATGAATGCGATCTCCTCGTTCCGCAAAAAGACGATGCAACTCGCTAAATTTGGTTTCGCGCTCTTGTCTAACTGCTGCTTTTGCTTCATCAATCTTTTTAGCCTGATACTCCTCACTTAAATCCTGATCCTTAACCGCTTCAATTTTTTCCTTCTCAAGTTGCTCAATTTCCTTTTCGATGATGGACGTTTCTACACCCAAATCAGGAATTACAAAAAACTCTGGATCTTCATTTTTCTGCGTGATGAACTCCCGGCCTTTCTCGGTCATTTCTATGGAGTTCAATTTCATATCAACTGCATAGTAGAGATATTCATCTACAATCGGCATGTTTTTAGCATTATCCGCTAAATAAAATGCTTCTGTCTTTTGAATCATCTTCTGGATGCTCGGTTCCTGAAGCATTTTTTTGAACCGTGTATTTTTTGGGAACCCTCGCTGTGCTCTGAATAACGCTAATCCTGCTTTTTCTTCATCGCCTTCATCAAGATGTTTTTGCCCTTCCTGTACAAGCTGAGCAACCAGTTTTTTCTGGGCTGCAACCAAAGCCTCAACCCTAGGTTTCGTCTCAATATATTTGTCTGATTTATTATCGTGAGGAACCGGACCAGAAATAATGAGCGGAGTTCTGGCTTCATCAATCAAAATAGAATCGACCTCATCAATAATGGTATAGTGATGTTCACGCTGCACCAACTGATCTTGTCCAATCACCATATTATCGCGCAGATAATCGAAGCCAAACTCGTTATTTGTACCATAGGTGATATCAGCCCGGTAAGCCTTTCTTCTTTGCTCGGTATTCGGCTCGTAGCGATCGATACAATCCACATGAATTCCGTGGAAATTAAAGATCGGCTCGTTCCACTCGGCATCACGTTTTGCCAGGTAGTCGTTTACTGTAATTACGTGCACACCTTTTCCTGCTAACGCATTCAGAAATGCCGGGAAAGTGGCAACCAATGTTTTCCCTTCCCCCGTTTTCATTTCTGCAACTTTTCCCTGATGTAACACAATAGCACCTACCAACTGCACATCATAAGGAATCATATTCCACTCAACCTCATCTCCGGCTACTTTCCAGCTTTTACCGACAAATCGGCGGCAGGTATCTTTAAGTACTGCATACGCTTCGGGCAATATGTCATTGAGAACGTCCTCAATTATGTCCAACTCCTGCTTTTCAAGTTTGTCAAGTTCATCGGCTAAATCACGATGTTCGGACGGGGAGAGGTCCTCAATATTATCAAGCTGCTTCTTAATCTCTGCTATCCGCTCTTTGGTTTCTTTAGTGGCTTCCTGAATCTGATTTTTGAAACCCTCGGTTTTTGCCTTGAGCTGCTCATCGCTCAGTTTCTCCATTTCCGAACCATATGACTTAATTTTGTCAACAATGGGCTGAATGGACTTAATATCTTTTTCGCTCTTTGAACCAAATATCTTGGTAATGAGCTTTCCTACTTTATCAATCATAATCTCGCGTGGAGTCAGGTTATTTTTTCTGCGCTAAAGGTAACCTTATATCAAGGCTGGTTCAACAGCGTTGGATACCTTTAATCAAATATTACGCCATCACACATGGGTATGACAGAATGTTTCTAAATAAATAATATTCTTTCGGTTCGTTTTGAATGTTTTTCTACTTATATTTGAAGCCTTTTTGGATAACGAAATCGAACTGAAAATATCCTGATTCATGAAACGTACATTTCAACCTAGTAACAGAAAGCGCAAGAATAAACACGGATTCCGTGAGCGCATGTCCTCTGCAAACGGACGCAAAGTAATTGCTGGCCGCCGAGCAAAAGGCCGCCATAAGCTTACTGTAAGTGATGAGAGAAAAGGAGCCAAGTAATTTTACTGCTCCTTCTCCTCGTAGATTCACTCTACCTAAATCTCACATCTTACGGGGCAGACGGAACTTCCAGGAGCTTTTTAAAAGCACGAAGTTCATAAATACGCCAACTATTTCTGTCCGTTTTTCCACGTATCCTTCCGATAAAGAAGGATTTAAAGTTGGTTTTATCTCTCCTAAAAAAATCGGTAACGCAGTACAGCGCAACAGATACAAACGATTGTTGCGCGAAGCTTATCGGTTAAACAAATATATGCTGTCGGAAGTAATGGCTGACTTTATTGGCTCGTTACACATAGTATTTATTGCCCGACATGCCAAACCGGATTACCATGCTGTAAAAAATGACATGGTAACTCTGCTCGGGGATTTGCGTAGCCGCATCCTTTCCGCTAACTCTGAAGAATTTTAAATACGCTGACTTTTGGATAAAAATACGGTAATCGGATTTTCACTCATTTTTCTACTCATGATCGGCTGGTTTTATTTTACCATGCCTAGTGAAGAACAAATTGCAGAACAACGCAGACAACAAGCTATTCAGGATAGCCTTGCATTTGTACAAGGAATGGAAGACGCCGCTCTCGCTGAACAGAACCAGCCAGCTGCACCTTCCGAAACCTTTATTGAGGATGCCGAGGAAGCTCTTACTGCTCCTTCAGGAATGTTCGGCGCTATTCAGGATAGTATCCAAACCGAGTTTGCGATAGAAACTCCACTATACTCTGCTGTTTTTACGAACAAAGGAGCCGGTCCTGCAACGTTTACTCTAAAAACCCACAAAACCTGGAGTGGCCAGCCTGTTCAGTTAATAAGTGATACCACACGGTCCGCTTATAACACGGGGTTTCTTACTACCGAGAACTATAATATTGAAACCAGGAACCTGATCTTCAGACAGGTAAATGCAGGAAACTCGGTTACTGTAGCAGACGGTGATAGTAAGGAATTAACTTATGTGCTAGACCTTGAAGACGGACGCAGGCTGGAATATACCTATACCTTTTTTGGAGACAGTTACGAGGTGGATCTGGATGTTCGTTTTGTAGGGTTAAGAGATTTTATCATAGGACGGGAAATAGATTTTGGGTGGAATTCTCCGCTCAACTTTACGGAATTAGACCGCGTTCAGGAAGCGCTCGCTACAAAAGCATATTTCTATTCAGGTGGAGAGCTGGAACAATTGAAAGCTGACGACTATGAAGAAAATAATGGCGTTAAAGAACAAAGTGTGAATGGAACCATTGAGTGGGTTGCTACCAAAACAAAGTTTTTTGCTCAGATTATTCAGCCTGTAACTCCAACTGCAGGAGCTTATTTAAAAGGGCAGGTTAATGGTGCTGTTGACGATCCTTTTACAGATCATATTTACACTGCATCAGTTACCTCTGACATTCCTTCCGATGGAGTCGTTTCATTTGAGCTATACTTAGGGCCAATGAAATATTATGATGTAAAAGACTTCAACGAGCATGCCTTTGATATGGTGGAAGTAGGATACGGTTGGTTGCGCTGGTTTTCTGATCCGTTTGTTCGTTTCATTGTAATTCCGTTCTTCACGTTCTTCAGTGGGTTTATCTCGAACTATGGCGTTCTCATCATTATCTTCGCGGCAGCTGTAAAACTGATTCTTTCCCCTCTTACCATTAAGAGTTACCGCAGCATGGCGGCGATGAAAGAACTCCAGCCTCAGATGAAAGAAATTCAGGAGAAGTACAAAGACAATCCACAGAAGCAACAAAAAGCGACTATGGATTTATACCGAAAGAATAAGGTAAATCCTTTGGGTGGATGTTTACCAATGCTGCTTCAGTTCCCAATCCTTATTACACTCTGGCAATTCTTTCAGAATTCCATTCTTCTCCGGCAGGAACCTTTTTTATGGGTAAATGACTTATCTGCTCCGGATTATATCATTAACCTCCCTTTTTCCATTCCATTTCTTGGAGATCAAATTGCAGGTCTTGTTTTGTTAATGACTGCCTCGATGGTGCTACAAAGCAAGCTAACGGGAAGTGCAACCGGTGGAGGAGCCTCAAACCCTATGGCTCAGCAGATGAAAATCATGCAGTACTTCCTTCCAATTATGCTGTTGTTTGTATTCAATAACTTTGCATCCGGACTGAGTTTGTACTACCTGATTTTTAACCTGCTTTCTATTGTTCAGCAGTTGTACATCAACAAGACAACCCACGAAGCAGCTGTTGCAAAAACATAGTTTGGTTAATTGTTAATGGTTATTAGTTTCCCTTTTTATCTTAACTAATAACCATTAACCAAACTTGCGAAGTAAGGCACTCCATCATTTCCCACAGATAAGCTTTCAGGGTGAAGAAAAGCTGCTTTGGAATTCCATCCACAAAAAAGCATATAAAAACCTTCCCGAGGAACGTGTACGTTTACAGTTGGTTGAGTACCTGATTAAAGAAGCCGGATTTTCTAAACATCGCATTTCGTTCGAATCTCCTGTTAAGTTACCGAGCGATAAATCTAAATCCAGAACGGATTTGATTTGTTATGACGAAGCTTTTAAACCTTTGCTTCTGGTAGAATGTAAAGCCCCTGAAGTAGCACTAGATGCCAAAGTAGCGTTGCAAATTGCACGTTATAACCAGCAGATTAAGGCTCCTTTTTTGTTAGTGTCAAATGGCTTTACCGACTTCTGGTTTTCTTTAAAAGATGAAACTCTTTCTTTTCTTGATGAGATTCCTTCCACTTTTCAACCATCTATTCAACCGGATAGAAATTTTGAGTACTGGTCGATACGTGGGTTTGCTGGAAAGAACTCTCATCCAAAAACAAGAACCTGGATTACAGAAAGTTGCTCTGCTCTTTTTAATAACAGTGCACATTCAGCCCGGTTTTTTGGCTTTGATGGAACATCTCCTGAGCTAGGTTTAGCCAACTATTACCAAATCTTTGAAACGGATGCACATAAGCGCTTAGCTGTTTCACTAAGTGCCACACCTTTTGGAGCAACCCGGTTGAACGCTGTACTAAATAAAGAAGGCGAAAACGTGGCTCTACTTTCCATTTCGCTTGATTTAGTTGCCTCTGAAGAACTTAAAAATACAATCCTGCAATCTGTATCAGGTTTTAATCATCTGGATATTAAAGATGAAATAGGATTTAGTTTTGATAAAGAAATAGGCACCTACATTCATTCTATTTCTGATTTGATGGAATGATTGATTAGGTCATGGATTACTCTCTATTCGCTCTAAAGATTTCTTCCACGCGATATATCCTGCAAAGGCAAGTCCGGTAAAAATGAGGAATTGAAAACTGGTAAGTACTAATCCTTTATAAAAATAAAGCGGGACAGAAATGATATCTGTAATTATCCAGGCAATCCAACTTTCAAGTTTTTTACGTGCCATTAACCACATACCCAAGATTGCAAAGCAAGTGGTGGCTGCGTCCCAAATGGGAACATCACTATCAGTAAAATTCATCAACACAAATACAAGAATAAGGAAAGAACCAACTAACAGGGCTACGGAAATCACCCATTCTTTTCGGGAATTTTTGGTGACAGGAATCTGCTCTCTTGATTCATCGCCCGTATCTTTCCAGTGGTACCAGCCATACACACTCATCACAAAATAGTAGCTGTTAACTCCCATATCGGCATACAGTTGATAATTGAACCCGAAATAAACGTAAATCAACACGCTGATAATCCCGGTTGGATACACCAGAATATTCTCCTTCATCGAGAACCAAACACTCATTAATCCTGTGATAACCGCAATCCACTCAAGCACTGAGGTTTGATATATACCTGTAATGATACCGTCGATGATTGGCTGCATGTAGTCTTGATCAGATTTATGCAAAGGTAAACAAAGTCCAAATAGTTCTTTGGACTTTTTGAGGATAGCAGGCAAAATATATAGTTCCTAAAACCCCACTTCTTGTTTACTCAGGCATATTCAGCGCCGGCTTTGTATCTCCACGGTGACATGTTGTACAATTTACCGCAACCCTTCGGTCGCTAAACTCTTCTATGTTACGGAGTAGCTCTGTATTAATTGTTCGACCCATTTCTGACATTTTTCTGGTAATAATTTTTTCCTTTTTCTCGTCGCTACTCCAGTCCTCTGGGTTATGGCAATGAATGCACGTTACCCCAAGCGATCTTGAATAACCAACTTCCATTATTCTTAGTAACCGCCCTGCGGGAACGTTCTTTAAAAACTCAATATTTTTGTACACCTCTGAAGACGGTTCATCCTCTCTCCCTTTTATTTGTTCCCTAAGGTCTGCTAATGCCTTTTCCTGATCGAAACCTGAAGTATCTGGCTGTATACTAATTTGAGTTATATGGGTTTTGTTTTCTGAATCCAAATTTGACCAAAAAATTCCAAATAGAAATGTGATAGAAAGGATGAGAAGTGATTTCATAAATACATTATTGATTGAACTCTTTAATCTAATAAAGAAAATAAGTAACGCAATCAGGAATTATTTGGGTTGCAAGCTTTTACAAGTAAACTTTTCTCAAGAACTCTTCTGCTATTGAAACTTTTTTACAGAAACCCGTATTTGTTCTAAATTTTAAAACAAATATCTCATGGAAATATTATCCCGTATTGAAGAGCTTCTTCTACTCACTGTCTGGAAACTTCAGGGTGATGCCTATGGTCTCACAATACGTGCTCACCTTTCAGAATTAATGGGGCAGGAACTTTCGGTTGGGGCCGTCTATACACCTCTCAAAAGACTTAAGAAGAGAGGATATCTCTCTTCCAGAGACAGCGAACCTACCGATGAACGTGGAGGGCGGTCAAAGCGATTTTTCAATCTTACTCAAAAAGGGATCCTGGCTTTACAGCATGTAAAAACAGTGCAGGAAAATGCCTGGTCTAACCTGCCCGATCTGGGCCTGGGCTGGAATCCATCAATTTGAGCCCATGAAGAAACCCTCTTTTATAATTCGTTTTTTGGATAGCCTTTTACCTCCTGACTTGCACCATCTTATTGGTGATCTGGAGGAAGAGTTTTCAATAAACACACAACATGAAGGCATCTTAAAAGCCCGACTTCATTTTTGGTGGCAGCTTACACGTTCAGCCCCATGGTTTTTCTATCAATCTTTAATCTGGAATACTGAAATGCTTCTCAATTATCTTAAAATCACATGGCGTAATTTTAAAAAATACACTTCATTTTCGCTAATCAACATTGTTGGACTTTCTGCAAGTATGTCGGTCTGTTTACTTATCCTGCTTTTTCTTATTGACCAGAAAAGCTACGATCATTTTCATGAGAAATCGGATCGAATAGTTCGAATCATGTCTGACTTTAAATCCGCCAGTAATTTCACCAGTGATTTATATGCCACCACCCCTCATGTTCTGGCAGACTTCTTAGATGATCAATTTCCGGTTGTCGAAAAAGCGGTGAAAGTACGTGGTAACTTTGAGGGAGAATTCAGAAATGAAAATGTAACCGTACCTCTATCAGGCTTTTATGCAGAAAACTCTTTCTTTTCTATTTTCGACTTTGAATTAGAGCAAGGGAACCCTTCAACTGCTTTAGAAAACCCAGGAAGTGTGGTTTTGACAAGTGAAGCGGCAATCCGCCTGTTTGGCACAAAAGATGCACTCGATAAAAGTTTTACAGGGCTTGGGGATCGGGAATATATCGTAACCGGCATTATTGAAGAACAATACCGAACACACTTTACTTTCGAGGCAATCGCCTCTCTCTCAACCCTTTTAGCCGACCCTCAGATTGAGGAACGCCTGAATATCTGGAACTTAAGTATTTTTGATTCATACACGTATGTTCTTTTAAAAAAAGATGCTGATCTTGAACGCTTTCAAGCTGACCTTCAACCTCTGATTGCTGATCATTTTGTAGATACGGAGCGTGATTATAAACTCGATCGGTTAATTGTTCAACCACTTACATCTATCAATTTGGGTGATGAATCTTCAAACGAAATCGGAATTGTAGTGCCCAGAATAGTTGCCATCTTCTTAGGAGGATTATGTGTCATCATTATCCTCATCTCAATATTCAATTACGTTAGTCTAACCATCGCTAGGGCACTTAACCGAGGCAAAGAAGTTGGTGTAAGGAAAGTACTTGGAGCTAACCGCTCCAGAGTTATTCACCAGTTTTTATTCGAATCTGTTATAATTGCTTTTGTGGCTCTTCTGAATGGTATTTTATTGCTCAGATGGTTACTCCCGGAATTTAACAACCTGTTCTTCATCAGTTTTACAAACAACCAGGTAGAAGCTGATCTTTTGTTAAACCCCTGGACAGTATTGATATTCATTACGTTCACTTTTTTAGTTGGTATTATAGCCGGACTATATCCTTCTATTTACTTATCGCGGTTTAATCCGGCACTTATTCTAAAAGGATTATTAAAAACCGGCAACATCTCTGGTCAGTTTCTTAAAAAGATGATTACAGTAGGACAGTTCAGCTTTTCTATCATTTTTATTATTACCTCGATAATTTTGGTTCGGCAATTCAAGTTTATGACTACCGCGGATTATGGGTTCGAGCAGGAAAACATTATTCATATTGAACATCAGGACATTCCCTATGAACAGGTACGAGATATCTTAAGGGCTAGCCCACGTGTTGCTGAAGCTTCTGTAACCTCTACCGTTCCTGCTTTAGGGTCTATTCAAACCGCTAACATGAAGTCTGATTCAACAGATCAGGTTTTTACTACTCATACCTATAATGTGGATGAACACTTTATATCTGTTATGGGGCTAAACCTGGTAGCTGGGAGAAATTTTAACCCCGATATGAGTACTGACTCTACTCAATCCATTATCATAAGCAGAGAAGCTGTTTCTTTGCTAGGATTTAAAAATCCAGGTCTGGCTATTGGTAATGAGGTGGATATTAATAACGGAGATTTCATCTTAACAATCATCGGAGTAATTGACGGCTTTATTTCTTCTGATCCATTATCAAATGATGACCCAATCGCTTTATTCTTTACTCCAGAACGTTCCAATTACGCGATTGCTAAGGTACTACCCGGACAAACTTTTGATTTTATTTCTGAAATGGAAGAACAGTGGGAAAATACCGGTAGTGTATTTTCTTTGAAATACCGTGTTTTTAATGAACAACTTGAAGAAAGTCCTGCTCTTGTAGTTTTTGTAGACTTTATAAAAATCATAACCCTAATTGGAGTATTCTCAGTAATTATTTCATGTCTTGGTCTTCTGGGAATGGCCATGTACTCTGCAGAAAACAGAGTAAAAGAGATTGGTATTCGAAAAGTGCTTGGCGCCTCAGAAAACAGCATCATTTATCTGCTATCAAAAGAATACTTCATCCTCATTCTAATCTCAATTCTCATAGGAGTACCTTTGGCTTATATTGTAAATAACCTTTGGTTGCAAAATGTGAGCAATAAAATAGAACTCGATGCTTCCATTTTCGTTTTCGGGATACTTGGCACTTTAGTATTAGCTATGATCACAATAGGAAGTCAGGCCTTGAAAGCTGCAAAAGCGAATTCGATAGATAATTTAAGAAGTGAATAAGATAAGAGGTAAGTAAAATGGCTAACGGTCTTCTCTCCGATACATAAATTTAAGTCCGCTCCAGTCATCATCAACTGCGCATACCTTAACATCAACCAGCCCGATTTGAAGTCCGTAATTACGGACTTCTGTCTCGGTAAATGTCCAGTCGTAATTTTTGGAGGCTTTTTTAATCCACGAAATCCAGATCATTCCGTTCTTATCAAGTTTCTGCTTTAGAATAGGGAATAGGTTATGAAGCGTTTCTAAATCACTGCAGAAGAAATGAATGAAATTTATGGGTTCACCATAACTCATATCAACCACATTTATCTCTTCGGGAAGATCCCCAAGCATATCGAAATAATGATCCGGCTCATTAACGGTTAGCACCGTATTTCCGGTTTTGATACCAAGCTTTTTAACCAGTGGGGTTCCAGAATAGCCTGCCATAAAAACTACTCTTCGTGCATCTCAGCAATTGCGAGTAGTTTCTTCAAATCTTCCACCCGTTCAGGCTGCTCCTTTCGCTCGTAACTATGAATTAAGTTCCTGATACATCGAATGAGAATCTCAATGTCGGAAGCAATGCGAAAGTGATCGGGCTTTGGCTCAATATTGTTTTTTTTCAGGAAGAAATAACACTGATCGTAGGTAACAATCGCCCCGTTGTCGTATGGATCAATCAATACTTCTTCTTTATCGCTGATGTAATTGAGCATGAAATGAATCGGCATATTTACCCCAAAGAAGGGCATATCCAGGCGTTGGGCTAAAAACATCACCACCATACTTAAAGTAATCGGAAGTCCCCTTCTCCGGTTTATCACCTGATCCATAAAGCAGTTCTTCGGATCGTGGTAATCCTCCGTATCCCCACTAAAATTCAGATCCTCAAACACAAATTTAATCAGCTGTTTCATTCTCCGGCGTTCATCAAGTCTATATCGGATGGTAGGTTCAACCATTTCCGCAAAATGATCCAGTTTTTGGGAATAGTCGATGCCTCTTAATGTCGGGTTTCCAAATCGAGCCAGAGCAAAAGAAGCTTTTTCCAACTGCTTCCTGTTTTTTATGCCTCCTTCCAATAATTCATGGAAATCAGAACGAAGCGTTTCGAAGGTAAGTTGATGTATGATTTCACTCACCCGTTGCTTTTCCTCTGGGTTTTTCAGCTCCAGCCGGTATTCATCCAGAATGGGAACAGCATTTTCCCCAAGTTGATAAAATCTGCTTTGAACACTTTCCTGAATAAACGGATCAGGATCATCCATCAAAAGCAGCAACGATTGTATTTCTGATTTACTTGTCATGCTTATTTCTCTTGCACCCATCAAGATAGATATTCATTTTCTCAATTACAGTTTAAAAATGGCAGTGCTAAACGCTATATTTACGACCCTAACCAAAAACGTGAAAACGGCTTTATGAAAATCAACGTTTCTTCTGAAATTGGTCATTTGAATGGGGTTATAGTGCATACTCCGGGGCATGAAGTTTCTCTCGTAAATCCTGAATTAAAAGATGAGCTTCTTTTTGATGATATCATTTTTGAGGAAGACGCACGAGGCGAACATCTGGATATGCTTGAGGTTTTTAAAGCAGCAATGCCTGAAGGTGGTCAGGTACTCGAAATTGTTGACCTCTTCTCAGAAACAATTCAAAATGAAGATGCGCGCGGCTATTTTATTGAGCAACTAATCAAAGAATTTCCAGAAGAAAATCTCTCGGTAATTGAAAAAGAACTCCAATCCCTGGAACCCTCTGAACTTCTTATATTCAGCACGCAGGGTACGTTAAAGGGATCAACTGAATTTAACCTTCTTCCATCTCCAAACCTTTTATTTACCAGAGATCTTGCGGCTGTTGTTGGGAACAAAATTTTGATTTCAAGGGCAGCGACTAAAGCACGCCTTCGTGAATCGTTAATGATGGAAACCCTGGTGAGTTATCATCCTTTGTTTGAGAGTGTTCAACATGATGCGATACGCATATCAGGCCATCAATCCATAGAAGGTGGAGATGTACTGGTGGAATCGGATAAACTGGTTCTTATAGGTATGAGTGAACGAACTTCGTTTACGGGTTTAATGAAAGCTGCAGAAGGGTTATTAAGCCATGGGGTAGAAACAGTGCTTGCTGTTGACATCCCAAAGCAAAGAGCCTCCATGCACCTTGATACCATTTTTACATTTGCCAGTGCTAACGAATGTATTGCGTTCCCTCCTGCAATTTTAGAACAACAGGATAACGTGGTAGCTCTTCAGAAAAGCGGAGATCAAATTGTAGCCGATTCAAGATCGTCTTTGCAATCTGCCCTGAATGAGTTTTCGGGAAAAGATTACACCTTCATTAAATGTGGTGGAGAAAACCGAACCAGCCAGTTTCGTGAGCAATGGACTGATGGAGCCAATGTATTTGCTCTGGCTCCGGGTGTAATTGTAGGCTACGAGCGAAACACCAAAACTTTCAATACGCTTGTAGATCATGGCTATTCATTTATGAACCAATTCGAGTTTGTTGAAGAATATGCTAATAAATCTCTGGAACTTAATCCTGAGAATAAAATCGCGATTAGTTTTCAGGGACATGAGTTATGCCGTGGACGTGGTGGCGCACGCTGTATGACCATGCCTATTTCGAGAGAAGCCTTAACTGTCTAAAAATTCCGTATTGAGTTCCGAGCCTAAAGAATCATTTTATTACCCTGAGCCCGAAAAAAAGCCTGCAGAAAAAGTCTTTGTTCCACCTAAGAAAAACAGCCCGGACACCAAAACTATTCTAAAACACCTTGGGCTCTTTATACTCACGTTTATTTCTGTTTCTACCGTAAGTACCATTCTTGTTGGGCTACCTTCCGAAACAGCTTTCTGGGGATTTATCCCTACTTCTGAGGAGGGTTTTTTACGAGGGATATTATTCGCGACTCTGCTCCTTGCTTTCCTGACATTTCACGAATTCGGCCATTATTTTGCAGCGATATATCATAAAGTAGAAGTTTCGCTTCCCTATTATATTCCTATTCCGGTTGGAATTGGAACTCTTGGAGCAGTCATCCGGATAAAAGAACAAATTCACGAAACTAAAAAGCTTTTTGATATTGGAGCTGCGGGACCAATCGCTGGTTTTGTCGTTTCGCTTATCGTATTATTTATTGGATTTGGAACACTCCCCGAAGCTGAATACCTGAATGAATTCGGCGATCATAATTACGTGGTTGAATATTATAATCAAACCGGGGAATTCCCCGAAGAACCTCAAATTGAAGAAGGCGTTTCTGTTTTCTTTTTTGGAGGAACTCCGCTGTACAATTTTCTCTCTTCATTGTTTGAAGGTGCCCCACCACTCTGGGAAATTCAGCATTATCCTTTTCTACTTGCAGGTTGGTTTGGTTTATTTTTCACGGCGCTCAATTTAATGCCGGTTGGTCAGCTGGATGGCGGGCATATTCTGTATTCTCTGATCGGTTACAAAAAGCACAAAATTGTAGCCCGTGTCTTTTTCTCTGCAATAACCATTCTTGCAGGCATTGAGGCAGTGCCTCTTCTACATGAGTATCTGTTATCAAAAAACTGGGACAATAACTTTGGAATTCTCTCCTGGCTGATCTGGATTGGAGTGCTGTTCCTGATTATGCAGAAAGCTTTTTACAGGGAGCAATACTGGGTTGCATCCATGCTACCTGCTTCTCTAATCGGTTCCGCGTTTTACCTGTATGTAATCCGTGCTAATTCTGATCCTGAGTCATCCCTGATCTGGGTTTTCTGGACATTTTTTATCGCCTTTATAGTAAAAGTGGAACATCCTCCCGTACTTATAGAAAAACCTCTCACCCCAACAAGAAAAGTGATTGGCTGGTTAAGTATGCTTATATTTGTACTTTGTATAAGTTTGAATCCATTATCCTTTAAAACATTTGGTCCATGAAAAGAATGTTAATGGCTCTGTTAGTAGTCGGAGCCTTAGCCTGCGCACAGGAACAGGGGAAAGCACCCCAAAATCTGGCCACCCAGATTGACGCACTTATTGAAAAAGACATGTATGTAGATGCGCTCAACACACTCGATGGTTTGGAAGCCTCTGAGGAAGTTTCCATGCTCAAAGAGAAAGTGCATTTGAATTATGGGTTATATCTCGAATATCGTGATTCCAACGTCACCAATATGAGAGATAAAATGAATGGTGCTCTGGCTCAGTATATTGAAGTGCTGAAACTAAATCCTGATAACGAAAAAGCCATCACTGAAATCGAGCAGATTCTGGGAATTTATGCCTCCTTTCCTAATCGTAGTCCCGAGCCTTCCATCGTTCAGGAGCTGCAAGCTCTGGGTTTCGAGGTTTAAGTTTTTATTTAAGTCATCCCGGGCTTGACCCGGGATCTGGATTTTAATACCTATACAGATTCCGGCTTACGCCGCGGAATGACTCTTATATTATGAGTGAACAAACCAAAAACACCCCAACCATCCAAAACCGTAAGGCCTACCACGACTATTCCATTCTGGAAACGTACGAGGCAGGAATTGTGCTGCAAGGCACTGAGGTAAAGTCTATCCGACAGGGACAAGCCAGCTTTACAGATGCGTTTGCGTTTATCCAGGGAGACGAGGTGTTTTTAAGAGAGCTTTATATAAAACCCTATGAGCAGGGTTCTTACTACAATCACGATCCAAGAAGACCTCGTAAACTGCTACTCAACAAAAAGGAAATCCGCGAACTTGATAAAGCTGTTCAGCAAAAAGGAAATACCATTGTTCCGCTTAAAATTTACTTTAAAACTGGATATGCTAAGGTATTAATTGGAGTAGCCAGAGGTAAAAAACAATACGACAAACGGGACAGTATCAAAGAAAAAGACGTGAAGCGGCAACTCGACCGCAATGTGAAAGGGAGCTATAAGGTTAATTTGTAAACTTATCTCTTTTTTTACTTGTTCAGGGATCTGAACTGCATATTGTCTTTATTGCTTCAATATCAGTTTCGGAAAGATTCGCCTTAATTATTCCATTAGCTTCAATTTTATGCCTCATAATGGAACTGGAATTTTTGATATGTTTTACCCCATACACATGACCGAATTCATGCAACAGTATTGATTTCAACTGTTCTAAATTGCTGTAATAATAAATTTCTATAGATTTTATACTTCCATTTCTCTCGTAAACCCCCAGAGTAATTTCCTTTTTTAAATCAAACCTTCGATTGTATTCATTCATTAATGAATCCCGGTCTAAACGCATTTCCTTTAGTTCATCATAATCCTTCTCAAGGTTCTTTTTTTTTAATTCAAGTGTGTTCTCTTTCCTTAAAAGGTACTCACGAAGTAGGTTGAGGTCTTCAATAGTTTTTACATCTACATTCCGCTGCCATACGATTCTTTTTTGATCATAGCTATTAACCTCTTCCTCAAAAGTCTCCCATTCTTTATGAAGGTTTTGCAGATTTGAAATATAGCTCAATCGCCTTTTCTGAATACTATTTTGAATGATTCTGATTTTATTTTTCCATCTATATTCTTCTTTTCCCGTTTCAGTGTCATTATTATGAATAAACTTGATCGTAATATGTTCTTCTATAAGCCCAGGAAAGAGTTTTCTTATTTCTGATTCCCATTCATTGTTTGCTTCCAATGCAATTTTTTCAATCTCTTCTCTTGATATTTCAAACTCTGGATCAATGGTACCAATTGAGATTGTTAGATACCTCTCACACGGATTCATGGACTCAATTAAACTCCTTTGAGAATAAAATCCGGACGTATCGACTAAGAACATAGTCGATGCTAAAAAAAGTATGTTCAATCCACTTTTTGAGAACTTCATGATTGTACTAATTACTGTATTTAAAACTTTAATTGAAAGATATTTCATAAATGAATTGGAAAAACAAAACCCCGACCTTTTGGGACGGGGTTTTCATGTTGTAGCAGAAAAGCCTGTAAGCCGGATTTTGTTCCTCCCGACAAGTCGGGATTCGGTAATCATTTATCTGGTGCACTCCACCCGGTGGCGTCACGACAAGTGGCGCATACCACCCTACATGAGCTTGCACCCCGCGAGGTTTACCGTGCCTCCTTGGTTGCCCTTGGAGCGGTGAGCTCTTACCTCACCTTTTCACCCTTACCCAACGCAGAACGTTAAGGCGGTTTGTTTTCTGTTGCACTTTCTGTCCCGGCAAGGTCGCCCCGGCCGAGCCTCAACTTCGCCCGAAGGATCGTTGAGCGCGGTACTTGTTGGTGTCCGGACTTTCCTCCCCATACCAAAGTATGAAGCGATTACCCGGCTTTCCTGACTATTAAGATAAGGCTTATTATCCACTAAGTCTCCCCTTGAGGGGAGATGAAAGTTCAAACAGGTACTTTGAACTTCCTGAGGGGTATTTGTAAAACCAAGACTCTCCCAACACCCTCCGTCCCTATGGGACACCTCACTCAGGGGAGGAATTTCAAATACTGTCTTTAAAAGTTATAGAGTCCTTCCCCTTACTAAGTGGAAGAAAGAAGGGCTCAAAAACCAAAAAAGGGAATCCCGTCCGGAATTCCCTTTTAAAATGTGGTGCTGATCACCTAAAATATTAAAGCGATAATTCTTTTTTGGCTGTATCAAAAAAGGATTGATCGACTACTATACGGCCGCTGTTTTCATCAAAAATGATTTTATTCATGCGACGTACTTCAACCTGCGTTTGGGGTGGAAGCGCCATTCCGAGAGCTGCGCCTCTGTCCATAGCTACTACAGCTATTCCGTTATTCAAGCCATTTCTAAGTCGCTTGTAGTTACGCATGTACCGCTCATCAATGCCTTTTTCTACTTCTTTTCTTTTCTTGAGGAGTACATCTTCTTCATCTTCGGTAGATTTCATCACCTTATCAAGGCTGTTTTGCTTTTGGTCATACAAGGCCTTTACAGAAGCAAGGTCTTCTTTAGCAGCTTCCAGTTCCGGACCTACTTCGGTTTGCCGTTTTTCTACTTCAGCTATTCTTGAATTTGCGTTTTCAATAACCTGCTTCTGAGCTTCAATTTCTTTAGTTAGTGCATCGTACTCACGGTTATTTCTTACGGCAAGCTGCTGATCTTCGTACTTACTTACTTTTTCTTCCGAACTTTTGATCTCTAGCTTCAAGCTGTCGAATTCAACGGTAAGGTCTTTCTCTTCTTTTTCCAGCTTAGCAACTTTAGCTTCGCCACGGGCAATGTCTGTTTCAATATCCAGAATCTCTTCCGGTAAATCTCCCCTGAGCTGCTTTATCTCATCGATTCGGCTATCGATGTATTGTAAATTGGCTAATTGTTGTAGTATTTCTTTCATGAGTGGCTTGGTCAACTTGGATGAATGGGTTGAGGTTCAATTTCGGAAACGTAAATTTTCATTGGGTTGGTCACTGTTTGCGTAACAGAAACTGAAATATCTTCAAAGGCATCGCTGAGTTCATTTCTAAGGGCTTCAGCAATCGGGAATTCACTCTCATAGTGCCCTACATCAACGAGAAGAAAGTTCTCTTTCTCGGTAAAATAATCGTGGTACTTGATGTCTGCAGTAACAAAGGCCTGAGCTCCGGCTGCAATGGCTGCTTTTTTCAGGGAAACTCCCGATCCCCCACAAACCGCTACACGTTGGATTCTATCCACATCTCCCGAATAACGGATAGACCGAACATTCAAAGCTTTAGAAACCAGATGTAGAAATTCATTTTTTCCTACACCTTCTTCAGGATATTCTCCAATCACTCCCATTCCAAAATTCTGGGAGGTTGAAGCTAATTCGGTTACCTGGAATGAGCCCGCTTTCAATAATCCTTCTTTTTTCAATCCTACCCGCAAAGCGGCTACATGGTGTTTATCAATAATTGCTTCAAAACATTTCAACCCATGTTGGCGGTTTTCAACTTCAAAATAGTGCGCTTCTTCTGCTGAGTAATAATTCAGAATCTTAAGAACAGCCTCCGCGTCTTCCTCATCAGTAACCAGCCTGATTTTTCGGCTGATATCATAGCTTTTATCAAGAAAGCTGAGGTTATCCAGCCCAAGTATGTTGGCCAGAACAAACGACACTCCGTCAAGCGCTGCATCAAGGTTAGTATGCGCAACCAGCAGGCCTATATCATTTTTTATAAGCTTGTAAATGATTCGTCCCTGCTCATTTGTTGGATTGATAGAGCCAATCTTGTTGAAAATAAGTGGATGATGAGCCACAATCAGCTCACAATTTTTGTTGATTGCTTCCGCAACAACTTCATCGGTTACATCCAGGCAGGTAAGAATAGAACTAACTTCGGTATCCGGGTCTCCAACCAGTAATCCAACATTGTCGTAGTCCAGTTTGATATTTGGGGGAGCCCATTGATTCAAAAAGGTAGAAATATGTCGGATTCTTGTTGCCATTTATCTAACCCTTTTAAAAATTAGTTTCGATAAATAGCCCGACAACGGGTGTATGGTAGCGTAGAAGTTCAGTATCAACTGGTATAAATTTACGTCTTTTTTGAGCTCCCAAAAATACGGCTTATTCGTGAATTATAAAAGGCTATCTTTGTGTTGATATCTTAAAATTAACCCAGAAACGATTTTCATCTATGTCTGAGACTTCAATCCAAGAAAATCTCAACGAAATCAAAACCAGAATTCAGGCTGCTTGCGAAAGATCAGGTCGTAATTCTGAAGAAATTACCCTCATTGCTGTTAGTAAAACCAAACCAAATGAAGCGATAATTGACGCTTTTACTGCCGGGCAGCTTCATTTTGGAGAAACAGAATGCAGGAACTTCAGGATAAAATGGAAAGCATTGAGCTGCCGGGGATTCAGTGGCACATGATTGGCACTTTGCAATCCAACAAAATAAAATACATTGCTGAAAGGGTTAATTGGATACATTCTGTTTCGAAGGCTAAATACCTGGATGAAATTGATAAGAGAGCTGCTTCTGCAAACCGTACTATAAATGTACTGATCCAGATAAACATCAGCGGGGAAGATCAAAAAAGCGGATGCGAAGCATCTGAATTAGCCGCAATTCTGGGGTATGCAAAAAACCTCCATAATGTACGGGTAAAGGGATTAATGGGAATGGCTACTTTTTCGGATAATCCGGAAGATGTTCGTCATGAATTTGCACTCCTTCGAAACACTCTGGAAGAACATCAACATCTCAATGGTAAAAATGTTGAACTCAAAGAACTTTCGATGGGGATGAGTGGCGATTTTGAAGTAGCGATAGAAGAAGGCGCAACCATGATAAGAGTTGGTAGCGCCATATTCGGTTCCCGAAACTATGGTTGATTTATTGCGTAAGGAACCCCACTTTAGCAGTTAACTTTTAAATTGGGCATTATGATATTTGGACTTCCCTGGTTTGCAATTATTCCTATAGTAGCCATCATTGGCGGACTTGTTTATGCGTATAAAGAAAAGGAAATGGAATTAGAGGCAAAACGCCTGACAAGTACAAAAGAAGCTCAGGAGCTTCGAAAAATGATTTTCAACTTAAAAGCGCGGGTAGAAAATCTTGAATCCATCGTAACTGACATCGATTCAGAAAAAGGTGAGATTTCTCTTGACGAAATTGAGATTAAAAATGATCTTAAGGAAACTGAAAACAGTAACAGAGCCAAAGTAAGAGGCTAACACCATGCAAGAAGAAGAATTTATTTTAGGACTGGTAGCAATCGTTTTTGGAATCGGGTTAACCGGTTTCTTTCTTCATAATGTTTTCGGTCTTGTTAAAGCTTGGATTAACAGGAAAAGCGGCTCCTCTTCCGGAGAAATTAACCCCCAGTTTTTTAAAGCTTTGGGTGAATTCAAAAAAACGACCGAACGGCGCATTGCGAATCTCGAAGCGATCGTTTCCGAACTTGAAGAAGAAAAAATCCGTATCCCTGAATCTGCCGACTCTAATGCTGAAATCACTATTGAAGATGAAGGGATTCGCTCAGAATCAAAAAAACAAGATAACAGCAATCTCAGGAACATGTTAAATGAATAAGTGTTACTTTAAATAAGCATTTTGACTACATAAAGGCACTTATCATGAAACTTACACCACTAGAAATCAAGCAACAACAATTTGAGAAGTCGTTAAGAGGATTTGATGTTGCTGACGTTCAGGCTTTTCTAACCTTAGTATCTAACGAATACGAACATCTGCTTTCCAAAAACAAGGAACTTGAAGAGCAGATTGAGAAACTAAGCGACCGTGTGCGACATTATGAGCGCGTAGAAGAGGCTTTACATGAAACTCTTCAGACTACGAAGGAATCGGTAGCTCAGAAAATGGATAATGCCCGTCTGGAAGCTAAAAACACTACCGATAAAGCTCAGATGGAAGCGGAAGCCATCATATCCGAAGCTAATCAACAAAGAGCTCAAGTTCGACAGAGCATTTTGAGACTATTGGATCGCCGTGATGAGATTATAGCTGGAATTTCTTCTTACCTTGAAAATGCTAAAAACTCTGTAGAGAAGTTCTCCAAAGACGAAATGGCTATTTTCTCACTTCCGGCTGAAGAGAAAATTAAAACCAAAGTTCAGGCCTCGGACGAGAGCGATCAAGAAGAGGAATTAATAAACGGATCCCGTTTCACTCTTGATGAAGAGGAATTAACTGCATCTGAAGAAGACAAAGATGGCTTTCCTCCTGGCAGCGATCGTTTAAATGATATTCTTGATGAGATCGATTAAAAAGAGCTATCTTCGGTCTTAAATAAAAAACTTTTCTTTCCAACATGGCCTTTGATACTGTAGAAGAATTTCGCGCAAAACGTGATGAAGCTGTTGAATTCATCTTATCCGAAACTTCATTCCAACCGGAATACTTATTAATCCTTGGTACAGGTTTAGGTCAGTTAGCTGAAGAGATAGAAGCTACGCATACAATTTCTTATGACAGGATTCCTCACTTTCCGGTTTCTACAGTTGAAAGCCATGCTGGCAGATTAATTTTTGGAGAACTTGGCGGCAAGGCCGTAGTAGCAATGCAGGGTCGTTTTCACTACTACGAAGGATATACTATGCAGCAAATTGCATTTCCTGTTCGTGTGGCTAAGGCTTTGGGCGTTCAAACTTTGATGGTGAGTAATGCCTGTGGTGGTCTGAATCCTAACTTCAGCCGTGGAGATGTGATGATAATCAACGATCACATCAATTTTTTAGGCGACAATCCACTTATAGGGCCCAACGATAATGAGCTGGGCCCGCGCTTTCCTGATATGAGCGAACCGTATACAGAAAGACTTGTAGAAACTGCTGAAAATGTAGCTCTAGAACATGCTATCAAGCTTCATAAAGGAGTTTATCTCTCCGTTTCAGGTCCTACCTTAGAAACGAAAGCAGAATACCGTTATATGCGACAATTGGGAGCAGATGTAGTTGGAATGAGTACAGTACCTGAAGTTATTGCTGCCGTTCATATGGGGCTGGATGTTCTTGGCATTTCTGTGATAACAGATGAATGTTTTCCAGATGCTCTCGAGCCTGTTAGCCTTGAAGATGTATTAGAAGCTGCAGCCATGGCAGAACCAAAACTTACCCAGATAATTGTGGGTGTTTTGGAAAAATTATAGACTTATTTATCCACAAAAAGCGTTATTTTTCCACGTACTATTGCAAACGTGTTCCGAAATGCGTTTCTATAGGAAACCATAACCATCGATAATTATCATATATGTCATTTGATGGAAGTAGTGATGAGCTTTGGGATGAACATAAGTGGGAAGCTCACCTTAATGAAGTCGAAAAGAAGAGTGATCAACTTCGAAAATTTATCTCCTCTGATCCTAAAGGAAATATACCCCGCTGGATAACTCTTCTTGAGGAAAGTTTAAGCGAGGATGATGCCTTTGAAGCATATGTGGAAGAAGAGCTCCTGCTTGATGAGGCTTATTTCCCTGAGGACGAGGACTGGGATGATGAAGATGATTTTGATGATGACGAGGATTTTCTGTTTGGCTATGATGATGAACTCTCAGACTTAGATGATGTTGAGGATTTTGATGCCGGTGAAGAGTGGAAGTCACTGAGTGAAGAATTTGCTGATTCTGACTATGGATCACTGGATAATCTCCTGATCTATAATCAGGCAAAGCAACTTGCTGTTGATGTATTAAAATGGGCAGAAGAAGTCCCGCCTAAATCTCAGACTAAAGTATTCCAGGAATTTGTAGGAGAAACTTTGAAAATCGGGGCGAAGTTAGCGGGAGGTTATTCATTTGGTTTTGAAGCAGAATACCTTGGTGCAAATATTGCTTACACCAAAAAAGCACTTAATTGCGCTAATATTTGCCTTGGACACTTCCAAAGTATTAAGAGAAAGAAGCTGCTAACTAAAGCCGAATATCAGGATTTTCACGGGCGATTCTTTGAATTGAGAAATGATATCGGTGTGTATGTTCAGGAACTTAGAGATCGCTTTAATTTTAGAATTGAATAACGGATTATAAAAATTCTTGGGCATAAAAAAAGGGACAACAACACGTCCCTCTTCTCTCTTGATAAGTTTCTGATTATGATTTAACAACCTGAACATTCATGTTCAGTTTTACTGTATCTCCAACAACTACACTTCCCGCTTCTGTTACAGCACTCCAGGTTAATCCGTATTCTTTTCTGTTAATCTCTCCTGATATCTCAAATCCAGCTTTCGTTTGACCATAAGGATCTACTACCGTCCCTCCATGTTCAACTGTTAAGTTTACTT
>JBLLNP010000020.1:0-34529 GCA_048058975.1 Balneola sp.
ATGTAGTTAGCCCCATTGGTGGACAGGGAATGAATCTGGGCTGGCTGGATGCCTGGCATCTCGCGAATGTGATGTCTTTCTGTCGGGGAATTTCTAAAGATCTTCCCATTGCCGATTTATTTGTCTATGAAGCCAAACAACGCCCTATCGCGAAAAAGGTAACCCGCCGCGCTGCTTTTAATATGTCTCTGGGAAGAAAAAATATATTTCATCCCTTCCGAACAGCTTTGATAAAAGCCATGCTTAAAAACCCATTTCATGATAAAATGGCGAAGCTTTTTACTATGCGTGGACTTGAGGATCGGGGTTTTTAAGAAAAAAGAACAACTGTAAAGTACCTTCTCATCCAAGATTTGAAAAAACTCCATCCCTCCTGAAGGCCGTCTGGCTAAGTATTTAATGAGTTCTCTCTTTATTACTGTTTAATAAGAAGTGTGTGATTCGCATAGTTCTTATTTTTTATGTATATACGAAATAAAATAAGACAGGCATATACGCATACCATTAAAAAATCGAGAATTGGTAACTATTCAAAAAAATCTAGTCTTTATTTGGTAGATAAAAATGTATCACTGAGAGGTAGATAAAAAATAGTTATCAAACCGTCATAGGCATTTATTTTTAAGTAATTCAAAATCATTTTTTATGAAAACGCCAATCGTTTTATTGCTTGTGACTTTACTGATATTTGGTTGTAAAACACCAGAAAGCACATCATTACCGAGTTCGAAAAACAAAGCTTTAGATTCACTCGCATTGTTGCAAAAAGAATCCTATAAGTTACCTGGATTGGCCGTTGGAATCATCAAAGATGATAAGCTAGTCTATGCTAAAGGATTTGGAGTACAAAGTTTAAGTTCCAAACAGGAAGTCACTACAACATCTGTTTTTCATATGGCATCTGTATCGAAGCCTTTTACAGCTACTGCCATCATGCAACTCGTTGAAAAGGAAAAAATAGATCTGGATAAACCCCTGGTAGCCTACCTGCCATATTTTACCATGCAAGACGACCGCTATAAAGACATAACGATACGGCAGATGCTGAACCACACTTCGGGTATTGCTGATGTTGAAGATTATGAATGGGACAATCCACAATTTGATGCAGATGCGATCGAAAATTATAGTCGTCAGTTTTATAATGATTCACTGGATTTTGAACCTGGCACAAGCTATAACTACAGTAATCCTGCTTTTAATATTTTGGCTGATGTCATTGCCAAAGTATCCGGTTTGACTTTTGAAGACTATATGAAAAAACACATTTTCGAGCCAGCGGGAATGACTAATAGTACTTTTTACCAACCCGATGTTCCCAAAAAACTATCCACCAAACCACATATTTTTGGTCAAACATTCAAAGTAGAAGAAAGTTCTACTTATCCCTATAACAGAATTCACGCTGCAAGCTCTACCCTTCAATCCAATATTGAGGATATGGCGAAATGGGCACAACTCTATTTGAACAAAGGGAAAATCAACGGTAAGCAACTATTTAATGAAAACACCTATGAGCAACTTATCGAATCACAAGTAAGCATTGGTGGCAAAGACAGTATTAGTCTTGGTTGGTTTTCACGTTCCCTGGACGGTTATAAAAAATATGAGCACAATGGTGGAGACGATGGTTATAAAGCCCATTTTGCCTTTCTGCCAGAAAAATCTACGGCTGTTGTGGTGATGACAAATGGCGACTATTTTCCGAGTTGGATCTCTGCCGACTTTTTTTTGAAATTGGTTTTAGACGAAAAACCCTTGCAGCCATGGGTAATTCCTATTCATTTAAAGTTGAGCGAACATATCTTAGCAGATGGTGTGGAAAAAACTAAGGAGATTTATTTCTATGAAAAAGAAAACAATCCTGAACAATACCTTTTTATGCCTTGGTGTTTGATAGAATTCAAATACTGGTTACTCGACCGTAATTACCAACAAGAGGCTTTTGCTATTGAAAAATTTAGTGAAGAATTAACTTCAATGGATAAGTAAGATTACATTTTACCCCCCACCTACCGCAAGCAGCCTGTACTGAACTTGATTCAGTATCCGCTTGTGCCGCTCTACTACCCACCCAACAACTCACTCACTTTCATCTTTTGCACTTTCCCGGGGAGAATGATACGATCGCCTCTCTTTGTTACCCTGATTGATTGTTTTTGAATACATTCCATCTGCTAATTAACTAACTACCCATTCCTATGAAGCGCTCTTTTCTTTCTTTGATTGTTATCCTGGTTGTTTCTTCCGTGTTGACTGCACAAAATTTCACACTGCCGGAAGATTACGACCGAACCGTTGAAACCACTCACGAAGTAACCATCAACGGGCAAAAAGTGCCTTATATAGCAACGACCGGATTTCAACCTGTGCTGGATGAAAACCGCCATCCTATTGCCGCACTTTCTTATACCTATTACAAAAGAACGGATATTAAAGATGATACCCGCCGACCATTGATGATTTCCTTTAATGGTGGACCGGGTTCTGCTTCCGTTTGGATGCACCTTGCTTACACCGGACCAAAAGTGCTACGCATCGACGACGAAGGATTTCCCATCCAGCCCTATGGTGTGAAGGACAATCCACATTCTGTTCTGGATGTGGCAGATATCGTATTTGTAAATCCTGTTAACACCGGGTACTCTCGTATTTTGGATGAAGAGACCGACACCAAACAATTTTTTGGAGTAAATCAGGATATCGCTTACCTGGCGGAATGGATTAACATGTTTGTAACCAGGGTAAACCGATGGAGATCACCTAAATACCTGATTGGGGAGAGTTACGGAACCACCCGGGTTTCGGGATTAGCCCTGACCCTGCAAAGCAGGCAATGGATGTATTTGAATGGGGTGATTTTGGTTTCTCCCACTGAGTTAGGTGTTCATACCTCTGACCGTCGCCGAGATGGGCCACTGGGCGCTTCTCTCCGACTTCCTTACTTCACAGCAGCCGCTTGGTATCACAAAAAACTTCCGGCAGAGTTGCAATCCAAAGACCTTTTGGAAGTACTGCCTATGGCCGAAGAGTACGCCATTAACGAGTTGATGCCTGTACTTGCCAAAGGTGGGTTTATAAGTGATGAGGAACGTGAAGAAGCGGCTGTGCAAATGGCGCGCTTCTCCGGAATTTCTAAGAAAGTAATCCTGCAACACAACCTGGATGTCCCTCCTTCTTTCTTCTGGAAAGAGTTACTTCGGGATGAAGGCCATACCGTTGGGCGACTGGATTCCCGCTACAAAGGCCTGGATAAAACCGATGCCGGAGACAGCCCTGACTTTAACTCCGAGCTGACTTCATGGCTGCATTCCTTCACTCCTGCTATTAATTATTACTTTGCCAATCATCTCAATTTTAAGACTGATATTAAATACAACATGTTTGGCCCGGTGAGTCCGTGGGACAGAACCGGAGATAACACCGGAGAAAATCTTCGTCAGGCAATGGCTCAGAATCCTTACCTGCACACTATGGTGCAAAGCGGATACTATGACGGAGCCACGAAATACTTTGATGCCAAATACACTATGTGGCAGTTAGACCCGAGCGGCAAAATGAAAGACCGTTTCTCTTTTAAAGGTTACCGTAGCGGACACATGATGTACTTACGTGCCGAAGATTTAAAGAACTCCAACGACGACATCCGCGAGTTCATCAAAAATTCCATTCCATCAGAAGGTGCTCCGGCTAAGTATTGATTAGTACTGCTTTTTATTCCCTTTTTACTAAGAAATATGTTACTCGCATAGTTCTTATTTTTTATGTATATACGCAATAAACCAAGACAGGTATTTACACAATGCGTGTATCCATAATAAAAACTCTCAAGAATGTCTAAAGCAAATTTTAAAGTTGATACTAGTATAACCTCAATTCTTGGTGAGAATTACAGGTCGACAGAATATGCCTTAAAAGAACTTATTGATAATTCTTGGGATGCTGATTCGGAGGTAGTAAATATTACAATGCCAGAGCCGTTCGAAAAGGCAGAAATTATCGTGGAGGACAATGGCTCAGGTATGACCGAAAGAGAAATTCGAAATGAATACTTATTCATAGCAAGAAGTAGAATTTCAAGAAAGGGTGATATTACACCTTCTAAGAAGCGTAAGGTCAAAGGAAGAAAAGGAATTGGTAAGTTTGCAGGACTCTTAATTGCAGGCGAAATGATTCTTATATCAAAAGCAAGAGGAAGACAAACAACATTAACTATTGTGAAGGATGAGCTTTTAAGATGGAAAGATGACCTCGAAAAGCTTGATTTACCAATAACTGTTATAGAGTGCCCTGAGAGTGAAAGTGGAACGACTATAATACTTAAAAACCTAAATCAAAATCTTCACTTCCCGAATCCAATTAAATTAAGTCAACTACTCATAACTGAATATAGCAGAGAGAATGAATTTGAAATTAAAATCAACGAAAAACCTCTTGATATTCAGGATTTGAAAGGTAAATCAGAAAGTGGAAATGAGACATTAGGAATAGCAGGCAATATCAACTACTCTTTTACAATTTCTGATGAAAAACGGAATCTAAAACAATCTGGAATCGCAATTCGAGTTGACGGAAAAATAATTGGAAAACCATCCTACTTTGGACTTGATGATGATGAAGAGATACCAAAAAATCTACTAAAAAAGATTTTTGCTGAGGTAGAAGTTGACAGCCTTGCAGAAGATATAACGGCAGATTGGGGAGCTGTTTTTGAAAACTCAAAGAAACTTGAGGAAGTCCAAAACTACATTCGTCCAAAAATTAAAGAGGCACTTAAAGATTCTTATAGTCAACAAATCAATCTAGCTAAGGCTAGACTACAAAAAAAGATTAATCGAGAGCTTGAAAAATTACCTGAATACAAAAGAGATTTTGCTAGAAGAGCTCTAGACAAGGTTCTAAAAAACTATTACAACGATTCCGAAGAAAAAATAAACACAGTTATTTCTGTTGTTCTAGATACTCTTGAAAAAGACGAGTATTACGAAGTCCTATTACACATTGAAGAATCATCAGATAAAGAAGTTGTTGAGTTTGCTGATGCATTATCAGAATTCGGACTTGTTGAACTTTCTGTTATTGGAGTGCAAGCAAAAAACAGAAATAAATTTTTAGACTATTTTGACAGACTAATTTCCAATAAAAACACTTCTGAATCGGATATTCATAAATCGATAGAAACTAATCTTTGGTTGCTAAATGAGAGATTCTCATTAATGGCTTCAAACGTTTCTTTAAACAAAATCTGCAAAGAATATCTAGATGATAAGTTCAGGGGAAACAGAAAGAGTAAACGTCCTGACCTCCTTCTTTGCCAAGATTATAAAAATGATATTCTGCTTATTGAGTTAAAGAAACCGACCAAAGTAATAGGCAGAGATCAACAAGCCCAGGCAGAAAAATATAGGGACGATTTAAATACAATGTTTCCAAATTCTCACATTACCGTATTAGTTCTAGGTAAAAGTCAAAATCCAAAGATTACCACTAAATATGAGAATGAGACAATTGTGTTGGATAGTTATAAAAGTCTAGTCAGTAAAGCGAGAAACCGAATGACTTGGCTAATCAAAGAATTAAAAAATCACTATGGCTAACAATGGTTGTAAAATATAGGCAAGACAATGGTTTCAGTAAGTTTCGAGTTGTTGTAAACTTATTCTCAGCAGACAAGTACTCAGCCTAGAAATGCCCTACGTTTCATGCCTAAAACCTTTCTTGAAAACTTGAACAGCCTATGAGGCAAATTTTAGGGAATTTAACGAAAGAATTAAAAAAACATACTTCTCCAAAAGAAGTTGGAAAGGATGCAGGTTACCCTGTAACGACGTTTAGAAAATTAGTAGAACAGGTTGCAAAGTTATCCTACCTAAATAAGGACTACTTACTCTTCTTCCGTGGGCAAAAAAATGACTATCTAAACAAAGCAAACAGTTCAACTTTTTATCCCACTATTTATCGTGGAGATTATGTTTCTCAACAAGAATTAGACTTTCGATTTGACAAACTAGAAAGTGCGAGCAAAATCCTTTCTCATTTGTTCGAAACAAATAAAATACAGGGCCAATATGAACTGAGAAGGAAAAAATATATTCAGTGGAGTATTCTCCAACATTATGAAGTCACCGAAACACCACTGATAGATCTGACTCAGTCTTTACGGGTCGCTTGTTCCTTTGCTCAGCTCTGGAATGATCAAACGACTGCTTTTGTGTATGTTTTTGGTTTACCATACTATACGAACCGAATTTCAACAAATTCAGAACATGACTTAGTGAATGTTCGACTTCTAAGTATTACACCACCCGAAGCCTTGAGACCATATTTCCAAGAAGGTTTTCTGGTAGGAACGGAAGATCTTACTAATGAATATGATAACAAGAGCGAATTAGATCTAAATAACCGCTTATTTGCAAAATTTGAGATACCCAATAACGATAGCTTTTGGGGCAAAGATTTTAAAAAGATTCCGGAGACGGCGTTATATCCAAAAAATGATAGGATTGAATCTATTTGCAAAGAAATAGGCCAAGAAATATCTGTGGATTTAACACCTTCTGAATTAGGAAGATTTTTGAAAATTTGGACTAATTTCGAACAAAGAATTATAAAACAAGCAAGAGAATACAAACGAAATGTTTTTACTACTAGAGATGCAATAAATACTTTGAAATGGAATTCAGGAGATCAGAATATCTACAATGCTATGGTACAATTAGATTCTTTGAGAAACTTCAGAAATAGACTTGTACACAATCCGACAGAAATATCGAAGCAAGCTCTAAATACAAATTTAGTTGGATTGGAAAACCTTTGGGATACATACAATAAAAATAACCCATAATAATTGGTGTAATTTCCAAACCTTGAGCAAGCTACCCACCCAACAACTCATTCACTTTCCTCATATACACTTTCCAGATCAGGATGATATCTTCACTCAGGAATACCCGGTTTCCCTGAACACTTTTGATGTGTTTATAGGGTAGTTAAACTCAGCATTTGTAAGATTGAAAACAGAATAGCATATTCGGGTATATTTTTATCATCCAACTTCAGCTGTTATTATTATGCCCGAAAAAATCTACTCCTACGAATCCGACGAAATCAAAGTAACCTGGGACAAGTTCAAATGCATTCACGCTGCAGAATGTGTGCATGGTCTGCCCGGAGTATTTAATATTGATGAAGACCCCTGGATTCAGCCGGGCAAAGAAGCTGCGGATAAAGTTGCTGAGGTTATTGAACGATGCCCAAGCGGAGCGCTTCAATACAGGCGTAAAGATGGCAATAAGGAAGAATCAGTCCCCGAAAAAAATGAACTGACTATTATTGAGAATGGTCCGCTTTATCTGAAGGGAAATATTACTATACAAAACCGGGAGGGAGAGGTTTTTGCAAAAGAAACCCGCGCTGCCTTCTGCCGATGCGGGATGTCATCCAATAAACCTTATTGCGATAACTCTCATATTAAAGCTGATTTTAAGGCTGGCACCCAATACAATCCCGAGCGTTTACTTCTCGAAGAAACTTCAGAAGAAGGCGGCGAACTGCTGGTTACCTTAAATCCGAATGCCTCGTTTTTAGTGGAAGGAAATTACACGGTGAATGGGTCTGGTCAAACGGTCTCAACCCAAAAGAAAATGAGTTACTGCCGGTGTGGAGCTTCTTCCAACAAGCCTTTTTGTGATGGAGCCCATAAAGCAGTTGGGTTTAGTTCTGAATAACATATCGGATTAAGAAAGCCGCAACCCTGAATCTAAGAGTGAATCCTATCTCCGGGATTTTCTCTGAGGTACATCTCTATTTAATGAGCATCATTTTCTTGACGATAGATTGATTTCCGGCTACCAGTCTGTAGATATACACACCACTGGGTAACGTACCGGCATCAAAATTAACTGAATGAGAACCCGAATTCATTCTACCATCTATAAGACTCGCCACTTCCTGTCCAAGCATATTATAGACCTTTAGCTGAACTAATTCTGCCTGCGGTAATTCGAAAGAAATCCTGGTGGTTGGATTAAAGGGGTTCGGATAGTTCTCCGATAAAAATATGCTATATGGACTACTACTGCTGCGTTCAACGCTGGTAAAGTGTTGATTTTCTAACCTTAAAATTCTATCTGTACCTCCTGTTCCAAACATTGCTAAGTACACCCTTCCGAGCTCATCAACTTCAATATCTCTTGGGCGATCAGGAAATCCATTGTTGTAAAAAAAGTACTGGTTGTTTTCAGTTAATTGGAGTGTGCTAAACACCGGACGGTCAGGATCATGATCAATCAATTCACCATCTTCATTTAGCGTTAATGCCAGCAGTCTTTGCCCTTTGTTGGTTCCCACAAGTAAGGTGTTTTGCCATTCCGGAATTGCTTCATGATTGTACAATGCAATTCCGGTAGGAGCAAGATCGTAAGTAGCTAAAGGAGGCCTGTTCATCATATCTGAATCGGAGGTCCAACCCTCATAATCTGGCCAGCCATAATTCTCTCCGGCTACAATAAGATTGATCTCATCATTTTGAATTTCACCATGTTCCGAAGCGAAAACCCTGGGATTGTCTTCGGTTTCCTCAACATGCAATCCCTGAATATTTCTATGTCCAAGACTGTATATGTATTGTTCGTTCTCATTTGCAGAGTTGGCAAAAGGATTATCCTGGGGAACGGACCCATCCTCGCTGATACGAATAATTTTACCCGCTAAGGAGGAGCTATTTTGTGCATATCCAGAGCCGTCGGTTCCTGTTGTCCAAAGCAGGGAAGTATCGGCCAGAAAACTGATTCGGGACCCATAATTGTTTACTGAATCCTGTACAGAAAGCAACTCCATCCTGTTTACTAGTTCTGATCCATTAAATTCGAAACGGGATAGAACCTGTCTAAACTGAATATTAGTATGAGCCAAATAGACCCAGGGTTTATCATTATTAAAGTCTGGATGAATAGCTATGCCGAGTAACCCACCATTACTGCCCACCGCAGGAGGCTTAAGTCCGGGCTCTAACGTTAGAACAATATTTTGATTCCCATTTTCTGGATTGATTCTTTTGACTTGTCCTAAATCACGTTCGGTTACCCAAAGGTATCCATCAGGTGCAATTTCAATATCCCACGGTCGCTCCACCTGATCGGTAATGGTAGAGATTACCAAACTTGTACCTTCCGGTAATAGGATTTCATTTACGTTATTTTGAGATGCAACTTCCCCTCTGATAATCAATGAAATCGTTTCCAGATTGGAATAGGCAATGATCCGTGATTGAAAAGTACCTGGTGTTACACCATCGAATATTATCCTTACTTCTAATGAATCATGACTACTAATTACTGCTGGTAAGTCACTCTCCATCATGATTGAAAATGGATTAGCAATGGGTGTTGGTGTAGAAGAAAATGTCTCATTTATCAGACTAAGGGAATCGATTGACAAATCACTATTCCCTTGATTCCTAAGAAAAACCGTTGTCTCATAATGTCCCGGTCTACTGAACCAAATTGTACTTCCGTAACTGACCACGCAATTTCGGCCGGTTGATACGCATCATTTGAAAGAATGGCTACCCGGTCGGGTTCTCCGGGAGCTTCCGACCATAAGCCGAGCAAAATTCTACCATCATCCAAAGGTGTTATACAACGTGGGCGAGTCAAATGTCCATCAAAAAACAACAGAAATGAATGTTCTCCATTTTGAATTACAGCATTGTTGGAAGTTGAAAGGGTCGTATCAATATTGGTAATCCCGTCTCCTTCTTCGTTTAAATCCCAAACCACCATCTGTTGCCCCTTAGAGGTTCCCATAATCAGTTTATTGCTCCATTCGGGTATTGCAGGATGGTTGTACCACGCAATTCCGGTTGGTGCCAAATCAAAGGTAACCATAGGAGGTTCGTTTTCGGGAGAACTTTGTGAAGTCCATCCTTCAAAATTTGGCCATCCATAATTTTTACCAGCTTCAATGAAATTTATTTCATCATTTTGTCTGCTTCCGTGCTCTGAAGCGTAAATATTCCCATGAAAAGGATGAGATTGGTCATTCACTACCGTAATTCCCTGAGCATTTCTATGACCCATGCTGTAGATATAGCTTCGTGGATCGGTGGGATCATTCTCATTGTAAAATGGATTATCAAAGGGAGCAGAACCATCTAAACGAAAGCGTAATACTTTGCCAACTAAAGAGGTTGTATCCTGAGCCAACGGTACATTATCAGAACCCGTGGTCATGAGAATAGTGGAATCCGGAAGAAGAGCCAGCCTGGAACCATGATTGCTTGGTGCGTCTTCGGTTACAATCAATATTTCTCGTTCAACGAGTTGGGAACCATCGTAACGAAAACGAGCCAAAGCCTGAGTAAAATCTGCTGAAGTATAGGCTACATATACAAAAGGCTGAGATCCGGAAAAATCCGGGTGAACCAGCATTCCGAGAATTCCTGCTGTGGTTCCAAAATCAGGGTTTACCCGTTCTTCATCAGCAAAGCGATATACAATAGTTTTTTGTCCTGTTTGAAGATCAAACATGCTTACAAAACCAGAATCCCGTTCAGTCACCAAAATTTTATTATCAGGTAAAACTTCAATATCCCAAGGTCGGTGAATATCTGTAGAAAGGGTTCTCATGGTCACCTCAGTGCCGTTAGAGAGTACAAAATCCTGAGCATATGGTTGAAATAGAAAACCCGTATATAGGAGTGCAAGAAATAGACTTAAACTTCTTTTGAGATACGTCACTGACATAGCAGATTCGATTAATTTGGAATAAAGAGTGGAAGAAAGGTAATCAGTAACACAATAATTTTTTACCAGTAAAAAAATCCTCCGATTGATCCCTTTTTGAAATGGAAGCCACATAGCCGCAGGCTTCAAATCAGAAGAATAAATCCTGGAAAAAGTAGCTGTATAGGGTGATAATCAGAATGCAGGTAATATTCAGAATAATCCCTACCCTCGCCATTTGATTCATATTGATATACCCGCTCGAAAATACAATGGCGTTAGGCGGTGTGGAGATTGGAAACATAAAAGCGCAACTGGCTCCGATGGTAAGAGGTATGGCAAGCTGAAGCTCGCTGAATCCGAAATTTTGGGCAATCACAAAAGAAACCGGGATAAAAACGGCAACCAGTGCTACATTGCTCATCACTTCGGTAAGGAAAACAGCGAAACCACACACCACAAGAATAACCAATAATGGATTTGGTGCCACACTTGTGCTAATCCAATCGCCCAGCAGACCTACTACGTTGGTGACCTCCAGCCCTTTTGCTAAGGTAATACCACCTCCAAAAAGCAGGAGGATATCCCAGGGGAGTTTCCGGGTATCTTTCCAGACAAGAAGTGGTTCTGTTTTTTTATCTGAGGGCCACATGAACAACATCACGGTCGCAAAAATAGCAATAATGGTATCATTCAGTTCTTCCAGAAAAGGAAGCTTAGTGAGCTGAGCCCGAAAAATCCAAAGTAAAGCGGTTACTATCAGAATTATTAACACATTGCGTTCGCTCGCTCCCATTTTTCCGAGTCCTTTAAGTTCAGAGGAGATCAAATTTCCGATGCCTTCCAGTTTTTTTATCCGAACAGGAAACACCAGTTTTGTATTAATGAGATATACTGAAGAAAAAAGGATCACTACCAGTGGGAATGCAAAAAACAACCATTCAGAAAAAACGAGAGGAGCCAACCCGCTTTCTTCCACTACTCCGGCGAGCACTAAATTCGGTGGCGTTCCAATCAGAGTGGTAATTCCACCAATATTGGCGGCGTAAGCAATACCCAACATTAAGGTAAGGGCGAAATTTTTCGCGCCAACTCCGTCGTCCATTTTGTCTTTCAATAGGGCCACCACCGACATCCCGATGGGGAGCATCATAACTGTGGTAGCTGTATTACTAATCCACATAGAAAGCAGAGAGGTAGCCAGCATACATCCCAGAATTACACGGGAAGGCTTCTCCCCTGCCAGTTTCATAATATTTAATGCGATCCGTTTATGAAGTCCCCACTTTTCGATCGCAAGCCCGAGTACAAATCCCCCGAAGAATAAATAGATTACGGGATTTGCATAGTTGATCGTAGTATCCCTGAGTGGCATAATGCCTGTCATTGGGATCAGGATGATAGGTAGCAGCGCGGTTACTGCTATAGGAACCACTTCGGTAATCCACCAGCTCAGCATCCAGAGAACGATACCAATCATCAGAGCCTGTTCGTTATCGAAGCCACCAAGCAAAGCGCTTACAAAGAACAGCGCCGGACCAGCCAGTATTTTTAAGAGTTGATTTATTCCCATCCGGAAGAAAGTAGGAATTTAAAACTAAAAGTCAGGGATAATTTAATCAGAGATAGAACAGAATAGTAAAGGTGGTTCCACCAGTATCGTTTTCGCGCTGAGTGAGCGTTGCATCCAGTTTACTGGCCAGCGTTTTTATAATCACCGATCCCAAAGAATCTTCTTCACTACCATCCAGGTTTGATTTGAGGCCACTTCCATCATCTGAAATACTGATTGCCACACAGTTTTGCTCATCTTTTTTTATAGCCAGCGTAATTTTCCCGTAAGACTCAATCACAAAAGCATCTTTGTACATGTGAACCAACACTTCATTCACAATCAATCCAACTGTAAGCGCAACACTGGCTTTGAGGGCAATCTTATCCATATCCAGAAGCAGGCTGATTTCCTTATCCTCGTCCTCAAATATTTCAGCTACAATGGAGGTTAATCTCCCCAGGTATAATCCAAGATCGAGGTATTCAAATTCATCCTGATTGTATAGAATGTGATGCGCATTGGAGATTGCTTCAATCCTGGATCCTGTCGCCTTCATGATAAACTGAGCTGCCTCGTCTTCAATGGTAGGGACTTCCAGCTGAATTAAGGCATTAATTGCTGCAAGATTACTTTTCAGTCCCTGGTGAACCTCTTTTAATTTCTTCTCTTTGTCTTTGATCTGCTTCTTCAGGTCGTCTACTTCTCTAACTTTCTCAATGGAAAGAGCCACATGTCCGGCCAAAGTCTCGAAAACGGGAATCTCCTCTTTCGTGAACTCTTTTCCGTTCAGTTTATTCAGTACCTGTAATACACCAATAGCTTCCTTTTTTGAATTGAGAAGTGGCACACACATGATGCTTTTCGTATTAAACTCTGAGCTCAGCTCTCCCCAAAAAATATCCGATTCTTTAAGCTCATTGGTAAAGTATGGCTCTTTGGATTTGAGTACCCATCCGGCAATGCCCTTATCTCGCGGGATACTCATTCCTTTAATTTTGTCCTTAATTGGTCCGGTTGGAACACTCACATGCAGTTCTCCGGTAACTTCATCAATCAGCATTAAAGAACTGGCTTCCGCTTCCATTACCTGACAGGCGGAATTCATGCACTTTAATAATAAAGATTTTAACTCCATGGTGCGGTTGATGCCCTCAATCGCATGAAGTAAAAGCTGCATATGTTTAAAATTTTCCGCCATTCGGTATCGTACTCTTTTTCAGAAGTGAGGTGTGAAGATGCTGTTTCCCTCTCAGAAAAACAAAATCCCCGGACAAAACTAAACGGGGATTTTTAATTCTTTATGATTTGCTCTTTTTGAGATAGTCGAGCAATACGGTGTGAAGAATCCCGCCATTTCGATAGTAATCTACCTCAACAGGGGTATCAATTCTGCTGTTTGTGGTGAAGTTGATTTCTTCGCCATCTTCTTTCACGGCAGTCACTTTTACTTCGCCTCTGGCTTTGATGTCATCACTTAAATGAATAGTGAATGTTTCTGAACCATCGAGTCCAAGCGATTCCGGTGTTTCGCCATCTTTAAACTGAAGAGGAAGCACACCCATCTGAACAAGATTAGATCGGTGAATACGCTCGTACGATTCCGCAATTACAGCTTTTACACCAAGAAGATTGGTTCCTTTTGCCGCCCAGTCACGGGAAGAACCGGTACCATATTGATTCCCGGCAATGGCAATCAACGGAGTATTGCTTTCTTTGTATTTCAGTGAAGCATCATAGATTGTCATAACATCGCCGGTTGGATGATATTTTGTAAATCCACCTTCAGTACCTGGTGCCAACTGATTTTTGAAGCGAACATTTGCGAAAGTTCCACGCGTCATAACGCGATCGTTACCACGTCGGGAGCCATAGGAGTTAAAGTCTTTTTTCTCAACTCCGTGCTCTTTCAGATAAATACCTGCGGGAGCATCTTCCTTGATATTACCAGCCGGAGAAATATGATCGGTAGTGATAGAATCACCCACTTTAACCAATACTTTTGCCCCTTCAATGGATTTGATTGGCTGTGCTTCTTCGCTCATATTCATAAAGAACGGGGGTTCCTGGATATAGGTTGAGTTCTCATCCCAGTTAAATAGATCTCCACCAGATACCGGGATTTCTTCCCACGCCGGAGATTCGAATATATCCGCATATAGCTTATCAAATAGCTCCGGACGAATAGCGCTGTCTAAATGCTCAGCAATTTCTTCAGTAGTTGGCCACAGATCTTTCAGATAAACATCGTTTCCATCTTTATCTTTGCCTAGTGGCTCAGTACTCAGGTCAATATCAACGGTTCCTGCCAAAGCATACGCAACTACTAACGGAGGGGAAGCAAGGAAGTTCGCTTTCACATACGGGTGAATTCGCCCTTCAAAGTTTCTATTCCCTGAAAGTACTCCCGCAGCAATCAAATCACCTTCTTTAATTGCTCTCTCAACCGGTTCAGGAAGTGGACCAGAGTTACCAATACAAGTAGTACATCCATACCCAACAAGGTTAAATCCCAGCTGATCCATGTATTCGGTTAAACCAGCTTCGTTCAGATATTCTGTTACTACACGAGAGCCGGGAGCTAAAGAAGTTTTCACATACGCAGGAACTTTGAGCCCTCGTTGAACCGCTTTCTTAGCTACAATACCAGCACCGAGCATTACACTCGGGTTCGAGGTATTCGTACAACTGGTAATAGCAGCGATTACAACATCGCCGTGAGTCATTTCAATTTCCTGACCGTTTTTGTACAACCCTTTATTTGCCAGCTTTTCCTGCGCCAGGTTAAAGCCCATAGTCGGGTCATCGCTAACCAAAGATCTTTCGAAAGTGGACTTCATATTCTGAAGTGCAATTCGGTCGTGAGGAAGTTTTGGTCCGGCAAGAGAAGTTTCTACCGTTCCCAAATCCAGTTCCAGTGTGGAGGTAAACTCGGGATCAGGAGTATTATCGGTTCTGAATAATCCCTGAGCTTTACAGTAGTTCTCTACCAATTTAACTAATTCCTCAGAGCGACCAGTGCGGCGCATATATCTTAAGGACTCATCGTCAATTGGGAAGAAGCCCATAGTTGCTCCATATTCAGGAGCCATATTCGCGATGGTAGCACGATCAGGCAAACTCATATTGCTGATTCCATCACCATAAAATTCAACAAACTTTCCTACTACTTTATGCTTTCGAAGCATTTGGGTAACAGTAAGGGTCAGATCGGTAGCTGTCACACCTTCACGTAATTTTCCGGTGAGTTTCATCCCAACTACTTCCGGCACTAACATAGAAATAGGCTGGCCAAGCATCGCAGCTTCCGCTTCAATTCCTCCAACACCCCAACCTAAAATTCCAAGACCGTTAATCATGGTTGTATGCGAATCAGTTCCTACTAAGGTATCCGGATAAGCTGTAATAGTTCCGTCTGCTTCTTTTCTAGTGAATACACCTCGGCCCAGGTATTCAAGATTTACCTGGTGAACAATACCGCGACCCGGAGGAACCACCCGGAAATTATCAAAAGCTTCTTTTCCCCATTTCAGGAATTCGTAACGCTCGTTATTGCGCTCCATTTCCTTTTCCACGTTAAACATGAGCGCTGCATCCTGCCCAAACATATCCACCTGAACGGAGTGGTCAATGACCAGATCAACAGGAACCTGTGGATTAATGTCATTCGGATTTCCACCCATACGTTTCATTGCAGATCGAAGTGCAGCCAAATCCACAACCGCAGGAACCCCGGTAAAATCCTGGAGAACTACTCTCGAAGGTTTGAACGGTATTTCACCTTCTGGTTTTGCGGCGTTATAGGTAGCCAGCGTTTCAATATCTGCATCAGTAATAGCATAGCCATCATTTTCTCTAAGAACAGCTTCCAGTAAGAGTTTAATGGAAAACGGAAGCTTGTCAATAGAATATCCCAGTTCTTTCAGCTTTGGCAGGCTGTAAAAAGTAGCTTCGCCGCTACCGGTATTAAAGGTTTGTTTTGTGCTTTTAAATTTGTCACTCATTTCAACGGTCTTTTTAAAAATTCGAAAGATTTGGAAGATACAAATCTTTTAGTGTATTGTCTTTCAGGTATTAACCTTTTCATTCATTCTTCCATTTCAACTCAGGTAAGCCAAGTTTGTCTTGTTAAATATTCAATAACAAAACTACAAATAGTTGTTGATATGGAAATATTTTTGCCGTATTTTTTGTGTCTTTCCAAAAAAGCAAATAAACGAGTTTAATCGTGAATACTTTAAGTTTTAAAACATACTCAGCAAAGCCCAGCGACATCGAGAAGAAATGGGTATTAGTTGACGCAGAAGATGTACCATTGGGTAGATTGAGTACTGTTGTAGCATCTATTTTGAGAGGCAAGACCAAGCCCACATTCACTCCACACATGGATACTGGTGATAATGTAATCGTTATCAATGCAGAGAAAGTGAAACTGACCGGAAAAAAAATGACTGATAAAATGTATTTCCGTCACACTTTTTACCCGGGTGGTGAGCGCTTTACCAGTGCAGAAGATATGCTGGCAAAAGATCCAACCTCGCTAGTTACTAAAGCCGTAAAAGGAATGCTTCCAAAAAACAGATTAGGGCGCAAGCTAATGACTAATCTTCGTGTGTATGCAGGTCCTGTACATGAGCAAGCGGCTCAGAACCCTGAAACCATCGAGATTTAATCGATTTTATAATGGCACAAGCTAATTACATCGGACGTAGAAAAACCTCAACAGCGCGTTTGTACATCAAACCGGGTAAAGGTGAATTCCTCGTTAACAAAGAACCAATTGAAGAATATCTTCCGGTAAAAGCTATTCGCAACATCGCACTACTTCCAATGCACGTTACTGAAGCAGAAGGAAAGTACGACATCAAAGTTACTGTACGTGGTGGCGGTAAAGCCGGACAAGCCGGAGCAATTTCGCACGCATTGGCACGTGGCCTGGACGGCGAAAACGAAGAACTGCATACAATTCTAAAAGAACACGGATTACTTACCCGTGATGACCGTATGGTTGAACGTAAAAAACCAGGTCAACCGAAAGCAAGAAAGAAATTCCAGTTCTCTAAGCGATAATTTTAGTTGTTTGTTTATGGTTATTTGGGAAACCAGTAACCATTTAACCAATAACAAATTGAACAAATACAATCACACATGTGTGGTGACTCAAAGCCAGGTGTCCCGATAGAGTTGTCGGGATTGGTTTTTTGGGGCTGACCCACACAGCGGACAAACCTAAACATACATACTTATACAATGCCTAAAGCAGCATCTATTGAAAACCTGTTAAAATCAGGTGCACATTTCGGTCACTTAACCCGCCGTTGGAATCCAAAAATGAAGGATTTCATCTTCATGCAACGGAATGGGATTCACATCATTGACCTCAAAAAAACACAAAATTACCTTCAGGAAGCTCTTGACGAAATTCAAAAACTTTCACGAGCCGGTAAAACCATTCTTTTTGTAGGAACTAAAAAACAATCTACTGATATCATCAAAACAGAAGCAATCCGTGCAGGAATGCCTTTTGTAACACACCGATGGTTAGGTGGTATGTTGACCAACTTTTCCACCGTTCGCAAAAGTATCTCTCGTATGGAAGAGATCGAGCGCATGAAAACTGACGGTACGATGGATGAGCTCACCAAGAAAGGATTGATGCTTCATCGCGAGCAGCAAAAACTAGAAGACACTCTTGGTGGTATCTCAAATATGAGCCGACTTCCGGGCGCAATTTTTGTAGTTGATATCATTAAAGAACACCTTGCAGTAAGCGAAGCCATTAAGCTTCATATCCCAATCATTGCAATGGTTGACACCAACAGTGATCCTGATGTTCCGGATTTCATTATTCCTTGTAATGATGACTCTGCCAGAACTATACAGTTGATCAGTTCTCAGGTTGCGGATGCGATTATTGAAGGCGCTGCTGAGCGTGAAGCACATCAGGAAGATGAATTACTTGAGCAGGCTGCAACCGAAGCCAAAGAAGGTCAGGATGACGATGAAATAGAAGCCAAGACCAAACTTCGCTCAAGAAGAAAAAGAAAACCAACCGCTGAACCAACCTTAGAAGCTCAGGATGATGACGCTTCTGATGACAGCGGCGACGAAGAAGAAGAATAATTTCTAACCATTTTAAACTATTTATATCATGAGCATTTCTGCTGCTGACGTAAAAAAATTAAGAGACATGACCGGTGCCGGCATGATGGATTGCAAAAAGGCATTGGCAGAAGCTGAAGGTGATTTCGACAAAGCTGTTGAAATTCTTCGTAAAAAAGGACAAAAAGTAGCTGATAAACGTGCCGATCGTGAAGCGAAAGAAGGTCTGATCCTTACCCGCATCAGCGACGACGCTAAAAAAGCGGCTGCTATCGAAATTAACTGCGAAACTGACTTCGTTGCTCGTAACGAAGACTTCCAGGCGCAAGCTGAGAAATTCCTTAACGCTGCTTACGACAATGAGATCGACAACATCGATGATCTTTATGCCTATGAAGTAGAAGGAAGAAGCATTGGTGATCACCTGCAGGATATGACCGGAAAAATTGGCGAGAAAATTCAGGTTAGCACCGTTGTGTTGGTTAAAACTGAAGGCTCTCTCGTTTCTTACATCCACCCTGGTAACCAGTTAGGGGTATTGGTTGAGTTTGATGGCGTAATCAACGACGAAGAAATCGGAAAAGATGTAGCCATGCAGGTTGCAGCCATGAAGCCGATTGCAGTAACTCAGGATGAAGTAGATGCTTCTGTAGTTGAGAAAGAACTTGAAATCGCAAAAGAGCAATTAATCAACGAAGGTAAGCCGGCTGAAATCGCTGAAAAAGCAGCGGTGGGTAAACTTCGCAGATTTTACGAAGAGCGTGTTCTTCTCGATCAGAAATTCGTAAAAGACAACGGCGTTACTGTAAAGCAATATCTTGAGCAAAACGGAGCACCGTTAGCAAAAGCCTTCCACCGAATCCAATTAGGGGAAGACGCTTAACTCTTTTTTTTATACCTTAGGCTGTTTCGATTTTCGGAGCAGCCTTTTTTTTGATCTTTATTTCCTAAACCCAAAAAAACTGACCGTGGCAAATAAGTACAAACGCATTCTGTTAAAACTAAGTGGCGAAGCTTTACTCGGAGAACAAGGACACGGAATTGATGGAAACATCCTTACCCAATATGCCAAAGAAATTAAAAGTGTTCAGGAACAAGGCGTAGAAGTTTCTATTGTGATTGGAGGTGGAAACATCTTTCGTGGAGTAAAAGGAGCCACCGAAGGCATGGATCGTGTTCAGGGAGATTATATGGGCATGCTTGCCACTATGATCAACTCTATGGCATTGCAGGATGCACTTGAGCGTCAGGGAGTAATGACTCGTTTGCTTAGCGCCATTCGTATGGAAGCTATTGCAGAGCCGTTTATTCGCCGGCGAGCGGTTCGCCACCTGGAAAAAGGTCGTGTGGTTATCTTTGGCGCCGGAACCGGAAACCCCTACTTCACCACCGATACCGCCGGAGCACTTCGCGCTATTGAAGTGGAAGCCGATGTAATTCTTAAAGGGACCCGAGTGGATGGTATTTACGATTCCGATCCAGAAAAAAATCCGGATGCCACAAAATTTGATGTTATTACCGGCGATGAAGTACTCAAACGCCGCCTTTCTGTGATGGACTTAACCGCGTTCACACTATGCCGGGAAAACAACACCCCAATTATCGTCTTTAACATGAATGAAGAGGGCACCTTCAAAAAAATCGTGTGCGACGGCGAGGACTTAGGGACTACCGTGGTTTGGGAGTGAAGTCAATTATCAATTAAGAATTAACCAATGAAATATCTACTGTTTCTGGTTATCCCGATTTTCTCGACTTTTGCATTGTTGTTTCTCCAAAAGCTTGGAGAGAATTACTGGCAAAAGCAGCATTCTGATTCTTCAGCTTCTGATTTAGATCAGTTCTATGACAAATATGGTCAATACAATAACTCAAATGATTTCCGGATATATATAAGGAAGAAAAAAGGATACGATATCAACTTTGGAAACCCAATTTTAATGATCTTGCTTTTCTTAATTATGATCTCTTTCCCTATTGTTAATTCATTAATTAGGGACTTTTAAACTTTACTTAAGATCCTGAAACGAGTTCAGGATGACGACCTTAATATTTTCCGTAGAGAGGTAAAACTATTTCAACAGCATCATTTTCCGGGTTTGAACCACTTGCCCATTCACTTTCAGTTGATAGTAATAGGTACCCGTAGGTATATCATTTGATTTAAAACGAATACTATACAGCCCGGCAGCCTGGTAGGAGTTAACTAATGATTCCACGTTCTGCCCCAAAACATTGAAAACGTTGACTTCGATATGCCCCCCGGTTGGAATGGTATAATCAATCCTGGTTTCGGGATTAAAGGGATTGGGGTAGTTCTGAGCTAACACAAAATTCTTGATGTTTCCTTTCTCCTCCGAAGAAGTTATTCCCGGCCTCGAAAACCGAATATAATCCACATAACTGTAGAGGTCCGGCTGTCCTTCAACAACCATCGTTTTATAGGTAAAAGGATTACTAACGTAATGCCCAAAAGATTCCCAGTCGGTATAGGTAACTAAACCAATCTGGAGAACTTCGGGCATTACTGGTCGTTCTGGTGGTTCGTATATTCTTAATAATGCCCAGTCTCCCTCGCTGAGACGATACTCAATCGTGTAAATATCATTCAATCGCTCCAACCTTAATTCAATCCAGCCCGTATCAGCGGCGGAAAGATGAAGAACAGACTGGCTATTCACTGTGTTTTTGACTTCAAATTTAGGCACTCCCAACTCATCCCCTGCTCCGGTGCTTATAAACATCCAGTTTTCCTGACCGGCTGTCCAGGTTTCGGGGGTGATGTTTCGAGGCTCTCTGATAAAAATGCCTGTTAGAGAATAACTTCTTTGAGGAGTTATAAAACTCTTCCCTGTTGATTTAACTCTTGTAGTAACAATAAAGTCACCCGAAACCATTTTAAAAAGAAAGGGAGAGTCCAGATCGTTATACCAACCGCTGGAAGTAGGTTCCATAAATAACGCGCCCGGCTCAGTACTATCTATATTGATATTTAGCATTCGATCAGGCCAACCTTCCGCTTCGTGATATCTCGACCAGTTACTTAAGGTTTCTGAATTATCAAACTCGTCGTTTAAGTCGCTAATGTTTTGGGCAGAAACTCCAGTAAAACCCAGAACTGCTATAAATAAGGGTAATAGTACTTTCATTTTTTTGTGGATTAAATTACTTCCATAAGTTTTGAAAAATCGGGTTTTCCTGAAAATTTATGTATCAAAAAATTAACTAACCAAGAAATGGGACTTAGCGCTGTCCCTCTCCAATGAGGGACAGTTGTTGCTGACTTGTCATCCTGAGCTCCCGGAATTCGATGATAAATCAAATACTATCAGCGATAGGATATCAAATGAGTTGAAACCTATGAAGAGAACTACGTTTGATACCCTTCGTGAGAAAACCAAAACCTCATGTTCTTTGGGGCACTCAGGGTGACATCCCTTTCTTTTAAAACAAGCTTTTCATTAAGATTTAATCTTCACTTTTATTAACTTCACAGAATTGAAAATCAGGCTCTTCAGAGCCCTTTTTAACCAAATTTGAAGTTATGATCGCGGACGAATTACAGGAAATTATAGACGAAGCTGATATGAAAATGGACGATGCTGTCCAGTATCTGAAAGGCGAGTTTTCTCACATCAGAACCGGAAAAGCAAACCCGGCGTTAATTTCGGGAGTTAAGGTAGAATATTACGGAGCACAAACTCCTCTTCAGCAATTGGGAAATATCACCGCTCCCGAACCTCGTCTCCTGATGGTTACTCCTTACGATAAATCTATTCTGGGAGATATCGAAAAAGCGATTATGGCAGCCGGGCTTGGACTTAATCCTATGAATGATGGTGACTTCATTCGAATTCCACTTCCTATTTTAACAGAGGAGCGCAGACGAGAACTTGTTAAAGTGGCCAAAGACAAAGCAGAACAGGCCAGGGTAAGCATCAGAAACTCACGTCGTGATGCCAATGACACCATCAAGAAAACGGTTGAGTCTGAATCTTTACCTGAAGATTCCAGGTTTGAGGCAGAGGATGAGGTTCAAAAGGTTACCGATACTCACACTAAAACAGTGGATGAGTTGCTTGCTCACAAAGAAACGGAAATCATGACGGTGTAAGGTTAAGCATCAATTATCAAAAGACAAATGACAAACAAATTCAGCGCTCCGAAATTGAGTGTTATATTTTGTTTGAATTTTGAAATTTGCCATTTGAAATTTTAGAATTTGTATATATCCGAACTCAATTTACAGGGATTTAAAAGTTTTGCTCACAAGACCAAAGTGAGTTTCGATAGCGGTATCACCTCTATTGTAGGTCCTAATGGTTGCGGAAAATCTAATATTGTAGATGCACTGCGTTGGGTACTCGGCGAGCAGCGGCCTTCCCTCCTTCGTTCGTCGGCGATGAGTAACGTGATTTTTAATGGGACTGCCAAAAAGAAAGCACTTGGAATGGCAGAAGTGTCCCTTACTTTTGTAAACGATAAAGGCATTCTTCCTATCGAATACAGTGAGGTTACCATCACCCGCAGGTTATTCCGTTCCGGTGATTCGGAATACCTGATCAACAATACTTCCTGCCGCCTGAAAGATATCATGGAGCTCTTCATGGATACCGGAATGGGTTCAGATGCCTATTCGGTGATTGAGTTAAAAATGGTAGAAGAGATTCTGAACGATAAGAACAACGATCGCCGCCGTTTGTTTGAGGAAGCTGCCGGGGTTACGCGCTACAAAGATCAACGCAAAAAGACGCTTCGCAAGCTGGAAGAAACTAAAAAAGATCTTCAGCGGGTTGATGATTTGCTGATTGAGCTTCGTAAGAAAGCCCGTTCTCTGGAAATCCAGGCAGAAAAAGCGGAGAAGGCTAAGGTTTATAAAGATGAGTTAGAGTCTTTAGACAAAGCCCTCACTCTTCACGATTTCACTAAAATACAGGAAGAGCTGAAACCACTTCAGGAACGAATTTCCAACGCTGAGAAGGAAAAGAAAGAAATTGGGAAAACAGCGGAAGAGCTTGAAACTTCAGACGAGAAATTCAGAGCACAGCTCATCGAAAAGGAGCGGCAACAAGCGGATGCCCAGCGCCAGGTAAGTCAGTTATACAATGCCATTCGGGAAGCAGATACCAACATCCGGATCACTAAAGAAAAGATCGAAAACGAAAAAAAGGTAATTACCGAATACAGCAAAGATATTGAGCAGGGTGAGCGCGACCTTAAAGAGTTGATGGACTTACTTTCCAACAGCCGTTCAAAACTTGAATCTTTTGATGAAGACCTGGAGAAATCGGAACAGGTGTTGGAAGAATCGAAGAAAAAGTATTCTCAAATCCAGCAGCAATACAACCGCGAACGGCACGAATTGTATGAAGTTGAAGTGCAGCTAAGTGCGACCAACAATGAGCTGAATCAACTGGAAAATCAACGGATTAAGATCGAGTCAAGACTCGAGAATACCGAAGGTGATCTGGAGAGAATCAATGAAGAAATCGTTGACCTGAATGATGAAATTGACTCGCTGAATTCGGAGCAGGGTTCTATTGAAGGGAAACTCGGGAAATTGGTTGAGCAGCGGGATGAACTTGAAAAGGAACTGGAAACCTCTCGTGAAAAAAGGGAAGGTTTCGCGGAAAAGCAGAATGAAATAAAAGACGAATTACGATCGCTACACAGCAATCACTCTTCACTTTTAAACGAAATCAGGTTGCTGAACGATCTGGCAAATTCAAACGAGGCGTTTCCAAGCAGCGTAAAGTACTTACTGGAAAATCATCGCTTCGATTTCAAGGAAATGACTACGGTTGCAGAGGTCTTCAACACCGATGAGAAGCATGCAATTGCTCTGGAGTCGGTTCTTGGCGGAGCACTAAACTTTGTGATACTTCCAACCCTTGATGAAGCCAAAAGAGCTGCAGAAGCACTTAAAAAGGCCAATAAAGGTCGCGCTACTTTTATTCCGCTCGATAAACTATCTGCAAAGTATGAAGTATTGGATGGCGGTTTGTTCGATCATGTGAAAACCAAGCCGCAATACTCTGCTCTTAAACAGTTACTACTCGGTAATGTGCTCGTTTTTGATACGGTTGAAGACGCTTATAAAGGGCTGAAAAAAACGAATGCGATTGGTGTTACTTATGATGGAGAAGTAATCAATCGAAACCGCTTCTTCAAAAGCGGAAGTAAGAACAAGAACACCGGAGTTCGGGTTGGTTTACAGGATAAAATCGATCGCCTCGAAAAAGAAAAAGTTGGCGTTCTTAAAGAGATTGATAAACTGAGCGACTACCTCAAGCAAATCGTTGAGAAATATGAAAAACTCGACATCGGTAAGTTAAGCGCCGGATTAAAAGAAAAAGAACAGGAAGTACGAAGGCTGGAGCAACAGCAGCATAGCCTCAGCTCTAAGGTTCAGGTATATCAGAAGAATATTACTGAACTGGTGAATAGAAAAGATTACCTGAAAAGCAGCGAAGGAACCGCACAGGAAGAACTCGACTCGATGCAGCCAAAGCAGAAAGAACTTCAGAAGAAAATGAAGGAACTGGATGCTGAGCAGAATAAGAAGAAGGAGTTGCTCGAATCTCTGGAAGAAGAGCGGGCGATCGCTCAAAGTCGCTACAACGATGCCCAGCTCAAACACCAGGATCTGAAAAATAAAGTAGATAATCACGAACGGGATGTAAAACGAGCAGAAACAGGTATCCAGAGTGTGCAGTCCCGAATTGAAAATCGTACCAAGCTTACCGAGCAGTCTAAAAAGAATATCGAAGAATCCACTTCTTATATAGAGAAGCTGGAGAAGGAGTTGGCTTCTAACAAAGAGCTCAAGTCTGAAGCAGACGAAGCTCTTCAGAAAGCAGAAGAAGCGGCAGCTAAACAACGCGGACAAATCAACGAGATTGAGAAGAATTTGAGGGAAGTCCGCCGCCAGAAAGAAGTGAACATGGAGCTGGTCCATCATCTTTCTATGGCAAAGGAAAAAATGGAGATGCAGATTCAGGGACTTTCAGATCATATCTGGGAAACCTACGGTATTCTGATGAAGCAGATTGAAGGGGCGGAGATGCCGGAAAACAAAACGCCTGATGAGGTGAAACAACGCATCGGCTGGCTGCGACAGAAGCTGAACAGCATCGGGGATGTAAACCCGCTTGCCATCGAGGAATACAAAGAAGAAAAAGAACGCCTCGATTTTTACGAGGAACAAATCGAAGACCTTGATAAAGCAGAAAAACAGCTCCTCGAAACTATTAATGAAATTAATACCACAGCCACCGAGCGCTTTAATGCTACTTTTGAGGAAATCCGTACCAACTTCCAGAAGGTATTCAAAACTCTATTCTTTGAAGATGATTACTGCGATTTGTTAATTGAAGAAGATGTGGAAGATCCGCTGGAAGCTCGCATCGAAATTAAAGCTCAGCCTCGTGGTAAACGCCCTTCCGGTATTTCTCAACTTTCCGGAGGAGAGAAAACTCTTACAGCCATCGCTCTTCTATTTGCCATCTACCTGGTTAAACCTTCTCCTTTCTGTGTACTGGATGAGGTGGATGCTCCGCTGGATGATGCCAATATCGAACGCTTTGCGAAAATGATTAAGAACTTCAGCGAAGAGACTCAGTTCATCATTATCACTCACAACAAAAAGACGATGAGTAAAGCCGAAATGATGTACGGTGTGACTATGCCTGAAACAGGGGTAAGTCGATTGGTGGGTGTTCGGATGGAAGATGTTGGGGATGCGGCGTAATCGCTTCGCTCTAATGTAGAATTAAGAATGCTTCAATTGAGAATTAGGGTTATATTTCGGTATGTCAGAGAAAGAGAAATTAAAAATAGAAATTGATAAGCTTTCTGATAAAAAGGCCAAAGAAGTATTAGATTACGTTCGCTTTCTAATTAAGCAAGAGAATGAAATTCTATCTTCAACCCTGGTTAGCGAACCTTCACTTGCTAAAGACTGGTTGACTTCAGAAGAAGATGAAGCATGGGCAAATTTGTAAAAGGTGATATTGTAGTAGTCCCGTTTCCATTTTCTGATCTTTCAAACTCTAAGAGACGACCTGCTTTTGTAATTCGTGATTTTGATGGAGAGGATCTTTTACTATGTCAAATCACAAGTCAAGCTTCAAAAAACGAGTTATCTATAATAATAGATGATAATGACTTCAGCTCTGGTTCATTGAATAAAAAGAGTAATATTAGACCTGATAAAATATTTACGTGCTCAGAAAATATTATTCTTTATAAAATTGGCTCTTTGAATGAAACTACTGTCCAAAAAGTTATTCAAAGTATCATTGATTTGATTAACAAATAACCATTAACGAAGCCTTGCCAAGAAAAGAATTCCAAATACCAGACATGTACAAGTCGCCGATTATCCGAAAGGTGAAGGAAGCGACAAAGATTACCGATCCCATGAAGAAGGACCTGGAGCCTACGCTATTGGATTTTGGTCCGGTTCAGTTTTATTTCCCACGCTTTTTCGGGTTTTGTTATGGTGTGGAAAATGCCATTGATATCGCCTATAGAGCTGTAGATGAACATCCCGATAAAAGTATTTACCTGCTCAGTGAGATGATTCATAACCCTACTGTAAATGAAGATTTGCTAAAACGGGGAGTGAAATTCCTGCATCATACCGATGGCTCTGAAATCATTCCTATTTCGTCTTTACATCAGGAAGACATCGTAATTGTACCAGCCTTTGGAACGACCAGAGAAATTGAAGAAGAGCTGAAAGTAAAAGGGATCAATCCATACGAGTTTAATACTACCTGTCCGTTTGTAGAGAAAGTCTGGAAACGAGGCAAGCAGTTGGGTAAAAAAGAATACAGCCTGGTTGTACATGGTAAACATACTCATGAAGAAACCAGAGCCACTTTTTCACACAGTGCAGAACATTCGGCAGTTGTCGTTGTGTTAAATCCTGAGGAAGCGACCATTCTTGCGGAAATCATGCTCAAAAAGCGACCGGAATCAGATTTTGAGAAATATTTCGGGCATAAGTCCACCCCCGGTTTTGATCCTCATAAAGATTTACAACGATTTGGAGTAATCAATCAAACCACGATGCTGGCGACCGAAACGCAGGAAGTGATGGATATCCTGAAGGCTGCAGCCATCAAAATTCATGGCGAGACTGATATTCTGGATCACTTCGCAGATACTTCAGATACTTTATGCTACGCAACCAATGAGAATCAATCTGCAACTCTTGAGTTGGCAAAAACAGACGCTGACATCGCTCTGGTTGTTGGAGGATATAATTCGTCCAACACGATGCATCTGGTGGAAATACTGGAACATTCTTTTCCGACTTACCATGTTCGGGATGCAAATGAAATCAAATCCGATTCTATGATTCACCACTTCAATCAGTGGAAAAAGGAAATTCTTGAAACAGATGGGTGGCTACCAAATGATAAAACTCCATTGAAAGTCGCTCTTACTTCCGGAGCTTCCTGTCCGGATATTTTGGTGGATGAGGTACTGCTTCGTTTGCTCGATTTTTTTGACGGTACTAACGAGGTAGATGAAGTTATTGCTCCTTTTGAGGATATTTGGAGTTAAGAAATTAAACTCATCCCCTCACTCCTGCTTCTTATAGCTCCAGACTGCCAGTGTATTAAACACAACTGCAAGAGAAGTGATGTAAATAATCTCCATTTTTATACCTGCTATTCCACTTCCCTTCATGAGTACTTTTCTGGATACTGAAATAAAATGTGCAAGCGGATTCGGAATGGTAGCAATCTGAGCCCATTCCGGCATACTTTCAATCGGAGTAAATAAACCGCACATCAAAATGAAAATAAGCACAAAGAAAAAAGCTACGAAAATAGCCTGCTGTTGAGTTTCTGCGAAATTTGATATTAATAAACCCAACCCCAATACTGCAATAAGATTGATAATAGCATATCCGAAAATCAAGAGGAGGCTACCATTTAATGGAATATTAAAAATCACTTTCCCAACCGTAATCCCAACTGTTAGCAAAACCAACCCTATGCACAAAAATGGAATCAATTTACCAAGAATGAATTGCCACTTTTTAATTGGGGTTACATTTATCTGTTCTATCGTACCGATTTCCCGTTCTCTCACTATGTTCATCGCTGCCAAAATCATAGTTAGTAAAACTGTAAGCTCCGCTAAAATACCCGGCACCATAAAGTCGGTATATTTTAAGAAAGGGTTGTACCAGTTTCGGGTAACTACATTAATTGTACCCGTAGTAGCAATATTTGCAGGCATTCTTTGTACTTCGGTGATGATTTCACTATTAAAACCCCGAATTATCTGACTTAGATATCCTGAACCTACAGTAGCTTGTTGCCCATTTATCGCATTAACAGATAACAGAAATTCAGGAGTTTCACCCCTCAAAAATTTCTGCTCAAAATCAGAAGGGATTTCCAAAATGATGTCAATCTTATTTGCCTGCATCAACTCCATTGCTTCTTTTTTGTTCGTTGGAGCCGCATAAATTGACATTCTGTTGGAAGCGTTTATTTTTCGGATTAATAACCGTGAGTATTCGGAATAGTCCTGATCAACAATAGCTACGTTTACATTCTTCACCTCATTGGATGCGGCGCTGGAAAGGATGATAAGCTGAACGATTGGTAAAACCGTCATCATCAGGAGAATTGCCTTATTCCTGAAAATCTGAATGAACTCTTTTTGAATAATATATCCTAGAATCTGCATATTCGTTTCTCCCTCATTCTAATCTGATATTGAACTTTCTCCAGGTAGCAATCAAAAAGAAAGCGGTCATGAATAACAACACAAATACCTGAGTTGCTACTAATGGAAACGACACACCTCTCAGCATGACTCCTTTCAGGATTTCGATGAAATAGGTAGCTGGAATAATATTACTGATCACTTGTAATACAACAGGCATACTTGCTATCGGAAAAATAAATCCGGACAGCAGCATAGAAGGCATCATTAATCCCATCAAAGATCGTAACATAGCATCTTGCTGTGTAGATGAAACGGTGGAGATCAACGTTCCAAGGGAAAGGGCAGTTAGCACATACAAAAAACACAGTAGAAGAAGTAAGGTCAAACTTCCTAAAATTGGAACATTGAAGACAAAGAATCCCAATACTAAAACTAAAACCGCATCAATAAATGAAAGTGCTGCATAAGGGGTTACTTTCCCAAGGATAATCAGCCAGGGAGATAATGGGGAAACTAGTAAAACCTCCATAGTACCGGTCTCCTTTTCTTTGGCTATAGTAAGTGATGTCATCATTGCTGAAATGATTAACAGGATCAAGGCAATAGTTCCCGGAATAAAGTTGTAGGCGCTTTCGAGTTGAGGATTGTAGAACATCCTCATTTCAATATTTACCCGGTAGGGATTTGTACCTCTGATGTCTTGGTCTCCCCTGAACTGTGAAAGCATTGCCGTCATATATTGTACTAGTGTATTCGCATTATTCGGGTCAGAGCCATCGGTTATGAGTTGAACATTCGTAGTTTTACCGGAATAAAAATCTGAAGTAAATTGCTCTGGAATTACAAGAACCAGTTTTGAACTTCCATCTTTAAAACCTTCTTCCATCTGCCTTTCTGAGCTTAGCATATCCTTAACCAGGAAATTACCTGAACTTTGTATGTGCTGAACAAGTTGCTGGCTTGTTTCGTCTTGTGCATGATCCAATACCTGAATCTGTGTATTGTTAAACTCGTTCGTTACTGCATACCCAAAAATGAGTACTTGCGCGATTGGCATTCCAAAAAGAATCAATAAGGTTCGTTTATCACGAACAATGTGATAAATTTCCTTTTTTACAAAAGCTAGGAATACCTTCCACATCGTATTACTGGTTTAAAAATGTTAGGGTGAGAGTAGTTGAATCAGCCCTGACCTCAAATGTACTATTTTTGAATTCAGGGCGCCCTCTCTTAGTAACATTAAGTGCAGCTACTGGTTCTTTTGGCATTGGAATAACTTTCCTTGTATCAACTTTTCCATTTCTATTTTTATCCTGAAAAGCAGCTAAAGCATATGTTCCAAATGGTATCCCATTAAAAGTATGCTGTAATGACTCACCAAACTGTGTAATTGTCGCTTTAAAAATTGCTTTTTCAGAATCCATTGGAAAGCCATCTTCGGAACTGAAAAGCATGAGTATAATTTCACCCTTCCCTTGATCTTTGATGTCGGAAATCCTAACTGTTACGTTTCCATTTGTTTGACCAACAGCTGATGAGGCCATAAAAAGAAATCCTAAAAGAAGTTTTAGATTTTTCATGATTATATATTTTTTGCTTTACGAGCTAACCGCAGGAACACCTCATCCATTGATTTCGCCTCGTATGTTTCTTTTAATTGTTCAGGGGTATCTAAAGCATCTATTTTTCCATCTACCATAATTGAGACTCTATCACAGTATTCAGCTTCATCCATATAATGAGTAGTCACAAAAATCGTCCTGCCTTTAACAGATTGTTCGTAAATCATTTCCCAAAACTGACGCCGGACTTTAGGATCCACCCCACCCGTTGGCTCGTCTAAAAAAACTACCTTGGGATCATGTACCATAGATACCGCAAACGCCAGACGTTGCTTCCAGCCTAAAGGCAGTTCACCTACTTGTTTGTTTTGCACTTCCGATAAGGTCAAATCCTCAAGAATTTGCTCTGTCTTTTCCTTGATTTTGCTTTTTTGTAACCCATAAATACCTCCATAAAACCTGATATTTTCCTTTACAGACAGATCGTTATAGAGACTGAATTTTTGGGACATATACCCAATACTTTTCTTTATTTTTTCCGGCTCCCCTAGCACGTCAAATCCAACTACCGATCCTTTTCCAGAAGTTGGTTTACTTAACCCGATAAGCATTCTCATTGCTGTAGTTTTACCAGCTCCGTTTGCTCCTAAAAAACCAAATATCTCCCCTGAATTTACATGAAATGAAATGGAATCAACCGCCGTAAAGGAACCAAACTTTTTAGTGAGTTCTTCTACCTCTATTACTCTATTTCTTACATTTAAACTCATGAAGAATGCTCCGCCAGTTCTAAAAAAATATCTTCTATTGTTGGAGAAATCCTTTCTACTACTACTCCTTTGAAATTTTGCTTTCTTAGTTCTTCTGCTATCGATATTTCTGAAAGTTCTGTCTCTGTGGTTAAATGCAGAAACTCTCCGAAAGGGAGAGCGCTTTTCGTACTTTTATGTGTTTTGAGATAGCTTAAAAGACCATAGAAGTCATCGGCTTTTACAGCGTAAAGGGGTTTCTGAAAATTAGCTATAAGAGCATCCGGGGAATCGATTGAAAGAATCTCTCCCTTTTGGATCAAAGCGATTCTGTCACAAAGACTTGCTTCATCCATATATGATGTGCTTACTAATATTGATATTCCTTTTTCTTTCAACTTTTGAAGCATATCCCAGAATTCTTTTCGACTTACAGCATCAACCCCTGTTGTAGGCTCATCTAAAAAAAGTACTTCCGGTTTATGGATAAGTGCACAACAAAGAGCAAGTTTTTGCTTCATCCCTCCTGATAGTTTTCCGGCGTATCTCTTTTTAAAAGGCTCTATTTGTATGTATATATCCTTTATGAGATCATAATTTTCTTCAATAGTAGTTCCGAATATCGTTGCAAAAAAAGTCAGATTCTCTTCCACACTAAGATCCTGGTACAACGAGAACTTTCCAGGCATATACCCTACTTTATTTCTTATTGCTTTATAGTCATTTACTATATGACTACCGGTCACATAGGCCTCACCAGAATCTGGAATCAGAAGTGTAGTGAGAATTCTAAAAAGGGTTGACTTTCCGGCTCCATCAGGGCCAATGAGACCGAATAATTCTCCACTTTCAACCTCAAAAGAAACAGATCTGATAGCTCTTATTTCTCCATAGCTCTTAGAGATGTTATTAATATTCAGGGCAACCACTAGTTCCCTTTCTTTTTGAATACAACTTCTCCAGGCATTCCTATTCTTAAGTAGCCATCATTTTCCACCAGAATATCTATGGCATATACGAGTCCTACACGATCTTCTTTGGTTTGTATATTTTCAGGAGTAAATTCTGCTTCTGATGCTATCCACGTAATCCTGCCCTCTAGTTCTTTATATGAATTGTTATCCTCATCGACAAGTACCATAACCTCGTCATTAAGGGAAACATCTCGTAAAAGTTCCGCTGTTGTATAAGCCCTGAGTTTCATCACCTTTAGATCAGCAACCCTGTAAAGACCTCTGCCGGTGCTAACGAACTCATTTGGCTCAACTAGTTTTGTAAGGATCGTGCCATCAATAGGGTTTAATAACTGATGATCTCTTATTCTGTTTTCAATAATTTGTAGTTGTGCTTGTAATGGTTCTCTTTCTGCAAGAATACCTCGATTTGTAATCTCAGTATTTCTTTTAAGTGAAAATATTTGCTGGTCTATCAGTTTTATTTCCCCGTCAAAGTCATCCCATTGCTTTTGAGGAGCTGCATCAGCCTTTAGTAAAGACTCTGTTCTGTTCTTTTCACGTTGCAATATCGTTTTTCTTTCCTCAAGAACTTCAATATCAGGAGTGGCGTCTTTAGTTTTTAAAACTAGCGCCATAAGTTGTGCTTTAACCTGTAGTTTTTCTAAGTGAAGCTGAGTCGTATCAATAAGACCTACAACGTCCCCTTTTTTTACAGCTTTCCCTTCCTGAATCAGAAATTCAGTAAGTACCCCATTTCCTTTCGCACTAATGGTTACAGTTGTAGCTTCGAAATTACCATATGCATCAGATTTCTCACCATTTCCACATGCTAATAAGGCGATAGCCGTTGTTATGTATAATATACTCTTACGATAGTTCATTACAGATTCCCAAATAGTGTTAGGTATTCTACCTTTAGTTGTTCTAGTTGTATTTCATGTAGTTTTAATTGCTGTTTAGCTCTCAATTCAGCATTTACTTGTTCAAGATAATCCGACGAATTAATTACCCCATTTTTGAGCTGGGTATTAGTCTGTTTCAGAATTTGACTTTGTAGTTCTACAATTTGATTTCCATTCTCTATTTGTTTTTCAACAGCCTCAATCCTTTTTATGAACTCTTGTTCTCTGGACCGCATATCAAATTCAAAGGTTAGTTTGTCCACTTCCGTTTGCTTGATCTGTAAATCAATTTTATCTTTTTCCTTTCTGCCTTTACCCCAATCCAGGAAGTTCCAGGAAAGCTTTACACCTACAAGTCCATAAAAAGATCGCTCAACATCAGAAAAATTAAGAGGGTTTGGATATCCTAATCCTCCTTCTCCGAATAAAGAAAGCTTTGGTTTTTTATTTACCCCTGTTAGTTCTTTCTGTGCTGCTAGCACTTCTTTTTGAGCTTCAAATAAATCCTGTTCCGGCCTAGAAATGCCTACATTTTCCGGTAAAGTAAATACAGAAGGAAATTTTAATAATACTTCAGTGCTAATTTCAGAACCTATCAGTTTTTCTAAAATGGAGAGAAAGGCAGTAATATCTCCTTCTAATTTATCTTGCTCTGAAAGTAATTCTAACTGCCGAACCTTTAACTTGTTTAACTCGCTTAAGAGAATAACGCCATTCTTAACTCTGGCTTCAGCAGTTTTTATATTCGCCTCAATGTCCTTTAAAGAAATGTTTAGAATATTTCTTTGCTGCCGAGCCAACTCTACATTGAAAAAAAGCTGGTTGATGCGATCTTTTAATGTCCTAAGATTTACTTCTAAGGCTTCCTGATTTACAGACTCAGATGCACGTTCAAGCTTTTTTTGAGCAGATGTTAAGCCTCCATCATAGATGTTATAATTCAACCCCATATATGCTTTATAGCTTTCTAAAGGAACATCAACGTTAATTGGGAAATTAGGATCATTTCCACCTATCTGGACGTTATCACTTTGTACTTTTCCTTCTGCACTAAATGTTAATACTGGAAGCCTATTTCTTTGAATTAAAAGAAGATTCAGATTCGTTATTTCTTCGATGAGTAACCTGTCATCTGATAATGGGTAATTTAATCTTACCAAACGATGCGCCTCGCCCAAATCTAACTCTCTTATCTCTTGTGCTTCTGCAATTAAGGTCCAGGTGCTACTAAACATAAAGATTGTCAGAATATGTTTCGACAATAAGTTCATAGAAATAGTTTAA
>JBLLNP010000021.1:0-54160 GCA_048058975.1 Balneola sp.
ATTGCAGAACTTGAAAAGAATGGTGATATCCTGATAGCAGGTGCATTCTATGATCTTGACACAGGAAAAGTAACTTTTCTTGAGAACTAAACCCACAAGATGATCAATTTAAAACCCTGATGATTAGCTTCAGCAGGGTTTTTTTATTCCATTATTTCCAGTAGTGCATATCTCTTTTCTTCATCCTGAACCAACACTCCGTTTTTTATATGGATAGAGTGATAGAAGAATAAAGCAGCTTTTTCTTTAACAGCTTGTCTCAGAATTAAAGTTTTAGCCTTTTTAGATTGCAGCGGATCAATATCCATCTGTTTCATGGAATAATGATTCAGATGATGTTCGTTCGGCACTAAATCTCCCAAAAAATAAGCCGTTTCACCACCGTCCTGTATTTTCACAATCTGATGGCCGGGGGTATGGCCACCGGTTTTGATCAGTGTAATTCCAGGAACCAGTTCGAAATAGGTATCGGTAATTAGAACCAGTTTTTCTTCAGCGTGAAGTTTATACAACTCGTCCATGTTATAATCGCCACCTTTTACCGGGTTTCGTTCTCCTACCCGTTGAATCGCATAGTGCCATTCAAGTTTCTGAACAAAGTAGTTTGCATTGGGAAGAGTAGGTTGGGTAGTGGCTTTTCCATCCACAAACGTAGAACCGGCAGCATGATCGAAATGAAGATGGCTCAGAACCACGTGCGTAACATCATCTGGAGTAAGCCCAAAAATATCGAGATTGGTTTTCAGGTTCGAGGTATCGGTATAGTTACTTTTGGAATCTAAACCCCAACCTAAACCTGTATCGAGAAGAATAACCCGGTTTCCGTCTGTTATAAGAAGCGGGTCTATACCAATTGGAGTTGAATTTCTTGGGACTTCGGTTTCAGCTTTTTTTGAAGTGATGTCTTCGGCATCCATTTTTTGAAACGTACCGTCTTCAAAAACTTCAAAAATACCTTCACTTAACTGTTCAACCTCAAAGCGGCCTATCTTCATATAGCTAATTTGTTATTTTGAAGTTATTGCTGAAGGATCTGCAAACCCGTTTAAGCAAATCTACGACTATGCAGATTCTTCACTTAGTTCTGAATGACACCTTTAATATTATGGTTGGCAATTCGATAAACAACTTAATAAAACTTCGCTTTCAATCAATTCCTTTTATCTTTATTCGTATGAATTCATATGACGCTATAATCATCGGTTCGGGACATAACGGGCTTACTACGGGTTGTTATCTGGCAAAAAAAGGGTTTAAGATTCTGGTTCTTGAGCGTAGAGAGACGATTGGCGGAGCAGTATGTACCGAGCGAATGTTCGAGTCTGAGGAGAACCCGAACGGATTTTTAATGGACGTAGGTTCTTCGGTTCATATAATGATTCATCAAACCGGAATTATCGAAGAACTTGAACTCACTAAATATGGGTTGGAGTACATCGATATGGATCCGATTATGTCGTATCCGGTGCCAACAGGGAAAGGCGTAATTCATTTTTGGAAAGATGTAGATCGTACGCTTGAATCTATTTCAAAAGTAGCTCCTGAAGATGTCAAGAATTATAAGGAGTTTATTCATTTCTGGGGAAAGATTAACAAAGGGGTGCTGAAGGCTTTTATGACGGCGCCCACCACCGGTGGAATTATTGCTGAGATGGCGAAAGCCCAGATTAAAGATGGAGCCATGTTTAAGAAAGGGGAACAGGCATCCGGACTTCAGAAAATTCTTTCGAGCTACGGGAAAGTTGTTGATGACGCCTTCGAAAGTCCATACATGAAAGCCGCATTGTTATGGTTCGCAGCTCAATCAGGGCCATTACCTGATCATTCTGCAACTGGAGATTTTGCAGGTTGGCAATCGATGTTACACGAGAGTGGTGCTAAACATCCAAAGGGTGGGAGCGGTATGCTAACTCAGGCCATGAAAAACCTGATTGAAGCGCACGGAGGCGAAGTAAAAGCGAATCAACCCGTAGAAAAGATACTAATAGAGAATGGTAGGGCAATTGGGGTTAGAACAGAATCTGGTGAAGAATTCAGAGCTCCGGTTATTGTTTCCAATGCTCATGTTCAAACCACGATGATGAAAATGGTAGGGCGTGAACATTTGGAAGACTCTATGTTTACAAAAGTGAAAAATATTAATGTTGGAAATGGTTTTGGAATGGTCATCCGCTGTGCTGTGGAGGAGCTTCCTCAATACACTGCCGCTCCAGATGATCCCTATATTCATAATGGCATTCAGTTAATGGCTCCGTCTGTTCAATACATGAACAATGCGATTGGAGATTACATGCAGAAGCGACCACCTGAGAAACCTGCTGTGCTGGCTATGACCTTCTCCAAAATTGATCCTGAAGTAGCTAAAGATGGGAAACACACTATGTTCGTGTGGGCACAATGGCATCCTTACGAACTAGCGAATGGTTTACGCTGGGATGACATCAGGGAAAGAGAGGCACAGAAAATCTATGATGTTGTGGTCGATTATGCTCCAAATATGAAAGGGAAGCTTATCGACTGGTACATACAAAGCCCGCTCGATATTGAGCGCAAACACGGGTTGCTTAAAGGCAACGTTATGCACGTGGAAATGAGCTTCGATCAAATGTTTATGTTTCGCCCAATTCCTGAGATGAGCCGATATGAAACCCCCATAAAAAACTTATATCTTTCCAGTGCTTCCTGCCATCCCGGAGGAGGAGTGTTTGGAGCTGCGGGACATAATGCCGCACAAGTAATTCTCAAAAAAACAAAAAAGAAGAAGTGGTTTAGTTGAGCGCAAAAGCAATCATTCATTTATCGAAACTGGATAGTAACCTGGATGCCATTGACCGGAGATTGAAACCGGGGGTTAAGAGAATGGCTGTAGTAAAAGACAATGCCTATGGGCATGGTTTAATTCCTGTATCAAAGCACATCAAAGACCGTGTGGAATGGTTTTGTGTAGCCCGGGCTTTTGAAGCGAAAGAACTGCGAGAAGCAGGGATTAGAAACCCAATTCTTGTATTTGAAGCTCCACTGGAAGAAACTGCATCCTGGTACGTAGATTATAACTTAACCGCGACGTTGGCAGAAGTTAATTCTTTAAATGTGATGCTTCCCGGCACAGAGTATCAAATTAATATCGATACCGGTATGCACAGATTGGGGGTTTTGCCGGAAGATGCCTCTGAAGTAAGGGCTGCAATTGGAAAATATCCAGAATTAACCTGCACAGGAATTTATACACATTACTTTAAGGCAGACGATCCGGGTAATCCCGAAGTCAAAAAACAGCTTGAGCTATTCAAAAGTGTTCGAAGTCAGTTTCCGTCTGAATGGCTGACACACACAGCAAATACCGGGGGGATTTTTCACTACAGGGATTTAGATCTTCAGTTCGATGCGGTACGACCTGGCGTATGCCTTTATGGATTTGGAGCCGGGGAGGTAGAGGTTCCTGATCTGGAACCCATTATGGATTTAACATCTTCTCTGATGCAGGTTAAGAAGGTTAGAAAAGGTGAAACAGTAAGTTATGGGGGTAAGTGGACTGCTCCCAAAGATGGATATATTGGTATAATACCTGCCGGATATGGAGATGGGATACCAAGAATATTAACAAATTCAATTCACCTGAAAATAGGTGAAAAAATGTACGAACAGGCAGGGGTAATCAGCATGGATTACACTATTGTATTTTTAGGGGAAGATAAGATTCCGAGTGGGACAGAGATATTTTTTCTAAAGGGAAAAGAAATTAATGCCAGCAATTGGGCAAAAATAGCCAATACTATTCCTTATGAAATAACCACAGGCATTAGAGAGAAAGTTGAAAAGGTTTACGATTAATACTCTATCGATTCCAGTTCTATATCGTAAATAAGGGTAGAAGAAGTTGTGAGATTAAGGTCGGGAGGAATCACCAGAACTCGTCGCTCGCCTTCAAACATACCGAGAATTCCTTCAACAAAACCTTCTCCTTTAGAATTGTTGCCTCTTGAGTTTGCATAAGAACCAATGTCATTAAACCTATCCGGAGTAGTGCTGCCATTTCCATAAGAGCTTTCGAATATTTCTCCATCTTCTGTTCTTCCGGTGTAGTAAATTTCAATATCATCACGAATTACAACCTCAAATGACTCTGGATCTCCTTCAGTAATCACATAGTAGATCAACCCTGATTCTGTTGTAACCTTAGTAACACCTTGAGCAGTGGTATCGGGAAGTGCCGGAACATCAGAATAGTCTATTTCGAAAGGATTGTTGTCCTCATCACAGGCAGTAACTGCTATTGCAACTAAAATAAAAAGAGTGAGGATTTTTGAATTTTTGATGAAAGTCATTAATGAAATCTTGTGCGTTCTGAATTACGGATATAAAACCCGGTTCATGATATTTTATTATGCAATTTTGAAGTCAGGAAGATACAATTTCGATTAGAAAAAAGCTGTATTCGATTTTCTAGGCTTCAGTTTCTCCAAAGGCTTCTTTCAGTTCCTTTTCTCTTCGCTTTCCTGCGATATGACTTACCCAAATGGAAAATTCATATAACACAGATAATGGAAGTGCGATCAATATCTGAGAAATCGGATCAGGAGGAGTAAGTAGTGCTGCCATCACCAAACAAGCAATGAGCGCATGCCGGCGATACTTTCTTAAAAACGCAGGAGTAAGTATGCCGATTTTAGAAAGAGCATAGCTGATAACAGGCACCTGGAAAATAATGCCGCAGGAAACCACCCACATGGCCAGAGAGCTGAAGTATTCGTTGATATCAAAATCGTTGCGGACAATACCAGAATCGGAAATATTAAACGAAGCAAAAAATTGAAGTGCAAAAGGAACCAGAATCAAATATCCGAAAGCGACTCCAACCAAAAAGAAAAATGTAATGAAAAGGGCACTGATGATGGTTTTCCACTTTTCTTTTGTTTCTAAAGCAGGTTCAACAAAAGACCACATCTGGTAAATGAAGATGGGTGAGCCAATCAGAAAACCGGATACAAAAAGCATTCCCCAAAACGTAAAAAACTGTCCGGGCAGCTTCCGGCTTTGTAATGTGAGGTCAATAGCATCCACTTTAATGACATCGTACATGAAAAAATCGGCTTTTGTGGGACCTAATAACACAACATCAATTACGAAGTCGGAAAAGATGAACGCTACAATTACACCAACAACAATACCAATAAGGCCTTTGATGATTCTCCAGCGCAGTTCTTCCAGGTGTTCCAGAAACGACATCTGGTCAGTCCTGTCGGGTGGTTTAACAACCTTAGGAGGTTCCTGCCCCATAATTTGGCGTTGCGCAGTACTCAAATTGTCTCGTTATGCAGTTACAAAATCGTATAAAGGGAAACGCTTGCAAAGCTCATTTACTTCACCTTCAACTTGTTTTTGAACATCTTCGCTGGTTGGATTTTGAATAACTTTATCAATTAGTGTAGCAATGTATTCAAACTCAGCTTCTTTTAGTCCGCGGGTAGTCATAGCTGGAGCGCCGATTCTTATCCCGGAAGTTACAAATGGACTTTCCGTATCAAAAGGAACCATGTTTTTGTTTACGGTGATCGCGGCCTTACCCAGCGAATCTTCAGCAACTTTTCCGGTTACACCTTTATTGCGAAGATCGATCAGAATGAGATGATTATCCGTTCCACCACTTACAATATTGTATCCAAGTTCCACGAATTTAGCCGCCAATGCTTTTGCATTTTTCTGGGTCTGGATCTGATAGTCTCTGAAGGAGTCTTCCAAGGCTTCGCCATAGGCAACGGCTTTAGCTGCTACGACATGCATTAGTGGACCTCCCTGAGTTCCAGGGAAAACAGCTGAGTCCAGGACTTCGCTCCAGTTTTTAACCCGACCTGATTTTGGAGCAACAACTCCCAGGGTATTTTCACCATCTTTTCCAATCAGAATCATTCCTCCACGTGGGCCACGTAATGTTTTGTGGGTGGTAGTTGTAACCACATGGGCATGGGGAAGGGGATCGTTTAATAATTTTGTTGCGATTAGTCCGGCTGTGTGAGCCATATCCATCCATAGAAGAGCGCCAACTTCATCTGCGATAGAACGGAAAGCTTCATAGTCGTAATCTCTTGAGTAAGCCGATGCGCCAATGGAAATCATTTTTGGACGAACAGCTTTCGCTTTTTCACGAATCTTGTTGTAGTCCAGCAACCCAGTTTCTTTATCCACTCCATAGAATTCCGGCTTAAAGAAAATCCCGGAAAAATTTACCGGCGATCCGTGAGTTAAATGGCCTCCATGAGACAGATCAAATCCTAAAAGGGTTTCACCGGGTTTCATCAATGCCAGATACACAGCTGCATTTGCTGTTGCCCCTGAGTGAGGCTGAACATTTACCCAGTCAGCTCCAAAAAGTTCTTTTGCACGATCCCGGGCTATGTCTTCGATCACATCCGCGTATTCGCGGCCACCATAATATCTCTTACCAGGATAGCCTTCCGCATATTTATTGGTGAGATTACTACCATTGGCCTGCAGTACAGCCCGACTCACGAAATTTTCTGAAGCAATCAGCTCCAGATTTGTGTTTTGGCGATTGGTTTCCTTTTCTAATAATTCAAAGATCTTTGGATCCTGTTCCTGGATAGATTTCATTTACCAGTGTTTTTTTGTGTTAGCGATTCAATTTTTTGGATACGTCGTTCATGTCGGCCACCTTCAAACGCAGTATCGAACCATGCTTTTAGCATAGCCTCAAGTTCGGCTTCATTTTCTTCCAACTCACGGCCGGGAATGCACATAATATTGGCGTTATTGTGCAATCGGGTCATTTCAGATACTTTATGATTGTAAACTAAAGCCGCCCGAACCTTAGGGTATTTATTGGCGGTCATGCATACACCCTGACCGCTTCCACAAAGAATAATACCCTGCTCATATTCGCCGGAATTCACCTTTTCAGAAACCTGGATTGCAAAATCAGGATAATCGACGGAAGAATCATCATGCGTTCCAAAATCAACCGGAGTATGTCCGAGTTTTTCAAGAATTTTTTTGGTGATGGCTTTAGCTTTAAAACCCGCGTGATCGCTCGCAATGGGAATGATCATTTAACTTGATTAGGAATGAAAGATTAGTGGACAAATATCTTTAAAAAATCAGTTAGTTTAAAGGTGAATTAAGAATGATTCAATTAAAAGTAATTAGTCATCCTGAGGATACTTCCGAAGGATTTGCACAATAAGCGCTTTGGTTTAAACAAACTTGCAGATTCATCGCTTTGCTCTGAATGACGTAAAAATACTATGAACTATAAAAAAGAACTTGAAACCGCTCGTTTAGCCGCGAAATCAGCAGCTGAAATAATCAGAGAATTTGCTAAGAATAAGTCGTTCGGGATAGAGCTGAAGCGTAAAAACGATCTGGTTACAGATGCGGATGTTGCCTCAGAAAATAAAATTCTGGAAGTGGTAAAAGCCGTTTTTCCTGAAGACGAGTTTCTCGCGGAAGAATCGAGCGCGCTAAATTCGCTGCCCGATGGAAGAGTCTGGATTATCGATCCAATTGATGGAACCACAAATTTCTCGCACGGTTTTCCACCCTACTGTGTTTCCATTGCTTTTTGGGAAAACGGTACTCCAAAAGTGGGTTTGGTGCTGGAAGTAGCTAACAATGAGTGGTTTTGGGCAGTAGAAGGAGAGGGTGCCTGGCTGGGCGAACAACCAATTTCTATTTCAACTATTTCAGATCCATCCAAAGCCTTGATTGGCACAGGCTTCCCTTACAGCCAGTTTAGTTTGGTAGATTCGTATTTGCAGGTTCTTAAAAACCTGATGCAGAAAACGCACGGTATTCGTAGGGCAGGAGCAGCTTCATACGATTTGTGTTGTGTGGCAGCAGGCAGATTGGATGGTTTTTACGAATATGGATTAAGTCCCTGGGATGTGGCCGCAGGCATACTCATTATCAAAGAAGCGGGAGGGATTTCTACCGACTGGAAAGGAGGAGAGAACTATCTTTTCGGAAAGAGGATTATCTCAGGAAGCCCTACAATCTGTGAATTCCTTCAGAAACAAGTCGAAGAGTGTTTTGATGAAGCAGATCTTTCGGTTTAATTTTCATATCCATTCACGAGCGACAGCGAAGTGATCTCAGCACAGGCTCCTCAAGGGAGGAATTCCTATTCGTCATCCTGAATACTGAATCAAGTTCAGCACAGGCTTGTTTCAGGATCTTATGAGTAGGTTTAAAGGCGTTGATCTACTTCTTCTACTTTTGTACCGACAAAAGTAGCAAAAGCTCCCGGCTGCGAAATGCTCTGGGCTCGCTTGTCTGATCATCTTCAAAATAGCAATGGTCCATGGTCTCGAGAGGCCGTGAAAGTGTATCATCCGGTGTGCTATTTTGATTCCGATGATCAGACGTCGCTTTCCACCCCTCTCATTTCTAATGCCGGATTTTATTTTTGTCATCCTGAGGATACTTCCGAAGGATCTGCAAAAACCTGTTTCCCCCGTTGTACTTAATTCATGATTTTGTTAGTGTAAGCTGGTATTAAAATTTATTGTTAAATGACCAGCCCAAACCAGAATCCGGAACAAATTGCACGAGACAAAATAGACGCAATGCTTACTAAAGCAGGATGGGTTATACAGTCAAAAAAAGAGATTAATCTGGCAGCTGGTTTGGGTGTAGCCATTCGTGAATATCAAACAGAGGTTGGCCCTGCGGATTATGTGTTATTTGTAGATCGAAAACCTGTAGGTATTATAGAGGCGAAGCGTGAAGATGAAGGGCACAAGCTTACTGTTGTTGAAGAACAATCGAAGGCGTATTCAGAAGCCAAGCTCAAGTATCTAAATAACGGCTCACTTCCTTTTGTATATGAAAGTACAGGAACCATTACTCGGTTTACAGATTACAGAGACCCAAAGCCGAGGGGTAGAAATGTATTCAGTTTTCATCAGCCTAAGACTATAGTAGACTGGTTAAAAAAGGAGAAATCGTTACGAGGCAGATTGCTGGATATTCCTGATTTAGATCATACAGGATTGCGTCCTGCTCAAATTAAAGCGATTGAAAGACTGGAGAACTCTTTTAAGAATAATCGTCCGAAAGCACTTATACAGATGGCAACGGGTGCCGGTAAAACTTTTACGGCAGCTACCTTTATTTATCGTTTGTTGAAGCATGCCGATGCAAAGCGCATTTTGTTTCTGGTAGATACCAAAAATCTGGGCGAGCAAGCGGAACAAGAGTTCATGAAGTTCCAGCCGACTGATGACAACCGTAAGTTCACCGAACTCTATAATGTACAGCGATTGAGTTCCAGCTATATTGCTTCTGATAGTCAGGTATGTATTTCTACTGTGCAGCGTTTGTATTCTATTCTAAAAGGAGAAGAACTGGACGAAAGCGCTGAGCTTGACAATCCAAATGAATCAAGTTGGATGCAGGAACAAATCAGCAAAAAAGAACCGTTACCAGTAGTGTACAACGAACGGATTCCCATCGAGCAGTTTGATTTTATTGTTATTGACGAATGCCATCGCTCCATTTACAATTTGTGGAAACAGGTACTGGATTATTTTGATGCTTCATTAATCGGCTTAACCGCTACACCGGATAAACGCACCTTCGGTTTCTTTAATGAAAATGTGGTAAGCGAATATACTTATGAAGAGTCCGTTACCGATGGCGTTAACGTGCCTTACGATGTGTATACCATTGAAACCGAAATTTCGCAACGAGGTGGAGTGGTAGAAGCAGGATGGTATCTAGATCGCCGGGATAAACTCACCCGTGCAAAACGTTGGCAACAGGAAGACGAAGACACTATTTATCTAACCAATGATCTGGACAAAAGTGTGGTGAACCTGAGCCAGATACGGAACATCATCAGGGAATATAAAGTTGCTCTTCAACGTGATATTTACCCGAAAAGGTTTGATAAGAATGGCGATTATGAAGTTCCTAAAACACTCATTTTTGCCAAAACCGACAGTCATGCCGATGACATCATTAAGATGGTGAGGGAAGAATTTGACGAAGGCAATGACTTCTGTAAAAAAGTAACTTATAAAATAGACGAAGACCCTAAATCGCTAATCAACCGATTCCGTAATTCGTACTATCCACGCATTGCGGTTACGGTAGATATGATTGCCACCGGAACAGATGTAAAACCGTTGGAAGTGCTACTGTTTATGCGTGATGTGAAAAGCGTAAACTACTTTGAGCAAATGAAAGGTCGGGGTACGCGCACCATTAACAACAACGATTTGAAGCTGGTTAGCAAAACAGCACACGCCAAAACCCATTTTGTTATTGTGGATGCTGTAGGAGCTACCAAAAGTAAAAAAACAGACAGTCGACCACTGGAACGTAAACGAACCGTAGAGCTTAAGGATTTACTTGGGGCAGTTACTATGGGTGTTGCCGATGAAGACCTTTTTCTCTCCCTTGCTAATCGGTTGATTCGGCTCGAAAAACAGATTACCCCAAAAGAGGTCGAAAAATTGATGGAGTTTTCCGATGGTAAAAATTTGAAGCAAATTACCAAGGCATTACTGGACGCGTTCGATCCGGATAAAATTCAGGAAATGGCTCAACCTCTTATAAATGAACGAGACGAGTCTGACCGCTCACCAGATTTTATTGAAGAGTGCAGAACTAAAGCGCATGAGAAATTAGCTCAGCAAGCAACAGCCATGTTTAATGGCGAATTGAATGACTACATCGTAAACGTTCATAAAATACACGACCAAATTATTGACCACATTAATCTCGATACCGTTACCCGCTCGGAATGGGATACCACCTCGGTGGATAAAGCCAATGAAATTGTGAATGGGTTTACAGAATATTTAAGTACGAATAAAGACGAAATTACAGCACTTAGCATTTTTTACGACCAGCCTTACCAACGCAGAAGTATTACCTACAAAATGATTAAAGAAATAATGGAAAAGCTGTTGCAAGAAAAACCACAGCTGGCACCAGTATATGTATGGGATGCCTACAAAACGTTGAATGGTGCCAAAGGCTCCGTTTCCGATTGCCCGAAAAATGAACTGGTCGCATTGGTTTCGCTGATTCGGAAAGTATGCGGCATAGACGAAACTCTTACGCCCTTTGATAAAACCATTGATGAGAATTTTAAGCGCTGGATATTCAAACAAAATGCCGGAAAACACAACCGATTTACAGAAGAGCAAATGAGCTGGCTCCGGATGTTGAAAGATCACGTAGCCAGTAGTTTCCATGTGGAGGTAGAAGATCTGGATTTTACTCCTTTTGATGGTTTCGGTGGGCGCGGAAAAATGTGGCAACTTTTTGGGGAAGACATGAATTCCATTATTGATGAACTCAATGAAGAACTGGCTGCTTAAAACCACATAGACGTGTGGTGCAAAGTTCCAGTCGGGAAGTAGCTTTAGATTAATGTATTAGAACCATAAATCTAACAATACGAATATGGCTGAAGAAAAAACTTTTCACCTGGGGTTAACAATGGCCGGAGCTGTTTCGGCTGGTGCATATACAGGCGGCGTAATGGATTACCTGTTCGAGGTATTTGATAAATGGGAAAAAGCTAAAAAAGGAGAACTTGATGGAGTTGATTCTGAATTAGTACCCAAACACAATGTAAAGATAGAGGTAATTGGAGGAACATCTGCCGGAGGGATGACCACGATAATGTCTGCTCTCTATGCAATAAAGGGACAAATTAATCCGGTAACTGACGACCAAGCTGGTACAACAGGTGGCGTTAGAGATAATATTTTCTATGATACCTGGGTTTTACTGGGAGATGATAAAGAGATGAAAACGCTGGAAAAAGCATTAGATACAGAGGACCTGAAGGATAACGTACTTAGATCTGTGCTCAACTCAGCCTTTATTGATGAAATAGCCAAAACAGCGTTCAAAATTCCCGGAAATCCCGGTGATAACCCTGCGGCAAAGTTGCCATCATATATTTCGAAGGATTTAGAGATTACAACCTCTCATTCCATGCTAAGAGGTGTTCCCTTAGAAGTCGTTTTTGGCAATCCCAATGGAACCGATCAAAAAGATCTTCCCAGACACGCTACCTACGAACATTTTTTACTTTCTCATTTCAAACTGAACAATGGAAACCCGGTTAATGAAGATCGGTACTTGTGGTTAAACCCATTTGACGAAGCATCTGCAACGTACCTAATGGAAGCAGCTAAAGCAACAGGCGCATTTCCAATCGGGCTTATTTACAGGCTGTTCCAGGATTCTCCTTACAATAGTGAATATGTGAAAACCGTATTGAGTAGGGTTATAGCCAACGAACTTTGGAATGAAAAACCTGATATAAGAGATCGGATTTACTGGGATAACTTCCCTGAATCTTATGAAAGTTTAACCGTTGATGGTGGCGCAATTAATAATGAGCCGTACGGAGAAATAGAGAGCATTGTAAAAGCCCGTGCTAACAATGGCTTGGACAAAAAAGATTGGACTGAGAAAGACGAAAACGGATATGCGAAATATGGGCTTATTATGATAGACCCATTTCCGGATAGGCCTGAACTAAAAGATAAATACGAACGGCCTGAAAACCTGCTGGAAGCTGTGCCTCAAATCATTTCAACACTTTGGGAGCAGTCGAAGGTGAAGCGGAAAGAAGTAAATGATGAAAGCGTAGATCATCTAAGAGGAGTTATTTTTCCTGTAAAGTACAAGCCCAAAGGAGGTGCATACGATTATCCCATCGCTTGCTCTACGTTAGGAGCATTTGGTGGATTTTTAGATATAAGTTTCCGCCATCACGATTTTTATCTGGGTAGAAACAATGCACGTAACTACTTACGCGCTTATTTTAGCTTTCCTTACGATTTTGATTCTAAAAAAGGCCATCCTATCCATGAAGACTGGACTGATGAGATGAGGGAGAAATTCAAAATCACAATGAAGGATGGTTCTACGCACCTGCCTGTTATCCCGGATATGAATTTTCTACTTGCAGATGGCAAAGATGAGCGCTTTACATACAGCATTCCTGAAATGCCGCAGTATGATCCGTTAACCCTTAATGGGTTGAGCGAAGCTATTCGAAACCGTGTTGAGCGGGTTATTTTAGTATTAAAGCACATGGCAGAAAACCCAAAAAAGAAACCACAACCCGTACCTACACCCACTACCGATTACTGGATGAACCGCTGGTTCCGAAAAAATTGGTGGCAAAGAATAAAAGGCTGGTTTGCAGGGAAATTTGCAGGAGTTGTGGTATTCTTTGCAAAAAAAACCGTGTATAATGAAATCACAGAAAAGATTGTGCATACTATTTTACAAGACGTAGAAAAAAAGGGATTTCTAAAGCCCAGAAATTAATAGCTTCTTAGGTATGTGATATTAATTAAATATATATACTGATAGCGGAATGCGAGAAGATTGGGTTGATTCAAAAATTGATCAGATAATTACAGATGATGGTCTTTTTAAAGATGGTGATTGGGTAGAAAGCAAGGATCAAGACCCTAATGGAGACGTTAGGTTAATTCAATTAGCTGATATCGGAGATGGAAGCTTTAGAAATAAATCCTCTCGGTTTCTTACTAGTAAAAAGAGTAAAGAGCTAAATTGTACATTTCTAAATCAAGGTGATATAATAATAGCACGAATGCCTGACCCATTAGGGCGTGCAACAATATTTCCACTAACGGGAAAAAATGTAACTGTCGTTGATGTAGCAATTATTAGAACAGGTAGTAATAGTATTGAGACAAAGTATTTACTCTATTGTTTAAATAGCCCATCTATTCGGAAAGAAATGGAAGCTTTACAAAGTGGGTCAACGAGAAAAAGAATTTCAAGAAAGAATCTTGCGAAGATTTTCTTACCAATCGCACCCCTCCCCGAGCAACGCGCCATTGTTGAAAAGATAGAAAAACTGTTCAGTGATTTGGATAACGGCATTGCCAATCTAAAAACCGCACAGGCACAGTTAAAGGTGTATCGGCTTTCAGTACTTTCCTCTGTAATGAAATCTAAAAATTGTGTTCCTCTATCTGAAATTATAGAAGATCTTAGTCAAGGTTGGAGTCCAAAATGTATAAATAGAAGTTCTGATGATCCAACTGAATGGGCAGTAATTAAAACATCTGCGATACAATCAGCAGAGTTCATAGATAACGAGAATAAAATACTACCAAGTGAGCTTGAACCACGAGAGCAACATGAAATCAAAAAGGGAGATATACTCATCACACGAGCAGGCCCCCGAGTGAGAGTAGGTATTTGTTGTTTAGTAAGAAAAACCCGATCTAAGTTGATCAATTGTGATAAGGTTTATCGAATTGTAGTTAATAAAGAAAAGGTTCGACCTGAGTTTCTCGAGTACTCTTTGAATGCACCGGAGCATTTAAAAAAGATTGAGAAAATTAAATCAGGAAGCAGTGATAGTGGTTTAAATCTAACTCAAACTCGATTTCTTAAAATCGAGATACCTTTGCCCAGTCTCGAAGAACAACACCAAATAGTACAAGAAATAGAAAGTCGGTTATCGGTGTGCGACAAGATGGAAGAAAGCATAGCCGAGAGTTTAGAAAAAGCCGAAGCCCTGCGCCAAAGCATTCTCAAAAAAGCTTTCGAAGGTAAACTGCTCACCGAAGCCGAACTACAAGCCTGCCGCCAAGAACCCGACTGGGAACCTGCCGAAAAGTTGTTACAGAGGATTAAGGGGGAGAAGCTAGACATGGAGAAAGCAAAATGAAAAACATTACTCTTTCAAATGGATTTCGACTTATCAGTCTTGAGCTTAACAAGCACAAGGTTTTTAAAAGTAGAATTAAATACCATTTCCAAGATGAATTAGATTCACATGAGCAATTATATACCACGGTTATTATCGGACCTAATGGAACGGGAAAGAGTAATCTATTAAAGGTAGTTATTCAGTTATTTCGAGAACTGAGCCACCTAAAACAAGGATTAAAGAGAAACTATGATGTAGATGGTGAGTTTTCTTTAGTCTATGATTTCGAGGGTAATAGATATGAATATTCGAATATTGTACAATCAGAAAAAGCAGAAAATAGCACGCTAACAAGGAAAGTAGCTTCGAAGCAAGCGTACTATTTAAAGAATGGAGATGAAGTAGATTTTTATGACATCAAATTGCCTGAAGCTATTGTTGCAAACTCTATCATGTTAACGGATAAATACCCGGTACTTAGAAATGATAGAGAGAAAGAAAGATTTCCTATATATCACTATTTGGGAGTCAAAAACAGGCCACAACAAGCTAGTACCAGATCTTATGTTAGAAAGACAGTAGAATTTGTTGTCCAACAAATGACATCCTATTCTTTTAAAGAATGTTTAGATAGAGTTTCAGGGTTTTTAGGACTGAGTGGTGCTGTAGTAATACAATATCGCACCATAAATACATCCATGTTTTTTTGGGGAAATTTAAAAGTAGATTCTTTAAAGAGCTATTTCCGTGCAATAAGAACCAAATATTCAAAAAAAGATACAATCCCTCCGTTTAAACTTAAATATTTCTCTGGGATCGAAAATGATGACTCTTTGCTCCAATCAATTTGTGATTATTGCAATGAACTTAAAAAAGACGAAAGACTTGGGTATATATATAGAAGTTCAGCAAAACTAATACGGTTTGATATTATTGACGATTCACACCATAAGAGGCTACAAAAAGAATATGAATTGTTAGAACACCTTAGAAGTTTAGGCATGATATCTACCCCAGAAATAAAACTAAGCGATGGTGATGAATACAGTTTAGAAGAAAGTAGCTCCGGACAATATCATTTTTTCTCATCTATGATTGGAATTATAGCTACGGCAAAACCCAATAGTCTGATTTTTATTGATGAACCAGAGGTAAGTCTTCATCCAAACTGGCAAATGCAATACTTGTCATTTCTTCGTGAGCTTTTGGATAGTGGTTTATATCAAGGTTGTCATGTAGTTATCGCAACTCATTCTCATTTCTTAATCTCGGATTTAAAAGGGAAATCATCCAATATTATCGGATTGAAAAAGACTAATAACCGAATTGAAACAGTTGACTTGCCATGTGATATAGATACTTTTGGGTGGTCTGCGGAAGATGTTTTATATAATGTATTTGATGTTAGCACAACTAGAAATTTTTATGTAGCTCGCGAAATTGGATTTATTCTTAAAGAAATTTCCAAGAAGGAGATAGATTCAATAGAAATAGAAAAAAAGTATAAAGAACTAGCCTATATAAAAGAAAGTTTAAAGGATAGTGACCCATTAAAAACTCTGATTTCAAAAATCGAGAAAGAGTTCTTGTAATGCCTGAATTATTATCTAAAATACAGAATTGGGAAATTGAGAGAGCCTACGAATTAAGTGCTGAAGACGAGTCGATTCTCCAACAATTTCCTGTAAATAAAGCGAAAGATTGGAAAAAACCTGAGTTTAAACCAATCAGAGACCGTATTCGAGAGTTTTATAGAAATATTCAAAATGATACTTGCTGTTACTGTAGATTGCCAATCAACAAAGGAAGTGATCAAATTGAAATTGAACACATTATTGATAAGAATAAAAGGTTGGATTTTATTTTCGAAGGTAGGAACCTTGTAGTTTCTTGTCACAAATGTAATTTTACGAAATCTAAAAAGCCTGTAATGGCTCTTTGTCCACCTATTAACCAGTATCCTCAAGACGGTAGTACGTTTAATATTTTGCAAGGCCATTATGACGATTATTTTGAACATATAGAATTTTTGGAAGACAGTATTTATCATGCTCTAACGACTAAGGGTGAATTTACTATTCAAATCTGCGGTTTGGATAGAGTAGGTCTTGCTGAGCAACGAGAGAAGGTCACTTTATATGAAGATGACGAATTAGTTTCTGATGTAATAGATATTCGAAATTCCGCAAATAATGATGAAAAAATAGATGCATTAATTGAAAAACTTAAAGCTTTAAAAGGATAGTTTTAAACATGACCGAATCATCCATTATCTCAAAAGTCTGGAACTTTGCTAACGTACTCCGTGATGATGGTGTAGGGTATGGCGATTATCTGGAACAGATAACTTACTTGTTGTTCCTTAAAATGGCGGATGAGTTTAGTAAGCCACCGTATAACAGAAAAACCAATATCCCCGAGGAATATAATTGGGATAGCTTGGCAACCAAACGCGGCGCAGAGTTAGAAGCACACTACACCACGTTGCTTCGGGAACTCGGGCAGGCTTCCGGTACGCTTGGGCAGATTTTCACCAAAGCCCAGAACAAAATTCAGGATCCAGCCAAACTTCTTAAGGTCATAGATATGATCGACAAAGAGAAATGGAGTATGATGGGTGCCGATGTTAAAGGTAAGATTTACGAAGGTCTGTTAGAAAAAAATGCGGAAGATACCAAAAGTGGCGCGGGTCAATATTTTACTCCAAGAGCATTAATTCGAGCAATGGTAGAATGTGTTCAACCCGAGACTTTAAAAACCATAGCCGATCCTGCTTGTGGGACGGGCGGTTTCTTTTTAGCCGCTTATGATTACATCGTTGACAACAATAAACTCGATCAGGAAGAAAAAGAATTCCTGAAGAACAAAACCTTCTTTGGGAATGAGATTGTTGCCAACACCCGCAGAATGTGCTTAATGAATATGTTTCTTCATAACATCGGTGAAATTGACGGGACTTCGTTTATATCTTCAGCTGACGCATTAGTTGCCGATGAAGGAAATCGTTACGACTACGTGCTTGCTAATCCGCCTTTTGGTAAAAAAAGCAGTATGACCAGTACCAACGAAGAAGGATTGTTGGAAAAGCAGGATTTGAGTTATAACCGTCAGGATTTTTGGGCGTCTACTTCAAACAAGCAGTTGAACTTTTTGCAGCATATTAAAACCATGCTTAACATAAACGGAGAAGCTGCAGTTGTAATTCCTGATAATGTATTGTTTGAAGGAGGTGCCGGGGAGACCGTTCGAAAAGAATTACTTAAAACCACTGACCTTCATACGTTACTGCGTTTACCAACGGGTATTTTTTATGCGAATGGTGTGAAAGCTAATGTGCTTTTCTTCGATAACAAACCGGCTTCAAAAAATCCATGTACAAAAGAAGTCTGGATTTATGACTACAGAACAAATATCCACCATACCTTAAAAAGAAAGCCGATGGGATTGGAGGACTTAAGAGAATTTATCGAACTCTATAATCCTTCAAATCGTAATAAGCGAAAAGAAACCTGGAGTGAAGAAGCGGAAGAAGGCAGGTGGAGAAAGTACAGCTATGAAGAAATCATCGAGCGTGATAAAACCAATTTGGACATTTTCTGGCTAAGAGATAAAAGCTTAACCGATTTAGACAACCTTCCCGATCCGGATATTCTTGCAAGTGATATTATTGAGAATATAGAAGCAGGTTTGGAAAGCTTTCGTGAGATTATGGAAATAGTTGAAGAAGATTAGCCCCTTCCTACTGAGAGCGAAATAGTCCAAGCGGACGCTTGAACTAGATTTCCCTTCGATCGGAACTGAAAAGCTAAAAAGTTTATATCACTTTCACCCTGAGCTCCCGGAAATATGGTAAGGGAATGATTGTTTAGCGAAGGGAATCAAATGTATTAGAGTTTCGGGCAGGTTGTTCATTTGATATCCTTCGTGATGGCTAGTGAAGTCTTAGGTAAAAACAGGGCACTCAGGATGACATCTTCTATTCACGAGCGTAGCGAAGTGATCTCTGGTTTTGAGGCTTTGTTATAGAGATTGCTTTGTCGCATTCGCTCTTGGCAAATGATTTCTTTCTGCTTAAACCTATTTAACTCTCGGTGATTTCTCACTACCTTTGATGCGAATCAAATACTATGACCGTGCCAAACCGTACTGTGAATGTGGGAATTGTACAGATGAGTTGCTCATCCAATCCCGAAGAAAATCTAGCAAAAGCAATTTCAGGAATAAAAGAAGCCGCAGCGAAAGGTGCGCAGATTGTGTGTCTCCAGGAGCTGTTTCGCTCGCTGTATTTCTGTGATGTGGAGAACTACGATAATTTTAAGCTGGCGGAATCTATCCCCGGACCAAGCACGGAAGCTCTTTCAAAAGTGGCACAAGAACTCGGAGTGGTAATCATAGCTTCATTATTCGAAAAGAGGGCAGAAGGCTTGTATCACAACACCACCGCAGTGCTGGATGCCGATGGTACCTATCTCGGGAAATATCGGAAAATGCATATCCCGGACGATCCCGGCTATTTCGAAAAATTCTATTTTACACCCGGCGATATGGGTTACAAAGTGTTTAAGACCAAATTCGCTAACATCGGCGTGCTTATTTGCTGGGATCAGTGGTATCCTGAAGCTGCACGAATTACAGCACTTAAAGGGGCTGAAATGCTATTTTATCCCACCGCCATTGGCTGGCACAAGGATCAGGACGATCCGACCAATAACGAACAATATCAGGCGTGGCAAACCATTCAGCGTTCGCACTCTGTTGCTAACGGAATTCCTGTAATTTCTGTGAACAGAGTAGGAGCAGAGGGAGAGATGAATTTTTGGGGAGGTTCTTTTATTACCAACTCCTTTGGCAGAGTCTTATATCAGGGAACTCACGCCAAAGAAGAGGTGCATGTAGAGTCTCTTTCGATGGATAATTCCAATGAATATCGCACGCATTGGCCGTTTTTAAGAGACCGGCGCATCGACTCCTATCAGCCAATCACCAAACGTTTTCTGGATGAAGATGAATCTCATTGAGGCTCCCTCAAATTGGGAAGAAACGGCTACTTTCGAGGGATTTCCTTCACAAAAGGGATTTCACTTTCCGGCAGAGTGGGAAGAACACGAAGCCACCTGGTTGAGCTGGCCGCATAATAAAGATACCTGGCCCGGTAAAATGGAAGAAATTTGGCCGGCTTATCTGGAGTTCATCAAGATTCTTTCGCTAAGTGAGCAAGTAAGGATCAATGTTGGGAGTGTGGAGATGGCGAAAGAGGCGTTCTCAAAAATTGAAAAGCATGGAGCAGAACTGGATCAGGTCTTTTTTTATCTCAATCCAACCAACGATGCATGGTGCCGCGATCACGGTCCGGCTTTTTTGGTGAATAAAGATCGAACCGGGAAAATGATTATGGATTGGGGATATAATGCCTGGGGAGGAAAATATCCCCCATTTGATCTCGATGATGTGGTTCCCACGCGAATTGCAGCTCAGCTTGGATTGAAAGTTGCTCATCCTGGAATTGTAATGGAAGGTGGGTCGGTTGATTTTAACGGAACAGGAACGGTACTCACCACTACTTCCTGCTTACTGAATAAAAACCGGAATCCGCATTTATCCAAAGAAGAGATAGAACAGTATCTGACAAGTTATTACGGAGTAAACAACATTCTCTGGCTTGGAGACGGAATAGTAGGAGACGATACAGACGGGCATATTGATGACATCACCCGGTTTGTGAATGAAACTACGGTGGTTACGGTGATTGAGGAAAACACAGAAGATGAAAACCACAAACCGTTAAGCGGTAATCGTGAATTGTTGGAGAATTTCACGATTAACGAATCACGAATAACGGTTATCGACTTGCCAATGCCGGAACCTCTCTACTATGACGGACAACGACTTCCAGCTTCGTATGCAAACTTCAGCATCTCCAACGAGCATGTAATTGTTCCTGTTTTCAACTCTGGCAATGAGAAAGAGGCTTTATCAATCCTGCAAGAGTGTTTCCCAAAAAGAAAAGTTGTTGGAATAGATTCCACTCATCTTATCTGGGGTTTGGGAAGTTTTCATTGTTTGAGTCAGCAGGAGCCGAAAATACACTGAGTTTTACTATCTGAATCCAACCCAAATTCCATGAGTTGAGGAAGGAGGAAGCCATTCCAAGGTCGGAATCTCAGTTGTGTCAAAAAGAATGCCCATAACTCTTGGATTGGAATCCGACGACTCATCAATGATATAATCGTATCCGTTCAGGCGATAGACAGCATTTTGTTTGTTATCCGGAGTTCTCAATATTCCCTTAAAATCCGCACCCAAAGAGATTAATAACTCAATAAAGACTGAGGAAGATTGAATCCACACTGATTTAATTCCTTGAGTGTTATTTCGATGTGTGGTGATAGAATCAGGATCAGAAAATGAAATTCCGTAATTAATAAAAAATACATGCCTGAGAGCTTCATCTTCAAACGTCAGGTAAGAAAATGGATCTCCAAAACTAACCTGATAACTTATTCCCAGTTTGTCAGCTTTTTCCATCACCAGATCAAAAGGGGCTTTGAATGCAACATAAATCCCACCTTCTCCTTGATTTAGGAATTGCTGATACGCTTTTGCCATGTCATCTTTAGCTTCACCTTGAACGGTCATAAGCTCCAGCGAGCTTTCATCCTTAAATTTGATATGTTTGTTGTTTAATCCATTCCTATGAAGCCTGCCATTCTTAAGAGTAAACCCCAGCTCAATAAATGTATCAGCGGCTTTACCCAAATCCGAAACCGCTACAATTACATGATCCAGCGACACCTCAGATTGTGGAGTTTGTGCAAAAGTAAAATTGGAAAATACCAGCAGTAATAAGGATGTGGCAAAAATACATTTATTCATAATGGGAATAATAGCATGAATGTTAGATAACGTAATTACATTATTTAAAATGAGCGGAGTTGAAGAAGGTTGTCTTAACAACATTTCACTTCAAAAAAAGTCAAAAAAGCGCTACCATTATATGAACTCATCATTGGAAATTCGGTTTCTTAAACGGAAAAAATTTTAGAATGGCTCATTTCGAATTAAACGAAGTTACCAGCAAACTACCAAAGCATTTACACAAATTTATTGTACGCCAACCTTATGAGGAATATACCGCTCAAAATCAGGCGGTTTGGCGTTATGTAATGCGAATGAATGTAGATTATCTGAGCAAAGTGGCTCATGGTTCTTATGAAGAGGGTTTAAAAAAAACGGGAATAACCATAGATGATATTCCAAGAATGGAAGGGATGAATCGCATTCTAAAAGAGATTGGTTGGGCGGCGGTTTCAGTGGATGGATTCATTCCCCCGAATGCCTTTATGGAATTCCAGGCATACAATGTGCTGGTTATTGCTTCCGATATGAGAACAATCGATCACATTGAATATACCCCTGCGCCGGATATCATCCACGAAGCAGCAGGCCATGCTCCAATTATCGCAAATCCTGAATATGCCGAATACCTGAGACGATTTGGTGAGATTGGAAGTAAAGCCATTTCATCTTCAGAAGATTATGAGATGTACGAAGCCATTCGTCTTTTGTCTATTCTGAAAGAAGACCCCAATTCATCAGATGAGGAAATTGAAGCAGCACAAAAGCAGGTGGAAGACCTTCAGAATAATATGGGTGAGCTTTCTGAAATGGCTATGATTCGAAATCTGCATTGGTGGACAGTTGAATATGGCCTTATCGGAGATGTAGAGAATCCTAAAATATATGGAGCAGGTTTACTTTCGTCGATTGGGGAAAGTAAAGCGTGTTTGTTACCGGAAGTAAAGAAAATCCCATATTCTATTGAGGCAGCATATCAGAATTTTGATATCACAAATCAACAACCGCAGCTTTTTGTAACCCCGGATTTTGCCTATCTGAGTCAGGTTTTGGAAGAATTTGCAAATACAATGGCGCTTCGGATGGGTGGACTTTCGGGAGTAAAGAAACTGATTGACTCTAAAGGACTTGGCACCATTGAGTTAAGTACCGGAATCCAGATTTCAGGAAATTTCAGTGATGTGATAGAAGATGAGAAAGGAAGAGTTGCTTATGTTCAAACAAAAGGAGCAACTGCCTTATCAAATCGTGATAAAGAACTGATTGGTCATGGAACACATAATCATGCCGATGGATATGGAAGTCCTGTTGGAAAGCTGAAAGGGATTAATTTGCCCATTGAGGATATGGCTCCCCGCGATCTTGATGCTTATGGAATCTATGAAGGGAAAACAAAGCGGTTTGAATTTGAAAGTGGAGTAGTGGTAGAAGGAAAAATTATCACTGGCACGCGGGACTTGCGCGGAAAGATTTTACTAATCACGCTTCAGGATTGTACCGTTTCGTTTAAAGACAGGGTTCTTTTTAAACCCGAATGGGGAATTTATGACATGGCCATTGGTAAAGAAGTTGTTTCCGCATATGCAGGACCGGCAGATGTGAATTCATTCGGAGATGTGGGCAAAGTATCGGAAACTAAAACGCATAAGATAGTTTACTCTGAGAGAGAAAGAGCACTTTATGAGCTTTATGAAAAAGTTGGGGAAGCAAGAGCTGAGAAATCAGCCGATTCAGTATTTATTGAAAAGGTATTCAACCAACTCAAATCAGATTTTTCTAAAGACTGGCTTCTTTCCCTTGAATTGTACGAGTTAGCTGTTAAAAACGAGCTTGATATTCAGGACGACTTACTTGAGTATCTTAAGGAAAAGGAAAAAGAGCCTGCTCTGAAAAAGCTGATCAAAAACGGATTAGAGCTTATTCAAAAAGACGAGTTGGAACGAGTTTAACTCAGGAACGGGTCAAATGAGGTAATTCCGAGAGGCCCGTTCACCACTTTAAAAGGCTCTCCAAACTCGAAGCCTCCTAAATGACCAAAATATCGTGCCCGGGCTTCAATTTGCTTAAAGTAAGTAGTTGAAGAAATATAAGTTTCGATTTCTTCTTCGGCGTCCTCTACATTAAACTGAGTTGCAAATGCAAGAACAGCATTCTTTTTGGCCTCCCAATGCTCAGAAATATCGAAAATAAAATCAGGCTCAAACGGACGATCCTGCATGTAATGGAAAATGTGTTTAGGTCGCCACGATTTTTGATAATCGCCTTCTTTTGAATGAGTATCTATCTTTTCTAAGCCCGAGTAGAATAAAGAATCGATACATAATTGAGAAGCTTTACCATGATCGGGATGCCTGTCTTTCGGAGCACCTATCAAGCATAGTTTGGGTTTAGCTGCTCTTATTTCACGAATAAGCTTAAACTGGTTTTCTCTGGTATTTCCGACGATCGAGTCACCTAAATCAAGATTGACTCTATAGGAAATCCCTAGAATTTCCGAAGCTATTTGAGCTTCTCTTTCACGAGTTTCTAAGGTTCCTCTTGTCCCCAGTTCACCTCTTGTTAAATCAATAATTCCTACAGATTTTCCCTGAGCGACTAAAGCGGCAATGGTTCCACCGCAATTAAGTTCGGCATCATCTGGGTGGGATGCGAAAACTAAAACGTCTAAATCCATTTTTTCCTGTTAAGGTAATAACTTTTGATGGTGTTTATCATACTTTGATAAGATCAGGCTCTTAAATATGATTATTTTCAAACAAAGTGAAACGAACAACGACTTTTCACGTAGGTCTTCGCTTAATTAATCCGATCAAATCCTATGAGATTCATTAACAGCTTAATTGAAGGACTCAAAGTAGCATTAAGAGCTCTCGCCATTAACAAAGTCCGGTCAGTCCTAACCGCACTTTGTATCATCATTGGGATTACAATGGTTACTGTTGTTGATTCGGTTACAACCGGAATGGATGAAAGTTTTGATAACAGTATGGCCATGCTTGGAACAAATGTGGTGTATGTAGAAAAATGGCCTTGGGATGGCGATGAAGACTGGTGGGTATATGCCGGTCGAAAAGAGATGGAACTTCGATACGTAGAGTTTTTAGAGGAGAAAAGTAAATTGGCAAGTGATGTCGCAGCATCAGCAAATCGGAATGTAGCGATTAGATACAAGGATAAGTCAGCTGATCGGGTAATGATTAGTGGTACTACTTCTAATCATTTAAACATTCAGGGGTTGAATATAGAAAGAGGGAGAATGTTTACGGAAGAGGAAGCCCGTTCGGGAGTAAAAGTGGCGGTGATAGGGCAATCCCTTCAGGATGCATTATTTGAAGATGAAGACCCATTAGGAAAAGATATCCGTTTTGGTGGGCAAAAATTTACCGTGATTGGAATTTTAGAAAAGCAAGGTAGCTTTTTGGGATTAGGAGATGCTGATAATACCGTGATTGTTCCAATAAAAGCTTTTGGTCAGATTTATGGGCTGCGTAGGGGTATTCAAATTGGAGTGAAATTCCCAAGCGAAGAGGCTGCATTGGATGGGGAATACGAAATAGAAGGGTTGATGCGCCAGGTTCGGGGAATTGATGCTGCTGAGAAAAATGATTTTGCGATAAACAAGCCCCAGGCTTTTGAAGAACAACTCTCTGCTTTTAAGAATGGTTTATACATGGGAGGATTTTTATTAGTAGGCCTTTCTTTATTAATTGGGGGGATTGGGATTATGAATATCATGTTCGTTTCGGTAAGAGAGCGAACAAAGGAAATAGGAATCCGAAAAGCAGTAGGAGCGAAATCCTGGGAAATTCTTACTCAGTTTCTGATTGAAGCCGTAATGATTTGTATGATTGGAGGAGTTGTAGGAGTTGCGCTCGCTGGTGTATTTACAATCATGATCGATCAGGTGTTCACTGCAACTATGAATTTTAGTGTGGTATTTGTGGCTTTTGCAATTTGTACCTTCGTTGGAGTGATCTTTGGATTTATTCCTGCTTACAAAGCCGCAAAATCTGATCCAATTGAATCATTGAGGTTTGAATAATGCAATTTACTGAGACTTTTAAACAGGCAGCAGATTCTCTGAGAACGAATAAAATCCGTTCGTTTTTAACTTTATTGGCTTTAGTGATAGGAGTTTTTTCAGTAATTGTGTCTACTACGGCTGTTGCTGTACTGGATAACTTCTTTACGAATACAATGAGTATCCTGGGAAGTGATGTTATTACGGTTCAAAAAAATCCGGCCGTTCAAATGGGCCCAAGAGACGAAAGTTTAAGAAACAGAAAAAATATAAAATTCGAGGATGCTGAAGAGCTAGAAGAACGGGCTAGAATTGCGGAAGGAGTTTCACCATTAACTACGTTTAGTTTTACAAAAGTAACTTTTGAGGATGAAGAAACGGATCCTGATGTAAGAGTTAGGGGTGGAAACAAAGAATACCTTGAAAATAATGCGTTTACATTAGGAGATGGGCGCAATATTAACGAAGAAGATGTTCAATATGCCCGTAACGTGGTTGTTCTGGGAAAAGATGTACAGGTAGAGCTTTTTGAGAACCAATATCCTTTGGGTAAAACGGTGAGAATTGATGGAAAACCATATTTAGTGATTGGTTTACTTGAAAAGAAAGGACAGATTTTCGGTAACTCATTCGATAATATTGTAATCATACCTTATACAACCGGGATTAAAAATTATGGCGGAGAAAGAGGTATAGGTATTCAACTAAGAGCACCTGAAATTTCAAAAATAGAAAACACGATAGAAGAAGTGACGGGTATTATGAGGGTGATACGAGGCGTGAACCCTATGGAGAATAATGATTTTGAAATTATAACGAACGACTCTCTAGGGGGCACCTTTGATGCTTTTACCGGGGTATTGTATGTGGCAGGTTTTGCAATTGGTTTTATTACTTTGTTGGGAGCCGGGATTGGAGTAATGAATATAATGCTTGTTTCTGTTACTGAAAGAACCCGGGAAATTGGTGTTCGTAAATCTGTAGGAGCTACCAGAAAGGCTATTGTGAATCAGTTTTTGATGGAAGCTATTTTTGTATGCCAGATTGGTGGGATAATCGGAATGATTTTAGGAGTTGCAGCCGGGAACTATGTGGCAGTATTAATCGATACAGAACCTGTTATTCCAATGTGGTCGGTATTTGGAAGTTTTATTGGGATGACCGTTATTGGACTTCTTTTCGGAGTATATCCGGCTTTTAAAGCAGCAAAATTGGATCCCATTGAAAGTCTTCGCTACGAATAAGAAATTGGTGCGGAACGAATTACTGTTTCTTGTATATTATAGAGTATTAGAACAACACCAACAGGGCAAATTATGAACGAAGAGATTATTACCAACCTCAACGAGCGACTTGACCGGGCCATAGATAAAGGTAGGAGTATGCTGGCTGATGAAGAATTTCAGCAGCGTGTTGAAGAGGTTAAAGTACAGGCTGAAGAAACAATTCGTAAACATCCGCTAATCAGTGTGGTGGCAGGAGTAGCCGTTGGATTTATTCTTGCCCGTCTTTTTAGTTCAGACGATTAGTATGGATCAACTTGGGTCAAGAATAAAACAAATTACTTCTGAGTTAAAAGAGTACATGGAAACCAGGATTGATTTACTGGTTCTGAATGTAGGAGAGCAGATTACTGCCTGGGTAGGACTTTCAACCCAAAAATTGATTGGATTCTTTACGATAAGTTTTGGGGTGCTTTTTGCTTCGATTGCATTAGCAATTTATCTGGGAGATATTTTTGGAAACCAGGCCTTGGGGTATTTAATTGTTTCAGTTCCCTTATTAATTCTTGGAATGATTTTCGCTTTCTCCAAGCCGTTTGGAATTGCAGGTTCTGTACAAAAGCAATTGATGGCGGGAATTTTGAAAGCCCTTGAAGAGGATAGATCATCTGTAAAAAAGCTGGAATTGCCAGAGCCAAAAGAGAAGAAAAAAATAAACTAAAGGGCAAAATCCATGAATAAAATAGAGAAGAAAAAAGAAGAGCTGAAGGCGAATCTGAATCGCATTCAAAATGATCTGGATAACTCTTTGGTTGAGGTCAAAGAAGATGTAGTACAGTCTTTATCACCAAAAGAAATAGTAAAAAAGTATCCCCTTCATGTAGTAGGAGTTTCCATTGTATTCGGTTTTTTAATCGGTTCCAAAAGATCCAAAAAAACCTCCGGCCCATCTTCATCATCGGGTAATGCCATTCTTGACTCAATCGGACGATCCATCAAAAAAAGACTCGCCCAAAAAGCGATTGATGCCGCTATGGATTTCTTTGAAGGAAAGCTTTCTGAAAAGGAAGAAAAATAAGCCCATCCGAGTTTACTACTCAGAAGTAAAAGGATATAAAAATTACAAAACCCCGAAATTTCTGTAACTATTTTAATAGTTCATCGTGGAAGCACTCCGTTAACTTAAAAGAATAAGAAACATGAAAAAAATCATCTCGCTCGCACTTCTGGCGATATTAACCTATTCAGGTACAACATTAGGGCAAAATGTACAACAGATTACTCTTCAAGATGCAATCAGGATTTCTCTTGAGAATAATTATCTGCTTAAACAGGCTGAGAATAATCTGGATCTGGCTAACAAAAACATTACAAGTGAATATGCAGATTTCCTGCCATCACTTTCCTCAAGTTTAAGTGCATCTTCTGGAGAAGGTAGAACCCAGGTTGAAGTTGGAGATCAAATCCGTACGGTTAATGTGGTTTCAAATTCTGTTAGAGGTAATATTAGTGGTTCTATCACAATTTTTAACGGCTTTGATAACATAGTTACACTCAGGTCAAGTATGAATGCAAAATTGTCCAGAGAAGAAAGATTAAAGAGAGCAAAAGAGAATGTGATATTTAATACCGCTACCAGATTTCTTCAAGTATTATTGGATAAACAACTTTTAGAAATAGCGCAAGAGAACCTGGCAACTTCACAAAAACAATTAGAGCAGGTTTCAGCTCAGGTTGAAGTTGGATCACGTCCTGCAGTAGATTTATATAATCAGGAAGCTCAAGTAGCGAATGATGAGCTGGCGATTACACAAAGAGAAAATAGTTTAAACCTGAACAAATTGTTACTGATCAGGCAATTACAAATTGACCCTACAAGAGAATATGAATTTATTAATCCTTTAACTGATATTAATACCATTACAGTTGCTTTTAGAGATTACGAATTGAGGACACTTATCGATGAGGCTTTAGCCGGAAGATCGGATATAAAGAGCGAGGTTGCAGATATCGAAAACCTGAAATTCCAGCTTTTCCTGTCAAAAATGCGTCTCTTACCAACTATAAGCGGTAATTTTGGTATTAGTTCAAGTTATGGCGATCAAAGGAGATTTAATGGGGAACCTGTAAGTTTTAGCGATCAATTTTTTGACCGTGAAATTGGTAAATCAGTCGGGGTGAGCTTAAACTTCCCAATCTTTAATAACTGGAACCGAGTTAGTAATATTCAAACCTCTCAGGTTAATCTAAAAAATGCTCAGTTATCTTTGGAGAACTCTGAGCTTCAGGTTGTTCAAGAAGTTACCCAGGCTTACAACGATTACACTTCATTTGTTAAACAACTTGAAGCATCTGAGAAATCACAAATTGCCTCTGAAAAAGCTTTTGAAACACAGCAAGAACGATATAATGTTGGTGCGAGTACTTTGATTGAATTAAGTCAGGCTCAATCTACTTATGTAGAGGCACAATCTAATTATACACAGGCAATCTATAATCTGATTTTTCAGGAAAAACTTCTCGACTTCTATTTAGGAAAGTTGAGTGGAGAAGACATCGAATTTTAAATAACATCATCCATTCAGGGTAAGGTATGGCAACGAAAAAATCATCTTCAAAAAAAACACTCTTTTGGATCGTAGGGATTATAGTACTTCTGTTAGCGACCGGAGCAGGATTAAAAGTTACTGGAGTGATTGGGGGAGAACCCAAGGGAACCAGTGTAGAAACTGCTAAAGCAAAGTTAAAAACAATCACACAAGTAGTTTCAGCATCAGGTAAAATTCAACCTGAAGTTGAGGTGATTATTCGTCCTGATGTTTCCGGAGAGATCATAAGCCTGGCAGTAAAAGAAGGTGATTTTGTTCGAAAAGGAGATTTACTTGTTCGTATCAAGCCGGATATTTACCAGGCACAGATTGATAATCTTAATGCTGCATTGTTAACTCAGAAGGCAAGGTTAGAGCAAACCCGTGCCAGTCTGATTCAAGCGGAAGCAGCTCATACCCGAGACAAAGAGCTGTTTGAAAAGAAGGTGATTTCAGAAATGGATTATATCCAGACTAAATCAAACTGGGATTCTCAAAAGGCTAGCTTAAAAGCGGCTGAGTATCAAATTCAAAGTGCGGAAGCACAACTTCGTCAGGCTCAGGAAGAGCTTGAACAAACAGTTATTCGAGCTCCACAAGACGGGACGGTAACGGGACTTGGAGTAGAAGAGGGAGAGCGTGTACTGGGTAACTCCCAGATGGCGGGGACCGAAATGATGCGTGTTTCTTTACTTGATAGAATGGAAGTTTTGGTAGAAGTAAATGAAAATGATATTGTAAATGTATCGCTCACAGATACTACAAGAATTGAAGTGGATGCTTATCCGGAGCGGAGATTTAATGGAATTGTGACTGAAATTGCGAACTCGGCTCAGATTACCGGTGCAGGTTCTAACGAACAGGTTACCAACTATCAGGTTAAAGTGAGAATTGTAACTCCACACAACCCTGGTTTATCAGGTGGGGAATTGGTTCAGAATCAAGCTCCTGAAAATCCCGGAAAAGGCTTTGTTCCTAATTTCAAGCCAGGTATGTCTGCAACGGTAGATATAGAGACTCAAACCGCTGTAAACGTGGTTTCTGTGCCTATTCAGGCTGTTACCGTAAGGGATTTTGCTCAGGATAAACCAAAAGAGGGAGAAGAATCGTCTAATGAGAGCGATGCCGATGTTCAATTGGCTTCTGCTCAGGAAACAGACGATGATTTGGTTATTAAGCGTGAAGATTTCAGAAAGGTAGTATTTAAAGTTGTTAATGGTGAAGCTGTTCGTATTCCTGTTGAAACAGGTATCAGTGACAATACTCATATACAGATAACCAGCGGTGTTGAAGCAGGAGATGAAATTGTTATTGGCAGCTATAGAACACTTTCAAGAAATCTAAAAGATGGTGACAAAGTTACCGTCACAAACAACACAGAAAATAAGAGTGAATAATCTTAGGGCAATAGTATGACTGATACACGACCAGTAATTGAAATTACAGACCTGACACGAACGTACCAAATGGGGGAGACACTGGTACGGGCACTGGCAGGTGTTTCGTTCAATGTAAACAAGAACGAATATATTGCCATTATGGGTCCTTCGGGTTCGGGTAAATCAACTTTGATGAATATGATTGGCTGCCTGGACACTCCCAGTTCAGGAGAATACATTTTAAATGGAAACAGGGTAAGCCAGATGGACGATGCCGAGCTTGCTGAAGTTAGAAATCGTGAAATCGGATTTGTTTTCCAGACTTTCAATCTTTTACCACGCACCAGCTGCCTTGCCAATGTGGAACTTCCTTTGATTTATGCGGGTATGAAATCCTCAGAAAGAAAGGAACGAGCCGCTGAAGTACTTCATAAAGTTGGACTGGGCGACAGAATGGATCACAAACCAAATGAGCTATCCGGTGGGCAACGCCAGCGTGTAGCTATTGCACGTGCATTAGTAAACAATCCTTCTATTTTACTTGCTGATGAGCCTACAGGTAACTTAGATAGTAAAACCGGAGATGAAATTATGCTTTTGTTTGAAGAGCTTTATCGTCAGGGAAATACTATTATACTGGTTACTCACGAGAATGAAATTTCGGAATACTCAAGGCGAGTGGTTAGGCTCAGAGATGGTTTAATTGAATCAGATACACCTGTTGAACATCCTACTCTCGCAGGAAAAGAATTAGCATAAAAAAAGGCGCTCGATTGAGCGCCTTTTTTGTTTAAGTATCTTTCAGAGGAAGCTTAGTTTCTAAACCCTATACCAATACCAGCATTTACAGTTGTGTATTCAGCAACCGTTGCTTCTGCATAAATTCGTAGAATGGCTATTTTAAACTGAAATCCTGCCAGAGCGTGAATCCCGGCATCACTATCTTGTGTATAAGAAACCGGATCACTTATAGTGGTTTGCGCGATTCCGCTTCCAATTGTATAATCTCCGAGCATATTCAACTCAAAGCTTCCGGTTTGGTAACCTACTCCTGCATAAGCAGAAATAAAAGGAAGTGTTTTACCAATGAGAGCGTTAAAAACGAATGTATTTGTTGAAGTCTCAACAACCTGATCGGTAGCTCCTGGGTTAAATTCAAGATCCGCGTTCATATCAATCTGTGAGAAAGCAGCCATAACGGAGATATCTACGGGAAGTAATTTACCACCGGGAATCCATTGATTTAACCCGTGTTTTACTCCAGCTCCAATTAAAGAGACATTCCCGTAGTCCCCAATAGCGGTTTCAGGGATATATCGAACAGTTACATCAGTTCCTTTGATTAAGCCAACATTTGCCTGAATCATAGCAGTTGGTACATATTCAAATCCTGTTCCACCTGGTAAAGTGAAAGAAAATGTGTTACTAGCGTCACCGATAGTTTGTCCATTGCTTTTACTACCTGAGATCGTATTTGATGACAGTCCACCAATCGTAAGTGGGGCACCATTTGAATCAGTTAAATTTAAATCATTAGCATCAAAAGATCGTCCAGTAGTAGGAACGGCTGCTACTGCAGCTCGTAATTGTAAACTAAAACCCAGTTTTTTCGTTGGTGCAGCTTTGGTAGTCCAACCTGAATTCAGGGTAGTACTAAGCCCTGTGGGAAGCGGACTTAAATATGCTTTAGTTAAGGCGGTGGCATTATCAGCGCCGGATTCGAGAAACGCTTGAATTTCTTCAAGCTGAGCCTGAGCAGGGTTTGAGAGTAGCAGTACAACTAAAAAAGTGGCAACAGTTAAAATTTTCTTTGATAAACGGTAGTACATATTAACCTCCAGGTTATCGGGTTTTTTGATATTTGCCCAATATTAGCAATAAAATTTCGAAATCTAATACCTAATTTGAGTTATTTAACAGAATGAGCTACAAAGACTCAAGTATTTTAATATAAGAATCGTAACGGCTTGCGCTGATTTCACCTTGTTCAAAAGCTTCCATTACTCCACATCCGGGTTCATGAAGATGAGTACAGGTATTAAATTTACAGCTTCTTCTAGGTTCCAGCATCTCAGGGAAATACAATGAAAGTTCCCACGGTTCAATATTAAATAGACCAAACTCGCGAATTCCGGGGGTATCAGCCAGATATCCACCATTCGAAAGTTTAATAAGTTTGGCGAAAGTAGTGGTGTGTTTTCCTTTGTTGGAATAGGAGGATACTTCGGCCGTTTTTTCTGAATAACTCGGGTCTATTGCATTCAGTAAACTTGTTTTTCCCACACCTGAGGGGCCAATAAAAACGGAAGTTTTACCCGCGAGTTCCTCTTTCAATGATGTAAGGCAATCCGGATCTTGTGCAATCGTAGTAAATACTTTGTAGCCGAGTTCCTCATATATATCCTGAAGTTCTTCGATCAGTCCTTCGTCTCCCTTTTTCGACAGATCCAGTTTATTAATGATAATTCCTGCCGGAACCTCATAAGCTTCGCAGGTAACCAGAAACCGATCAATGAAGCCTTCCCTAAGTACTGGTTGTCGGATGGATTGAACCACGAAGGCGATATCAAGATTTGATACCAGGATTTGCTCGCCTTTTCGGCCGTGAGTGGCTTGCCGGGTGATGTAATTTTTCCGTTCGTGAATTTCTTCTATTGCACCGGTTCCATCTTCGTTGATGTGGATATCCACCCAATCGCCTACCGCAACAGGATTGGTTACTTCTTTTCCTTCAAGTCGGAACCTTCCCGGCAAGCGGCTTTGGATTACTTCATTTCCAAGATCAACTTTATACCAACTACCAGTAGATTGTATAACACGTCCTTTTTTCATGCCCGAAAATACGGAACACTAAGGGATAGACAAGGAATTAATTCTATGATTAGTTTTTAAAGAATGAAAGAGTATTTTTGAACATTGAACATTGAACTTGAAATGGTTTAGCTATGGTTAATTATATTTTCGCTTCGATACTTGTATTTGTTTCACTGCCTGCAGGATATTCACCAACTGAAGAAATCGATGCCTTTTGGGTAAAGATGTCAAAAACGGTTGAAGAAGGTGATTATGAAGGCTATGCTTCTTTATATCACGAAGATGCAATTCTGGTAAGCGGCTTTTCTAATAACAGTTATCCCATTGCGAATGCATTGGCGGGCTGGAAACAAGGTTTTGATGATACTAAGGCAGGTGAAATGAAAGCCGGAGTGGAGTTCCGATTTGATAAACGATTGCATGGTGAGACTACGGTCCATGATTCGGGAATCTTCCGATATTGGTCTCAGAACGAAGGAGAAGAGCCGCAGGTGTTCATAGCCAAATTTGAAGGCTTGCTTGTAAAAAAATCAGATGGATGGAAAATGATGATGGAATACCAAATTTCTCAGGCAACCGAAGAAGAGTGGGAGGCATTAAATAAGTAGCTAATACTTTAAGAGTTTTGGGTATCGTCCATAATTAGTCATTCCCGCAAAGGTGGGAATCCAGAGTTTGAAAAACGTGCAGGACTCCAATTAACTCCAGATCCCTGCCTTCGCAGGGATGACTCCTAAAAAATAAATTTGTAAGGAATTGTACAAAAGTTGGTCTAACCTTACATGAAAGAACCATGTATGTACATATTATCAAATGCTCAAAGAACAGTTTTCTATACTGGTGTAACGAGTGACTTGGTTAACAGGGTTTACAATCACAAAAAAGGGGAGGGTTGTGAATTCACATCAAAATATAAAGCCTATTTTCTTATGTACTACGAACAACATCAAACCATGTATCAAGCAATACAAAGAGAAAAACGAATAAAAAAATGGAAAAGAGAGTGGAAGTTGAATCTCATCAAATCGATAAATCCCGAATTAAAAGATTTATGGAATGAAGTTCTTCCTGAGGGTAGATTTCATTTTTAGTTTCGTTGTCATTCCCGCGCAGGCGGGAATCTGGAGCTTGGAAAAAGTCCAGAGTTTAATAATCACTATGATCCCTGCCTTCGCAGGGATGACTTTAAAAAAGCTTCAACACAGAGTGTTGGAGTTAGCAAAAAAAGGACGCTCTTTCGAGCGTCCCGGCATCATTAGATGATACCTAATAACTTAGCTAGAATATAGCCAAGTGGTCAGCAGTTTTTTTTCTTATCAGGAGTTGAACGATAATGTTCAGGTACTCTGACAGTTTTTTCGCTAACCTTTTTTGTGTGAGCTGGAACGTGAACTTTCTTGTTCCCTTTATTTGTCTTTGACATCTTGCTAACAATTTTAATTGTCCAGTTATGCTGGATACATCTGGAAACCTTGTGTTTCCGCCTCTGCATCAGAAATCAAGGTTGGATGTACAAGCAAGCATTAAAGTTAACTCACAATATTTTCAAACTTTCTTTCCTCTCCATTCTTACCTGTAACCGCAGATTTATGCGCATCACTCACTTTAAAGAACTCTGCGGGATCGTTCACTGCTTCTTTTTCAAGAATAACATCCAGCAGAGATTCCATCCGCTCCAGATACTCAACCTCAAGATTGCCGATTACGTCTTCTTCAATTTCAGACATATCTTTTTCGTTCTTCTTTGGAAGCAGCACCTTTTTAATACCGGCTCGTTTAGCCGCCAGTACTTTTTCTTTAATTCCGCCAACCGGAAGAACCATTCCACGAAGGGTAATTTCTCCGGTTAATGCCATAGTTCCTTTTACTTTTCGTTGAGTAAAAATGGATGCAATCGCACTCATTAAGGAGACTCCGGCAGACGGACCGTCTTTAGGAACAGCTCCGGCAGGAACGTGGATATGCAAATCCCAGAACTTAAAAGCTTCTTCGGGAATGCCAATGCTCTCTGCATGAGCCTTTAGATAGGAGATAGCCAGCATTGCTGATTCCTTCATTACATCGCCGAGTTGTCCGGTTATGTTTAGTTTTCCGGAGCCTTTGGATACGCTTGCTTCAATAAACAGGATATCGCCTCCGAATGGGGTCCATGCTAAACCTGTAGCCACACCGGGTACGGTAGTACGTTCAGCTATATCGCTAAAGAATTTCTGCTTACCTAAGAAATCTTCTACATCAGATTTTTTTACGGTGAATTCTTCCAATTCACCAGAAGCTACTTTAGCGGCTACTCCACGGCAAACTGCTCCAATTTGACGATCAAGGTTTCTTACTCCCGATTCACGGGTATATTCATCGATGATTTTTTCTATTGCGTCATCTTCGATTTTAATCTGATCTGCTTTCAAGCCATTTTCTTTAACCTGCTTAGGGATCAGATACTTCTTAGCAATCTCAGTTTTCTCCTCAAGCGTATATCCACTGATATTTATGATTTCCATACGGTCTCTTAGCGGAGCAGGAATAGTTTCCAAAGAGTTTGCCGTTGCAATAAACAGAACTTTGGAAAGATCGTATTCAAGTTCCAGATAATTATCGCTGAAAGTATCGTTTTGCTCGGGATCCAGTACCTCAAGCAGGGCAGAAGTCGGATCGCCCCGGTAGTCAGCTCCCACTTTATCGATCTCATCCAGCATAATTACCGGATTTCCTTTTCCGGCTTTTTTCATGGAGCGGATAATTCTGCCAGGCAAAGCCCCAATATAGGTACGTCTGTGACCTCTAATCTCAGCTTCGTCTCTGATACCACCTAAACTGAATCGCTCAAATTCGCGATTCAACGCTCTGGCGATGGATTTCCCTAATGAAGTCTTACCAACGCCTGGAGGTCCGTAAAAACAAAGAATAGGCGCTTTCATATCCTTCTTAAGCTTAAGGACAGCCAGATATTCAATAATTCTCTTTTTTACTTTCTCCAGACCATAATGATCTTCGTCCAGTACTTTTCTGGCGAATTCAAGATCCAACTTATCTTCTGAATATTCTTCCCAGGGTAAGTCCAATATCCATTCAACGTAACTATGAATGATACCGTAATTCGGAGAAGCGTTAGGAGTCATTTCCAATCGCTGTAATTCTTTTTCGGCTACTTCTTTGGCGTGATCAGGAAGAGACTTTTCTTCTAATTTCTTCCGAAGTTTTTCAACGTCCTGTTGTTCGGCGCCTTCCCCAAGCTCTTCCTGTATGGCTTTCATCTGTTGGCGCAGATAGAACTCACGTTGCTGGTCGTCTATGTCCGACTTTACCTTGGTACGGATTTTCTCACTCATATCCAGTACCTGAAGCTCCTGTTCAAGGAATTCCATTATTTTCTCCAGATTCTCGGAGAATTTCGAGGTCTCAAGTAAATCCTGCTTTTCATCCAAATCCACGTTCAGGTTCGATGCTATGAAATTCAACAGAAAAGTAGGGCTGTTAATATTGTTTACTGCAACTGAAGCTTCAGAAGGGATATTAGGAGACTTGTTAATGATATCTACGGCGGTCTCTTTTACATTTCGAACTGAGGCATCCAACTCAAGCCCTTGGATATCCATTTCTTTTGGGAAAGGAGTTACTTTAGCCTTGAAATATGGCTGATCCTGAGTGAATTCTTGTACCTCAAATACTGATTTTCCCTGAATTACAATACTTCGGCTGCCATCCGGCATTTTAATAAGTTTCAGAATTTGTGCAACGGTACCAATGGTGTGAAGATCTTTGTATTCGGGTTCTTCAACATCCATATCCTTCTGAGTCACCACTCCAATGGTTTTATCGCCGGCGTACGCTTCTTTAACAAGTGTAAGAGAGCGGTCTCTGCCAACAGTAATGGGGACAACTACTCCCGGGAAAAGAACTGTGTTTTTTAAAGGGAGAATAGGAAGGGTTTCCGGTACCAGCGCTTCGGTCAACGCTTTTTCCTCTTCTTCTGACATTAAGGGGATAGCTTGCTCAAAATCTTCAAAGTTATCCTCTGAATGCCCTAATTCGTTAAATAAATCCAAACGTGTCTTCATTAATTCCTTTTGCTTTGTATTTGGTAGCCTTAACGCAAATACGGAGCCACTCGTTTGCCAGCTTCCAAAGAGTCAGAAAAAAAGACCCTTGTCATGAAAGTAAGGCAAAGTGACAGGCTTTAGAAATGGAATTGAAATACAGCTGCAGTTATACCTGTGATGGTTGGATTTTCCTGAAAAGATCTGGAAACAAATTGAGTGGCAATGGAAAGATCCCAAAGTTTGGTTTCTATTGCAGTTCCAAAACTGAAATAGCTTGGAAGTTCTGTGGCAAGCTGTGTTCCTGCTCTCAATGGTAAAAACTTGAGGGGACGAAGTTCCACCCCTACAGAAGCAACTATTTTGGTAGAATTAAATGCGTTATCGGTCAGGCCAATGCTTAAATCTCCCATCAATTTTAACCGATTTATTTCAAAAAGAGCTCCGGCATGAATAGCAGTGGGGAGGAGTACTGCGAAATTACCTCTCTCAGAAGCATTTAGCAGGAATGGGTTGGAGTTGCCATATTGATCTGTAAAGTCGAGGAATTGTCCGGGGGCACCTACAAAAGCATCGTTTGCAGGTGACCCGGGGTAACCACTCACATTTGTAGTATCAACATCAGAATTGATAGTAATTCCATTATCGTAATAATTCACAAAGCCAATATCGGTGATTGCAAAAGAAAGGCGAAGGGATTTATTTGTTTGCTGCTCATTTTCACTGATCGTAGAAAGGTCGCTACCAATGGTAATCAGGTAAGTGAATCCAAGATCCAAACCAGCTCCAATGCCATACGGACTAAATATTTCATCAGTTATATTATTTTGAAGTGCAGCCTGGGCAGCAGTTCCCCCTAAATACTGTTGGGTAGCAGCGCCAAAATTACCTGAAGCACGGTAGTCAAATTCGCTTATACTTTGAATCTGTCCAGTTCCATCATCCAAAAACAGATTGTTCCAGGTCGCTTCCTGAAAAGCACCTCCTAGTACTAATTTTGGTGCGATCCCGAAATTGAATTCATCCAAACGAGGGGTCATATCCGAGAAAAAACGAAATGATTCCGCAAAACCAAACGAGATTTCATACAGCGATTGATAACGGTGGTTTAGCCTTCGGTTTATCCCGGTTTCACCATCAATTTCTTGTATGTCTGATGAGTACCAACCTTTGCCGACTTCAAAACTCGATGAGATTCTATTCCTAAAGGCAATAGAATAAGCCCGTTCATTATTCCGCCACTTGAACCCCAGAAGCGTAACATCTAACCGGGTTTGATGAAGCGAAGTGCTTCGGTTTCTGATGTAATTTTCTTCAACAATTTCATCCCGCTCTAAAGGAGAGATTGCATAAGCTCCAACTTCGAAAGCCGTAATATAATTTTCCAGATTAGAACGTTGTTGATCGAGATTGCTGAAATTCTGAACCGCATTAAAGTAGGTGCCGGTAATAAGGAGGCCTACATCAATATTCCTACGACGATCCTGGATCATCAGGTTCGCAGGATTGTAGAAATTGGCGTTGTAATCTGTGATATACGTACTCCCTCCACCGCCCAATGCTACATTACGGGGTGTTAACACAGGTTGGGCATACGAATATAATCCGCATGACAAAGCCAACGCTATTGTTACCAGTGTTTTTCTCACAATTTTAAATAAATACCGTCTATTCGATGATTTGAAGCGGTGCTGCACGTAACATCAGCTTCTTTTGTCCTCTTTGCTTGAAAAATACGACAACTTTTGCATCCATTCCTAATCCACTGCGACTAATGATTTTTCCGGGACCAAATTTTTCATGTAAAACCTGGGCACCTACCTGAAAAGGGTCTTCGCCATCCTGATAGTCATATTGGATCGTAGTTGTAGCTGAGGATCGTGTTTTTTTAGTGATGGGTTTTTCCCAGTCGTATTCAATATGGGTGGAATTGTCTTTTTTTCGATTTGAAGGTGAATCATCCAAAGAGAAACGATCTTGTTTCTGGCTAATTGTGGCACCAGATTCTGTACGAACAACTCCCGGATCAACTTCATCCAGAAAGCGGGAGCGAAGCTGTTGTTGCTCTTCTCCAAACTTAAATCGGGTAGTGCAATAGCTAAAGTACAGACGTTGCTCTGCTCGGGTTATGGCTACATAAAATAGTCTTCGTTCTTCTTCGATGTCTGCATCAAAGCCATCTCTTGCACCAACCGGGAAGAGGTTCTCTTCTAGCCCAACTACAAAAACTACAGGGAACTCCAATCCTTTCGAACCATGAACGGTCATTAGGGTAACAGCGGGTTTGTTTTCATCAAACTTGTCGCCATCAGTAATAAGGCTTATTTCCTGTAAAAATGCACTTAATGATGGGTTTGAAGTTCCTTTTTCGTAATAAGAAATTGCATTCTGGAATTCGAGTATGTTTTCCCGGCGCATCATAGAATCGTGGGAATTTTCTTCAACCAATGCTTTCATATAGCCAGATTGCTCAAGAACCGCCCGGGTTACCTCTGACAAACTACGTCCTTGCTCCAAATCCGAACTGAGTTGATTGATCATGTTAACAAACTCACGAATTCTAACTTTTGCAGGCTTATAAACATCCGTCTGCTCCACCTGCTCGATCATACTCCAGATCGACATTCCTCGCTCTCTGGCCTGATTTCTTAAATCGTTGATGGATTTATTTCCAATCCCCCGTGATGGTTCGTTGATGATACGAATCAGGTTGGTTTCGTCGTGTTTATTTACAAGAAGTGTTAGATAAGCGAGTACATCTTTAATCTCTTTTCTTTGATAGAAGGAAAGTCCTCCAATCAACTGATACGCGATATCGTGCCTTCTTAAAGCTTCTTCAAAAACTCTGGATTGATAATTAGTGCGATAAAGAATTGCAAACTCATTGTTCTTATACCCGTGCCTCATCTTTATTTCCACGATATACTGTGCAATCCTGTTAGCTTCGTCACGCTCATCGTAGTTTTTAAGCAAAATCACCGGATCTCCTAGTCCCTGCTCTGTCCAGAGGGTTTTATCCAGCTGTTTTTTGTTTTTCTTGATGATAGAATCAGCACATTGCAAAATAGAGCGGGTAGAACGGTAATTCTGTTCTAAGGGCACTTGTTTTGCCTGGTCATAATCTTCCTGAAAATTCAGGATATTGGTGATGTCAGCACCACGGAACGAATAAATACTTTGGGCGTCGTCGCCTACCACGCAAATGTTTTGATACTTCTCCGCCAGCATTTTAGTGACTTTATACTGGGCATGGTTGGTATCCTGATACTCATCAATCAAAATGTACTTGAACCTATCCTGATACTTTTCCAATAAGTCCGGGTTTTCTTCAAAAAGCTCAATGGGCTTGATTAACAGATCGTCAAAATCCATCGCGTTACTTTGTTTCAAACGCTTTACGTAAATCGCATATACACGAGCAGTAATATCATCCAGCGTTGAACTAACAAAACGATTCTGAAAAGAATCCGGATCGATGAGTTGGTTTTTGGCGTCACTAATTTTATTACGAATGGTTTTTGGTTTGATCTCCTTCGGATCAAAATTCAGTTCCTGAAGAATTTGTTTGATAACCGTCTCAGAATCACTGGTGTCGTAAATAGTGAAGTCTTTGCCATAGCCTAGTTTTTCGGCTTCAAAGCGAAGGATTTTGGAGAAGATGGAGTGAAAGGTTCCCATCCATAGCTTTTGTGCTTTATCCCCAATCAGGTTTTTGATCCGGTCTTTCATTTCCCGGGCGGCCTTATTAGTAAAGGTTAGTGCCAGTATTTCATTGGGCGCTGCCTTAAACTGCTGAAGGAGGTAGGCGATACGATAGGTAAGTACTCTTGTTTTTCCCGATCCTGCACCGGCAACAATCAGCAGTGGACCGTTGGTATGGGTAACTGCCTCATACTGCTGCTTATTCAGTCCTGAAAGGAAATCAGGTCCTTTTCGTGGTTCTTCAGGTTGCAGGGAAAATGTTTTCATTTATAAAATTCGACTTTTTCAAGTCATTCAGAGCGAAAGCGAACCTGCCTGCGGTAGGCAGGGAATCTGCACCGCCAGTTAAATGTGTAGATCCTTCGGAAGTATCTTCAGGATGACTACCTAAATATAAAATGGTAAATAATGAACTATGAGCTTTGATTATTTCGATCATTCAAAATCACTTAGCTGTTCTTTTAACTTTGCAAGATTTGCTTCGCCGTCGCGCTTTTTATTTCGTTCGTTTTCAACGACCGCTTCGGGAGCATTGTTTACAAAATTCTCGTTACTCAGCTTTCCATTGATTCCTTTTAACCAACCTTCAATTCGGGTGATCTCACTTTTAATGCGCTCAATTTCTTTATCAACATCAATCAAGCCTTCAAGTGGAACATAGAGTTCATTTCCATATACAATTGCCGAAGAACATGCTCCGGGTTTTTCGATTTCGGTAGAAATTTTCAAAGACTTAGTGGATTGGAGTTTTTCCAGAATCCATTGGTTATCAGAAAGTTGATCTGAAATTTCTTTAGAAGCGGTTTTGATCAAAACTTCCAGTTCTTCTTTAGGTGAAACACCCATTTCGGCACGGATGTTTCTCAGGGAAGAAATCATTTCCTGAATGGTTGAAAAGAGATCAACATCAGATTGAGTATCAAAAGCTGCACCATATTCCGGCCAGTCAGAAATAACCAACGCCTCTTCGGGCTTACGATCCTGAATATATTGCCAGATTTCTTCAGAGATGAACGGCATGAAAGGATGGAGGAGCTTCATCAATTGCTCAAACATTCCTAAAGCAACGTTCATTTTCTGAACATCAAATTTATCTCCGTAATTATCCGGTTTAGCCAGTTCGATGTACCAGTCGCAGAAATCATCCCAAATGAGCGAATACACTTTCTTTAGTGAATCATTTAGCTTGTAATTTCTGAAATCCTCATCCACTTCTTTTATGGTTTGATGAATTCGTGCCATCATCCAACGATCAACTAAGTTTCCCTTATCGATCTCGGTTGTAGGATTGTATTCAACACCTTCTTCCATATTCATGGTTAGAAAGCGAAATGCATTCCAGATTTTATTGGAGAACTTCTTTCCCTGATCACAAATAGAAGGATCAAAAGGCAGATCGTTTCCGGCAGGAGTGGAGAAGAGCATTCCCATTCTTACTCCATCAGCACCATATTCCGCAATTAATTCCAGTGGATCAGGCGAGTTTCCCAGAGACTTGCTCATTTTTCTGCCAAGCTTATCCCGTACAATTCCAGTGTAGTACACATTTCGGAATGGAAGTTCGCCACGGTATTCGTATCCGGCTATAATCATTCGTGCTACCCAGAAAAACATGATCTCCGGAGCGGTTACCAGATCGTTAGTTGGATAATAGTAATCCACTTTTTCTTCCGTGTAGAATCCATCAAACACAGAAATAGGCCACAACCAGCTGGAAAACCAGGTATCGAGTACATCTTCATCCTGCTTTAGGTCTGAAGCGGAGAGAGCAGGATTCCCAGATTTTTTCTTTGCCAGTTCAATGGCTTCTTCGATGGTTTTGGCTACCACAAAATCGTCATCTCCTTCACCATAGTAGAATGCAGGGATTCGATGTCCCCACCATAACTGGCGACTGATACACCAATCCTTCACGTTCTCCATCCAATGGCGGTAGGTGTTTTTGAACTTTGCAGGATGAAACTGAATGTTGTCATTCATTACGTTCTCAAGAGCAGGTTCCGATAACTCTTTCATACTTACCCACCACTGAAGAGAAAGACGCGGTTCTATCACCACATCAGTACGCTCAGAATAACCTACTTTGTTCGTATAGTCTTCAGTTTTTACAAGATTACCGGCTTCTTCTAAATCTTTGGAAATTTGTTTACGAACTTCAAAGCGATCCATTCCCACGTATAACTCGCCCTCTTCACTAATGGTACCATCCGCATTCATCATGTTGATGGTTTCGAGATTGTGCTTTTGGCCTAATTCGTAATCATTAACATCATGAGCAGGAGTGACTTTCAGACAACCTGTTCCGAATTCCATATCTACATAATCATCCAGGATGATCGGTACTTCGCGGTTTACCAATGGAACGATTACTTTTTGCCCATGAAGGTGAGTATATCGTTCGTCATTCGGGTGAATACACACTGCTGTGTCACCAAGAATGGTTTCCGGACGAGTGGTAGCGATGGTTACAAATTCATAAGAACCAACAATTTTATACCGGATATGATAAAGCTTCGAATTAACTTCTTTATGAATTACTTCTTCATCACTTAAAGCAGTAAGCGCAGCAGGATCCCAATTGATCATACGTGCGCCACGGTAAATCTTTCCTTTAGAATACAGGTCGATAAAGGTATCGATTACGCTTTCGGAGTATTTTTCATCCATGGTGAAAGCGGTACGATCCCAGTCACAGCTCGCTCCGAGCTTCTTTAGCTGCTCAAGAATAATGCCGCCGTGTTTGTGCGTCCATTCCCAGGCATGTTCCAGAAACTCGTCCCTGGTCAAATCTCTTTTTTTGATACCTTCTTCCCGAAGCTTCCGAACCACTTTTGCTTCGGTTGCGATGGAAGCATGATCCGTTCCCGGAACCCAGCAGGCATTAAAACCTTGCATCCTTGCACGACGAGTCAATACATCCTGGATAGTGTTGTTGAGCATGTGCCCCATGTGAAGTACGCCTGTAACATTAGGAGGAGGGATCACTATCGTAAACGGTTCTTTGGTATGATCTACTTCTGAATGGAAATAATTGTGCTCCATCCAATAGGAATACCATTTGTCTTCAACTTTGGAAGGATCGTATTGAGCGGGTATCTCTTTACTCATGGCTTAAATGGGTTTGCCACGAAAGCACTAAAGCACAAAAAGTAATTTACTTCTGTGTTTTTGAGGTTTAGTGGCGATAAAAATTACTTAACTCTTTTTAGAAGAACACCAAAGTGACCATCACATCCGTGAATGTGCGGGAATGTCTGATAGGCCAGTCCATTCTCAGTTAATACTTCTTCTGGTACGTAGTCCTCCAGAGGCTCCAGCACAAAGTTGTCATCCATTTTTTCGAGAAGCTTATGAACTTGCTCCATGTTTTCTTCCGGCTCGATAGAACAGGTACTGTAAACCAATCTTCCGCCAAGTTTTACCATGTTGGCAGCTTCTTCGAGGAGTTGTTCCTGAAGCTCAACAGCATTTTTCAGGCCTTCTTCATCTCTTCTCCATCTAAGGTCAGCTCTTTTACTAAGTACTCCTGTTCCGGTACATGGAGCATCCAGAAGCACAGCATCAGCAAGTGGCAAGGAAAGTTCGAGAACATCACCGCGTCGAATTTTAATATTCTCTGCATTGAAGTTAAGCGCACTTTCAGCAAGCTTTTCTAATCGGTCGGCGGAAATATCAACAGCAAGAATATCAGCTTGTCCTTGGGTGAGGTCTGAAATCATGATGGATTTAGTTCCCGGAGCAGCACATAAATCGTAGATTTTTTCGTCAGGTTGAGGATCAAGTACAAAAGGAGCGAGTCCTGCCGCGATATCCTGAACCTGGCACACACCTTTTGCTAATAATCCTTTTTCAATGAAAGGCTGTACGGAATCCACTTTATAGAAATTTGGAAGCCACTCACTTTCTTCAAATTCAACGCCCATTTTTTCCATACGCTTTACAAAGTTCTCGGGAGTTGTACGAAGGGTATTCACACGAACATAGTAGTTCGGGCGGCTATTATTTGCCTGCATCAGCTTAAAGGCTTCACGTTCTCCGAATCGCTTGCTCCATCGTGCCACCATCCATTCCGGATGAGAAAAAGTAGCTGCAACCAATTTCGTACGATCTTTGTAAGCAGGTTTTGGAAGATTTTCAATATCGCGCTGAAGGTTACGCATGATCGCGTTAACCAGATCACCTGTTTTAGAACCTAATTTAAATTTAGCTATTTCAACTGCTTCGTTGATGGCGGCATAGTCGGGAGTGCTGTCCATAAACAGCATATCGTAAATCCCTAATCGAAGGATATTTTTCAGCTCTGCCTTCATCTCATCAACGGCTATGCTAGAATAGTGATCAATTAGGAAGTCGAGGTAACTTCTTCGTCTGAAAATATTTTGAACATACTCACGAACCTGAGCTTTCTCTCTGGTGTCCAATTCATCCGCGATGGAGAAATCTAAATTTTGATTAAGATCAAATTCAATAAGTATGTCGATACTGGCTGAGCGTTCGTTGAATTCAGTTTCCACGGGATTCAGGTTTTTAAAATTTCTTGGTTATAACTACGAAAAAAGGTGATTTTTGATCACCTTTGGTTGTGTTCGGTTCAAAAAAACAAGCCGATGGGCTAGATCGGCTCGTAAGAAAACAAAGATAAAATTTTAAGGTCGGATTTGCTAGTGGATTGAACAGAAAAAGTAGGTTTGTATTCCTTCTTAGTCAATTTCTATGATATAAATAAAGGGGGTAAGTTTTTTAACCTGATCAGTAATAGATGTTCCGGAAGTTTCATTATCAGTTTGGGGTAAAAATTGTTCCGGTAATAACTCAAAAAGATTAGCCAGGTAATTTGATTTTACAGCATAGGTAGCATGTTGGGCAGAAGGATGTTTAGAAGAAATAATACCAACTATTCTGCCTTCAGAATCAAAAAGAGGTCCGCCACTGTTTCCGGGTTCGGTAGCAGTAGAGGTTTGATATAAAGTAACATCACCTCTGAAACCTGTTTTTGAACTTACAACACCGTTTGTGAGTTTAATTTCATCCCCCATAGAAGAACGTAACGGGTAACCTAGAGTAAATACTTCCTCACCTACATCTGCCAAAGAATTTTTTAATGCGTAAGGGATTTTTTCAATTTCATTATTGGGTACTTCTATCTGAATAATTGCGAGATCGTTGTTTGCATCTTCCAGAACAACTTTAGCTTGGTACTCTTTGTCAAAATTTCCGGCTACACCTCGTACAGTAATTTTTCTGGCATTTTGAACCACATGATAATTTGTGGCTATATATCCTTTTTCTGAAATGGCAAAACCCGTGGCTGAGGAGAAATTCACTCTGTTATTTACGGGGGAAACTTTAAGGAAAGATTGCTGAAAACCATATCGGGAATTGATCAGGTTCATTATTCCATTCTGAAATGAAATAATATAATTGTTGCTAATGGTCCTGTTCTCGTTTATCCAGTCTGCCTTAAACGTATTGGAAGCACCTGTAGGGTTTAGCATTCCTTTAATATTCCCTTTTCTCCAAATATGATTGTATGTGTCGGAAACCTCTCCGTAATGAAGTAAAGAGTAATTATTTAGAGAGTTTTTGATTACTCCCAGTCGTACATCCCGGAGGTTTGGACCTATGCTTTCATAAATCCCTTCCAGGGGATCAGATTCAAATTCCCAATTAATCAAAAGAGAGTCTTCATTAAAAACCAAAGAATCGTTTTGGAAATCAATGAATGCAATATTTGCGGTAAAGTCTTTACAGGGGGTATTTGTTTTATTACCAGTCAAAAACCTATTGAAGATAATGGCATTGCCGCCAGAATTTTTCACAAAGTCTATGATTTCGGGATCTAAGTCCTTAAAGTTGCATGATGCTAAATTTGTTCTGCTTACATCAATGCTACCAAGGATTTGAATATCGCCGTGAATGTCATCGCTATCTAGGTAGGTTAATACTTCGGATGAGCTTTCGAGGGCAGGCCGGGTATTTATTAATTTTGTAGAGTATGAATTGGAGCATGCCCCTGTCAATGCTATAAAAAAAACTAAACCCGTAAAGAGAAGTCGGTTACTCGTAAGCAAAAGATCACCTCAATTATTTAGAATTCGCTACTAAATATATTAATTAAGCTTTATTCTCTTTACAAATGAAATTTTTATGTTCAAATAAAAAAGCAAGGGATTGAATTTTCTGGTTTTTACTCTGTTAATAAACTATTCTTTTTCCTTTAGGATACTCGATCTCGAAACCGAAACGGATTCTTTGAGTTTCTCCAGGTTCAATAGTCAATTCCCAGGTGACAATTCCTGTGTCTTCTTCGAGTTTACCATCTGAAAGCTCATTTACCGAAACTTTGATTTCTTCGTTAGTTGAAATGGGAATCTGGTCTTCAATCATGATTGTTATCGCCTGGGCTTTCGTATTTCTTACACTAATTTCGAATTGCAGGTTTTCGCGGGTACGGTTTCTGAAAAAGTTTTTTGTGGAGAATTCTTTTAGTTGTTTGCGATCAATCACAATACGTTCGTCTTTTCCCAGCGAAACCGAGAGGGTGTCTTCCAAAGAAACGGGATCAAGAAAAGTAGTACCTACAAAACGATTATCGAAGTAGATATTTGCTTCTCCCTCAATCAGGTTTAGTTCATTCCAATCAGGAATATTTCCAATTAAATAGGCAAACTTGGAAAGCTTAGGCACGGTAGAATATTTATAGTCAGTTTTTGGGGCTTCATTTTTTATTTCTACTGTGTGGTATTTTCCATCAGAGGGAACCGAATAGGGGATAGCTATTTCGTAACTAAAACTTGTTTGGTTGGATACTTCCTGATTTTGGATAACTTGTGGTTCATAAACTGAAGGTGCAGCTTGTACAACTGCTGTAGTTACTGACTCAACTTTATTTCTTGAAGAGTATCCAGTTACAACTAACTCATCAAGACCTACTATATCCTCCTCTAAAGGTATCTCCAGATATAATCCGTTATTTGAAATTTGTACAGGAATTCTAAGTGGCACAAATCCAATAGAATTTACCCTTAGAACATGATATCCATTCCTTACTTGAGAAATTTGAAAATAACCATCAGCGCTTGTTGAAGTACCTCTATCTATTCCTTCCAGAAAAATGGTTACCCCTGGCAGAGATTCACCCGTATGCTCATCTTTTATCACACCGCTTATGACACTTACTTCATTAGTCTTTCTTGAAAGAACATTGGAAGGCATAATTACCGAACGATTATTTCTATAAAAAGAAGAATAATAACCTACATAATTTGTATTCAACTCAGGCTTTGTTGCGTTCGATGTTGGATCTCCTGAATTAATAACGAACTTTACATCCTTCCAATCGATTCCTGTATTTTGATAAATCTTTGCTTTGTACGAAATGTCCAGAGGAGAATTAATATCGGAAGAACGGATATCATACGAAGCTATCCAGCCGGCACTATATACCTGATATTCTAAAATAAATTCGATTTTTTGTGGGCTATCTAATTGAACCTCTGCAATAACCTCTTTAAAACTGGTTCGCTCAGTACCAAAACTTTCATTGATCTGCCTGTTCACTTTTTCGAGTTCACTTTGAAGTTTATGGAGTTCGTTACTTGTTGCGATTCTCTTGTTCAGAAGCTCAGAAAGATTGGTTCTGTATAAAGAAATCAGGGCATTGATTTCCGAGGGAGTAAGTTTGTTGTTTTTGATAATCTCCTGTGTAGAAGCAAGCATATTTATTTCGTGTTGTATCACTTCAAGTACAGCCTGTTTCCCGGCTATTTGCTGTTGAATTTCAACTTTACGGTCTCTTAAAACTTGAATATCTGTCTTATAAACCGTTTTCTCTGTGAAGTCATTTCGGGTGGTAAGCGAAAGAAGGGTAAAAACACCTGAGCCTTTTAGTTGAATGCTTTGATCAACCAGGGTTTCTGAAAGCCCTGTAAATACGATAACGGTAGTGCCAGACTTTAAAATAACTTCAGACTTACGTTGTACCTGAGCTTGGTTTTTAAAAACAGTTACCTGTGTAATTTCAGATGTAACAATAGATGAATCTGATGCAGAAGATTGAAAATTAGACAGAAGAATAAAACTAAATAGAAGAGCAGCCATAACGGATTGGATTTGTTAATTGATGAAGCCGTAACGCTAACATAAAACAAATCTTATAAAGCCGCATAAGCGATTAAGAAGAAGCGGTCTTCACCTGATTATCATGAACAGAAAGAGATCGGTCGTTTTTAATTACTATGTAGCCCCAGAAAATTAAAAGTATGCCAATCAGCTCGGTTACATAGAGCACATAAGTGTTTCCCATTTTTGTAGCAGTACCTCCGATTCCGGGAAGAATTCCTCCAACAGCAATGAGCACATTTCCCCAAAATCTGCCTTTGAACTCTACGGTTTTGTAATATTTAAAAGCCGAGTAAAAAGCTCCTCCTACTAAAAAAATAACCGCATAGATATTAACGAAAGGAGTGATGTATCGGATGAATGTCCACTCTAACACGTTTCCGTTTAGCTTTTCAGAAACCAGTGACTCATTAAGCGGGGAGAGGATCACCAAAATGCTGGAAATGATAAGTACCACTACTAACACGCTGGTCATGATATTTGCTATTTTCCTTTTTATAAGCAAGTAGATTGTACCCTGAGCCAACGGAACCCCACCCAAAAAAGCTCCTGCAATATACCAGGCTTTAAAAATAATCGGACTCCAACCATAAATGGTATGAATGCTTTCAACCAGTGTTCCGATCCCATAAAAAACCACACCTAATGTCCACCATAACAAATAGAGTGCATCGGGTTTTTGCCGCCAGTGATTGTAAATCACATAAAAGAAATAGATACAAAAAAGAGTGGTAGAAATAGGTATATAAGCTACTAAGGGCATGAAATCGGGTTTCTTTAAGTCGAAATTTCAAAAGCCGATAATAAAACAACCAAATGTGAAGATTGTGTGAAGAGCTTACCTATCTGAAATCTTGGTGTTTAATTTCCGAATGGTTGAACCAGAATTCAAATTGTTGATTTCCTAAAGGTATGATTAATCCAAGTTTATCAACTTTTTTTCTGTACTTAAGGAATATTTGACCTGTTGTATAGTGGTCATCAAAAAGGGTGGTTTTTCGAACAGGCTGTGTTTCCCAATATTCTTTTTGTTCTAGAACCCCAATGGTTTCGGCATCAATTCGGGCTGTTTCAATATAATACCTGTCCAGTGCATTGGGTTCATTATCCTCACTTGGATAATCTCCGGAAAGAGAGGCTGCTAATTCAAGAGAACCAAAAAGAAGGGCGGAACGAGCTTCTGATCTTCTTTTTGCATCCAGCTTATTAATTCTCATCTGTTGTTCGAGAATTTTGGTTTCGGGATTAACTGCGGAAATGCTCCTCAATGTATCTCCTGTAGATGATATTGGAATATAGAAGACTACTGAAGGGTCAATCAAAACATTGTTACCAGATTCGTTGATCATTGTGATGTCAAAAATAAAAAGATTTTCTTGGCGCTCATAAAAGGAGACTTCTACAAAAATACTGTCTTTGGCTTGATATAGTACCTGTCTTCCATTCAGCCAGAAAGAATCATGTTTTTCGTCCGGACTAAGTTGAGAGATGGGAGCAGGAATTGCGCATGAAGCGAAAATAAGAATTGAAAAATAAAGTGGGAGTAACTGGAGTCTCATTTTTTTGCTTAAAGATAATCTGAGTATATAAGTCAGATTAATTGCATGTTAATGTGATCTGATTATCTGATTTGAATTGTCAATTCCAGATTGCCTCTCTTTCTATATCTCCCTATCTTTATCAGCCTTTGCAGCAGTGCAAATTTTTCAAAATGTTTTGACACCAAATTTTAAATAAATCGCAGTTTCGCACATGAATAAAGGAACAGTTGCCCAGGTAATCGGACCTGTTGTTGATGTTGATTTTTCAGAAGGAAAAACCCCATCTATCCTGAACGCCCTAACTATTAAAAACCCAACCGACGGCTCTACGCTGTATCTTGAAGTAGCCCAACACCTTGGTGAAGATCGAGTGCGAACTATCGCGATGGACTCTACCGATGGTTTGGTTCGTGGTATGGAAGTAGTTGATACTGGTCAGGCTATTGCAATGCCTGTGGGAGAGGATATCCGTGGAAGATTATTCAACGTAGTAGGCGAAGCGATTGACGGTATTAAAGCACCGGAAGGCAAGAGAAGCTATCCGATTCACAGAGACGCTCCCGCTTTCGATCAGCTCGCAACTTCAACTGAGATGTTGGAAACAGGGATTAAAGTAGTTGACTTGCTTTGCCCGTATGCAAAAGGTGGAAAGATTGGTCTTTTTGGTGGTGCCGGTGTAGGTAAAACAGTATTGATTCAAGAGCTTATCAACAATATCGCGAAGCAGCATGGTGGACTTTCTGTATTTGCCGGTGTTGGTGAGCGTACTCGTGAAGGAAATGACCTTCTTCGTGAATTCATCGAATCTGGCGTAATCAATTATGGCGATGAATTCAAAGAGTCTATGGAAAGAGGAGAGTGGGACCTTTCCAAAGTTGACGAGTCTAAATTAAAAGAGTCTCAGGCAACACTGGTATTTGGCCAGATGAACGAGCCTCCTGGAGCACGTGCTCGTGTAGCACTTTCTGGTCTTACAGTAGCTGAATATTTCCGTGATGAAGTATCAAGAGATATTCTTTTGTTTATTGATAACATTTTCCGATTTACTCAGGCTGGTTCTGAGGTATCTGCACTTCTGGGACGTATGCCGTCTGCGGTAGGATATCAGCCAACACTTGCTACTGAGATGGGTGCGATGCAGGAGCGTATTACTTCCACTCAAAAAGGATCTATTACTTCGGTACAGGCTGTATATGTACCTGCCGATGACCTGACTGATCCTGCTCCGGCAACAACTTTTACTCACCTTGATGCGACTACGGTACTTTCCCGTGCATTAACTCAAATTGGTATTTATCCTGCGGTAGATCCATTGGATTCTACTTCACGTATTATCGATCCTAAAGTAGTAGGTGATGAGCATTACAATACCGCAAGAAGAGCAACTATTCTTCTTCAAAACTACAAAGACCTTCAGGACATCATCGCTATTCTTGGTATGGACGAACTTTCTGACGAAGATAAATTAGTTGTAAGTCGTGCACGTCGTGTACAGCGTTTCTTCTCTCAGCCATTCTTTGTGGCAGAGCAGTTTACCGGAGCTCCTGGTAAGTATGTAAAGATTGATGATACCGTTAAAGGTGTTAAGATGATCATCGATGGTGAATTGGATCACCTGCCTGAAAATGCCTTTTACATGGTTGGAAGCATTGAAGAAGCGATTGAGAAAGGTGAGAAGATGCTTGCCGAAGCTACTGAAGCCTAAGGAGAATATCTATGAGTACATTTAAAGCTCAGATATTAACCCCAAATGGTTCTTTGTTTGAAGGAGATGTAACTGGTGTGCAAATGCCGGGTGTGATGGGAAGCTTTGAGGTAAAAGCAAATCACGCACCCATCGTCTCAGCTTTAGATGAAGGAATCGTTCTGGTTCGCAAAACAGACGGAGATGTAAATTACAATATCTCCGGTGGTTTTGTGGAAGTGGCAAAGAATAAGCTAACGCTTTTAGCAGAGTCTGTGGTAGAAGGGTAACCTATCCACGAGGAACGAAGTGGTCTCGTTAATTATGAGATTGCTTCACTTCGCTCGCAAATCCTAAAGAATTTTAAAAAGCCGGTGCACATGCATTGGCTTTTTTTGTTTCTAATAATTTACTCAATAATCCCATCCAGCCAGTGAATGATATTCAAAAGCAGCTGGTAGTTTTGTGGAGCAACCTCATTATTCATTCCCATTTTTCGTTGTTGTGCTCCTGCAAGTTGAGCTGAAAACATTGCCGCTTCACCAAAAACCACAACTCGACCTTTTCCATGGGTTTTATAAGCTCCTTGAAACATTCCATCTACATCTGCTCTTGGAGTACTATCAGTAAATGCCCATGCAGTGTCAGGTAATAGATTTACAAAGTTTTCGCCAAAAGTTAGGATTGGGGTTGCATCATTTGGAATGTCAAAGGCTTGCCCGGTAAATGTAGCAATCTGAGATACCTTTTCGGAGGAATCTCTTCCATTCGTAATATCGTTTTCAAAAAGTGTTCCATCTTCAATATTGAAAAAACCCGATCCTCTTGTTTCATAATTAATTACAAAGCCATTGGTGAATTCAAATCCAAATACTTTTGCTAAATCTTCTGCTGCTCCGGCCATGGGCATATGATCGGCAATTAGAAATAAACTACCACCATCAGAAACCCATTCTTCAACTATATTTATTTCTTCTTTTGTAAAAGCAGAAGGGGTAGGTAGAACCCAATCGCTAACATTTGCTTCATTTAAAGCATTTGAGATAACGAGAATTTTACCTTCTGATAAACGAGCATATTCAAAGTCTCCTAAGTACGGTTTAACAACATATCCATCCCGTTCAATTAAATTAGCAAACGCTTTATATCTTCCTTCTTTTGTATGAAAATTAAAATGCCCTTCGTCAATATAAACTAATGGGCCTTCTCCAAACTCGTAAACTGGGTTGGGAATTGGGGGATTATAACTGGTATCAGCTACTTGTTGGGCAAACAATAAAGAGGGAAGTAAGAATAAGACTACGTATAGGAATCGAATCATCTTTTGGCATTAAGTTTATTTTTGATACATAAAATATAGTTTAAGAAGTAGATTAAAAGAGCACTGATAAAGAAATATTATTGGATTCTGAAAATCAGCAAAATCGGTTCTTTATTACATGACTTTATTTAGGAAAATACTGCCATTATGCTCTTTATACCTATTTGAAAATCTGGCTATAAGCTCTATAA
>JBLLNP010000022.1:0-87839 GCA_048058975.1 Balneola sp.
TGTTTGCTTGCCGCATAACCGGAACGGAACTTGGTGCCGAATTTACCCGCAACGCTACTGGTTACTATAACGTGACCACTTTTTTGTTCCATCATTGATGGGAGAACTGCACGGGTCAACTCTGCTGATCCAAAGAAATTCACTTCCATTAAACGTCGAATTGTATCCATCTCGGTCTCAGCAAATAATGAACGCTGACTTATTCCTCCATTATTCACCAACACATCAATCCCACCAAAAGCCTTCAAAGCTTCTTCAGACTTCTCTTTCAAAGTCTCAGGTTTAGATAAATCAAGAGGCAGTATGTAGCAGTTATCGGAGGTAGCGGTCAGATTTGTCATCACACGGTTCAACTCTTCTTCCCTTCGGGATGATAGGATGAGTTTTGCCCCTTCATTAAAAAAGCTTTCGCAAAAGCTTCGCCAATTCCGGAAGATGCACCAGTTATCCAGACTATTTTATTTTTGTAGTTCATTCTGTGTACTTTCTTTTCAACTTAATCAATTTACAAACCCTAAGAAAAGGATGAACTACAAACATACCCTCTTACTTGTTGAAGATGAAATCGAGTCTGGTGAAATGCTCGCAAATTTTCTCGAATTAAATGATTTCAAAGTGTATTGGGCTAAGGATGGCAAGGAAGCATTTAAGTATATAGATGATCATGCTAATGAGCTGGAACTGGCCATTCTTGATATCATGGTCCCTTATCATGATGGAAAAGAGATTTGTACACATATTCGTCAACATCCGGTAGTGAATGAGATTCCCGTTTTGTTTTTAACCGCACGGGATGAGGAGAAAGATGAGATTGAAGGACTTGAGCTTGGTGGAGATGATTACATAAAAAAGCCAGCGAGTTTAAATTTGATTAAGGCACATGTGGAAAGTCAGCTCAGGCGGCAAAACCCGGAAAGAAGTAACTGGCTTCAGTACGGGCATGTGTATTTGGATACAGATTCAAAAGAGATGTATATCCATGAAGGAAAAGTGGATTTGACGCACACAGAATATATTATCGCAGAATTATTTTTCCAGCACCCCAAACTGGTATATAGCAGGCACGAAATCCTGGAGCACATCACCGATGAGGAGAAATACATTTTCGACCGGACTGTGGATGTACACATTAAAAACCTTCGTATTAAAATGAAAGATGAAGGAAAGCTCATCAAAACATATCGCGGAGTAGGTTATGGTTTCAACCGCGATTATCTGCATAAATGAATATCCAGGCTAAATTAGCTACGGTTTATATAACACTGCTTTCTATCGGGGTGGTGGTTATTAGTGCTTATGCCATTTTAAGCATTCGTACTTTTTTGCTGGATGAAGCTATTCAGAAATTCGAGAATGATGCACGGACTTTTGCTCAATCGTTTGAAGAGACAACAACAAACGATGAACTTTTACTCAAAACATCCTTTGTGTCGGAGCTAACAGGCTATAACGTTGCTCTTTTTGACTCACTGGGAAATCTCTTAGTTGAAGCGCCATCTAATCAGTCAGAATTTGCCAATTCAAGAGAATTTTTGAATGCTGAACTACAGGGGCAACTGGATGGAAGTGAAACACAAGTCATAATCAATGAAGAAGGGCTGGATAAACTTATTTCTTTCCGAAGAATAGGAAAGAATGGATCGGATGCTCAGTATTTGAGAATCAGTCAATACAAGGATGACCTGTATGCGGCTGAGGCAAGCATTCGGCACTTGATTTACGGCGCGATGATAGGGTCTATTCTTGTCGTAATTATCGTGAGCTTTTTATTCGCAAGATATCTTTCAGGACCCATTCGGGAACTAAATGAAGCTGCGTTGGAGATTGCTGACGGAAACCTGGACAAAGAACTGAATGTGAATCGAAATGACGAATTCGGGATGTTGGCCGAATCGCTCAATAAGATGGCGGGTACATTAAAAGCGGATAACGAGCAGCTAAAAAAGCTCAATGAAAAACAGAATCAGTTTTTTGCAGATATCACTCATGAAGTCAGGAATCCGTTGCATACCATTTCCGGAGCTTTGGAGATGATTCAGGTTCCGAATCTCGATGACGAGAAAAAATCACAATATATGGCCACGGCACAAAAGCAGGTAGAGCGTGTGGTTCGTTTGTTTGAAGATATTAAGTCGTTACAGAGATATGACTATGATGAGAGCTTCATCCGAAAAACAGAGTTTGAAATAGGAACGCTTCTTAATGAAGTAGTTAGTACATATAAGCCGATTGCTGTTGAAAAGGGATTGCAAATCGATCTGAGTATTCAAAAAGAAGCCAAAGTAGAAGCTGATCGGGATAAAATTGAACAGGTAGTGGATAATCTGGTTTCCAATGCCATTAAATATACCAACAAAGGCAGTATTACAGTTGAGTGTAAACTCAATCGGAACGAAGTACAGGTCTCCATATCAGATACCGGAATTGGGATTGGTACAGACCATCTGGAACGACTATTCGATCGTTTTTACCGAACGGATAAAGCAAGATCCAGAGATAAAGGAGGAACAGGTCTTGGGCTGTCGATCGTAAAAGGAATATTAACCGCTCATCAAAAAGAGATATTTGTTGAAAGTGAGCCTGAAAAGGGATCCAGGTTTTATTTCTCTTTAGATTGTGCCTGATTTTAGTCGTTAAGATATTGATGGGCTAATGCGGCGAGAGAAGCACCGGCCAATGGTGCGAGAGTATATAAAGGAATGTATTTGAAGGAGCCTCCCTGAATAGCAAGAAAGTCTAGTCCTGAGACACCAATAGAAATTGCAGGATTAAATACAGAGCCAGAAATCGTTTCTCCGAGAAGTATCATGCCTGTAAGTACCAATCCTATTGCAAGACCATAAGCTTTGTTTGAGGCAAGTACTTTAGATGAACTAACACTCAGATAAGTTAACACCAGCACAAATGATAATAGAAGTTCTACTATCCCTTGTTGATAAATATCGGTGGATGCGGGTGGTTCTACATAAAAAACCTCCCCTGATAAGAACAGAAGAACACCTGCTGAGGCAAATGCCCCAAGACTCTGGCTGGTTAAATATCCTGTAAAAGTATTAAAAGAAATTTTGCGCCTGATGAAATATGCGAATGAAACAGCGGGATTATAATGCGCACCCGATATATGCATACCTCCGTAAACCAATGCGGCAAGCATCAGGCCTGTTCCAAAGGCATCTCCCGTAAGCCCCATTGCCAACGTTAAGAAAAACGTACCAATGGCTTCCATTACATATTTACGCATTCCCAACCCGTAATTTTGTATAACTCAAATCCTTCCTATTCTTGGGAGAAACTACTCCCCCGAACAGGTAATTGCAACTTCTTTCTACTGGTTTATTCTGAAAATGATTAAGAACATTTTGTAAATAACTGTCTTCATTAAAGCTATTAATCACGTATTTTCAAAGTTTTAAAATTTCACTGTATGAATCTGGTTGACCGACTTAAAAAGCGCTGGCAAATTGAAAGCAACTGGCAGGTGCTTATTATCCTAATTGTATTCTCCTGTACTGGGTTTTCTGCGATGTATGCTAAGGAGTTTGTGTTTGATGTACTGGGGGTTACTCCTGATCTTCCTCTATGGCTTAGAATATTGATCTGGATTGCGACGATTCTGCCTCTTTATAACCTGCTCTTGATAGTATATGGTACGTTATTTGGTCAACGGAAATTTTTCTGGTGGTTTCTGAAAAAAACCTTCGGGCGCTTTATGCCACGAAAAGCAAAACAAGCTACAACAGATTCTTAAGTTCTTCTTTTTTGTTTTTTGGTAGGCTGTCAACAATTAGTTCATACGAATGATTGATAAGCTCCCTGATTAACTCATCGTCCAAAGAACCATTCGGGTACACCGAATTCCAGTGAATTTTACTCATATGCCAACCGGGTTTTATTTCTTCGTGTTGCTCCCGCAAAATAATAGCACGCTCAGGGTCGCATTTAAGGTTTATAAATTCGAAGTCATCAATACCGGTAATAGCAAACATCTTGCCCATTACTTTAAATACAAGTGTGCTTTCATCAAAAGGAAATCCTTCGGTTACACCAGGAAAAGAAAGGCAATAGTCACGAAACTCTTCGATGTTCATTAATTCACCTCCTCAAATTCGTCTTTAAACAAATTACTCACTGCTACTACTTCATCAGCAATGATGTGAATCATATTCTCGGAAACTACCCCAATCTGTCCTTTATTCCAGGTAGAAGCCATCGTTTGCAAATCCCTATTCAAAACCAATTTTACAGGTTGATAGAAATTCAATTCAATTGAAAACGGATAGGTTTGATTGGAGGCTCTCATAATATTGACGTGGATGTGAAGGATTGGAAATTCATCAGACTGGCGTAGTGTTCTGTCGGTTATAATGCTGATTGGTAGATCTTTGAAATTCTCTTCAACAGCTTTTCTGATTAAACGGGTATTCAAAGATTCGGGCTTAACTCCCATTGAATGTTCCACATTTACAACAATGCCAAGCTCCTGAATGCCTCTTAACGAAGCTCGTTCACGGGCAACTTCGTTTTGGGCATAGCCGAATTGAATACTCAGAATTCCAATCAAACAAAGCAGGGATAACTTTTTCATAGTATGAGAGTTTAGTAATCAAAAACCTGAATCAATAAGGAAACGGATTGCACAAAAAAAGGCAACAAGTAAAACTCGCTGCCTTTTAACCAACAATAAAGTGATTAATCAATCACTTCATATTTAAAAGTAAAATATCCGGAAGCAGGGCGGGTTTGTAAGTTTGCAAACTCAGGTCTTGATGTATCCGGGTTGCCTTCGTAGTAACTTAAAACTTCAATTTTAGCATATCCACCCGTTGCTGTACGCACTAAGATGGTATGCGGAGTTTTTGGTAATACTGCATGATTAGGCTCGATTTGAGTAGCAGTATATATCCACCATCCTCCAGGTGCAGGATTAATTGCGTAAGCATTTTCTGACTCAACACTGAATTGGTCATTAGAAGGTACTTCAACCACATCGTCAAAAGCTACATCAAGTAAAATACCACCGCCTTCTCCCGGGCCACGAAAACCACCATTTGTGATAATAAAGATTTCAAAACCGGCATCTTTAAAGCCAAGATCCCAAGTGGTAGAATTTGAATCGGTTACAACCTCTCCTGAAGAAAGATTGAAGAAAGTGAAACCGTTGTTTCCTGCCTGTATATCTGTAGCGGTCTCAAACTCTCCGGTAAATTTGTCATCCGAATCGGTTTTATCACACGCGGTAAATAAAACAATGCTGGTTAAAGTGAATAGTGTTAAAAGATTACGTCTCATTATTTTTTGATGTTTAGTTTTAGAATTCAAAAATGATTTTGGTAAAAAAAGTAGCTCCGGGTTGGTGCCGGAGAAATTCGGGGTCTGTATGATCAAGGATGTTATTTACACCAACCTGTACTCTGAATTTTTCGGCAAATTGTTTTGAAGCGGAGATGTTCCAGATACTGTATGCATCAGTAAATTCATTATTGTCTGCTTTCTGATTCGCGTTTCTGTCATTAAAGAAATATTCACTTTTTAGAATACCACGAATAGATATCTGAGTGCCAAAGAACGGTTCCTGATAGAATAATTTGACCGTTCCGGAGTGTTTGGGGCGTTTGCTTAGTGGTACATTAAATTCCACATCTTTGGTAACTACCTGGCCGTTTTCTATTACTGTTCTCGATTCTTTGGCTATTTGTACAGCGTCCAGGTATTGATAGCCCACAGAAAGTTGCAGATCGTTAGTTATAAAGTAATTTAGATCGGATTCTATACCCCGTGTTCTTGCTTTGTTGATGTTGATATACCCAAAAACACTATTTTCATTAGTTAGTTCTGCAACTTCAAGAGCTTCAATCAGGTTGTTAGCATTATTTAAGAAAAAGTTAATGCTGGATGTAAACCTGGAATCAGAAGTTTTAAAAAAAAGTCCGGTATTGTAAGCAGTAGAAAATTCCGGGTTCAGGTCAGTAATTTGTTCCGGCGCTATGAAATACTTCGCGATAAGTCCATCTTCTTCAAAAGAAGCTAATTGAGTACCTATATTTTTTACACCGTAAAGTAAATATCCACTTCCTGCATTATCAAAGTCGATATATAGTGTCCTGAAGTCAGGTGCCTTGAAGCCTTTGCCCACAGAAGCCTTAAAAGATAACCCCTCAAAAATTTCGTATTTCAAAGATAGTTTAGGGCTCTGATAAGAATCATAAGAAGAATGATTATCAAAGCGAACCCCGGCTATCACATTTAGTTTGTTCCAAAGAATTTGATGTTGAGCAAACAAAAAGGTTCCATGCTGATTTCTTCTTCCCTGGTATCTTTCAGCTTCAACAAACTCGGTTGTAATGCCCCCACCAAAAGTTGAAATATGATTTTCTAACCAGCTATAATTGTTTTGTATTTCTGCTCTGCTTAAACCTTGTTGGTTATTTGTGGTTACATTTTCAAATTCGGGGTCTTCAAAAACGGTCTCAGAATAGTCTTCATAGATCGTTGAATACAGTGTGAGTGAAGTTTTGAAACGGGAAAAAGGGGAAGTATCAAACCGGAGTTGAAAAGAAGCATCATCCTGCCAACCTTCTTCACCTACCCCTAGCTGTTGATCCTGAACAGTAGCAAGAGTAAGTCCGGAAAAGTTATTTCTGAAATATCTGCCTGATAAAAATAAGGAAGACAAATCTGAAATCTCATAATTCATCGAAGTATTGAAGCTGAAGTTATCATACGGATTTTGGTTTTTCCCAAACTCATCATCGCTGAGATCGAATCCATCGCTGCCGTCAAAGCTAACTCCTATTAATCCCGAAATTTTGTTATGTGTCATTGAAAGATCAATTCCGGCATTATAAGAAGCCCTTGATCCATAGTTCATAAATGCATTTCCTGAAAAAGCCTCATCAGGCTCTTTCGTAATAATATTTATTACTCCTGCAAGCGCGTCACTTCCCCATAGTGCAGATGATGGTCCTTTTACGATTTCGATTTGCCGGATATTTGAAGTATTGATCCGGCTTATATCTAAAGCTCCCCGTGTTCTGCCAACTAATGGCTGTCCATCAATTAAAATAAGTGTGTAGTCAGATTCAAACCCCTGAATCTGGATTGCGTTTGCTTCGTTTGGGGAAAGACTGATTCCAGCCTGCTCGATGAGTATGTCGGTTAAATTTACTGATCCCGAATTTTGAATTTCTTCTTCTGAAATAACATCAATTGCGATAGGTACGTCTTCAATATCCTGAACGGAACGAGTAGCAGTAACAACTGCTGAAGAAGACTCATAAATCATTTCATCAAGAACGATTTCTACAGAAGTGGCTCTGTCTTTACCTATAGTAACTTCCCTGTTAGCAGACTTAAAACCAACCTTGCTGATTTTTATCTGATAAATGCCCTGAGAAAGAGAGTTAATTTCAAACTTGCCCTCATCATCGGTAACAGCCCACTTCGTTGAACTGATATAGATCGAAGCATTTGATACTGAGTAACCGGAACTTGAAAAAACCTGGCCTTCAAGACGTCCACTCTCCTGGGCATTCAAGCTCCCGCTTATAGCAAAAAAAATACTTCCCAGAAGGAAGTGTTTTATAAAAGTCACGTAAGTAAAACTCTATTATTTAGATTCGATTCAAATAAACAAGAGTTTTATGAAGATTTTGTGAAGATGGGTGAGCGCCACCATTTAACACTAAATAAACTTTGTGAAGAGATTGTGAAGAAAGCTACTCCGTTACCTGAACTCCTTTCCAAAAGGCTACGTGATCTTTAATTTGTTTTGCAGCATCTTTAGGGGAAGGATAATACCAGGCAGCATTTTGGTTAATATCGCCATCTACTTTTATGGAATAGTAACTGGCAAGGCCTTTCCATGGGCAGGTAGTATGATGATCCGAGTCTTCAAAAAATTCTTTATTGATAGAGTCGGCTGGGAAATAATGATTGTTTTCGATAATGACGGTGTCATCACTTTCGGCGAGTACTTTACCGTTCCAGATTGCTTTCATAATAATAGTATTGAGTTAGAGCTTAATAGTTTTTGATTCTCCGGAACCTTTACAATCAGTCCAGTAAAACCAGACAGAATCATCTCCTTGTTTCCATCCCCAGATATCAGAGTAGTTTAATTGAGTTTTACTATTGGGAGCAAGGTTGGGGTTAAAATCGATACATGGATCGGCTAGGTCAATAACAGCTGCGGTATTTGTTTCGATAACTAAAAAGAGTATCGATTGTTCAGATTTATTTAAAACTGAAAAAACTGGGTCATTAGCCGTAGCAATTATATCCGAATTCTCAATGTCTTGCTCATTATCAAATACTGAGCATGCAGAAAGTAACAGAATGCTTAACAGGCAGAGAGTTTTCATTTTACTTCTTTAAAGTGAAAAGTTTCCAGGCAAATAAACCCCAACCTGTAATAAATAGTATGCCACCGACAGGAGTGATTGCACCAAACCAACCAATGTCAGTAAGGCAAAGCGTATAAAGGCTCCCCGAAAAAATCACGATACCGATTACCAAAAGTATCGTTGACACCTTAACATCCACTAAAAAAGTTTTGCCAATCAAAACCATGCCAATAATTCCTAAAGAATTCCATACCTGGTACTGTACCGCTGTTTCCCAGGTTTGAAGCCGGTCCGGGCTTAGAACATCTTTAAGAGCATGTGCACCAAATGCGCCGAGCGCAATGGCTAGGGCCATCAGGAATCCGGAAAGAGCGATAATTTTGGATGGGGAAATCATCCAGCTAGTTTTTTGCCATGGTAGTTTTCGTTGTAGAAGTAATATACATGGGGATGGTAATTCCTTGGGTACTAACGGAGCCATTCATCTCTGTCTCAGATTCTGAAGAAAGAATAGCTCCACTTTCATTGTTGATTATATAGCTTCCTTTTTGTGTTCCTTCCATATCCATGTCTAACTGCATTCCATTGAAAGCTCCCTTTCCTGAAATAATCAACGTGCCATCTGTAGTTATTTCATTACCTGACAAACTATAGTCAGAGGTTAAAGAAACGGGCATGTTATTAAGGGTAAGGTTTTTCTCTTTTGTCCATTCACTTGCTGGAGACTCCGGGTATATATTAAATTTCGTATCTAAATTTGAAGTGAGGTTTTCTTCGGTATATGCGGAGGAAATTTGCGAAATAGATTGTGCCAATGGGGTGCCTTCTAACGTATTTTTAACATGTGCTTGGGCAGCTTCTGTACCTATAACTTCTAAAACCCTCCCGGACCTGTCCATTTTAAATGAAAACTCAACCCCCGTAATTGCTTTCATAGTTAAGTCGGTTGTGCTAGTTCCATCAGAACTCATTGTCACAGTACCTTGAGGACTACCAGCTGTTGTTTTATTAGATAAGGATGTTACTTTAATAGTGAATATCCCATTTTCTACAGAAGAGATTTCATATTTTTCAACTGTTTCTACTTGATTGGTAATTTCCATTTCCTGCCCCATCATCATCTGAGTAATAATTTGATCTACAGAGGTGGTTACGGTGTAAGAGTCTCCCTTTTTAAAATCATATTGTTGAGCTACAGTAATACTGAAAAGCATTAATAAAAAAAGAGGCGATAGAATTAGTTTTTTCATGATGACCAATAAATAAGATTCTTAAGAAGTTAGTTTACTGAAAATTTTACCACTAAAGATAACATATAGATAACGGTTATTTATGCAAATTGTAAAGACTTTTTCTTTTTTAACACAGAATAAGTTTCCTCCCTAAATGATTATTATCTTCTGAACATCCTGAAAGAAATAATTTAATAATGACAAACAATAAGATTTTAATAGTTGGGCTCCTTTTTACCATCGGCTTTGCAGCTGTGCTTTTTTTATCTGGTGATAAAGCCCCTGAACAAGTTGAAACAACAACTGCTGATGGCAAGCTTGAAGTAATCATGTACAAAAATGAAGGTTGTATGTGCTGTACCAAATGGGCTGATAAAATGAACGAAGAAGAATTTGCCGTAATTGAAAAGCCCGTGCCAAACCTGAATGAAATTAAAGCTGAGAACGGAATAACCCGTGAGCTGGCTTCTTGCCATACTGCTTTTGTGGATGGATATATCGTAGAAGGTCACGTGCCCATTGAAGACGTTCAAAGATTACTAAAGGAACGACCTGAAGCTATTGGGTTAACCGTTCCCGGTATGCCCATAGGGTCGCCTGGAATGGAAGTTCCCGGAAGAGAAGCGGATAACTACGATGTACTGTTGATCGCGAAAGACGGTTCAACTACCGTGTTTGCGTCTCACTAAGCAATCCGGTTCTAAAATAAATTCGTACGAACCGAAAGACACTTCATAAAGTGTTAGTATTCGTACACCGAATAACTCAAACCGACAAAAAGCCCGAGCCTGAACCGCTCGGGCTTTCTTGATTAGTTTGAAGTTGTTTTAACAGGGAGCTTCACTTCAAAACCTTCGGAAGAAGAAAATTCCAGAGTAAAAATTATACTATCGCCTTCAACTAAATCCATTTCAGGCTGGATAATCATCACATGGAGTCCGCCTTGTTTAAAGGCAACCGTTTCACCAGCCGGAAGAGGCACGAACTCCTGCTCTTTCATACCCATCAGTCCATCTTCAGTTTTATAAGATTTGTGGATCTGAGTGGTGGTAGTCACATTTGAGGAAACAGAAAATAATGTATCAGTTACAGTAGTACTATTTGTAAGGTTAAAGTATGCCGCGCTCATCATACCAGCTTTACCGGGACGCACCCAGCCATCTATTATTTCAATACTACCGGAAAGGGGTTGTTTTTCAGGAGAAGAACAACTGAAAACAAGAAAAAGAGAAACTGAGAGAATGTAGAAAGTTTTCATTTAAGCGATTGAAAGTCTTCAATAATAAGATTTGGGACTTGGGGCATACTGCCACCATATTCAATAATCACTCGGGATTTCTTATCAAGCACCATAATTTTATCCGAGTGATTTAAAAAGTAAATCTCTCTTCCATCGCTGGTAGTAGTTGTAAGAGAAACCTGGCTTCTCACACGAACACTATCCATAAAAGCACTGATTACCTCCGGTTCTCCTGTAAGAAAGTCGAAGTTCTCATTCAGTTTAAAAACCTGTTTATAATCAGAAAGAACGGATGGCGTATCTCTTTCGGGATCGAAAGTGACTCCAAGAAAATGTACGTCTTCCCGGTAGCCGAGTTCCCGCTGGATTTTCACCAGGTTCTGAGTAATTAAGGGGCAAATATCCGGGCAGTTAGTGTAGAGAAATCCCATCACCACATATTTTCCCTGGTAGTCATCCGGAAAGGTGACGGTAGCACTGTCCTGATTTACCAGCTGAAAGGAAGTGTCACTTAAATCGTCAATTACATCGGGACCGGATTGGCAATTCACTAAAAGCAATACAGGTACAAGGACAAAGAAAAGTTTTCTCATATTTTTTTAATGATGATGATGTTCCAGCTCGTGGTGCACAGCTCCGCACGGTTCAAACTCGAATTCCAGCGTGGAGTGGAAAATCCCGAATTCATCATGGAGGAGTTTTTTCAACTTTGATTTTACTTCTTCCATTCTGGAAAGATCCTCTTCTTTGATTACCACATGGCACTCCAGCATTATCTGGGATTCATCGAGTTGCCAAACATGCATGTGGTGTACTCCGCAGACTTCATCAATACCCTGCATTGCGGTTTGCAGATCAGAAATATCAAGGTTATCAGGTTTCGATTGCATTAGAATATCGATGGTTTCGCGAAGCATGTGGTAAGAGTGAAATAAAATATAGGCTCCGATTCCCACGGTAAGTATCGTATCAACAATAAACCATTCGTATTTATAAATAAGCCATCCACCGATAATCACCCCAACCGAAGAGAGTCCATCCGAAAGAATATGAATATAGGCGCTTCTCATATTCAGGTTTTCTTTCGACTCTTTGAAAAGCAGCGCTGCTGTAATAAAGTTTCCAAAAAGCCCTACAATAGCTACCCAAAACATAGTGAATCCATCGATGGGTTGAGGATCGAAAAAGCGTTCAACTCCTTCTTTAATCAGGAATAAAGCAACTATAACCAGCGTAATCAGGTTTATGAACGCACCAATGATTTCAGCTCGTTTATATCCGAATGTTTTGCTTTGGTTTACTCCTTTTCTCGAAATTTTTCTTGCGACAAGACTGATGATAAGGGATAGTGTATCGTTTAGGTTATGAACGGCATCGGAAAGGAGAGCAAGGCTGTTTGAAAGAATCCCACCAATAAACTCAGCAAGGGTGATAGCCAGATTCAGAATAATGGAAATCCAGAGTTTCCAAACTGAGGTATCATCAATATTTGGATGATGATGATGGTGGTGTTTATGATCGTGCGCCATGGTTGAAATTACGGCTGATCCACACGGGGGTCAACTTAAAAACCAGATAAGAAAACTGACGGCTAACGAACCAACCATTAAAAAATAGGCTTGTTTTACCGGTTTATCTGGTAAAAATTGATACACAGGCTTTTCCAAAAAAACAGAAAGTAATTGTTCTCTCATTTTTCTTTCTTCTTCATTAAGATCGGTGTCATCTTTTATCAGTACTTCGGGGTTTGCGGAGAGCTCATCAACCTGTTCGTTCAAAAAAATGGCAATCGTATGTTCATCTATGCTTGCGAGGCCACTCGTAATTAAATAGGTAGGTACACCAACCATAAAGATGGCCACGGCGACAATGGTTTTATCAAAAACGCTTAACTCAAGGAACAGCCCAAGGATCATACTAATCATAGCTGCTAATCCCAGCATACACAGAAGTGCGCTGAGTATAAGCCGTAGCTTCCAATTAGTAAGACCTTCGGTTAGCACATTCATTTAGTTTGATTAATTATTCTTTTGTTGATTCCATTCTACCAGTAACAATTTCATGAGCGACTGAGCTGCATTTGCACCAAGCTCTCTGATTTGGAATTCGTCAAGTTCGTCATCTACCTCAAAGGTTACTGCATCTGATCCAAAAGTATGATACATCCAGTTTTTCGAAATGGGAGAACTTGTATCAAATTCTTCACTTCGGAAAAATAATTCGGGATTATCTTCTTTGACCAATACAGCCCAACGCTGAGTTAGGTTATCCGGTTTTGTAACTACTTCTTCGTTAATTGGGTAAAAAATATTTTCATTGGTTGAATGGAAGTCGATTCCATAAAACACAGTTGCTGATTCATTGTCCTTCAAAGGTAAAAGAGCATCGCGAACCGCTTGTGTTTCAGGTTGATTGAAATTTTCCCAATCGCGGTTCAGGTCTATTCCACGGAAATTGTGCCTCCAATGGCCATTTACCACTCCATCGGGGTTTATGATTGGGTAAGCTTTTACCATAAAATATTTCCGAAATTCCTTTGCCAGTTCAGAATCGGAAATTAGCTCATTCCAAAATGCCTGGTATGCACGGTATCCTGAGACTTCGGGTGGATGTTGCCTGCTTAACAGAATCAATACTCCCGGAACGTTCACGTTCGTTTCATCTGCAGTAAACTCGAATACTGGACGGTTTTCGTGAGAGAATCCAACTGTATCGATGGTAATGAATGGCTTTTGAGGCCTCATGGTTTGAGCAACCAGGTCTGAGAATCGAATGTTATCCAGAAAATGTGCTGAGACCGTTTGAGGATTTTCATCTACATGTAATGCAAAGGTTAATGTACCGTCTGAGGTGTCGTATTTTGCATCCTGGATAATATGGCTGAATTGAACGGTTCCCTTTTGGCCGGATATTTTCGGTAAATACCGGTGTCTTCCACCTTTATATTTCAGTCTCAGGTTTATAGCCTGAGCAGAATCACTCCATATCTTAAAACCAAACCAGGGGCTGTTGTTAATGGGGGCATTTTCAGGCAAAAGTAATACCTCGAAGGTATTTTCGTTCACCTGGTAAAAATCATTTGCCCGTGCTGACTCAAACTCATTACTAATCCATATCTTCGGGGAGCCAGTGCCAACAATTCTCCGTTTTTGAGGTTCGGTTTCTTTGCCTATAGTATTGGTAACTCCCGGAGGATCGTAGGAAAAGCCTGTGAATTTGGAAGAAGACTTACATGCCAATAAAAGAATTGGAACAAGTAAGAGAAATTTTGTTTTAACCATATGCATTTTTCTGTACCGGCTAATAGTAATGAATAGTGATAAACTTTTTTGGTTCATTTCAAATAATAAATCTTCGGGTTATACTTTGCACTCCAATAATTAGGAAATAAATCATTTATCAGGCTAAACATATCACTTTTTTTTTGGTAACCTTTTTAGGGATGCTAATCATTTCATGGAGTTTGGCAGCTCAGGAAACAGAAGAAGGGAGAAAAGATCGCATTTGGAAGGTAAGTATCGAAGGCAATAAACGGTTCGAAGACATTGTAATAAAAAAATACATTGCGACCGAACAACCCTCGGTATGGAAGCGACTTACCTTTTTGGGAAGAAGCGGTTATCAGGTTTCGGAAACAGAAATAAGGAAAGATGTAATTAGGATTGAGCGATTCTACCAACGAAGAGGCTACAACGATGTGGAAGTTTCCTATCAATTGGAATCCAAACGAAAAGAATGGAGAAAGCACCTTACTTTTTTTGTAACAGAAAATATACCAATTCGCATTGACTCTGTAGAAATACAGCTCACAGCTTCCCCAAAGGACAGTGCCTTTATAAGTAATAATGGAGATTTTACCAGGTCACTAAGGCGGTCACCCTATCGAAAAGGAAGAGTTTATGAACCGATTGAAGAAACAGAGGTAATAGCCCGTTTTGAACAAACACTTAGGGGCCTTGGATATCCCTATTCCAACACAAAAGTGAGAGCAAAAACCGATTCGATAGCAAAAAAAACGGACTTGATAATTACAACAGAGTCAGGTCCGAGAGCAAGATTTGATAGCATTTTTGTAGAAGGAGAGGCAACACTTTCAAAAGAACTGATAGTTAGAGAAAGTGGGATAAAAAAAGGAGACTATTTTAGCGAAGCAGATATGCGCGAAGCGCAACGCGAAGTTTTTAAACACCACCTTTTTCGGTTGGCATTAGTCTCCATTCCCGATCAACCTAGAGACACAACACTTAATGTGCTGCTAAGAGTAAAAGAACTTCCACTTCGGTCGGTTCAGCTACGCTTGGGTAGTGGAGATTTTGATCGCGTTATTGAAGATGATGGAAGGATATCCGGGTCTAATTTTTATCGATTATTTCGAGGCCAGGCAACATGGGTATATCGAAACGTTAGAGGTAAGGGCGAACAATTCAGTACATCAGGAAAACTCTCGTTTTACGACCGAAAGATCAGCGCTGAATATTTATTTCCATATGTGTATAACACTAAAAGTAGCGTAAACATCAATCCGTACTACCAGTTCAGAGACGAACGTAGTTATGAGATTCTTACAGCAGGAATTATCAATACATTTGGCTACGAATATAATCGCAACTTAACCGGGTCTTTTTCTTATCAATTCGCCATAAATAACGAGTCTAACGTACGTAGTACAACGGAAGAGGTAAGTATAGAGCAAGTCCTTCCGGATAGTTTACTGTCATACAATATTTCTTCGTTTTCAGTGAACCTTTATTATTCAAGAAATCTACAAAGAGGAAGACGAGGATTAATCGTTCAGCCTTCGCTTGAATTTTCCGGTTTATTTGGAGAGTCAACATTCAGCTTTAATAAAGCTGCACTTGATATAAGAAAATACTCTGAGATAAACCGGAATTTAGTTTTAGCCACAAGAGTTAGAGGAGGCGCAATTTATTCAGCAAGACAGGATTCACTCCCATCAGATGTTAAGTTTTATGTGGGAGGAACAAACTCGGTTAGAGGTTGGACTACTCAATTTTTAGGTCCTAAACGTGTAGTTGAAACTATTTCAACAGAAGTGAACGACGGGACGGAAGTATCGGATACTACCTTAAGCTATGTACCAATTGGTGGGCGTGGGTTATTCAATTTCAATATCGAGTTTAGGCAGCGACTGCACGGATTAATGAAAGGTTTTGGTATTGCGGTATTTCTGGATGGCGGTCAAGTTTGGAGAAGGATGAGTGATGTTGATCTCAAAAACGTCCAATTTGGAATAGGTGGTGGACTAAGATACGAATCTCCAATTGGTCCGATAAGAGTTGATGTTGGCTATAAAATAAATCCAAATGAACAGGATCTGAGACAATTTCCAGGGGGGATAGACCGCGGCGGAAGGTTCGCACGCTGGGATATTCATTTAACAATTGGACAGGCTTTTTAATGGAAGAAGTAACGCCATATAATAAGTACAAAGCACTTAAGATTTTTCTGATAGTTCTTACCGTATTTGTCGCTGTACAACTTCTTGGAAGGTTTTTGCTCACTACCAATTTTGTTCACAGCTTTGTTAAACAGAAAATCGAATCCATTGCTAACGAACAACTAAAGGGTACACTTGCCATAGGAGAGTTGAGTGGAGATTTGTGGGAAGAGATCAGATTAACTCAAATTTCTGTAACTGAAACAGATACCATCTTTACCGCAGACACACTGTACGCTTCTTACAATATCTGGAGTTTTATAAGAGGTCCATACTTTGTGAAAGAACTTAGACTATCAGGAGTGCATTCCTTTATTGAAGAAGAAGAGGACACTGTATTTAATGTTCAGCAACTTGTCGAAAGTCAACCTGAAACGACAGATCAGGAAAAAACAGAATCTCTTCAGTTTGTTTTAGAACAAATACATTTCAAGAATATAAATGCAAGGATTTATTCGCCTTCTTTTTTGCCCGATTCTGTAATTAGTATTGAAAACCTGAATGCAAAAGCTTCGTTCAAAAAAACGGATACATTGCAGGCTTCGCTATCATCGCTCAGTTTTTTACTGGATGAAGGCCGACTTCCCGATCCTATAAAAGTGAAAGCTTCAGCAGGAGTGTTAAATCAGGAAATTACCTTACAGGAGATGATCATCGAATCAGGGCGGTCTTTGTTAAAAGCATCCGCTTCCGCAAATGCAAACGATTCTACTGTGACAGCAGAAGCATCCACACTTCCGTTTTCACTGGCTGATATACAGCCTTATCTGGAAGCTGAACTTCCTGATGAAGAGCTAAATCTTCGGCTCTCTATTTCAGGAACTCCCGAAAGACTTAGAATCGAGCTTTCAATGGATCATGAGTTCGCGCCAAACTTGGAAATGATATCCGAAATAGGATTCGAAGAGCAGCCCGTGCTGTACCAGTTTGGAATTTTTGGAGATGGAATAAACGTCGCTGGTTTTACCAACGATTCACTCGATGCCGAAATAGGAGAATATAGATTTACAATAAACGGAAAGCTGACCCCTGAGTTTGAGAAAGCAGATATTATCTGGGGATTTACTTTTTTGGACCTAAGGATGCAAAACTACTATCTACAACGGGTAATAGGCGGTGGAACTGTAAAGGATGATAACCTGCTTGGCCACTTTACTATTCATCCACAATTTGAAGAACAGGTAAACGCGTACCCAAGTATTTACGGTATTTCCTCAGATCTTCCATCATGGAAATTTAATGCCGCGTTTAAAAATCTTGATGTTTCCTATTGGACTGAGTTATCCGATTTCGAAACGAACCTGAGTTTTGGAGTGATTTTGGAAGGACAGGGGTTTGAATTATCTGAAGAGCCCTGGCAATATTCGTTTACAAGCAGTTATGAAGCATTTCTTAATTCAATCGATCCGAAAGATTTGACAGGTATTTCTTTCTCGACATTTTCTACCAATACGATTAACGGGCAGAAATTGGAAGAATATGTATTCAAAGGTCAAATAGATGTGGATGATCTTACAGGAGAAGGCTACATCATAATAGACCAAAGTCGGCTTGGATTCAATTTTGATGTAAATGACTTTATCACCGATCCAACTTACAAGTACCGCATTGCTGCAAAAGGATTTAACGTTGCTGAGTTTAATCAATTAAGTGATTTCCCTACTTATTTGAATATGGTGATAGAGGGCGAAGGAAAGGGAATTACTCCGGAAGAACTTACACTTTCATCGAGCATAAGAGTAGATTCTAGTATCATAAACGGAGCGCGTTTCCAAAAACTGGATGCTTCTGCTACACTATCTGATGGAATACTAGTGATAAATGAAGGGCTTTTAAACAGCGATATTATTGAAGGGGAATTTACAGGTCGTAAAAACGTGATGGATGAAACTGATCCCGAGAATTGGCTTTCAGTAGATATGAAGGTGAAAAACATACAGCCATTGGCTCCGCTTGCTGATTTGGGAATATTGAATGCAACAGGAGATATTACAGGCAGGATTACACAAGATACTGCAGGAATTCTACGTGGAAATATGACCTTGAATCTTCAGGATATTATTGTGGATTCTTTATTAACCGCTTCCGGAATTAGCGGAAAAGCAGATGTAACGATGGAAGAGCTTAGAAGCTTCAACCTCAATCTTGAAATAGAATCACCTGTGGTCTCGGAAGTAACGTTTCAGGATATACGTCTTATTTCGGAAGGTATCGCAAATGAAGATACACTCAGATCAGAGTTTGAATTGGAGATTGTAGGTAGTGATCGTGGGAGACTCATCCAAAATGGTTTACTGAATATGGATATGTCTGAAGAGCTTATTGATATTCGCTTTGATCGGTTTGATTTTATAACCACTGAATCTGAATTGACCATGAGCCGCCCTTTTAAAGTAAGGATGAAAGGACAATCCATTGGAACTGATACATTAGATCTGGTATCAACCACCGGGGCTTTTTTGAAATTCTCGGTTCCGTATGCCGATACACTCGAACAATACGCCTGGATAGATGGACAGGATTTCGACTTCGGGATTATCCAGGAAGTGATATTTGGTGAGCGTTTTATAGATGGAGTACTGTCCGGGAATTTATACTTCAATAAATCAGAAGAGCAAACCTCCGGCGATGGTTCATTCAACCTAACTCGGCTAAAGTATGGTGATATTGAAGCAGATTCGCTGGATCTGAGCTTTGATATCTATAATGAACGCCTGAAAGCAGAAGTCTCATTAAGTTGGGATGAGCAGGAAAGAGTAAAAGGAAGTCTGGACGTTCCATTTGTATTGAAAGATCAATCAGAATTAACCGACGAATTTTACAGCCAAGAGGTTGAGGGAACCCTAGTCATAAACCCATCTGAATTGACACGGTTTAAAGCTTTGCTGGATGATTTCGGAATAAATGAGACGGATGGTATCATTAGCTTTAATGGAAGCATATCCGGTACAGCCGGAGAACCTAATTTTGAAGGCAGGTTTACACTTACCCAACCGGTACTTTCAGGGATTAATGTTGATACGGTAACAGCCAGTTTTAATTACGATCATACAAAAGTTGGGCTGAACATTGAAAGCGAGATAATCGCTGCCGGACAGAAAGCTGCTCAGATTCAGATTAACTATCCACTGGAATATGACTTCAGAGCATTTCAGGTAGTTTTTCCTGAAGGGCAAGAAGTCATAAAAGTAAATGTAAAAACCGAAGACTTTAATCTTGCGGTATTCAATGACTTCTTGAACGACGAATATATGAATGGATTAATGGGTACATTAAATGCCGACCTGAACCTGGAAGGAGCTAGTAACGAATTAGTACCATCCGGATATTTAAGACTTTCAGGAGGAAAAGTATCCGTTCCGATAGCCAATATTACACTGGATGGCATCAAATCTAACATGGAGTTTACTCAACAAGGGTTAAGTGTTAAAGAACTTACCGCTCAGAGTGGAAGAGGCAGTTTCAATGCAAATGGTTTGGTAACACTGGAAGGTATTATTCCTCAAACGGTAGATTTAAGAGCAAAAGCAGAACGCTTTAGGTTGGCAAATACCGAAGACTATAATCTTGTAATTGATCTGGACAGTAAGCTGACTGGCTCTGCCACTACCCCGAAAGCAACGGGTAAAATTATCGTTCGGAACGGTTATGTATTTCTCCAGGATTTTGGTGAAAATGAGATTGAGGAAGTCCAGCTCGAAGGAGAAGAACTTTCTACATTTAGCCCTTATGACTCCCTTGCTATAGAAATGGTAGTAGAAATTGAGCGGGATTTTTATGTTCGAAACAGAGACTACCTAGATATGGAAATAGAACTGACTGGTGAGTTAGACGCTCAGAAAGAAACGAAAGGCGATCTTTCTTTATTCGGAAGTTTAAATGGATTGGGAGGGTATGTCCGTCCTTTGGGAAAACTCTTTGTAATGGAAGAAGCGAACTTTACGTTTAGCGGGCCGGTAGAAGATCCTGATTTAAATATAAAAAGCAGATATACACCTCCAACTCGGCAGAAAGGAGAACCGGTAGAGCTGTATTACATCATTCAGGGAACGGCTCAGAATCCTGAGTTCATTTTTGATAGTGATCCTCCTATGGAGCAATCTGATATCGTTTGTTACACCCTGTTTAATAAACCATGCTACTCTCTGGAATCGTGGCAAAGTGTTTTTGCAAGTGGAGATGGCATTTCTGCAGCTGATGTTTTGACTGATGTGCTTTTAGATGAGGTTGAAGCGCTTGCCACCCGTGAACTTGGGGTAGATGTGGTTCAGATCGACAACTCCGGCGCCTCAGGCGCTACTTCCATCAAAACCGGATGGTATCTGAACCAACGTACTTTCTTTGCTATTATCAACGAGATTTCGGGGACAACACCCAGAACCTTGTTTGTATTGGAATATATTCTTTCAGAAAAATGGGATCTAATTATGACCCAGGGTGAAGACAGCCGCCGAGGTATAGACTTCAGATTTCAGCATGATTACTGATTCTGGCTATATGCGCAGCTTTCACCCCTACAACATTCTTCTGTATTTATTCCACATGCTGAGCATTGACCATGTCCATGAACCCAAACTAGTTCAGCAAACTGTCCACAGTACAAACATCTGTGCTGACTGGATTGTTGCTGGACTCTTTCTACAGAATGATCTGAATTAATCTGTGGTGAGCTCATCATAAGCTGTGTTAAGGTTGAATTCTAAAGTCAGTCCCCATCCCGGAGCCTGAAAATCTTCAAATCCGGGAAGAATGGGAGCGCTCGCGATTTCTTCCTTCGATTTTCCTGCATCAATTCCTCGTTGAGTGAAAGCCATCAATTCTTCAAGAAAATCACTTTTTCTAAGTACATCTCCTTTAGAGGCCTGAATTCCAAAATTCGCGTTTCCATGCCCGCAAATGTAAATCGCATCATTAGGCAGCTCATCTACGGTAGTACGTAATACGCTAATCCAGTTTTTTATGATAGCTCCCGCACCGGGATCGATGTAAGGATACGCCCGGTTGAACACCAGATCGCCCATATGTGCAATGTTGGCTTTTTCAAAATAGATAACGGAGTCGCCACCGGTATGTGCTGGACCATAATGGGTAGCATGAACAGTTTCATCTCCTACATTTTTGCTCCACTTATCAGAAAAAGTCATGTCTGCGGTAACCTGGGCATCAACAGCTTCCTGTCCACGGCTTTCTGCTGCTTTAAGCTGATATCCAGGCACATTTTCGTGTGCTACGATATGACGGGTATATTCTTTGAAGGCAGAATTACCAGCGGTATGATCTCCATGATGATGGGTATTAATCAGGTAATCCATTTTGCGTGAGGTTCTTTCTTTTAACCCTGCGATACAATTGGCTGCAGAATTAGGAAACTGGGAATCAACAGCAACAAGTGCATCACTGTTAATTAACCAACCGATGGTGCCGCCACGTTCTGTGTAAACGCCCACATTTCTTCGGATCACAGAGAAATCCCTTCTGAAAAAAAGATTTGAAAAAGCATTAAAGGGTAACATCGATCCGGCTCCGACAAGAGCTGTGTTAAGCAAAAATTTTCGGCGATCCATAAATATACATGTTGGTGAAGAGTTGGCTAAATCAACCAAAGAACCGAAAGAAAAGCAAGAACGTTTATTGATGAGCGTCATCCCTGCTAGTGCAGGGATCCTGACTCCTAAAAACCAATATCCAACAACAAACCCAAGATTCCCACCTGTGTGGGAACGACGGTTAGCTTTTCCGAAATAGAAGTAACTAAAGATCGCTTTTAATCACAGAAGATTGGAAAGCTTTCCAACTGGAGAGCGATCAGCTAAAACAAGATACAATTCAGTTTTCTACTAACCCAAGCTGTAAAAGCCTTGATACCAGCCTTTCACTTATTAATTGATTACCAAAATCAGTATGGTGGTGATAATAAGTTTTATCTATTGGGTAATTGGAGAGCATGTTTGCAGTTTCAACAAATGTAAACTGATTTGCTATAGAATCAATTATTGAAGGGTGTGGAGAAAGACCATTTTCAATAAATGAATTCATATAATCGTCATCCGGCAATTCAAGTATGATAAATTCAGAGCCATTTTTTTGTGCTTCACCAGCGAACTTTTTTAAAATAAAATACATGACTTCCAGTCCTTCTTCGCTGTCTTCTATTTCTTCTTTATGTCTTTTAGGAGAATCTATGAAAAGAGAAGAAAAAGCTTTGTATGCAAAGGACCAGCTTAATACTCGGTTATGAGTTATTGACAAAGAATCATTCTGAGTAAAGTATTCATACTTAGCTAGTTCAGACTGTTTAAAATTAAAAGGCAATTTTTTAAGCTTCTCGATATCGAAATCATCAACCTTTATAAGTTTTAAAGAATCGCCTTCAGGGTAAAACCGGGGCTTAACCAAGGGCAAACCAGTGTAGATATAATAATTAGGGCGGTAAACATTTAAGTTCCGCCAGAAATTCTCGATTTGGAAACCAAAAACAACGATATCAAGATCATAGTCTTTACCAAAATTGTGATATCTGAGATAAGCTTGAGACATACCAAAACCACTTACCCCAAAGTTTAGTACCTCAACATCGAGTCCTTTTTTATCAAAATCCTTTTCCAGATGATGTACTAAAGATTCTTCGTAATACACATCGTCACTATGTATAAATGAGTCACCAAATAAACCTATTCTTATTGTAGAACCTTTTTTTTGTTTACTGAACTCTTTATCTGAACGGATTCCCATAGAATTTGACACGTATAAAGAATCTCTGAAAACTCCATTTTTTTTTATTGCCCATCCTGTAGATTTATCAAAGCCATAATAGTCAGATTCATCAATCCTGGATGTGAGCTCACTCCAGTAAATTTCATCGGGATAGATGCCAAACGATAAATAAAAGCCTCTCATATCAAATCCAAAGGCCCAAACTCTAAAAATAATCTCAAGTATAAGAAAGCTAACAGAAAGGAGATAAAGGATGTATAAAGCTTTTTTTCCAAGCTTTTTAATCATGGCAATTCATCCCTAATAAGCAATAGAATCGCCGAATGAGGAACAATCAGGTACTTTTCGTTTTCGAACTCAATCTCGAAGGATCTGCTTTTTAGGAAGATGGCGAGATCACCTTCAGTAGCTTGCATACCAATATACTTTGTGTTTTCTGTTGCCTTCCATACTTCATCAATTTCAGTATTTGGAATGGGGTATCCAGGTCCGGTTTTGAGAATGTAGCCGCTTTGAATTTCTTCTTTTTCTTTTACAGAAGCCGGAAGCACCAATCCGCTTCGCGTGTGAGTTTCCATATCCCGAGGTTTAATCAAAACCCGGTCGCCCACCACCACAAATTTTTCGATAGAATTGAGATATTCCTGAATCATTGCTGAAAATTTTAAGATAAAGATACAAAGAACGAACCTTTTCTGTGTAAGTGCGTGTTACACTTTCGAATAAATAAATAATCGACTATGGATATGAACAACAAGCTCTGTGTTATAACAGGGGCGAACTCAGGAATTGGATTTGAAACGGCAAGAGAACTGGTTAGGCAAGGTGCTTTTATTGTGATGGTGTGCCGAAATGAAGATAAAGCCGAAGCAGCTAAATCAGAATTATTGGAAGAAAATCCGGGAAGCGGTGTCGATATCATATTGTGTGATTTCGCCAGTCAGGATGAAATACGAAAAGCAGCAAATACCATCACATCCAGCTACGACAAAATAGATCTGCTCATAAATAATCATGGATTCGTGGCGGCCTCATATAATGAGACCGTGGATGGATTGGAAGAAACGTTCGCTGTAAACCATATTGGGTATTTTTTGTTCACAAACTTATTGCTTGACCAGGTTAAAGCTGCAGGAAAAGCACGGATCATTAATGTAGCTTCTGACGCTCATAAAGCAGGAAAATTTGATCCGGAAAACATTCAGCTAAAGGAGAATTATAGCAACTGGACAGCCTACGGAAATTCTAAATTATACAATATTCTTTTTACCATTGAACTGGCCGAACGTTTGAAAGGCACAGGTGTCACGGCGAATTGTCTTCATCCGGGGGTTATTAAATCGAATTTTGGTAGCAATAGTACTTTTTTAGTTAGGCTTTTCTGGAAAATTGCAGGCCCCTTTATGAAATCGAATAAAGAAGGAGCGCAAACCACGATTTATCTAGCAACTGCCGATGAAGTGGAAGAGGTGAATGGAGCTTATTTTAAAAACAGTAAAGTTACGATTCCTTCCGATCAGGCTTTGGATAAAGAGGCCGCCGAAAAGCTCTGGGAAATAAGCGAAGAACTCTGTGGGTTAACTTAAAGCTCTTGCTTTAATAATCTGGTGAAACGTTCTTTAGCCCTGCGAAGAAGACCGCGTTTTTTCCATCTTCCTGGCTCGACCATTTCAGTATAACCTAGATCGTCTTCAAAGTGAGTTGAAAGCTCTTTGTTTATGGTTTCATCAATAAGAACCAGGTTTATTTCATCATCTTTAAGCATAGAACGCTGGTTAAAGTTAGCCGAACCGATACAGCTAAGTTCATCATCGACCAAAATAATTTTGGCATGGAGCATTGTTTTAGTGTAGTAGAAAATCTGAACTCCTGCGTCCAATAGGTCTTCAAAGGAATCTTCTGCAATAACTTTAGAAACTGGTTGGTCAGTATGGTCTCCGGGAATCATAATTTTAATATCTATCCCGGTTTTTGATGCCGCTACAAGCAAATCAACCATCGTTTGGTCTGGGTTGAAGTACGCGGTACATATCCAGATTTTGTGTTTTGCTGATTTGATGAGTGATTGATACAACAAAACAATATCACTCCAGCGAACAGAAGAAGAAGTGCGAACTGTTTGGATTAATGTACTCCCGGTTTTTAGAAAGTTGTCCTCACTGATTATTTCCAGATCGAGGTTATCGTTGGCTTCAATCCAGTTTTCGATAAAAGCAGATTTAATTCCCGAAACAGCAGGTCCTGTTATTTTGAAATGGGTATCTCTCCATTCAGATGGATTACTGACGTCTCCTTCCCATTCTTCTGCAATACCAACGCCTCCGGTAAATGCAACATCATCATCACAGATTAAAATTTTTCGGTGAGTACGATTATCTGTTTTCCAGATTTTCCATCGAATTAGAGGCCGGAACCATACGACTTCTACCCCGGATTTTTCCATGAGTTGAACCAATTTTTGCTCAATAGGGAGCGCACCATACGCATCTAGAAGTACCCGAACGGTAATCCCTTCTTTGGCTTTTTTTGAGAGAACTTCAGCAAACTTGGTTGCAATGCCACCTTTCCAGTACACAAAGGTGAGGAAATCTATACTGGTAGTTGCACTTTCAATAGCATCCAGCATGGCGGGAAAAATCTGATCCCCGTTTTTTAAAACAAAAACGGAATTCCCTTCAGAGAAAGGAATTCCGATCGTTTGTTCTAAAATTTGCTGTTTTTCCAAATTGGTAACTTAGGTTTTTGGCTTCTTGCCCATTATAAGCGAAACTACAAACAGAACAAGGAATACAAAAAAGAAGATTTTAGCAATTCCTACTGCTGTTCCTGCAATTCCTCCAAATCCTAAAATAGCTGCTATTAATGCAACCACAAAAAATATGATACTCCATCTTAACATAATATTCTCCTTTTATTTAAGTCTGGCGATTACTATTCCTACAAGCATAACCACGGCAGATATAAGTATTGGTACATAATCTCCTGTACTTACGGCAACGTCTGCTCCAAATGCTTCAAATGATTCCGAATCCTGGAAATACTGATATCCAAAATAAAGTACTCCAAGTAAACCGCCTCCGGCTAAAATGCTTCCAATTGTTTTTTTCATAATTCAAGTATTTGTTAATTATTGTTTACCCATTGAATAAGAACTGACGAATTTTGTTTCAAAAACTAATATTTGGCGTTTTCTGTAAAAAAATGTTGAAGACTGTATCAAAAAAAGAAGAACTCGTTGAGCCTTTAAAATTGAGACTCTATGAAACGAATATTACTTACCACATTATTATTTGCAGCCTCTTGTTCATTACCTGCCCAGGATTTTGATCATCACGCTGCGGTAACCCGACTTGCCGATTTGATGAACGAAAATTATGTATATCCTGAACAAGGAAAGGCCATGCATGACCTCCTCATCAAAAAGCTTGATGCCGGTGAATATGATCAATACAAAACAGAAAAAGAGCTGGCGGAGGTACTGGATTCAGATTTGAAGTCTGTAATACTCGACAAGCATATTCGGGTAAGCTATAATCCGGAAAGGGCAGAGAGTATTCGAAATCGCGATCCGAATGGAGGGAGAGACCCTCTTTCTAATCAGGGCTTCGAAGAAGTCAAAATCCTGGAAAACAATATCGGATTTCTGGACTTGCGTGGATTTGTGGATATTCGTTTCGCTGAAGATGAAGCCAGAGCCGCAATGGATAAACTGATTCAGGCAGACGCGATTATTTTTGATTTAAGACAGAATGGAGGAGGTTCTCCATCTATGATTCGGTTTATTTCCAGCTATATCTTCGGAGAAGACCCTGTTCATCTGAATACGTTTTACTGGAGGCCGGGCGATCGCTATTCTGAGACCTGGACAAATCCTGATTTTGCTTCTCAAAGAAAGCCAGATATTCCGGTGTATGTACTTACTAGCGATTATACCTTTTCAGCCGCGGAGGAGTTCACGTATAATTTAAAGCATATGAAACGAGCCACTATTGTGGGGGAAGTAACCGGAGGTGGTGCGCATCCGGGCGGTCCTTCTTTATTCGGAGATGGTTTCATTGTAAATATTCCCAGAGGCCGGGCGATTAATCCGATTACAAAAAAGAATTGGGAAGGAGTCGGAGTAACTCCTCACGTTTTAACTTCAGAAGAAAAAGCATTTGAGAAAGCGGTTGAACTTGCCAACGCAGCTCTTCAGAAGAGTTAGTTCACTTTTCTAAATGCCGGGTTAACACTTCGCTCATATAATCGAAGAAAGGACGGATAGCCAGGAAAGCTTTCGTGACTTCAAATACAAAATCTTCGGAAAAGACTTCATTGGAAGTGAACTCTTTTGAAAAGATGAAGCCTTTATGGCGAATCAGATCAATATTAGGATCATCTTTCGAATAACCTCGTGGTGCTGTTTTTACTGTTTCCCCTTGCAGTTCTCCCCAGATACTTTTGAAGGTTTTATCGTTAATAATTTCTCGGAATGTGGTGGAATCGTGAGAAAGTTCATCCCGGATGAGTTTGATATCGTCTGTATTGGGCTGCCAGAATCCGGTTCCAATAAAGGTGTTTCCAGGCTCAAAATGGATGTAATAACCACCCCTAAGCCAGCGAGTAGCTCTGGTTAAACTTGCTCCAAAATGAACTTTATAGGGAGGTTTCCCTTTTGAGAAGCGAACATCATTATAAATCCTGAACAGAGATTTCTTACCGGACTCATTCTCGATATTGTCAATCTTCTTCATTTCAGTAATCAGTGCATCCATGAAGTCCGCTACATTCTGATGAGCCTTTACATACCTTGGTTTGTTTTCTGTAAACCAATCGCGGTTATTATTGGTCTTTAGCTCTTCAAGGAAAGTATAAGTGCTTTTTTGGATGTGATTCATTTCAACTTCTGTTTTTCAATTAATAACTCAGCCAAAGCTGACGGTCTTTTCGTTGTAGTTTTTCTGCTTCAGGAACCCAGTTTTTTAATTCGTCTTCGTTTTTTGTGAACAGAATTACAGAATCGTATTCATTATTTGATGCCGCTTTGTATTCAATTCTAATTCCATCAAACTGCGGATGAACGGCAGGATTCGAGTTCATTAATAACACTGAGAACTCTTCCTTGATTTGGAATTTATTTAGAATAGGGCGAATCATTTTAGTCATTCCTTTCAAAATGCAGAGTATGATCTATTTAGTTTAAGTTCAACAACAATTCATGGGATGCATTTAATAACTGTTGCTGTTGTTCTTCTCTTGAAATAGTAGCAGAGCCGGAACCAAATTGAAAACCATAGTAGCCGAACTGCGAATGATTTCCTCCGTTAACCAACACAAAGTTCGTTTGGTTGGGGAGATTTACAGAGAATTCTTTGACTTCTTCCATTGAAGCTAACCCATCCTCACTTGCATGTACTTTAGTGACTGGTATCTTAAGGTTACTCAAGTCAACTCTTCTTGGGTGTGAAGTGCCGATGAGTAAAAGCCCGGAAAGCTTTTTCGGGTAAATTCCTGCAAATTCAGATGCCATTGCTCCTCCTTTAGAATGCCCCGCTAATACCCAGTTGAGAGTGTCCGGATAGGAATTAATCAAAGTAAGTGTTTCATCAAATACAGATTTTTCCATGCCTTTTGTAAAAGCTAAGCGAAAAGGAATTTTCTGAATGATTACTGGATATCCGTTTTCAGCCAGTTTTCTCGCAAAAGGCGTGTATGCTTCAGCCTGTACCAGAGCTCCGGGATAGAAAACTACTATGGTAGAAGAATCGAAAGCTTTACTAGCTTTTGGGAAAAACCGTATGAATTCCGAGGTGTTTTCTACGTCAACCAGTGAGTCTGATTCAAGTACCGACTCATCAAAGCCCGAGGCCTGCATCTGGAAAAACATCCAGATGACAACCACGCTCCAAAAGAGGATCAGGAAAGCCCGGATTTTTTTTCTTTTTAAAGAAGGTGCCAACGTAACGTTAGTTTCCGATCCCCTACGTTCTTAACTGGAAAAGGTTTTTAACCAATTCCCCGTGCTTTCATAACCAGAGTATAATAAAGTTAAAGGAACAAAAACTTACGATTACTCCTCCTTCAAAGGCCTTCGGTTATCTCCTGAAACGGTATCAATCAGTTTGTTATAGGGATCGATTCCGGCGGATTTTGGCTCTTCATCAACAACAATGGTTAAGGTAGTTTCGATGGCTTCGAATTTGTGTTTTTTGAGGTAAAGTACTGTTTCGTTTCCATCCTCATCGGTTCCGAAAACACCCACATCAATCCAGTCCTGCAATGGAAGAGATTGAATAGGCTTGGACAATCCTTCCACTTCTAAAGCAAGGCTGTCGCCATTGGCATCTTTGTATATGCGTCGGCCTTGCGGACTGTTAGCATATTTCGAGGTCTGTACCTTCAAGCTCACTTCGTATTTCCCGTCTTCGGTTTCTCTGAATGTAGATTCCTTAACCTGGTTATCATACAGTGTGATGGTCTCGAACATATCATAAAGCAGGTACTTCAATGAATCGGGAGTGGCTTCATCCAGGTAACTCAGGAATTCCGTAGAGGTTGTGTAAGGAGGCTCCTGAAAAGCAACGGCATCAATATATCGACTGAGTGCCGCATTCATATTTTCCTCGCCGATGTAATCACTAAGCGCATACAACACCAAAGAGCCCTTATTATAATGGATGTACGGCTGGTTTTCGTTGTATAGCAGTGGTTTTTCCTTGATTCCCTCAGTTGAACGCCCAAGCAGGTAACTATCCAACGCGTCTTTGAGGAAGGTTCTCATTTCTTCTTCGCCATTTTCCTTTTCCAGCACTTTAAGCGCGCTATACTCAGACATACTTTCTGACATCACAGTAGCTCCCTGTACATTCGCACCAATAACCTGATGTGCCCACCACTGGTGCGCAACTTCGTGAGCGGTAATGCTGAATGGATAATCCACTCCCGATTCATCCTCATCATCAACCTGAGCGATAAACCCGATGGCTTCAGAATAGGGAATGGTATTTGCAAACGACTGAGCAAAACCCCCACTGGTTCTTGGAAACTCCAGAATTCGAACTTGTTTATGCTGGTATGGACTGAATTCTTCGGTGTAATAATCCAAGCCACGTTTCACACCTTTAATCATCCGATCAATATTATAATCGTGATCTTTGTGGTAGTACACCTCAATGGGCATTCCATTCCAGTCATCTTTAGCGACTTCAAATCGCGCGGAAATAAAGGAATAGAAATTCAGCATTTTAGAGTCCATTTTGTAATGGAAATACCGGCGCCCGTCTTCCTCCCACTCTTCCTGGAGATACCCGGGAGCAATCGCAATTTGATCTGGTGAAGTACTGATTACGGTTTCAAAATCAATCCAATCCGCATCGTAAGAGATGTAATTATTTTGAAGAGAAGCACTGTCGGTTTGCGGCGGCATTCGATCTTTTGGTGGTAGCCCGAATTTTTCGCGGGATGATTCTCCGATCAACTCACTTTGCGGATTGTAACCAATTCTTGGGAACAGGCTATTATTGATGAACGTCCCGTTTTCTAAAATAGGAGAGTTATTTCGTAAGATCGTATTGGGCTTATTCCAGACTTCAAAGTAAAAGGTGAGGGAGTCACCAGGTTGAAGTGGTGTTGCCAGTTTAAATATGTCGTAGTTCATGGAATCATCTTCCATCACCAGTTCGTATTCTTCTTCAAAGTGGAAACTGGTTTCGCTGCTGCTGTGATCGATGTGAACAGAGTCAATCACAAACGGAGTTTTATTTTGCAGGATGTACACTCCTTCCGCTCTGAAATCTCGTGTTTCCGGGTAAATACTCAGATCAATTTTTGAGCTTACTATGCGTGGCTGAGGGATATGTTCATACTTTCCGTAATTAATTTCCCACTGAGCCTGTTGCGCCTCTGCCTCTTTCGAAGAGATATACTCATTCTCGATATTGTTTACATAGTAGATGTATCCACCAATGAAAAGAAAAGAACCAAGGGAAAACATGAAGAGCATGGAAAGAATTGGTGAGAACTCCTTTTTCGCACGATCCCATCTTTGTTTAAAACGATCAGTAAACCCTCGTTGATAAAACAGAATAGACAGGATATAAAAGGAGACCCCCAAAGCCAGCCAGTAGATTTTATACACGTAATATGGGCCAAGCGAACTTCCGTATCCGTTCATGTCAGAATATGGAGTTCCCGGCGCCTGATTGTATTTAAAGATGTCTTGCTCGATGCCAATTCCATCCAGGAAGGTGATACCGATTGAAATCAGCAAAAGAAGGAAAAACCCAATGTAGTAATTTTTAAACCAGGTATGAATAAAGATGGCAAGCAACGCCCAGATTACTACATGAATGAGTTGGATTCCATACAGGTCGAACAAGTACAAGCCTGGTTCAAAGTTGAAATAGCCATTGTAAACCTGCACTCCAATTCCCACCAGCATAATGGTGCTGAGTAGTAGGGCCTGCATTTTAACTACCGAAAAGAAATTCGATAAAAGTAGCGCCCAGCTAGGAACAGGGGTTACATAAAGCAATTGATCGACATTATATGTCCGGCTTCGGTGAAGAATAATTCCCGCATACAAAAAAGTGAGCAGGTTGATAAACAAACCGAAGAAGGTGCCTGGTAGCATCAACATTTGCCAGGTAACAGGAAGAGTATCTGTTCCAAATATTTCACCGCTTACTGTAATGGTTACCAACGAAATCAATACTCCGATAATTGAAATAATGATAAATGGCCATCCTTTTATGATGTAAAGCAGATCGGTGTTTGAAGTACTCCAGGAAAGTTTAAGGTGCTGTAAGAAAGAGTGGTCGAATTTAACTTTTGGAAGCTGGACGGCTATGATACTTCCGAAGTTCTTTTTTAGAATAGTTTCGCCTTTTGATTTGAAGAAGCTAAACGAAAAAGACTGCTGACTGAAGGTGAAGGTGCGGTAAACAAACCCGAAAACCAGTAAACCAATGCCTGTCCAGAGAAGCCGGTTGTAGAGAATGATTTCACCGAATGGGAGCGGATTTTCATTTTGCTCATACACCGACCAATACTCGGTGTAGTATTGATTTGCCGCAGATCCGAAAGGATCGAGCATAGCAGAGAGTATTTTATTGTCCAGGTCGGCCGTAAGTGAACCTGCCACTCCCTGGAGCAATACGAGAGCCAGAACAGTGATAAAACCAACGCTCACGCTTCGTGAAAAAGTAACCACTCCAAATACAATAGCCCCATAAAAGAGTAAGTTTGGGATAAGGTAGTAAATGAATGACTGCACATAATTCATAAAAACAAAAGGGCCAAGCAGATCAGGATTAGTGCCGGGCATCACACTTCCAAGCATGATTCCAATCGCTGCATAAAATGCGATAAACAAAGAGATAAGAAGTCCGCTAAAGAACTTGGCGAGTAAGTATTCCCACTTCTTAAAAGGATAGGAGTACGTGATGGAATACATCTCATATTTAAAATCCTTCTGGATGGTGCCGCCAACTATGGAAGGGAGCAGGAAGTAAATGAACAGCGTCATTTCATTCAACAAAGCATTAATTGCGGATGCTGAATTAACAATGGTAACTGAATTAATTGCTACGGTGATGCTCTCAAAAATTCCTGCCGCTGCTGCCATGCTAAATGTAGCCAGCATGAATATAATGCCACCATACACATAAAAGAGTGGCCGCCTGAACCATGCTTTAACCTCATAAATAAAAATATTCAGGAACATGCTCATGTCTATACCGCCGCCACGTTTTGGTCTTCATGCAGAGTCACGAAATACACATCTTCCAGCTCGGGAATTTTAGGGTTGAAGCTTTCATCTGGACGCTCCAAACTATGCACTCTGATGTTCAGGCTATTGTCTTCGTTAAAGTTTGAAGAGATTACATTATATGTAGCTTCATGCTTTTCCAAGTCATCTCTTGGGATATCTTTAGTCCAGATTTGACCGGAAAGACTTTTCGTAGCTTCTCTAGGAGTTTGATGAGCAAGGATTCGACCCCCATTCATAATCGCCATATCGGTACAAAGCTCTTTAACATCATCCACAATATGAGTGGAAAAGATCACAATGTTATCTGTTCCGATTTCCCGAAGCACATTCAGAAAACGTTGGCGTTCGGCTGGATCCAACCCGGCTGTGGGTTCATCAACAATGATAAGTTTCGGGTCGTTTAGAAGAAGCTGAGCAATACCGAAGCGCTGCTTCATTCCTCCTGAATAACCTGCCACATGTTTCTTTCGAACTTCATAGAGGTTAGTAACTTCAAGAGCAGCGGTAACAATTTTATTTCGGTCTGCTTTGTCAGAAATGCCTTTTAGTTTAGCGAAGTAATCCAGTAAGTCCTGGGCGCTCATTTTAGGATACACGCCAAATGACTGCGGTAAATAGCCCAGCACTTTGCGGAGCGAAATCTGATCATTCATGATATCAATTTCATCCAGAAAAGCGGAGCCTGAATCGGGAGCCTGAAGTGTGGCTATCGTCCGCATCAAAGTTGATTTACCTGCACCGTTAGGCCCGAGCAGCCCGAACATACCTGATTCGATATCGATGGTTACATCATCGAGGGCTTTAACCCCATTTTTATAGGTTTTGGAAATACTGGAAAGAGATAGCTTCATAACTCGTTAATTTTGTACAATTGAATGATCGCCGAACGATACAGCATTAGTTACAAAAGCGCACGAATTATTACAGGAAAAGATTAATCAAATTTTCCACAGACAAGTGCTTGTTCTACTCCCGGTGCCAAATGTTCCAAGCCTTGTATGAACTGGTCTTCACCCAATAAAATATCTGCAATCTGCCCGCTGTACTTAATGGCTGTTTCTCTCATAAAACCCATCATGGGCCAACCCCAAAGAGCGGAAAATAAAATTCCATCTTCTTCAAAATAGGGATCGGTGAGATAGGTGCATTCAACTACATTTTCTACCGCGCTGCGATTAGTGGCACTGCCCCCAACAAGATCTATAACAACCGTTCCTTTTTGTAACAACGACCGGGTATGATCACGCGTTACCAGATAGTTTATTCCACGCAAATGGGGAGGTTGTTCTGCTCCGTTCACAATCAGGTCAGCATCTCTAAGATAGTCTTCAATTATTCCTTTTTTAGTTTGAGCTTTTCCAAGTACCTGAATGATTCGTACACCCGCTTCATAACATTCGTGAATTGCACCCATTCCAACATTTCCATAGCCAAGGATTACTGCAGTGGCTTTGTCGGGAAATTTTTGTTTTGGGCTGATTTCTTGCAGAAGCTTCAGTCCGTATCGTGCTCCGGCGCGCCCTGTCTCGTGGAGGGCTTCTATTTTGCGTTTTCCAAACTTAGGTGCGGGGTTAACGTGTCTGTAATATTTCAGCGCTTCCCAGCCATGGTTCTCTACAAAAGGATGAACATCGTAATACCGGATTTCTTTCTGTTCAAGTTCATCAACAAAAAACGACGTGTTCTTGGATAAGCTGGAATCAAATACAATAACAGAATACCGGTTTAATTCGCCTAGTTCGTTTACGGAAACTCTTGCAGGGTGAAGCGTAAGTTTTGCAGGACTGTGATTCATTAATCGCCGGATTACTCCGCTCATCCGTTCATTGTATCCAATCACGTGAAATTCATCCATATCCACACTAGCTCTTCGCAGATCTATTTCCACCAGTTATCAGCAGCCATCAGTCCAAGAACATGTTCTTTTGGGAGCTTTTCTGGAGATTGTACTACATACTCCATTGCCACCACATTAATTCTATGCTTTTCGAGCAGCTTAGCACGCTCTGGAAAGGAACTAAAATGAGCCATGCAAAACAATGTACAATTAGGCTTCATTAAAGGGATGCTTTCCATAGCCGGCCCTTTGAATTTGATAACCAAATCTTTGTTTTGGTACAGCTCCCGATTGTACTGTAGGATAGCGCCCGCCTTTTCATATTCCTTATCAGAAAAACCTACCCCTTCCCCGGCACCATATTCTACAAAAACTTCACAGCCATATTGTACCAGTTTCTTAACGTCTTTTGGGATGAGCGCCACCCTGTTTTCCAATGCCCCGGGGTTTTCCGGAGATTCAATTTCCTTGGCAAGACCAATAGTTTTATACATTGATTCGGGTTTCTTTAGAATCTGTTTTAGTCAAAATTTCAACAGCAGTACTTACTTCAGAACTCATAGTGTATCCGTTCTCGAGCAAGGTTTGTTTGGTGTCTTCCATGACCTGGGTTTTTATATCACCAAGAACTGATAATTCAGAAAAAGTATTAATCCAAAAGAAAATTTCCAGCTCGATATAATTTGCTGTAAAGTTGGCAATTTGGACAGAAGGAGCTGGATCGCTTAATACCCCAGGTATTTTTTTAATGGTCTCAAATATAAGCTTTCGGGCATTTCGCGAATCATCTCTGAAGTCTATCCCAATAGTAAATCTTCCTCTTCGCAAACCGTCTCTTGTATAATTATTCAGAGTATTTTTGAAGATAATAGCGCTGGGAATAAAGATGTCAATTCCGTCTCCGGTACGAACGTGCACATCCCTTATGTTTATGGTTTTAACAATTCCAAGTATTCCATTGCTTTCAATCAAGTCTCCTACATCAAAAGAGCGACTGAACGACATGAACAATCCGGCTAGCAGATTTTCTCCTATCTCCCTGAATGCAAAGCCCAATACCACGGTAAGTACTCCACCAGCTGCAAGTAGCCCCGAAGCGGTTTGGGTTAAGCCCATAATTTGGAGCGAGAAAATGATCCCAATCAGATAAAAAAACCATCGAGTAAACCGCCGGATTAGAATTACCCGCTTTGCCGAGGTATTCGTTCGGTCAAGTATCTTCTTAGCTGTGCGACCTGCTACGAGTCCAAAAAAAATGAAAATCGTCAAGACTATAAGTCCGAGCAAAATCTCAGGTAGAGATTGCTTTACTAAAAGGTAAAAATCGTTAAAGCTTTGAGTGACTTCGTTCATTTAGTAAACAATTAATTTGAGAAAAGAGGAGGGTGCTTTTTGTGATGCTGGGTAGCCTGTTGATAGGCTTTTGCGACAGAAAGGACCGTAGCTTCATCAAACAAGTCTCCCATAAATGTTATGCTTGTTGGCCGACCTTGTTCGTCAAAACCATTTGGCAGAACTACTGTTGGATGGCTTGTCAGATTTGTTGCGACCAAATTACTGTTTCCAAATGATGGAGTAATATACACATCTACTTCTTGCATGAGTTTTTCCATTTCCTGTATGAGTTGGAATCGAACCCGGTTTGCATTGATATACTCAACGGCCGGAATAAAACGAGACGACCTGAAGCGGTTAGGCCATGCGCCGGGACTTTGCCTCACAAGCATATCATCGGTATTGGATAGCGTAAGTTGGTCGAACGCGGCAGCAGCTTCAGAAGCAAGAATAATCCGAAGTGCATTAACATCAATATCAGGCAACTCTATAGGTATTAGCTCAACACCTAAATTTCTGAGCACGTCTAAAGTGAGGCTATCCTGTTTTTTTGTACGATAATCCTGATCGAATGCGGATTTAAGATATCCGATTTTCAATGTGCTAATGTCAAGATGAGCGTTATAGTTGAAGGGAAGATCAATAATTGTCTGATCAACATTATCAGGTCCGTAAATCGCATTGAATACTAAGGCTAGATCTTCAACATTGCGGGTAATTGGCCCGACCTTATCCATTGTCCAGCTCAGAGCCATAGCGCCTGTTCGGCTAACCCGGCCATATGTAGGCCGAAGCCCGGTAACTCCATTTCTTGTAGATGGCGAAACAATAGAGCCCAAAGTTTCTGTACCTATTGAAAAAGGAAATAGTCCTGCAGAAGTTCCTGATGCAGAGCCCGCCGAAGAACCGCTGGAACCTTGCTCCAAATCCCAAGGATTTCTGGTGCGACCTCCAAACCAGACATCTCCTGATGCCAGTGCACCAAGCGTGGTTTTAGCAATTAATACAGCGCCTGCTTCATCCAGTTTTTTAACCACAGTAGCCGTTTCGTTAATTACCTGGTCTTTATATGGCGTAGCCCCCCAGGTTGTATTGTAACCTTCAACCGCAAAGAGGTCTTTTGCACCATAAGGAATTCCATGAAGTGGGCCTCTGTATGTTCCTTCAGCAAATTCCCGATCCATTTTTCTGGCTTGCTTTAATGCCCTTTCACGTGTGATGGTTACAATGGCAAGTAGTTGGGGATCATAGCGTTCAATTCTGGAAATAAAAAACTCTGCTAATTCAACAGAAGTGATTTTCTTATTTTTAATGAGGGAAGAGAGTTCGGTCACAGAATAGAATGCGAGATCATTAATATCATCAGGTAATTCAATATTCTCGGGGATGTCCCATACAATCTGGTTTTGTTGAACGTCAAAAGTTTTTCCTACTGGAACAGGATTAAATACAAGAGCAGGAGGGACGGAGTTTTCAAGATGTACATTGCGAATAATCTGAAGTCTCTCCCTTGTGTTTTCCAGGCTGCTAATCATAGTGTCAGCCTCTGCTTCAGTAAAGTTAATACCTACCAAGTTGCCTGCATTATGAACCATTTCAGAAGTGATAGGAGCATCTTTATCGTTTAATAAACCGAAAACGGATAAAGATCCTATAAGTGAGCCCGCAAGAAAAAGAACTATTTTACTATTCATGATTTAGAATGTTTAAATGTTTATTGAAGCAAAGTTAATTATTCATTTTATCATTCAGTAATTAAGAAGAGGCTTGACGTCTTGTCTTTGACTTTAGATTTGGTTTTGGTCTGAATAAAGGAGACCTTAGTGTTGCAAGTTAAAGGTCAGGAATCGGTAACTACAGTACAGTATTTGTTTTCCCTTCTCTAGTTTGTTTAACTAAATTTTAACCCCACAGCCGAATTGATAACAAAGTGCAGCTTACTATGCGCTTTTAACTGTACCTGAGGGGCCCAATACACATATTTTTATAATGGAATACGGTAAAGTAAAATGGTTTGATAGTGAAAAAGGATTTGGATTTATCACGCCAGAAAGTGGTGGCAAAGATGTATTTGTTCATCGCAACAATATTGAAAATTTAGGGGCTGAAGAAAGTCTTAATGACGGAGAAGAAGTAGAATTTACTATTTCTGAAACTCCAAAAGGCTTAAGCGCAGTTGATGTTTACAGACTTCAATAAGCGTTAACGTTCTTATTTTAAAGCTGTGTAATTTTTTACACGGCTTTTTTTATGCGCTAGTTTCTTGCTTCAAAATTAGGATTCTGAATGATTCCCAGCATATTCCCGAACGGATCAATCACAGTAGCAACATACACGTCTCCTCCTACATGCATTATTTCTTCATCGGGTGTTGCGCCAAGACCCATAAGTTTTTCCCAGGCTTTATTTATATCGTTTACTCCCCAATAGACAATGCTCCCCTGACTACCGGGTTTTCGATCGGGTTGTAACCCAAGCTCGTACCCTCCAATATCAAAGCCTACGTAGTAAGGTTCGTCAAAATAAGGTTCTTCTCCGGTTACTTTAGAATACCATGATTTTGCTTTTTCGATGTCGGGGGCTGGGTAGATAACAGTTCGTAATCCTTTAAGCATAATTCCAAATGGTTTTGTTATGCTCAATGTAGATAAAAATCACTCACAATTTACAGGAATAAAAAAGCCTCAATGGTTTCAACCAACTGAGGCTTGGGGTACAGAATAAATTTCTTTCTATAAGTAGTTTATGGTAGTTGTTAAGTTTCCTTGATAATTCCCTTTCAGAAGTTTGCTATTAAGAGGCTCTATTTCTGTATTAAAATTTACTTGATGTTTACCGTCGTTAAATTGATGATTGCCCTGAGAGCTGATTCTGATTTCATCCCCAAATTCATTTCTTAGTACAACATCATTCTCAATGTCAACCTGAGAATCCAGATAGCTGGGAGTAGTAAAGTTGAAGCTTCCACCACTTCGTTCTCCATTTTCTAAATCCACATTAATTGATTCAACATTACTAAGAGTAACCCCACTTACAACTGTTGCAGAAATTCTCATAGTTGATGTAACAGTACCTTGTGCAACTAAGCCTTCGCTAAGAAAAGCGATTAGTAGAATGGATATGTATAGTACTGTTTTCATGAGAATTTTAATCTGACAGTAATATATTAAAATTTTCTAACATTAAAAAATTTTAATAATTAAAATTCGACATTATTCTCTCAAAAAGGTTCTTCTTTAAAAAAAAGAGGCTGAAACTGCTTTAAAGGGCTTATGGAAAGGCTTGTTTTTGTAAAAGAGTGGATACAAAAAAAGCCCAACCTAAGTTGAGCTTGAAAGATTAACGTCGAGGTGACAGGATTTGAACCTGCGACCCTCCCGCAACCCGGGATGCGCTTAACAGGCTACGCCATTTTCTTTAAGCCATTGATAAGCTTTTTGGGGATTCTTCATCCTTTTTAGCTTAAGCTCAACATCTAGGGCCTCCGATTTACTTTCATATTCATAATACCCCTTAAGAACCCATGGTCTGCGACTTCTAGTATATTTATTTTGAGCTGAGTTATGGCTAATAATCCGCTGTTTAAGATCAGAAGTTGAACCATATTAATGTGTACCTGTGGTTTCACATTGAAGCTTATATGCTAAGTGTTCCATAACTCTATAAATAAAAAAGCACTGATTTAAAACCAGTGCTTTTGTAAGTCGAGGCGACAGGATTTGAACCTGCGACCCCTCGGCCCCCAGCCGAGTGCGCTACCGGACTACGCCACGCCTCGAATTAAATAAAGATACAATGAACTATTGGGTAAACTCAATTCGAATTCTGAGTTTCTATACAAGCTAGACTTCTGTATTCGGTCTTACTTATAGCTTATCCGAAAAGGTGACTTTATTTTTTTTCGCGATTGCCCTGGCTTGTGGAGTTTTCAGTGCAATAAATAAAAGCGATTTAAGAAACCATTCTACAGGTTTCGGAAACTTTCTAAGAACATCGATCCATAAAATAACTCTTATCTCATCGGTGAAATTAGCAGCATCATGCATATAGTTATCATTAAAAATAATCCCTTCACCATTTTTCCAATGATAAACTTCTCCTTTTTCTATGCTTGCCTTGTCCTTGTTTTGGTTGTCTTCAAAATCTCCATTAATGCGTAACCAGCACTTCTTGTGTTCATTATTATCCGGAATGATAATCCCCATATGATACCTCAAAAAACCCTGGAAGTATCCCTGATGAGGCGTAATATGCTGCTGGGGTTCAAGTATAGAAAAGAAAGCTGTATAAATATCAGGGACGCCTTTCAGTATTTCTGCGGTCTTTGGGCAGAGGTCGCAATTCTCTTCTATAAATACACCCGACTTAAACATAAAAGACTTCCATTTCAAAGTATGAATTCCTGCCTCTGTTTCTTCACCGGCCATCCCTTTTATGTCTTTTAATTCGCTGTAATGCTTGAACAAAGCTTTACATTCTTCCTGGATAACAGCGTGGTTATCTTCCAGTTTCTTAAAATGAGGATACATCTCTTGATAATCATAGATAAAAGCCGGAGTACGATTAAACCACCCCCAATCCTCAAATTTCAAAATCGCATCATTTAATAGCTCGAAAGAATCAAATTTGCCCATGTAAAAAGTGTAGATAATAAGTTTTATAACTCTGGATTCTTTTTAGAATGCATGGTTACTGCATCAGAGACAAAAATACTAAAATCAGAAATTAAGTAAGGGGATTCTTTAATATTTTTAGACTATCCCTTTGATTGGCACAACTCGACCAATACACCACTATTATCTTTGGGATGAACAAAAGCTACCAACTTGTTATCTGCTCCGTTTTTGGGCTGTTCATTAAGTACAGTAAATCCCTCGGAACGTAAGCGATCCAGTTCCGCGAAAATATCTGATACTTCGAAAGCTACATGATGAAGCCCTTCTCCTTTCTTTTCCACATACTTTGCAATTACTGAGTCTGAAGAAGTAGCTCCAAGCAGTTCCACTTTAGATTCACCGGTTTGAAAGAACGCTGTTTCTACTTTCTCAGATTCCACTACCTCTCTTTTGTCGCATGTTTTCTTCAGAATTGTTTCATACGTTTTAATTGCGGCTTCCAAATCTTTTACAGCAATTCCTACATGATCAATATGCATGATGTACGTTTTTAAGAAGATTAAAAGTGATGTATTTCGTACTATCAGGCACACGAAATAACCACCCGAAATTATCAAATACATTCGCTCAATGAAAAAACTTTCCTTATTACTTTTATTAATTTCATTATCTCTTTCCTGTGCTCAATCCGAAAAAGAAGAAGTGCAGACAACAGATGAAATAGCTATAATAAGTACAGATTTTGGCGAAATATATGTGGCTTTGTATGACGAAACCCCGCTTCATAAACAGAATTTCTTAAAGCTTGCTAAGGAGGGCTTTTATGACAGCACGACCTTTCATCGCATAATCGAAGAGTTTATGATTCAGGGTGGAGATCCGAATTCAAAAGATGAAATTCCGTTTAATGATGGTCAGGGAGGTCCGGGTTATACAATATATGCTGAATTCAATACAAAGTTCATCCATAAAAAAGGGGCGCTGGGTGCTGCTCGATTGGGAGATCAGCAAAACCCGCAAAAGAAATCCAGTGGTTCTCAATTCTATATTGTACAAGGAAGACCGGTATCCAGTTTAGAGTTAGATCAGGTTTTGGCTAACATTAACAATTCTGCAGTTCAGGGTTTAATTAGGGAGTACTGCTTTTTACCCGAAAATGCAGGGATATTGGAATCTTTACAACGCAATCAAGCGGCAGGAAGATTAGATAGTGTTCAGGCTATTATCAATAGAATTGAACCAATTGCTACAGAGGGATATATCCCCAAAACATATTCTCAAGAACAAAGAGATACTTATGCTACACTTGGGGGCACACCATTTTTGGATTGGAATTATACTGTATTTGGGGAAGTAATTAAAGGATTGGCAATTGTTGATTCGATCGCTGTTCAGCAAAAAGGACCGTCAGACCGACCATTGGAAAATATCATAATGACTGTTCGGATTGAAGAAATGCAAAGAGAAAAGATTACTACCGAATTTGGCTATTCCTATAATTAAATAGTGATGAGATCCACACCCATTTTTAATATTGTTTGTCTGGCGATAATATGTTTGGGATGTGTCACTCAGGAAAAGCCGGATCATTTTTTTCTGGATGGTTACCCGGATTTATATTTCGTAGATCAGGATGCTAATCCGGTGCCTACCAGTTTTTTTATAAATGATGCGAATATGAACAGCATGACGATTTATGAAATATCAGATCGTCCTCTGAAACTGGTCTATCGAAAAACAAAAGAGCCGTACTCAGGATTCATAAGAACCTATCACTGGGGAATATATAATATCGAAGCTGTGTTCGAAGATGGCAACATCGTACGATTACGTTACTGGCACCCAAACAGACAGCTTGCAATGGATATGGATTATACAACCAATACAGGCAAGGCTTGGGCGAATACCGGCATTTTATCCATAACCTGGGATGGAAGGGAAACTCAAACCCGGAATACAGCAACAGGGAATATCAGATCCATCCAGAATGATAGCATAAGCTATTTTTTTGATTTCGATGGGGAATTAAGTTTTTATAGCACCAGAACGGATTCATCAGTCATGCAATATTATGCTGATGGAACTCCTAGATTTTTATTCCCCATTTATAGAAATGGAATAAGAGATGGCAAAGTAAAAAGGTGGCACCCAAATGGTCATCTGCGAGCGGAAGGTCAATATAAAGATGGAGTAGAATCAGGAGTTTGGGTTGAGTATGATTCTCTTGGAAATGAAATCAAAAGAGTGGATTATAATTGACCAGAAGGCTCTAGTTTTCAATTGTCTGAGGCATAGATTTTCCTTACTGTGTAGCTAGTTAACTAATTCAGCATCATGAAATTATCGCTGCCTTCTCTGGATCAGATTGGAGCTGCACTGCTCCGGATGTATAAACGCTTTCCTTTTGTAATAGTGGTTTCTGTTGTTGGTACAGTAGCAGCTTTATGGCTGGCGGATTTACCATACTCAGAGCAGGACAGCCATCCTGAAGTTTTTGCTATAGCGTTTGTTAGTGGATTAGGTATTTCTTTCTTATTCGGACTGGCTACGTTTTTAGAGCAAAAGAGCTGGGCAAAATCGGCTAAGTACGGAATACAAATTGTTGGATTAGCACTACTTATTATTTACTGGCTGGCTTTAGGCGATAAGTTGATGGATGGGCCGTATGAAATCTGGTATCGATTTTTTCTGTTTACAATTGCTTCACACCTTTTTGTAGCCTTCGCTCCATTTATTGGTTCGGAAAATGTTGATCAGTTCTGGGAATACAATAAAAGCCTTTTTCTAAGGATTCTACTTTCTGTGCTGTATTCAGGAGTGCTTTTTATTGGGTTGAGCGTAGCCTTATTAGCTCTGGATAATTTGTTGAATCTGGATATTGATGGAGAAAGCTATTTCCAACTCTTTCTTTTTCTGGGTGGGATTTTCAATACATGGTTTTTTCTAACGGGTGTTCCCGAAAAAGATGAAATCCGGGAAGGAAGCATCCTGTTTCCAAAAGGGCTGAAGGTATTTGTGCAGTATGTACTCATTCCTTTAGTTACCGCATATATTGTGATTTTATACCTCTATCTGGGGAAAATCATGCTTCAATGGGAGCTACCGAATGGGTGGGTTTCTAACCTGGTACTTACGTTTTCAATAGCGGGAATTTTATCACTGCTCCTCCTGTATCCAATCCGGGATAGCAAAGACTATAACTGGATTCGAGTCTATTCAAAGGGATACTATCTGGCTCTTATTCCTTTGATTGGATTACTGATGGTTTCAATCTGGGTGCGTATCTCAGAATACGGTGTAACCATAAACCGCTATTTTGTGGCAACGCTGGGGGTCTGGCTGACCGGGATTGTCGTTTACTTTATCCTCAGTAAAGCCAAAAGCATAAAAGTGATTCCCATTTCATTATGTTTGATCGCTATCGGAGTTTCCTTTGGTCCGCTTGGAGCTTTTGCGGTTTCGGAGCGAAGCCAGTTAGGAAGGTTTGAGGAGATTTTGGAAAAATACTCTATGCTGGATGAACACAACAAAATCATTCAAAAAAAAGAAGAGGAAGAAGTACCATTTGAAGACAGAAAAGAGTTGAGTTCATTAGCAGATTATGTAGTCGAAAATCATGATGCGAACACTTTTGGTAAGTATTTTGATATTCCTATAATAGGGATACTCGAAGATTCTATTGCTGATAAAGAAACGGAAGCAAATATAAGTTTTGAGAATGATTCTGAGAAAATAATAACAGCTTTAGGTATCGAATATGTTGAATATTGGGAAAGTAGTGAAAAAGTAACAAATTACTTTCGATTGGCATCAACCAGGGAGTTTTTAGAAGACATTAAAGATTTTGATTATGCCTCTAACGAAATCTCTTTTTCTAAAGAACAAAACACAAAGTTGATAAAATCAGGAGACACATCACTCTCAATTGATTTCAACTTCGAAGAAGTTCTTTTTGTGTTAACACTTTCTCAAAACAAAGAATCAATCGAGATCCCAATGTTCGATTTTGTTGAAACTCTGTACGAAAAGTATCCTAATTGGTCAGCTCAAGATTCTTATATTCCAATTTCCGATATGAAACTTGAGGCTGAAAACAACGATGTTAAAGTGTTGCTAATACTAACGTACATATCAGGTCAGAATGTTGAAGGGTTAAAAACTGAAAAGTTGTCGGCTATATTCTATATCAAAGAAAAACAATGAAACATCACCCTATCAAAACTGTTCGCGAATACCCTTTCTGGATGAAAACCGCCATTACTCTGGGCGGACTTTCCTTGCTCTTTGTAATTATGAGCTATGGCAAATTCATTCTAATGCCGCTTGCTTTTGCCGCTTTTCTATCTATGTTGCTAAACCCCATTGCAAATAAACTGGAAAGTTGGAAACTGGGCAGGGCTTTCAGCATTATTCTTACCATTTTGTTAGTTTTAGTGGTGTTTGCTGGCATAATCACCTTAATTTCTGCTCAGTTTGTACAATTCGCGGAACGCATACCTGAAGTAACAGAACGGCTTAAGGATACAACCGCAGATGGAATCCGATTTTTGGAAGAAACCGTTGGGCTTTCTCAGGAGCAAAGAACGAACTACCTCCAACAAGGACTTTCTAATCTTATTGACAGTAGTGGTCAGTATGCCAGTTCTTTTCTCGGGGCAACTACCAATGCGTTCACGCTCATGTCGCTCATCCCCATTTTCATCTTCTTTATGTTGTATTACAAAGAGATGTACCAGACCTTCTTCGAGAAGTTGTTTGAGCAAAAAGACGGAACTTCCAGAATCGATATTGTTCTTACCGATGTACAAGATGTAACCCAGAATTACCTGGTGGGGATGCTTACTGTAATTGGGATTCTTGCCGTTTTAAATACAACCGGGTTATTAATTATTGGTATGGAACACGCCATTTTCTTTGGGGTGTTTGCTTCCCTGCTGGCAGTAATTCCTTATATCGGAATTATTATTGGGGCACTACCACCATTACTTTTTGCTTTTCTTTTGGGAGATTCCCTGCTTCAACCTGTATTGGTAATTGCAGTATTTGGAACCGTTCAGTTTTTGGAAGGCAATTTTATCACCCCGAGAATTGTAGGTTCCAAGGTCTCTATCAACCCTTTTATGGCCATGCTCGCCTTAATCATCGGCGGTGAAATCTGGGGGATTTCCGGAATGATTCTGTTCGTTCCGCTGATTGGAATCCTGCGTGTTATTTTCGAAGAAATTGAAAGCTTGAAACCTTATGGGTATTTGTTGGGGAATAGGATTGAGTACAATTCAGGTAGTTCGTAAGGATTATTTCCCCCTAAAAAACTCCATCACTTCTTCCGCGCTTTTGGCATTGAGCACCCGCTCTTTTTCATATTTCCCCTTTCGGGCAATCATTACCCCGTACTTCATTAAATCAATACCATCAATGCTGTGAGCATCGGGGTTGATGGAGGTCATAAGGTTTACTTCTTTGGCTTTGTTTCCGAAGCTCCAGTCAAGGTCCAAACGAAGTGGATTGGCATTAATCTCAATAGAGGTATTATGCTCTGCAGCCAGAGCCACCAGTTCATTCAGATCAATATCGCTACCGTTTCGTTTTAAGAGCAATCGTCCGGTTGGGTGACCAATCATCCGGGTGAATGGGTTTTTAATCGCGTTTCGGAAACGCTCCATCATTTTGTCTCTGGGCATATCCAGGGTTTGGTGTACACTGGCGATCACAAAATCAAAACCTTCCAAAATTTGATCAGAATAGTCGAGGCTTCCATCTGCAAGAATATCCGACTCAATCCCTTTCATAATGACGAAGTCTTTTCCAGCACTTTTAAACTCTTCATTCAGTTGGTCGATTTCTTCCCATTGTTGCTTCACTTCGTCTTCAGAAAGTCCGCCGGCATAGGCTGCTGTTTTGGAGTGATCGGTGATTCCCAGGTATTCATAGCCCCGCTCTATACAGGCCTCAGCCATCTCCCGGATTGAAAATTTTCCATCACTCCAGGTACTATGTGCATGGATCACACCTCGAATGTCAGCATCGGTAACCAAGGATAATTCTTCCTGGTTTTCATAAATATCAAACTCTCCACGATCTTCCCTTAGCTCAGGTGGAACCCAGCTCAAACCTAGTAGTTTGTAAATGTCTGATTCATTTTCAAAAGGATGGGGAGCGTCCCAATTGGTTTCTCCGTTTTCAAACAGATCGTACAAACCATATTCATTCAGGCTCATTTTTCTATCACGGGCTCGGGAACGCATCACCACATTATGTTCCTTGCTTCCGGTAAAGTACATGAGTGCAGCAGCGAAATTTTCAGGTTTTACAATGCGAAGATCAACCTGCCGTCCTTCATTGGTTCTCACTGAACTTTTGGTATCTCCACGACCAAGTACTTCTGTTACCCGTTCGTGAGAGGTAAAGACATCAAATAGATTTGAAATATGTTGTTCTTCGGCGGCAATAAGAATGTCGATATCCCCAATGGTTTCTTTTGCGCGGCGCAAAGAGCCCGCGACTTCAATTTTCTGAACACCTTCCAGATCTTTAAGGCTTTCATAAATCGATTCAGCTATTTTGGTAGCTTGATCGAGCCTGCACCGTTCATCAAATTTTTCCATCCACTCAATCGACTTGGCTATTTTTTCGGCCGATTTTCCTCCGAGTCCGGGAAGTTTTGCTAACTCACCATTTTCGATCAATCCTTTAAGTTCGTCAATTTCGGTAATCCCAAACTCTTCATGAATTTTGAGAATATTTTTTGGCCCGAGTCCGGAAATATCCAACCATTTAATTAACCCGAGGGGCACTTTTTCTTTGAAGGCTTCCAGAACCGGCATCTTTCCTGTCTCGGCATACGCGTAAATATCCTCAGCTATTGACTTTCCAATCCCTTTAATATCGGTCAGGTTTTTATTGCTTATGTATTCGTTGATATCAACACTCAACCCTTTAATAGTTTGGGATGCTTTATCGAAAGCGATGGCTTTAAAGCGGTTTTCTCCGGCCAGCTGCATGAGCTGGAATACAAGATTGAGTTGTTCGGCTACATCCTGATTTGTTGGCATCTTAATGTGTTTAGTAAATTACTTTAGTTATAAAAGTACAGGTATAGAAGTGAAACTGGAAGACTTAAGTAGATTCAGTTTTCTATTTCCTGATGAATCCATTCCACGAATTCAGATACCCGGGTGTAATACTCATATACACCATACACTCCTTCGGGTCTTCGCAATCCTCTTCCATTTTGATGTGAACTGACTCCCATCAAATAAGGCTGCCCCTCTTCAAACCATAAGGCCGGACCACCACTGTCGCCGGGACCGCTGATTCCTTCTAAGGGTAGAGCGCTTTCTGAACCGGGTTCATCAAAAGTAAATCGAATAAAGCCATTTTCAGTTATTTGATCTACCCTATTCTGCGCTGCACGCATAACATCATCTTTAATAATAGCGCCTTCAATCATCCCTTTATCTCCGGTACCAGACCATCCTGTGCCAGCAAAAATGATAACTTTACCAAGTTCGTCACTACCAGTATAAAGCGTAGCAAGTTCAACATTAGGCACTTTTTCTTTTAGAATCAGAATAGCGATATCATTTTCTAAGCTTCTTCGAATATTAAATTCAGGATGAATAACAATTTTTTTAATCTCATATTCTGCCCCATTAATGAGTACATGCTTCTCACTATCAATGTAAACAGCTACATGTGCAGCAGTTATAATTACATTATCCCGGATAAATGTTCCACATCCGGCGCTAAGATTTACAACAGAACCTGCATACTTTTCAGCCAGTTCGATATACTCAGCATCCTCCACATCATGCCTCATCACAATATTTGGCAGCAATCCGGAAAAGATTATTAGGGTAGTTATTAACGAAATAAAGAGTTGCATAATGAAATTTGTTTAGTCGTTATGTCAAAGCTTTTGAAAGTAAAGTAAAACTTATACAAAAAGGTTGTTCATTCCATTTTGTTGCTGTACAATTAGCAGTAATTCAAAATTTGAACAATACAGCAACATGAAACGATTTTACTCTTTATTGCTACTTACAGCATTTACTTCTTTAAATCTTATTGCTCAATTACAGTCGCCTGCAGAATTTCTTGGTTATGAACTGGGAGAGCAGTGGACACCTCATTATAAAGTATATAACTACTTCCATCATGTAGCAGGTAATTCCGATCTAGTAATTATTCAGGATTATGGGAAAACCTACGAAGGAAGGGAGCTTACCCATGTGGTTGTAACCTCAGAGTCCAATCAGGCTAATCTCGAAGAAATTCGCACGAATAATTTAAAACTGGTTGGATTTGAGTCAGGCGATCCTACAGAGAATACAAAAGCGATCGTTTGGTTAAGCTATAACGTTCATGGAAATGAAACTTCTTCCAGCGAAGCCGCTATGTATACCATTTACGAGTTGGTAACTAATAAAACGGCTTGGCTAGATGATGTAGTAGTGATTATGGATCCGATGGTGAACCCTGATGGAAGAGATCGATACGTAAACTGGAATCGTTCGGTAACGGGAGTTCAGTTTGATGCAAATCCAGAGGCAAGAGAACATAATGAGCCATGGCCGGGGGGAAGGGTTAATCATTATTATTTTGATTTAAACCGCGATTGGGCATGGCAAACACAGGTAGAAAGTCAGCAAAGAATTCAGGCTTACTTACAGTGGATGCCCCATGTGCATGTGGACTTCCATGAGCAGGGATATAATGCCCCATACTATTTTGCACCGGCTGCGGAACCTTTTCATGAAGCCATAACCGATTGGCAACGCGAATACCAAACCATGATTGGGAAGAACAACGCCAAGTATTTTGATGAAAATAACTGGTTGTATTTCACCAGAGAAATCTTTGATCTGTTTTATCCCAGCTACGGAGATACCTGGCCTACTTTTAATGGAGCAATCGGAATGACCTATGAGCAAGCGGGGCATAGTCGCGCGGGACTAGGGATTATTACCAATCAAGGAGATACGCTTACGCTTCGAGATCGACTAATCCATCACGGTACAACCGGATTATCCACGGTAGAGATCACCTCTCAAAACGCGGGAAAAGTGGTAGATGAATTCAGCTCTTACTTTGCTGAAACCAGAGAGAACGGTTCCGGCGAATACAAAACATTCATCGTTAAGAAGAGCAGTAATCCTGATAATGTTGCTCGTATGATGCGCTACTTGCTGGATCAGAAAATCTCGGTGAGAGCAGCAGAAAGAGCTTCCACTGTATCCGGCTATAATTTTGATAACGGAGAAACAGAGCGGGTTTCTATAGAAGCTGGAGATTATGTAATTACCACCCGCCAACCTCAAGGCACTTTAGTCCGGGTTCTTTTTGAGCCTAAACCCGAATTAGCGGATTCTCTTACCTATGATATTACTTCCTGGGAAGCGCATTATTCATTTGGAGTAGATGGTTTTGCTCTTAAGAATGAGGTTGCCACAACAGGAATCTCCCTAGAAACCGAGCCAACACTTTCTCCCAATATTGCTAAACCATACGCGTATTTATTAAAATGGAACTCCTTTGAGGATGGAAAGTTTTTAGGTCACATTCTTAAAAAAGGAGTTAAGGCCCGTTTTTCTGAAGTTCCTTTTTCGATGAATGGAGATCAATATCCTGCAGGAACGCTGGTAATAACCAGAAATGGAAATGAGCGACTATCTGACTTTGACATGATTGTAAAAGATGCGGCCGCTTTGATGAATAGAGACTTGGTTCCTGTTGCGAGTGGAATGGTTAATTCAGGAAAAGATTTCGGTTCATCTTCAATTCGATTAGTTACAGCTCCAAGAGTTGGATTAATTGCCGGAGAAGGAACCAGTAGTAATATGGTAGGTCACATCTGGCATTATTTCGATACTCAACTGGAATACCCGGTTACCTTAGTTAACAGAGACGACCTCGGCCAGATTGAATGGAGCGACTATGATGTGTTTTTGATGCCTTCTGGTTCTTATGGAAGTGCATTTGGCGATGAAGGTATGAAACAACTTAAAGACTGGATCAGAGGAGGAGGAACTTTGATAGCGGTAGGTGGAGCAAATGGGTTTTTGGCTGGAAAAGATGGCTTTAATTTATCCAGAAAGTCTTCGGAAAGTGAAAATGATGATGATATGGAAAGCCGTTTAAGAAAATATGCAGAAGCCGAACGGTCTTTTCTCCCCAACTTTAACGCCGGCGCAATTTATGAACTTACGATGGATAACAGCCATCCTTTAGCGTTTGGTTACAGTGACGAATACATGTCTCTTAAACTTGGATCTACCGCTTACGAATATCTGGAAAACGGTTGGAATGTGGGAGTAGCAAAAGACGGAACACCAAGAAGTGGTTTTGTGGGAAGCAAAGCTCAGTTAAATCTGAAAGGTTCACTCTCTTATGGTGTTCAAAATATGGGAGCTGGTGCTGTAGTTTATATGATTGATGATCCTTTCTTCAGAGGCTTCTGGCACAATGGAAAAGTGTTGATCAACAATGCAGTATTTTTTGTTGGTAATTAGAACTTTACCATACTTTTATTCAAAGGCGTAAGTAATACTTACGCCTTTTTAGTTTTAAAATCTTTTTAACTCCGCCTCGCTGGCTATGTATCCAAATGAAGCCCAACTTTCCCCATTATAGACTTGCTGCCAGATTTTGATCGCACGATCTTTCCTGCCATTCATAAAATGCCAGTTTCCTATTCCATAACCTATGGTAGCATTCGATAATGCATCTGATTGCTCATCCAACAACAAATCAGAATCAAAATCGGCTTTAAAAACCAGTAGCAGCTTGAGGTAGCTGTCGTTTTCAATGATGTCCATCTCTGCGTGAATAGGCTCTATGATCCTTCCAGCCAATTCATCCTGGCCGCTTCGCTTAAGCGACATATAGTACCAATAGACAGCGGCTACCAGCATATCGTCATTAGTGGCTGCCATTATACATTTTTGATACGCTTTAGCAGCGTTTTCTAAGTCGTTCTTCAGATAATAAGCCAGCCCAAGATGATACCAGATATTGGTATGTAAAGAACTTCGGGGCATGTTCAGAGCATTAGGCAACCCATCTGGTTCTATGATATCTTCTTTCCCTTTGATAAGCTCTCCCGCCCTTTCAAAGTCCTGAATAGCATGATCAAAAGCCCTTAAGGAAAGGTACCGATGCCCACGGTGGCGATATAATCGGGGCTCTTCTTTGTGCAGCTCAATCCCCTTACTAAATATCTCAATCGATTTTTGGTATTCGCCCAAATAAGCGAGCCTTCGTCCAAACCAGATAATGTGGTCTGTGTTTGTTGAGTCAGTTTTATAATCTTCTCCTGCTTCTACTAAGTTTCTTACGAATACGGCGTGGATGCTGTCACTCAAAGCTGGAGGGCGAAGGGAATCTCCCAAAAGTGAAAGAGCCTCAACCGAACTGCTTCTGGGAATTGATTGGAAGGTAGGATCAGGTAATCCCTGACACGAAATAAAAATCAGTAAAGTAAAAGCTAAGAATCGCATAACCGGATTATACTGATTCTCAGCTTAAAAGTAATTACAGCTGTAAATCCAGAGTGAGTTCTTTTCCGTTACGCACTACCGTGATAGTGGTGAGTTGACCTTTTTGCAGACTATTTAAAGCTTCCATATACCCGTAAATATCTTTCAATTTTTTTCCGCCAAGCTCTATAATAATGTCACCACTCTGAAGCCCGGCGTTTGCCGCTGCACCACCATCATTGGTTCCGGTGATTTTCATGCCATCGCCATCGTAGCCATAATCAGGAAGAACTCCCAGTGTTGGCCCTTCAAGGCGCATACTCTGACGTTGTTCACCAGGTGCTGCGATGAATTCCATATCGGATTTGTCCAGTTCATCTAGTTGTGCAATTACTCTTTCCAAGTGGCGAAGTGCCAAAGCAATGCCATTGTTATTGATGTACTCGGTATCGTCAGATGGGCGATGGTAATCGGAGTGTGTGTCTGTAAAATAATGGAGAACGGGGATGTCTTTGTAGTAAAAACTGGTATGGTCACTGGCTCCTGTTCCATCTTCTACTAAATCAAGATTCAGATCTTCGGTATTAGCTGAATCAGCAAGTGCACTCCATTTTTCGGCGGTTCCAACTCCAAAAATGATCAGTTTTTTTTCTTCATTCATCCGGCCAATCATATCCATGTTGATCATAGCCAGTGCATTTTCAAGTTCCACCGTTGGGTTATTCGCGTAATGAGCTGAGCCAAGTAATCCCATTTCTTCACCCGAGAATGCAAGAAAAAGAATATCGGTTTCAGGACGGTTTTCTGAAAAATATTGAGCAAGCTCCAGAAGCCCGGCTGTACCAGATGCGTTATCATCTGCGCCATTATGAATGCGCTTAACCTCACCACGATACAATGATCCAAACTCACCGTAGCCAAGGTGATCATAGTGAGCGCCGAGAATAATGACTTCATCAGAACCTCCTGTTCCCCGAAGCAAGCCCGCTACATTTTTCGAAAGTCTCTTTTCACCAGTAGTATCATCTTCTGAAGCATGTGGGTTATTCAGCAGGGCGGTATTAATTGTAAACTCCTGGAAGAAGGTGCGGTCATCTCCGGCAGGTTCAAGGCCAAAATCACGGAATAGATCGGCAATATAATTGGCGGCTTTGGCTTCATTAGCAGTTCCGGCTTCGCGGCCTTGCAGTTCTTCAGAAGCAAGGAAAGTAATATGTGTTTTAACGTCTTCCGGAGTGATGTTTACCGAAAGAGAAGTCTCAGGTTCAGATTGTGAGGAGCATCCGAGCAGGGTAAGTGTCAGGAAAACAGGAAATAATTTATTCAGCATAGAAATAGAATGAGATTTAACGACCCCGAAAGGTAAGGCTGGAAGATGTAAATTTTATGAAAATTGTTGTTGAATGCACATAGTAGTAAACCCATTGTAGATTAAAGAAATAAGGAATCAATTTAGGTTGTCATGCTGAACTTGATTCAGCATCTGTTGTGGGAGAAACTTTGACGAAAGCTTTACATGTGTTAAACGCTCAGATCTTTGCAGATCCCGGATCAAGTCCGGGATGACAGCCTCAGGTTTTAAATAAGAGGCTACCTATTAAACGTCAACCTTCTTACCTTTAGACCATCGGTTAGGGGTGCTTCATCCAAAGTGGTTGAGGCTGAGATTATACCCTCCAACCTGATCCGGGTAATACCGGCGGAGGAAAACCAATGCACGTCGCATTTTTGTTGACCTCCTCCCATTAATTAATCACTATTTAATTGGAGGAATGATGTTTAATAGAACATTCAATTCTACATCGCTTTGGGCGGTTATATTTTCACTATTTATTTTTTCGCAAAGCTATTCACAGACTATCAAAGGATATGTATCAGATTCTCAGACTGGTGAAAGGCTTCCTGGAGCAAATGTAGTTCAGCTTGGTACTACCAACGGAACAACTACTAGTAGGCAAGGTTTTTTTGAGCTTACTTTAGCTGATTCCGGTTTCTTTTCTATTGAATTAAGTTATATAGGTTACGAATCCAAACAAATTCGTTTGACGGGGTTGAATGATACTCTTTTAGTTGAGTTAGATGTTTATGTAATTGATGAATGGGATCATTTCTATACTCTTGATCAATTAGTAGTCCAAGCCACCCGTGTAGATGACAGCACCCCCTTCACTTACACAAATATTTCCAAAGAAGAACTGGAAGAACGAAACCTGGGTCAGGATGTACCCTATCTGTTAAATCTGGCTCCATCTGTGGTAACTACTTCTGATGCAGGAGCAGGAATTGGTTACACGGGAATCCGAATTCGTGGAGTTGATCCGGCGCGAATTAATGTGACGATCAACGGAATTCCTATAAATGATGCGGAGTCACATGGAGTATTTTGGGTGGATTTGCCAGACATCGCTTCCTCACTTGAGAACATCCAGATTCAGCGTGGTGTGGGGACTTCAACCAATGGAGCGGCAGCGTTCGGAGGTTCCATCAACCTACAAACCAGTACTTCCAGAACCAATGCTTTTGCTGAGATAAATACAGGAATCGGCTCCTTCAATACACGTAAAGCTAACATTTTGTTAGGCTCTGGCTTGATGGAAAATGGCTGGATGTTTGAAGGCCGTTTATCCAAAATTTTGTCAGATGGATATATCGACCGGGCGAGCGCAGACTTGAATTCCTTCTATCTTTCAGGTTCAAAAAGAGGAGAAAGAAGCATTCTGAGAGCATATGTTTTTTCAGGAAAAGAAATAACTTACCAGGCCTGGTATGGAGTAGAAGAAAGTGTACTTGAAAGTGGTAATCGAACCTTTAATGAAGCGGGAACAGAAAAAGCAGGTGCGCCTTATGAGAATCAAGTTGATAACTATAGGCAGGATTATTACCAGCTTCATTATTCATACGAAATAGATTATAACTGGACAGCTAATGCATCCCTTCACTACACCAGAGGAGAGGGGTATTTTGAAGAGTATAAAGCGGGAGAACTTCTTAGTGATTATGGGATAGTTTCAGATACCTCTAATTCGGACTTGGTTCGTCGGCGCTGGCTGGATAATCATTATTATGGTGGTGTCTTCTCAACTAAATACAATAGCCACAACTGGGATTTAACGGTTGGTGGGGGAATTCATCAATACGATGGGGGGCATTTTGGAGAGGTAATCTGGGCTCGTTTTGCCGGAGACAGCGAAACCGAAGAACGGTACTATGATAATGATGGCGACAAGCTGGATATGAATCTGTATGCTAAGTTCAATTATGAGTTGACAGACGCAATTAATGTATATGCGGATGCTCAGATTCGATCCATTAACTACGATTTCGTTGGTATTGGAAATGATGGATTTGGAAACCTGATTCCAATCAACCAAAACGATAAACTGACGTTCTTTAATCCTAAGACCGGACTCGTATTCAGAAACTTTGAAGGGGATCGGGCTTTTCTCTCTTTCGGGATTGCCAGCAAAGAACCAACCAGAGAAGAATATGTGAACTCAACGCCTCAAGGCCGCCCAAATCACGAAACATTATACAATGTGGAGGCAGGATACACCAAGGATATAGGATCGGCTTTGATTGGGTTAAGTGCGTATGGTATGTTCTATGATGGTCAACTGGTACTAACCGGGCAGGTTAATGATGTTGGCGCATACATAAGGGATAATGTTGAAAGCAGCTACCGAATGGGTTTGGAGCTGGAAGGAGCCATTCGCTTTACGGATCAAATTCAGTGGGCGGCTAATGCCACATTAAGCCGGAATAAAATTGACCGTATTTCCGAGTTCATCGATGATTATGATAATGGTGGTCAGATTGAGCGAACTTTTACCGACACTGACATCGCTTTTTCTCCAAACCTGATTGCGAACTCGATTCTAAGTTTTTCTGAAAGTGGTTTTACAGGTGAGTTGATTACAAAATATGTGTCAAAGCAATACCTCGATAATACTCAGAATGATGACCGATCGATTGATTCTTATCTTGTTAATGATGTACGGTTGAGCTATAAGTTGTCCGGGATAAGTTTTGCTGAGGCAATTACTGCAAATCTTCTCATTAATAATGTGTTGAATCATGAGTACGAAACGAATGGCTATACCTTCGGCTTTATTGCAGGCGGAGAGCAACGTTTTAATTACTATTACCCACAGGCGGGCAGGAATTTCCTTTTCCAACTAAAGTGGGAGTTTTAAGCTGTATGAAAGTCCCCTCTGGAGAAGCCTGTGCTGAACTTGATTCAGTAGGGATTTAGGGGTGTGTTCTCATTTAATCAAAACCAACCGCTTTGAAACGGCATGTGACTCTGTGCTAAGGCGGTAAAAATAAATCCCGCTTGAAAGAGATGAAGCATCAAACCGAACGGAATACGCTCCTGCATTAAAAGGTTTGTTTGCAAGTGTCTGTATTAATCTGCCATCCATAGAGAAGACTTCGAGCTTAACCAATGAAGTTTTCTCTATGCTAAAGGAAATAGTGGTAGTAGGATTAAATGGATTTGGATAATTCTGGAAGAGCTGTATTTCGGAAGGTGTAGATTGTTCATCTTCCGAAGAATTGATTAACCCATTGGGAGCTCTAGGTGTTGGAATATCAAACAGAACAAACTCTTCACCTCCATCTCCATTCCGTCCAAAAGATACATCGGTAGTTTGAGGTCCGAAGTTGAAGGCATCGACCGTAAGAAAAGTATCCCCAGATTGCTGAAACAAGCCAATATCTTCGCCATCTTTATTCAGATTAAAAGAAGCGTGCATCGGGCCTTCTTTTTCGTCATCATCTATCCAAACCAGCAGATGACCACCTGCCTGAATAGTAGTATCAGGAAAGGCCCATTTATTTTTGATAGTGAGATTATCCGAAAGGAAATACCCATTCATTGAAACGGGATTATCAGTTGGATTATAAATCTCCAGCCAATCCGCAAAAGCCCCACCTTCATCAGAGATAGTAGAGCTGTTACTTGCCATGAGCTCGTTAATTACCAATGCCGAACTGCTTTTCCCTACTTGCTCATAAAGTTGTAGCGCTGGGTTTTTTGGAAACCGTTCTGTTTTCTCAGCAGGATCAGTGGCTGTAATAAAGTAGCTAATGGTGCCTTCATAATCACCGGGAACAAAAGTTCCGGTATATACTCCATCGTTAGCTTCTTTATCTCTGCCTAAGCCATCATCTTTCAAAACTACAGAAGCTGTTTCATCTGTATGAATCTCGGCAGTAACTATAACTGTATTATCATCATCCAGTACGGTAGCCTTTATGCTAAGCGTCTCCTCATCATTCAAAAAAGTAAAATTAGTTTTTACCTTTTTAATGATGGGGGTAATATTCAACAAGTTTAACTGCTCCAAGGATGAGTTAACTCGCTCAGTTATATAAGGCTTCAGTCCATAATCAACATGTCCGCCAAGTGCTGCGGTAAATGAAGCATGGTATTCTCCAATCCCATATCCATAGTCTTTGGTTCTGAAGGTGTCTGCTTCAGCCGCAGCTTCGGTCATCGCTTTTAATCGATCTATTTCAGCAAAAAGAACTTCTTCATTAAAATATTCTTCTATCATTTTATTGATGTAGAAGTGGAATCGGTTTTTATATTCCTCAACCTCAAGAATACGGTTTGTAAGCGGTCGGTTACCCCCATCAGGACCCCAGTTATTTATATCTCTCGTTCCCCAATCCGGGCCAATCCAGTCAATCCCAAAAGTGTTATCATAATCGTATGGAATAAACTCAAAGCGCTCATCATTCTTATTAAAGTACAGGTAGTAATTATTTTGGTTATACCAGTAATTATCCCAGTTGCCGGTTAGAATATCGATCGCCATCCATCTTATAACTCCGTCAACATTGATATAATCTTCGATCTGATTTTCGAATTCTACCTCATCGGATAATTCCAGAAAGCTGATTAAAGCTGATATATCAGAGTAATCGTCCAGTTCAGTATTTGTTTTCAGATCATACACTCTGCGATCTGCCCATTCAGGACTCCATTTATAATCCTTAGGGTTTTCGCTTATATAAGAAAGGTCAGCCGGCCAGAGGCTTTTGTATAGATTTCCTTCTTCACCTCCAAACCGATCTTCCACAAACTCATCATCTATGTGCTCTACATTTATATAAAGACCGTAATACACATCATTTATAAAGAGCTTTACATGATTGGCTCTTGAAGCAGGCACATCAAATTTTCGGAATATATCCCAACTTAATTTCGAACGGATGATAGAAGGGTCATTATGTTCACCGTTCAGATTCATTTTATCGAGCCCGTAATACTCACGACCTTGCACAAAAGTATTAAAAGAAACCTTGAACGATTTTTTATCCGAGCTTCTGGACGTATTACCTCTTATTCTGAACCCTATATCATACACCGTATCTGCCTCAACACCTCTTTTAAAAACAAAGGTAGCGGGGTATTCGTGGTTGCTGTACCAATTTGTATCGGCAAGTACTTTAGAAAGGGAATCTGCGTCTAAGCTTATATAAACATCAGGTAAAGTTGTGTCATCGAAAACCCAGTCTGATACAGCTTGTGAGAAAGCAGAAAAGGGCAAAATAGCGGAAAATAAAAGTGCAGATAAAATTTTTTTCATGAAATAAAGTACAAAAAGAAAGATTTACTACAATCATTTATTAAGCGAAAAATAATTTTAGTGAAGTAGCGCTTTACACATGTATATAAGCGCTTTATCACAAAATTATACATGTTAATCCGTTTGTGTCGATATTACCATACTATAAAGAACTCTTTAGTTGGTTAGACATCTCGAATATATAATAGTAGCTGTTACGGCATTTATTTTTACGCTATACCATGCTGTACTTACCAGTCTTGTTATAGCTAGGATAGATTATCTGGATCTGAGCTTCGGGTATATTTTCTTTGTTGAATGCGTCGCTTTTATTCCTATTGGAATTGGCATGCTTACAATTACCTGGTTAGGGAAAAAATATCCTTCACTCTTCACAACCCTAACATATGGGACACTAACAAAGCATGTTCTGATTGCAAGTACCATTTTTGTAATTCATTGTTTTTGGCAGCCATATATGAATTCTGTTTTCTTTGGCACAGAATATTATTTAGAACGCTCTTTAAATGATTTTATAGGGTTTCTCGAGATGCGGTTTTTGATTTATGTAATCATTGTGGGTCTGGTAAGTGGTCTTATTAAAATGAGAGAACAGCAGGAAATTATTGTGAAACAATCAGATTTAAATTTAAAGCTTCAAAAAGCGAGATTAAGAGAGCTTGAATTAAAGATGAATCCTGAAATCATCTATCCTAACCTGAGTTTTATTAGAAATAAGGCCGAAAAAAACCCAGAGTTAGCTTCTCAGATGGTCATTTCGATGGCAGGAATTTTAAGAAAACTGGTTGACAATTTTGACCATGAACAAGCGATGTTATCGGATGAGAATAATCTATTTAAAAGATATGCTGAGCTTCTCAAATTAAGATTAGAACGTTCGTTTGAGATTAAAGTAGAGCTTGCCCCAGGAATAGAAGCGGAAAGAGTGCCTTCACTTATTTTAATGGTTCCATTATTTGAGGAGCTTTTTTTTGGCGAATATGAAAAATATTTTCATACGGTTAACGAGATGTTCTTTCAGGTTAAAAGAATTTCTGAAAGTGAGTTTGAGGTGAATATTTCTATTAAAAATATATTAGATGCAGAATTACTTTCGGGTCAGATTAAAGATGATTCGACAGTAAACGCAATTCGGGAATTACTTGAAAATTTAAGGGACGGAACATTTGTATTTGAACCGGAGGTAGAAGGTTTAGATTTGATGTTGAAACTAACATCGCATAAGCAGTTGGAAGAGAGTGTATATGGTTAGCGAAGCATTGAAATATAATGACTTCAAAAAAGCATTAATACTTGTTTCAAGCATTCTATTCATTCTTATGTTTGTAGTAAACTTCCAATATCGAATGGAATTTTACGATACTTCTGTCAGATATGTGTTTATCAGGTCACTAGTTACTTTTTCTATTCCGGTACTTTCATTTCCTTTACTTATATGGTTTTCAAAAAGGGTTTCACTACTTGAACATTGGATATCTGTTGTTATTCATTGTTTTACCAGTTTAATATATGTAGGGATTTGTACTTTCGCAGTTCAGTTTATTTTGCTCTTAATAGCGGGCTATTATATGTTTGATGAGCCGTTTGATGCGATTATTTCAATGATAAGACGTCAATTTCTGCTTGTTGGTTCAACCTCGTTTCTTTTGTATTGGGGGATATCGATTCTTACAGGCGTTGGCACCTACTACAGCAAAGTATCTTCATTAATCGACAAAACGAATGAACTTGAGTCTCAGTTATCTAAGGCTACATTATCTACTTTAAAAGCTCAGCTCAAACCTCATTTTTTGTTTAATACCCTGAATATGGTGGATCATTTAATCCATATAAACCCAAAGGAAGCAGTAAAAACAATTACCCAATTAGAAGATTTGATAAAGACTACTTTTGATCAGAACCGACCCAATGAGTGTACGATTAAAGAGGAAGCTGTTTTTTTAAAAAAATATCTGGATATAGAAAAATCGCGCTTTAGTGATCGCCTTTCCGTTGAGTTTGATATCCATGAAGACACTAAAAACATACAAATACCCTGCTATTTAATTCAGCCACTTGTCGAAAATTCAATTAAACATGGGGTAGGTAAATCTATTGGGGAGTGTAAGATTTTAATATCTGCAAAATTTAAAGGGGAGTTTTTGATTATCGAAGTTTCAGATAATGCAAATGGAACAAAGAAGAAACCTGAGAAGGCTGATTGGAGTATAGGCCTTCGTAATATTGATGAACGGCTTAAACTATATTTTGGTGAACTTGCGTTTCTTGATTTAAATGCCTTTGAAAATGATGGGTTTAAGTCGTCAATTCTAATTCCAAAAAAATATATTCCGGATTATGATTAAAACATTGTTAGTAGATGATGAAAAGCATGCAAGAGATCGTTTAAGTTACATGCTAAAAGAACAGAGTGGCATTGAGTTGGTAGGGGTGTGTAAAAATGGAATCGAGGCAATTAGGGAAATAGAAAGAGAAAAGCCCGATTTACTATTTCTGGATATTGAAATGCCAGAGGTTAATGGCTTTGATGTAATTTCAAATATTGAAGTGGATTCAATGCCATTCGTAATTTTTGTAACGGCATTTAGTGAGTATGCGGTAAAAGCATTCGAGGTGAGCGCGTTGGATTATATTCACAAACCTTTTGACAAAGAAAGGTTAACCAAGGCAATTGAGAAAGCTAAGTCGGCGCTCGAATCCTATGATGAAAAGAAAATGAGAGAAAAACTCGAACAGTTGATCAGTTCGGAGCCGGTAAAAGGGGATATCATTGAGAGATTTGTGATCAAAAGCGGATCGAATATTTATATCGTTAAGACTGAGGATGTTCTTTGGATAGAAGCTGCAGGTAATTATGTAAATATTATCACCGAAAATAAAAAACACTTGCTTCGCAGCACTATGAGTGGACTTATTAACCGGTTAAACGAAGACTTATTTTATCAGATCCATCGTTCAACAATTGTTAATTTAAATGTAGTTGAACGGATTGAGGAGTCTAATTACGGTGACTATAAAGTGGTTTTGAAAGGGGGAGAAGAGCTAAAAATGAGTCGTAATTTTAAATCACTTATCAAAAGTTTTTAGTTCGTACCAATATATAGCAGGTTATCACATTTATTACAGGCGGTAGATTTGGTCTCTTATATTTGATCAAAGCTTGATGCTCAAGCCCTAATATATAACATAGATGACCAACTATTTATAATAGGAAACTTACCCACCGAGCATCAGGCTTTTTTTATTTTCCTTCCAGCATAAAAAAAGACGACCATAAATGATCGCCTCTTAATTTATAAATACACTTCTATTTATTTTACTGTAATTGGAACAGCAACTTTCGTAGTTCCCCAATGTAGATTCAGATGAGCTTTATCTGCGGAAAGATTGTCGAAATAGATTTCAAAAAACTCAAGATTTGAACCTTCTCCAACAGCAACAGTTGTTCTCGCAACGTCCATAGCTTCATCATACTGGGTTCCCCATGAAAGTTTTTCGTTTATGATAATGGTCCATTCTTCATCGCCTGGTATAGAATATAAAGAATAAGTTCCGGCAGGAATTTCCTGATCTCCAACCATAACATCTGTAGAGAATGTTATAACCGTTGATTCATTAGCGCCTGTTCTCCAAACTTTACCTGCTGGAGCCAGCTGAGAACCTTCAGTGAAATAAGTTCTTCCTTTAAGTGCCGGCCGGCCATAGGTTACACTGACTACAGTTGCTCCAATATTTTGGCTGTTAGCAGCATTTGGGCTTGGACGAACACCTCCGCCTCGTTCCTGAGCAATAGTTAGTTCATTGGTAAGTAACAGTGCAAATACAACAAATGCTCCTAGTTTTAGGAAAGTTTTCATAGTAGATAGTTTTTGAGTTTTAAGTAGTAAATCGAAGATAGTTTAAGCAAGGCTTAAATAGATAACAGAAGTGTAACAGTTTTTTAGCCGCTAATCATTTCCTCACGAGAGAATAAAAATTTGACTTATTAATCCTCAGGAAATAAAGAGCTATCTATGCCTGGAATAATTTTTAGGGCATTTTTGTAATAAAGTTTTTTCAACACTTCGTCAGGTAGTTCAAGCCCGTACATTTTCCAAAACGCATGGCGTTTTCTGAAGTAATCGAAATATTCATCATTACTTTCCAGAACTCTGAAGTAGGTATAGTATTCTTCCGGGCGGTAGGTATCCTTTCCAAAAAGTAACCGATCCTGATATTTCACGAAGAACTCTTTCGCAAATCTTGGTTGCCTTCCCAGTTCTGCAATAATTGCAGCAATTTCTGTATAAACATTTGGGAACTCATCTAAATGCTCACCCAATCGCTCCAGATCATTTGCCATCCAGCCAAAATGTGCATTTATAAAGATAGTTTTGGGGTGCTTTCTGAAGACATTCCATTGTTCCTGCATTACTACTTCCCAGCTTGGGTAAAGAGTAGTATCGCCCCGATGTCGATTCGGGAATTGTTTCATTTCTAACCAACGCTCATTGTGTTCATCAATAGCCTCCCAAAAAACGGCCGGCTCTCCGGTATGAATAAGTACAGGAATCCCAAGTTCTCCAGCTTTAGCCCAGACAGGGTCAATTCTAGGGTCATCGGTTTGAATCCGATTACCATCAGAGTCTAACACAGTCAATCCCAGGTTTTTGAAGATTTTTATTCCCCTTGCTCCATTATCATAATCATGCTGAAGTTGATCCACCGCTTTCTCCGTCCAACCTTGTTCATCAATACCTTCGAAATCAACATTAGCAAAAATAATAAACCTGCCCGGAGCCTGAGCATTGGCTGAATCAACCATCGCCTTAAGTGTTTCTCCGGAACGACCACTTAAATTCACCAATACTCTCATATTAAGGCTATCCATTTGTCGGGCGATAAGTGCATTATCCTGACTGGCCATTCTCCAGTGGTGACTGTGAACATCAATAAAAGGAAACTTTGCTTTAGTAACCTGTTCTCCAGGTACTACCAGGGTAGAAATGGGATTGTAACGCTCAAAATCCATAGTCAATATAGAATCCTGAGCGGCTATTAAAGAGCTAATAAAGCTTATGAGTGTGATAATAGATAAGTGCTTCATGAAGTTCAGTACTTTTAGTTATGACCTATCAGAGGCAGAATATATGCATTGAATAGATTAATTAGAGTTAAATAAAAAGCCCCGAAGTGAAAACAACGAGGCTTTTTAATACAGGGTATTCTAATTATTACAACCCGAATGCATCGTGCCCCAGGAATATTGCAGAGTCACCAAGTTCTTCTTCAATTCTTAAAAGTTGATTGTATTTAGCTATACGATCTGTGCGACTCATAGAGCCTGTTTTAATCTGACCGGCGTTTGTAGCAACCGAAAGGTCTGCAATAGTCACATCTTCTGTTTCTCCCGAACGGTGTGAGATAACTGCAGTGTAACTATTCTTGTGTGCCATTTCAATTGCATCAAGAGTTTCGGTAAGTGTACCTATTTGGTTTACTTTAATGAGAATAGAATTTGCGATTCCTCTCTCAATCCCGGTGGCAAGTCGTTCGGTGTTAGTAACAAACAGGTCATCACCTACCAATTGTACCTTGTCGCCGATTGCTTCTGTAAGCTTTTTCCATGCATCCCAGTCGTCTTCTGCCATACCATCTTCAATAGAAATGATTGGATATTTATCAGCCCATCCAGCCCAGAATTCCACCATTGCATCGGTGTCTTTTTTCGAGCCGTCACTCCATTTGAACTCATAGAGTCCTGATTCTTTATTATAAAACTCAGAAGAAGCTGGGTCGAGTGCGATGAGTACATCATCTTTTGGTGTATAACCTGCTTTTTCGATTGCGGTCATGATTACTTCTAGTGCTTCTTCGTTAGATTTCAGGTTAGGAGCGAATCCACCTTCGTCGCCAACCGCAGTACTATACCCCTTGTCACTAAGAACTTTTTTCAGGGTATGGAAAACCTCTGCACCAATTTGCAAAGCGTGAGAAAATGATTCTGCTCCGGCTGGCATAATCATGAACTCCTGTAGATCAACACTGTTGTCTGCGTGCGATCCACCGTTTATGATATTCATCATCGGAAGAGGCATTACTTTAGAGTTTACACCACCCACATATCGCCAAAGAGGCATTCCTAATTCACTTGCTGCTGCTTTTGCACAAGCCAGAGATACTCCTAAAATAGCATTTGCCCCGAGCTTACTTTTGTTGGTGGTTCCGTCAATTTCCAATAAAAGCGCATCTAATTCTGTTTGATTGTAAACAGGCAAGCCTTCAAGTTCTGCAGCGATAATTGTATTTACATTTTCTACGGCTTTAGTTACTCCTTTACCCAGATAAACTTCTTTGTCTCCATCCCTCAGTTCAACAGCCTCATGTTCTCCCGTAGATGCACCTGAAGGAACAGCAGCTCTGCCCATTGCTCCCGAATCGAGGATCACATCTACCTCTACTGTTGGGTTTCCCCGGGAGTCGATTACTTGCCGGGCGTTAATATCTTCGATAAAACTCATTATTTCTCCATTTTGTTTGCGATAAGTAAGTGCCTAAAGGTACCACGATTTAATATGTTCTTAAAGCACGGTCTTGCTAAGTTTTTGTAAATTCATGGAAGAATATAAATTTTGAATGAATCTTATTAAGACTTGTCTGAAAAACATCCCTGGGTAATACTCTTTGATATAGATGGAACCCTGCTCACCGTAGATAGAAATTTTAACCGACCCCTTCTCAGGAGTATTCTTGATGAATTGAAAATTGATTATCCTGAAATGGAAAAAGATCCATTTTCGGGGAGAACAGACTATGATATTATTACTTCTTTTCTAGTGAACCATGATTATAACGAAGAGTTGTATCAGACTTTTAAAGGGCATTATCTGAATCGCTTGCAAAAAGAAATTACAGAAGAACATGTGCTCCGGCATAATTATGTAGATGATGCTATAGAGTTCTTTTCTAGGCCGGGATTTATAACAGGATTACTCACCGGAAACTATCCGGATGCAGCAATAGTAAAACTAAAAGTAGCAGAAATACATCACGAGTTTGCCTTCGGAGCATTCGGAGAATTTCATAAAGATCGGAACATGCTTCCCCGGCTTGCACTTACTTCAATAAAAGAAATGCTAGAGATTGAACCCGATACTTCCCGTTTCATAATTATTGGAGATACTCCGAGAGATATAGAATGTGCGAAAAGTGCGGGAATGAAATGTGTTGTTGTAACCACTGGAAAGTTTAGCAGGGAAGAGCTATCCGTTTTCCATCCTGATCTGATTATTGATGATCTCTCAAACCCGGAAGAATGGTTTTATAAGCTAACCGGTGAGAGAGTTTGAGTTACCACATCCAACCAAAGATGAAGGTTATCTGTGCAGACCCAAAATATTTACTTTTATCATTTGCAGGTTCAAATTCATCAGCGATGAAATTCTGATCAACATCAATATAGGTACCATTAGGGTTCCGAACAGGTTGAAATGGTTCAAGTATTTGAATACCACTATCAAAATAATAGAAACTATAACCAAATTGGAAGGTTTGAAGACGGGCAAAATTATCACCAAAATCTATCCCCAATACTAAATCTCCAGTCCAACCCCATATTGTCTCAGAATCTTTTAATCCTTGAAAAATATCCAGAACGGGTTCATAAACACGAAATTCATTACTTGCTTCTCTAAATCCATTTTCTGTAGCGGCAGACTCTTTAAAATATGGAGTAGTTAAAGCAAGAGTGGGACCAAAACTCATAGAAGTATGAACCCGGAAGTTGTCAGTAATTTGACGAGCAAAAACCCTTCGTTTGAGACCTACTGTAAGAGGGAAGGTAACGACTCTTTTATACTTGCTTGGAATTGTTCTACCGCCTAAAAAATCAAAATATGTTTGCTCACTTGGATCTCTAAGCCCGGCTATTTTAAAATTTATCAGTCCTTCTGTATATGGTCCTAAACCCATTCTTAATTGAGTTCCGGCTCCAAAACCAAAATCATTTAAATTAAAACTGAACCCGAATCCGGTTTTATAACCTTCATCGAAAAGATTCTTTGGAGATTCTATACTTTGTATTTCAGGCTCGCCATATTGAGCAAGTATTGATTCGGAGGTTAAACCGAATATTATCAGTAGTAAAAGAAGGGTGGTTTTTTTCATGTGATCGTATATCAGAACTTAACAAGTGTAAATAACAAACTTTAAACGAAAAAAACTTCATTTTCTTATTGTGTTAAGTAGATATCCTGTTATTTTCCTCTCGAATTTTTACAGCAGTAAATTTTGGAATTTAAAATCTTACTCTTAGGATGAACTCACACACTACGTACCTGGTTTTCGGCCCATCGGCAACACTAAAAAGAATGGCAAAAAAGCTTTTTGAAGAACATGAGCCAAAATTTCTTTACAATCGGACATTCGAAGAAGTACAGAGCGATTTTTTTATCGCGGTATATGAAGAGTATGAAAAGCAAATCAATTCAAGTGTAACGCTTACTTGTATTTTTGAGACTCAGCCAAAGCTGAATAAAATTGTTCTAAAAAAGACGGGTGGACGAATGGGGTTCAGAGGCAGCTCGCTTTCTGAAGAAAGAAATGTAGAATCAAACGTAATTGATTTTATTTTTGATTTCTCCAAGCGTTTCGGGTTAACTGTTCAGGAAGAGCTTGTCTCAGATCAAAAAGAAGAAGAGTAAATATGTCCGCTTCTCCATCTGAGTGGACGGTACTGTCCATGCTCAAATGGGCAACAGATTATTTTGAAGAAAAAGGCATAAGAAATCCTCGATTTAGTATAGAGTGGCTTCTTTCTTATGCTCTTAAAGTAAAACGCCTCGACTTATATCTGATTTTTGATCGACCATTAACTGCGGAAGATCTCGCAACAATAAAACCTCTGGTTAAAAGAAGGGCGCTGCACGAGCCACTGCAGTATATAACTGGTGAGACAGATTTTCTAAATACAATAATAAAGGTGAAGCCAGGGGTACTCATTCCAAGAATGGAAACGGAGCAGTTGGTTGAATTAATTCTTGAAGAGCACAAAACTAAAGAGAACCTGGCAGTATTGGATATTGGTACCGGATCGGGTTGTATTCCTATTGCCCTAAAAATAAATATGCTAGGTTGGAAAGTAACCGCTACAGATATTTCAAAGGAAGCTCTTCTCCAGGCAAGTTCAAATGCTCAGCTTAATAGTGTAGAAGTTGAATTTAAGCAGGATGATATTTTTAATAGTGAAGCATTCTCATCAGATCAATTGTTTGATATAATCATTTCCAATCCACCATACATCCTGTATGATGAGAAAGAGCTGCTTGATGAGGAGGTAAAGAATTACGAACCTGAGCGCGCCTTATTTTGTGAAAGTATTGCTACGATGTACGGCGCGATAGAAGATTTTTGTTCTAAACATTTACGAAAAGGTGGGCTGCTTTATCTGGAAATACATGAAGAAAAAGGAGGGGAAGTTTCCAGTCTATTTGAGGGAGAAGAATGGGATACTTCGATCCTGCAGGATTATGATAAAAAAGACCGGTTTGTCATCGCAAAAAAAGTGAAATAAAAGAGGATTCTAATTTTGAAATAACAGAAATATTTTTCTGTTAAAAATGTGGAAAACTTGTGGAAAAAAAATATCATCGGACTCTGTGTGTACAGCGAGCAACCTATTTGTATGTTATGGCAATGTTATGTGAGGTCAAGTTAGAAAATGAAATTTCTTTGTTTTTTTTATAAATCATTGCGCAGCAATATATTATGTTCATTTTGTGATTGTGGATAACTTTCGGGAATTTCTAAAACTTGGGTTTGACAAGTCGCTTATAATTCTTCATTTTCAATCAAGCTTTAGGTCAAAAATTTTATTTTTGGCTGTGGATAACTAACTCACACATTGAAATCTTAACCATTTTCCGGGAGGAATAGAGAACATTGCAGATGGTATCGGCTGAGGCGGCTTGGGATAAATGCCTGGAGATTATTAAAGACAACATTAGCTACCAAAAATATAAGTCGTGGTTTGAGCCGATTAAGCCGGTAAATTTGGTTGAAGACACCTTAACTATACAGGTTCCAAGTCAGTTTTGGTATGAGTGGTTAGAAGAGCACTACTATAATATGCTGCGTTCAACGTTAGCCAAAGTATTAGGTCCCGAAGGAAAACTGGAATACTCCATATTGATGGAAAAGTCTGAGCAGTTTGAAAACAACCGATCGGTACGTTTGCCTCAGCGTCCCATGCCACCTGTACAGGATCAACATATTCAAGGTTATCCTGAACGCTATCCGGAGCGAATTGAGAATCCCTTTGTTATCCCGGGAATTCGCAAAACAAAAATCGATTCTAACCTGAACAGTTCATACGTTTTTGAGCGCTATATAGAAGGGGACTGTAATCGTCTTGCCCGATCAGCTGCTATGGCTATTGCCGACAATCCGGGGAATAACTCCTTCAACCCATTTTTTACTTACGGGCCAACCGGACTTGGAAAAACGCACCTTATTCAAAGTATTGGAAATCGGATAAAGCAAAAGTTCGGGGATGAGAAATCCGTTCTTTATATATCTTCAGAAGCCTTTACCAATGAGTTTGTACATGCGATCAGAAATAACAGAGCCAGTGAGTTCTCTATGTTCTATCGTAATATTGATGTGTTGATTGTGGATGATATCCAATTCTTTAGTGGTAAGGAAAAAACCCAGGAAGAGTTTTTCCATATTTTTAATGCGCTGCATCAGGATGGGAAACAAATTATTTTAAGTAGCGATCGGGCTCCAAAAGATGTACCGGATATTCAGGAGCGGTTAATTTCAAGATTCAGCTGGGGATTGAGCGCAGATCTTCAAATGCCGGAATACGAAACGCGCTATGCGATTCTCGAGCGTAAGGCGAATGATAACGGTATCGAAATTGAACCTGAGATTATTGAGTTCATTGCGCACAACTTCAAATCCAATGTTCGTGATTTAGAAGGTGCGATTATAAAACTTCTAGCCCACGCATCTCTTCAAAATATTGATGATATCGATCTGGCGATGGCAAAGCGTGTACTCAAAGATATGGTGAAGGAGTCTCACACTCAGATTTCGATCGAGTCTATTCAAAATTATGTGTGTGATTACTTCGGTATTGATACCAACAAGGTTCGTGAAAAAACACGGAAGCAGGAAATTGTGGAAGCCCGACAAATCGCTATGTACCTGTCCAAGCGATTCACCAAATCCAGTCTCAAAACAATCGGCTTACATTTTGGTGGACGAGATCACTCTACAGTAATACATGCTATTTCCACTGTTGAAGAGAGAATCTCTACGAGCCCAAAGCATAAACGAATTCTGGAAGAACTTCATCAGCGTATTGAAGTAGCCAGTCTTTAATTATGGACAGGCTGGTTCTGAAAGGGCTCAAGTTTCGGGGATTGCACGGCTATTTTGAAGATGAACGAATACATGGCAACGATTTTGAAGTAGATGTAATCTTCATTGCTTCGCTGGAAGAATCAGCAAAAACCGACGACCTTTCGGAAACCATTGATTATTCCAAAGCTCAGGAAATAGTAGCTTCTGTGATGAAAGGAGAATCAAAAAAGCTTATCGAGACACTTACATTCCTGATTGGCCAAAAACTATATTCCTATTTTCCTGATGTGGATTCGCTTGAAGTAAAAGTAAAAAAACTCAATCCTCCAATGCCTGGCGAAGCAGAATACTCTGAAGTTACTATGTCATGGCCCAGATAGCTATAGCACTGGGTTCCAATCTGGATAATCCTCATGCTCAACTAAAGAAAGCTAAGTCATTTCTCGAATCGATTTCAAACAAACGGGTATTAAGTTCTCCTGTTTATTCATCTGAAGCGGTAGGCCCATCTGAGCAGGATTTTCTAAACGCGGTAATTGTCATAGAAACCGATTTAACACCAAATGAGCTATTTGAAAAGCTGAAAAATCAGGAGAAAAACCAAGGCCGCCCTTCACGTTACCCAAAGTGGACAGCCCGTACGATTGATTTGGATATTATTGCCTATGATGACTTGGTGCTTCATACAGATAGTCTTATCATTCCACATAGCGAATACACAAAGCGGTTATTCGTTCTTTTGCCTTTAAAGGATGTTTTGCCAGATTGGAGAGATCCTGAAAGTGCTCAACCATTAGATGAGCTGATCGATGAGGCACCAATGATTAGAATTTCGAAGACCAAATTAGACTGGTAGGATGTCCAACCAACTCGATTTTATTGCTGTTGAAGGAGTGATAGGAGCCGGAAAAACTTCTCTGGCCACCTTATTGGCTGAAAGAAGACAGGCGCGTTTAGTGCTGGAGGAGTTCGAGGATAATCCATTCCTGCCTAAGTTCTATGAAGACAGAGAGCGTTACGCATTTCAAACTCAGTTAGCATTTCTCGCAAGCCGCTTTAAACAGCAACAAAATATGATGACTCAGGATCTGTTTCATCAATTTACGATCTCAGACTATATTTTTGAAAAGGATCGTATTTTTGCGCGCCTGAATCTTGAGGAAGATGAACTCGCTCTTTATGATTCTATTTTCAATATTATGACAGGTATTGCAGCTCAACCAAACCTGATTGTGTTCATCCAGGCTTCGGTAGACCGATTGATGGAGAACATCAACAAAAGAGGAAGAGAATATGAACAGCATATTACCGGTGATTATTTACGAGATTTGAACAACGCTTATAATCACTTTTTTTATCATTTCAATAAAACACCTGTTATTTTTATTAATACCACAGAAATTGATTTTGTGAACAATCCGGATCATCTGGCGTATATCGAAGAGCAAATTTTTGAGCGCCCGATTCTTCCCAATACACATATTCACATTGCTCCGTAGTCATGCTTTTTAAATTTCTATTTTTTATGGCCCTTTTTTTCGTTCTGTTGAGATATATAGGGCGAATGTTCTTACCTTCCAGTGGTCGAAATCAACAATTTAACCCATTCCAGAATAACAAAAGAAAGGGCATAAATAAATTCGACCAAATCGAAGAAGCTGAATACGAAGACCTATCTGATAAAAAAAATAGCACATGAATTTTGAAGAGAAATTAAACCGTGGTTTTGAGTTATTGCAAGACAAAGATATCGACCATAGTTTAGATATTGCCAGAGAGCTGCAAAAAGAAAATCCTGAATCTCATGAACCATTTTATTTAGAATCGCTCATTTTTCAACAGCTCAATCAATACGAGATGAGTGAAAAAGCGATCAACACAGCAATTGAACTTGCTGGTGAAAAACCATCATATATGAATATGCGTGGTAATTTGTATATGCAGCAAGAGAAACTAGAAGAAGCTGAATCTGATTTTGATAAAGCAATTGCTGATGGTGATTTACCTAACGCTCACCGAAGTAAGGTTATGCTTATGTTGATGACCGATCGAGGTCAGGAGGCTATTCCTTACCTTATAGGGAGAATTAAAGCGGATCCTAAAGATGCTGAGAACTGGATTTTGATGGGTGATATGATAAAGCGAGGGGGTCAGGAAGATAAAGCTCGGACGTATTATGAGCAGGCCCTAAAGATCGATCCTGATAACGAATACGCCCAGCGTCAGCTCGAAGAATAAATTTTTACAACTACAGTAAACTATTCAGCGGATTGGTTCGTCTTCTTTTCAAAGTTGAATGCTTGGTCGCTAACTCAACATTGAATATCATGAAACGAACAATTAAATCAAGTTTTATACTAGCCTTAGTATTATTTTTAGTGTCACCGGTTTTTGCACAGCAAAGACAAGGAGATAAAGAGCGAAAGCCAGGACCTGACCGGGATATGTTACGGGATATTCCTACTGAAGTAAGAACAGAAGCGCACGTCGCAGTTTTTGATGAATACCTCAATCTTACTGATTCCCAGGAACAACAAATCAGAGAAATAGACGAAGAATTTGCTGTGAAAGGAGAGCAAATCAGGGAAGAAAAAGTAAACCGAAGAAAGAAGATGTTGATGGCTAAAGAGCTGAAAGATGAACATCAGCAAGCGATACACAAGGTTCTCACCAAAGAGCAATATGCTGTTTATCTGGAAAAGAAAGAAGCTATACGATACGACATTCGCCAACGCCTGAAAGACCATGTTAAAGATGGTAACTAGAAGCGTGAAACCCCGCCCGAAAAGAGCGGGGTTTTTTGTTTTAGAATTGAATTTTGGGAGATAAAAGAGCTATCTTTGCAGCCCTTTCAGCTCACGTGGCGGAATTGGTAGACGCGCACGCTTGAGGGGCGTGTGGGAGAAATCCCGTGATGGTTCGACTCCATTCGTGAGCACGCTTTAAAAAACCTGGTTTCATTTTTGAGATCAGGTTTTTTTATGAGTTCTACAATTTTTTAAACCTGATTGCTGCACCGCCGCCTCTGGCAAGTTTGATGGTTAAATTATAGTCAGAGGTAACTTCAAGAGTGGTTTTATCCATGGAATATGGTGTGGTTTCGAAGTCAGCATCTTCTCCATCTACGTACATTTGTGCTTCGTATCTTCCTTCTTCTAAAAACCCGAGATTAAAAGTGAATTCTCTGGATTCTTCATTTGTAACCGACCCCAGATACCAATCATCAGAATTCCTGTCTTTTCTGATGATGGTAACATATTCTCCAATCTCTGCATTTAACACTTTTGTGGTTTCCCAATCAACGGGTACGTCTTTGATAAACTGAAAAGGTTCAGGATATTTTTCATAGTTCTTTATTAAGTCAGCGGCCATGTGAAGCGGGCTGTAGATTACCACGTAAATGGCAAGTTCTCCCGCTAAAGTAGAGTGTACTCTGTTGTTGGGCCTGCCTTCAGCATTGTCTTCTAATAAAAGATCAAGAACTCCGGGTGTGTAGTCGAAAGGACCGGATAACATTCGGGTGAACACGATGCTTGGAATATGATTAGGAGGATTTCCTCCATCCACAGACCATGCGTTGTATTCCTGGCCTCTTGCGCCTTCTCTTGTCATCATATTTGGCCAGATTCGGCGTATTCCGGTGTCTTTAACAGGCTCGTGTACATCAAGCATGATTTTATGCTTAGCTGCCAGTTCTACCACTTTTCGATAGTGGCGAACCATATACTGCCCGTGATGCCATTGCCCATTGGCAATCATATCCCCCACATAACCGGATTTTATAGTGTTGATGCCTAGCTTTTCATAAAGAGCAAAAGCTTTTTCCATCTGAGACTCATAGTTTTCGATTCCGGTAGAAGTCTCATTATGCATGATGATATTTGTGCCTTTCGACTGGGCATATTCTGTAACATATTCCAAGTTATAATCAGGGTAAGATGTTGTGAAGTCGAACTGATCTGAGTTTTCGATCCAGTTTCCATCCCAACCGATATTCCATCCTTCTACTAAAATGCCGTCAAAACCGTGTTCGGCTGCAAAATCTATAAGTTCTTTGGTGTATTCAGTAGTTGCTCCATGTCGTTCTCCGGAACTCCAGGTTTTTGTATCAAGATGCATGTCCCACCAAATGCCCACATATTTTCCGGGTTTAATCCACGAAGTATCTTCGATTTTATTTGGTTCGTTTAGATTGAGTTCCATATAGTTTGTGACCAGATCGCCAGGCGTTTCATTTACTTTAATTGTTCTCCACGGAGAAACAAAAGGAGTAGTTGCTCTTACCTTATGATTGGTTCCATCCATCCATGGGAAAAGAGTAGCCTCAAACAGGTTATCTCCCCGGTTAATCAAAGACATGGACGAATAATCAGTCAGATTTGCTTCATGAAAACTTAAATACAAACCTTCAGCAGTTTTCATGGTAATGGGAGTAGCTGCTGTATCTACTTCAGAAGATTTGGAAGCAATGGTTAAGTGTTCATATCGGTTAGGGATGTATGCCTGAATCCACCATGCATCGTGATCACCTGCCAATTGGAACTCTGTTTTTTCATCCATGATCACGAATTCCTGAAGTTCTTCTTGCTCGGGCCACTCATACCTAAAACCCAACCCATCATCATACAGATTGAAAACGACATTCATTTTTACTCCGGATGAGTGCTCCAGATGTACAGTGAGGCTTTTATAGGTATTTTCAATTTCTTTTACCTCACCCCAGGGTTGGGTCCATATTTCTGAAAAGCTTTGTTCAGAAAAATCAATCAGTTCAAATCCTTTGGTTAAGTCTGCATTTTTTAAAACAAGTCCTAATTTGGAAGGTAAAATTACATCAACTTCTTGTTGCTGTAGTTTATAAACAGGCACTCCTTTGTTGAGTGTAAAGTTTAATGTGAGTATCTCATTAGGAGATAAAAGTTTAAGTTCGGTATCTACTGGTATAGATTTTGGCTGGAATGCAGGAACTTGAAAAGACAAAGTTGAAAGAAAAGCTGTAATTAAGAAAATACAGAGAGTTCTCATTGGTGCTAGATTTTGGTTAAAATCAGGATTACGCTACTGATTTTTATCGGCAATATATGATAAACGCCAAGCTTAAATTATATTCTTAATCCATTTATATTCAAATTTGAGCTGCCAAGTAATCAATAAAAAAGGCCATAAAAATGGAGAGAATCTTGGAAGATAACTTCCGAAAGTATTATCTATAACGTTCCTGAATAGGACTGTTACGAACAATAGATCGGCTAATATCTTCAAATAGTTGTATAAAAAAAATGCGTTCGGGCAGACTGGTCAGGTTTCTCCGTTCATTAATCTGACCATACCCAGCTATTTGTTCTTTGTAATTATCCCATAAAACATACCTTAGTCTCAAGGTAAACTCTACACGCTGAACGTTGTTCCCTCCCAGAGGTTTGCTTTGCTCTTCTACAAAGCCTGTTTCCCACATAATACTCTGTGTTAAAAGACTAAAGTTGGTGGCTTGTTCGCTTTTATACAATTTCCCCTTTTCAGGAACAAGCACGTTTAACATAGTACTCTTATTCAATACAAGTGTAGTATCTTTGAAAGTTATAGGAGAATAAAATTCAGGCTTCCCAGATTGCATAAGATCTTGTAAATCTCCCGTCATTGTTTCGGAAAATGTAAGGCCGAAATAATTGTAGAAAGTATCTTTATTAGTTCGACTAATTAAGCTGGGCTCATTTTTTTCTTTCGAAAGAAATTGAGTTAGAAGCTCAGGATCAACATAATCTTCGGTTAAGGGAAGTACTGTAAGGGATGTATTATAGTCTTTTACTGGGTTTTGATATGCTTCCTCTAAAACCTGAATAGTTTGAAAAGTATTACAAGCTGATAAAAATAATGAGATAGCAAAAAGAAATAAGAAGTTTTTCTTACCCATAAAAACTTAGAATCTAGTTGATGATAGTGATTTATCTTAAAGCAAAAGAGAATACGCCTTTTAAACATTAAGGTTATACAGGAGCTAGAAAGTTTAATCTAATTTAATAATTATAGATCGAATGGTCTGTTTTAGTTAAGATGTTATGTTTCTGTGATACTCATGAAGTGAATATTTCGTTTTTTATTTCCAAAAAAGATTAAAAACTATGTTTTATAAAATTATTTTAACCGGACTTTTATTAAGTCTTACAACTTTAAGTTTTGCACAGGATATGGAGAAGAAATTAGAACAAGCTACTTTTGGAGCGGGATGCTTTTGGTGTGTGGAAGCCATTTACGAATTAGTGGAAGGCATTGAGCATGTTGAATCAGGCTACTCCGGTGGTCACGTAGAAAATCCATCGTACAGAGAAGTAACTACCGGAAGAACAGGGCATGTGGAAGTAGCCCGGATACATTTTGATCCGGAGATAATTAGCTACGAAGAATTACTTACCGTACTGTGGCATACACACAATCCCACTACTTTAAACAGACAGGGAAATGATGTAGGCCCGATGTATCGTTCCGTGATTTTTTATCACAACGAAGAACAGAAAGCAATAGCTGAGAAATCGCTTAAAGCTACAGATGCATCTGATTTATGGGAAGATCCAATCGTAACTACCATCGAACCACTAACCAATTACTATGTGGCAGAAAATTATCATCAGGATTATTTCGAGAACAACCCTAATGCCGGGTATTGCTCGTATGTGATTGCTCCCAAGGTGAAGAAGTTTAAAAAAGAATTTCAGCATCTTCTAAAGGAAAACCCCAAGTTCTGATTTGGCCCTGTGAGAAAATCTTTCACCTTCGTATTTCGTTTATAATAGGCTATTATATTGGTCTAGTAAGTCGGAACAGAAAGGTTATATGAAATATAGTTTAGTAGCATTACTACCAAAAATCGTAGTAATGGTCTTTTTAGTATTTCTTTTTAATCAACTCGATAGTAAAGCCCAGATTGTAATAAATGAGATCGTTTCAGTTAATAATAATGGGCTTGTTGACGAGGATGGTGATTACCCGGATTGGATAGAATTGTATAATCTTACTGAAGCCCCCATAAATCTCTCGGGGTTTGGAATTTCAGACAATGCGGAAGAACCGTTTAAATTTATACTTCCTGAAATCGAAATCCCAGGATCTGGATATTACTTACTTTATGCAAGTGATAAAAACCGCCCTCCAATCGACGGTTTTACTCCGAAAATCTGGGAAACTATAATACGCGAGGCGGATTCTACCAGATATATCATTCCAAGTTCAAACATCTCAAATTCTTGGATTGAACCCGGCTTTAACGATTCAGACTGGTTGACCGCCCCATTTGGATTTGGTTATGGTGATAATGACGATAATACGGAAGTTCCTAATGGAACTATTTCTGTTTTTACAAGAACCTCATTTTCAATTGAAGATACCTCTGTCATTAACGGGTTAATGTTCCACATTGACTTTGATGATGGATACATAGCGTATCTGAATGGAGTAGAAATTTCCCGGTTCAATATAACTGGTGATTCTCCTGTTTCGTACGATACTCAGGCCAATGATTTTATTACTGATCCGTGGTTAGTACGAGGAGAAGAGCTTCCTGCCATTGATTTGTTTGAATTCAAAAATGTACTAACAGAAGGTGAGAACATTCTGGCAATTCAGGTTCATAATAACAGTGCACAATCTTCTGATATGTCTTTGATTCCATTTCTGAGTGTATCAAGGACAACACAGCCTCTACAATCGAGGGGGGTTGCAGATCAAATAACTATTGAACAAACAGGATTATCCTATCCCCATTTGAATTTCAAACTTAGTTCTTCAGGTGAAACTCTTTACTTAACGAACCCTGATTCTATACTCATCGATGAGCGTACTTTCCCATTACTTATTGCTGGCGAATCTTATGGAAGGTCGAAAGAAAGTGACTCCTTGTTTTACATATTTAAAAATCCAACACCATTGGCAGAAAATGCTTCTGAAGGATTTAGTTTCAGATTACCTGAACCTCAAACAAATATTTTAGGAGGATTTTATCAAAGCGGAGCTGAGCTTTCGATTATAGGAGAAGTGCCAGGCGATCAGGTCTATTTCACTACAGACGGAAGCGACCCAACGGTTGAGTCGGAAATATTTGGTGTTAATTCAAGAACTGTAAATTCTACTACAACTTTCAAACTCAGGTCAATAGCTGATGGTAGCCTATCTAGCAAAGTAATTACTAAAACCTATTTTATAAATGCAGAACACGATTTGCCTGTTATTTCAATAAGTACCCATCCGGATAATCTTTGGAGTGATGAATCTGGGATCTATGTACGAGGCACCAATGGGATTGATGATAATGGTAGTTTTGGCCCTGCAAACTGGAATCAGGATTGGGAAATCCCCATTCATATTGAACTTTATGAGCCTGACGGCTCTTTAGGATTTAGCATAGGTGCCGGAGCCAAGATATTCGGAGGATGGAGTAGATCGGAACCTCAGAAATCGCTTTCCATATTTTTTAGAGGGAGCTATGGTAGTTCAGAACTGAATTATAAATTATTTGAGGAAAAAGATATTGATTCATTTCAGGCAATTGTGCTTAGAAATTCCGGAAACGACATGACTTCTCAGGGTCATTCTATGCTAAGGGATGGGTTGATGACCACACTGGCTAAAGGTAATACAGAACTTGACGTACAGGCTTTCCGTCCTTCGGTATTATATCTTAATGGACAATATTGGGGTATTCATAATATAAGAGAGAAGATTAATGAACACTTCATAGAATCAAATAGTAATGCAGATTCTGACGAAATAGATCTGTTGGAGGGTAACAGCTTGCCTATTTATGGAGACGCTACTAATTATGACGAACTACTCGCTTTATTAGCATCTACTGACATGAGCGATCCCGAAGAGTACCAGTTAGTTGAAGATCGGATAGATATTGAAAATTATATCGACTATGTAACTTCTGAAATTTATTACGCTAATACAGACTGGCCTGGAAATAACGTCAAATACTGGAGAGATCGAAGGGTAAATGGAAAGTGGCGTTGGGTTTTGTATGATACTGATTTTGGCTTTGGCTTATCCTATGGTGGGCAAACTTGGCACAATACTTTGGAATTCGCTTTGGATCCAAACGGACCGGTCTGGCCCAACCCGCCATGGTCTACTTATTTTTTTAGGAGAATGACAAGTAGCCCAGTTTTTGTGACAAAGTTTGTTAACCGGATGGCAGATTTAATGAATACTTCCTTTCAGCATAATCATGTGCACCATGTTATTGATTCACTTTCTTCAAAAATCGAATCTGAAATTCCCGGTCAACTCTGGAAATGGGGAGGTTCAGTAGAAGGATGGGAAGGTCAACTAGATGTGTTAAAAAGCTTTGCAACTAATCGTCCTGCTGCAATAGAATCTTATATAATGAGCCGTTTTGGTGTTGGGACTCCATCTACTATTAAGGTCAATACTTCTGAAAAAAGCCACGGAGTTGTGAAAGTGAACAGGATTATCCCCGATTCATTCCCTTGGCAGGGAAGATATTTTAGTGGAGTTCCCATTCAAATAACGGCGATCCCAAAACCCGGCTTTAAGTTTGCAGGATGGAGTGATGATCCGGAGTTAAACTCATCTTCCAGAATCATTACAACAGGAACAACTACATACACGGCAAATTTTGAACCAGCAGAGGGAGAAGTTGCAACCATTGTTATTAATGAGATCATGTATAACGATACAGAGGAGTTAGACTCAGGAGACTGGATTGAGCTATACAATTCAGCCGAGTATCCCATCGACTTGAGTGGCTGGGTAATTAAAGATGAAGATGATACCCATGAGTTCAAATTTGCTAACGGAACGGAGCTTTCAGCTGATTCTTATTTAGTGATTGCTGCTGATCTGGAAGCATTTAATAACCGTTATGCACTAAACTCTGACTTGTTTGGTGAATTAGGATTTAATCTTGCCGGGAGTAGTGATCAGGTGCGATTATATAATAACTCTGGAGTTCTGGTTGATTCTTTACAATATCAGGATGAGTTTCCATGGGATGCCAGTGCAGATGGAACAGGATTCACATTGGAGCTCAAAAATTCAGGCATGGATAATTCAAGAGCAGATAGCTGGTCAGCATCTACACAACCCGGAGGGACACCGGGAACAGTAAATACGGTACCAGTTTCAAATGAAAAAGAAGAACTAGTACCATCCGAGATTTTGTTAAATCAAAACTATCCTAATCCATTTAATCCAACTACGAATATTACTTTCCAAATTCCGGAGCAATCCAGAGTCAACGTAACTGTATTTGATATGCTTGGAAGAGAAGTATCGGTTTTAATTGACGAGTCACGTTCAGTTGGAACGCATGTGGTAAGCTGGAATGCTTCTCAGTTTTCGAGTGGTGTATATTTTTACAGACTTAAGGTTGGTGATCAGGTGCAAACCCGGAAAATGCTCCTTATCAAATAAAGATAATATACTTAACATGTGACAGCATAGTGAGGATGTTGTATCTTTGTATTAAAAAGACCGCCTTACTATGAAGAAGATATATTTTGCCCTGTTCATATCTTTAATCGCACTCCCATCTGTTGCCCAAGATGATTTAATAGCGCCCGAACTTATTCAGGCGGAGCTTATTGATTATCTCCAGGAAAACTATTCGGTATCCAATGCCTTAAGCTACAATGCGGCTCGTGATGCCATGTTTGAAGATATTGATGGAAAAAGCGGGCAGATTACCTGTGTTTATACCGGATATACCATTTCGTTCACAGATCGGCAGGATGCGCAGGGTAGTCAGGCAGCGAATGACTTTAACACCGAACACATTTGGCCACAAAGTTTCTTTGATAGTGATCTTCCAATGCGAAGCGATATCCATCACCTGTACCCTACAAGAGTAGACGTAAATGGTGCTAGAAGTAATTTTAAGTTTGATGAAATTCCTGATGAGCAAACAAGTACCTGGTACAGGGAAAATGGGAATCAGCCTTCCGTTCCATCAGAGAACATCGACGAGTTTAGCGAGTTACTGAGCAACACTTCTTTTGAACCGCGCGAAGATTTGAAAGGAAATGTAGCGCGCTCCATTTTCTATTTCTGGACGATTTATCAGAACAATACTTCCATCACTACAGATGGAACGGATAACCAGGCATTCTTTAATAGCATGAAAGATGTGTTGTTAAGCTGGCATCATCTTGATCCGGTAGATAGCATTGAAGTAAGCCGAAGCATTGAGATCGAAGCGGTACAAGGAAACCGGAATCCATTTATCCATGACACCACTTTAGTTCGACGCGCCTATTTTGATGGAATGGCTATATCCAACGAAGAAGAAAATGAACTACCCGGCTCTTTTATTTTATCTCAGAATTATCCGAATCCTTTTAATCCTGCAACAGTGATTTCCTACCAGCTTGCAGCGCCTTCATTTATAGTTCTTAAGGTATTTAATTCTCTTGGTAAAGAAATTGCAACTCTGGAGCGTGGAGTTAAAAATGCGGGTCAACATGAAATCAGCTTTGATGCGAGTAGTTTGCCAAGCGGAATGTATGTATATCAATTAGAAGCAGCTGGAGAGAGAAAGTCCGGTAAAATGCTGTTGGTTAAATAGTTAGGTAATTTTTTGATTGTTAATTTTGAGATTATTTGGCTATTATCTGAGATTGATTAGCAATCACAGTTAAATACTTTATGCAAGAGCTTCAATCTTTAAAAACTGCTGAAGTCAGCTCTCTTAAGAATGGTAAGTGGGAAATTTTGTTGACTGACCCCGGACTTAATAAGTTCAATTTCGGTAAACAACTCACCGATAAGTATATTACAACAGATATTATCTCTCCTTTGGGAGAGAAATCTATTCTTTACAATACAGTGCCATCTGCTTCAAATTCCGGGATTGTTGTTGATTTGAATTTTGAAGAAATAGATCAGACCAGAATTTCCAGCATATCAATCAAAGGATCGGAAGCTTTTTTTAGAAACTGGAAAGTTCTGCTTCAGGATAATCGGAACGGCTTAAAGAAAGAGGTTTCATCAGAAACTACCTTTGCTATAGAGCCGGCTATCGAACTCAATAAGCTTATGAGGATGGGTTTCTCAGAAGATCACCCAACTCAGAACAAATGCTATTTCGAGCTTCATCTACAAAAAGCTTCCGTTTAACAGTGCTACATCTGGTTTAAGTACATAGCCAGACTTTTCTTCTTTTTTAACGCCATTTTTTTTCTGAGTCGGTATCTGCCCTGATCCACACTTTTTGGAGAGATATTCAGAATCCCGGAAATTTCTTTTGATGAAAGGTTCAGTCTCAATAGTGCGGCGAGTCTTCTCTCCTGTGAGGTTAATTCCGGGTATCTCTTTTCCAGTTTTTTGTAGAATCCATCGCACGCGTGATCAACCTGAATTTCAAACTCTTCTCTGTCTCTGTTAAGCATCAGGTTTTGATAAATTTTTGAGCCTAGTTTATTGATCTGAGTTAAAGCATCCTGATTACTTACTTCATTTCTGATGGCAGCCATCTCAACTTTTACTTCTTCCAGAAAGTCATTTTTTTCGACAATATGCAGTGCGAAATTAGTTAGTTCACTTTGCAGGTTTTCTTCCCGTAACCGGGAGCTTTCAAGCTCTTCACTTGCAAGTTTACGCTCGGTCTCGGCTAGCAGTTTATCTTTTTCAAGAAGCTGAATTTCTTTCCTCTTTCGTACAGAAAACCAAAAAAGCCATACAATAGCTAGTGTAGCAACTAGCCCTAATGAAGTAGTTATAGCTACAATTCGTGCTTGCTGAAGCTGATTTTCTGTCTCTAATACAAGAATTTCCTGTTCTTTTTGTTCTGTCTCATACTGGGCTCTCATCTCTGCCAGTCGTGCATTGGCATCTTCATTCAAAAGACTGTCATTTAATTCTTTAAAAGATTTATAGTGTTCGTAAGCCGCTTTATAATTACCCAGACGTTCGTAGCTATAGGATAGATTGGAGTGAGCATCTTTTTCTTCATAAATAATCCCAAGCTGCTGAGCCAGATCCAGACTTTTTTGCCCGTATTCAATTCCCTTTTCAAAATTTTCAAGACTGTTGGAAACGGAATGAAGCACTTTAAGTGGATAAGTCATCATAACCAGGGCATTATTTTTCTCCGCTATTGCCAGTGCTTTTTCGCTATAACTTATCGCCAGAGTTAGAGAGTCAATAGTATCATAGAGCATTCCAATATTCAAATAGGACGACCCCAAACCCATCTCGTCATTAGTAGCTATGTAATAATCAATCTGTTTTTTATAATAATAGATAGCTTTTTCAGTTTCCCTTGTTTCGAAGTAAACATTAGCAAACCCTCCATAAACCTGATTTATTCCTGCTGAATCATTTACTTCTTGGAAATATTCTAGGGCTTCTTCATAAAATTGTATTGCTTCATCATATCTATACTGAATAAAGTAAATGTTACCAATGCCTCTTAAGGTTCTAGCTCGAAGTAACTTTTGATCAGGCAGTTGATTCAAAGTGGTTAGTGATGCCTGAAAGGAAGTAAGTGCTTGGCCATACATCCCTTTTCTTATATAAATCCCACCTAGATGGTTGGAGACTTTTACTTTCAAAGATAAGTCTTCAATTCCTTCAGCTATTTTGTTTGCCTCCAATGCAAAATGAGTGGCTGTATCAGGATCGGTTTGAGTAAAACTTAGTGAGATTTTAATAAGTAACTCTATCCTGGAACTATCATCTGAAACTAAATTGAGCTCAGTAATCAAAGAATCACTATACGAAGATTGGGCAAATGCGGAATCAGCGATGTTCGATACAAGCATCTGTAGTAGAAAACAGTAGAGTAAGTATTTCATGATTTAGATATAATGATATAGAGGAAGTATCTCTATCATAGCTAATTCGATCCAGTAAAGCTGCTTTTGAATTCTCTACAATATCTCTACAGACTTTTCATTCCCGAAAACTTTGAATAATCAAAATCATCTCTTAACGATATATAGAGCATATTTTTTATCGAAAAAGTAGTTCCGTTCAATAAAAAATTAGGTTTGATGTCCTTCAGAACTCTACGGGCTTTAGAGTGGCTCTATAAAACCATCTCTACAAAATCTCTACTGGATAAAAAATATAAGTTTCGGTTAAGTAGATTAGTTGGAGAACAATATGAATACATAGAAACCACTATGAACCCAACAACTGCAAAGATGGCTGAAGCATTAGATTCTTCAACAAAGTTATGGACCATCGAACTTACCGACTTAGGAGTGCATCAGGCGTTTATGGGATATTCACTCAGCGATAAGTATTTAATGATTGGGATTACGTCTCCAATGTTTGAGAGTCAGATATCCATTAATTCTCTTCCAAAGGATGGGGAATCAGTAAGTATCCCGCTTTATTTGGAGAAATGTGAATGTGGGTTATTTGGAGATATAAATTTTAAAGGTTTGGATAAACTGCTTTCAAAATGGATTCTATTCTTTTACGATTCAAGATTCGGAGAAGAGACAGAGATAAAAAACGACCAGCCAATTTTAATAAAGCAGCTAAAGTCTAATACCCGAAGTGAAAACCTGAGACTTATAGGCTACTCAAAAAGCAAGGAAAATTCGAAATCACTGTTTGAGCTAAGACTTAAACCCCGAGTATAACGCAACGAAAGACCCGTCGGGGATGCATCCAAGTAAGTGAATCATGACCCGATGAATAGAGACAAGCCGGATAATTAACCGACGGGCTTTTTTTAGTTTCAACATTTAATTCCGCATCAATTATTGCTACTATTGGTGCATGCTAATTACCAAACTAGAACTCCTCCATTTCAGAAATCACCAGAAGAACGAAGTGAAATGGGCGCCTCATTTGAATGTAATTACAGGGCCAAACGGGGCCGGCAAAACAAGTCTTATTGATGCCATTCATTATCTCTGTATGTCCCGCAGTTTTGTTTCCACTTCCGATATGTATGTGATTCATCAGGGTGAGAGTTATTTTATGCTGAAAGGGAGTTTTGAAGGAGAGATTCGCTCGGAGTTTGAAGTAAGCTGTACTTATTCGCGCGGCGATGGGAAAAAGATTTTTGTGAATGATGGTCCCCTGGATCGATTATCCGATTTGATAGGTATGGTTCCGGTTGTGGTGCTTTCACCGGATGATAAAAAACTTACGCTCGAAGGCCCGATGGAGCGACGTTCTTTTCTGGACTCATTTATAAGCCAGATTTCATCTGCATATCTGCGGGACTTGCTGGATTACAGGAAAATCAGAAAACAAAGAAATACGTTGCTGCAGAATTATGGTAATGTACCTCACATGCTGGAAATGTACCTGGAGCCATGGGATAATCAGTTAGTGGAAACAGGTTCCAGAATTATTGCGAAGCGGTATGAAGTTCTCGAAAAATTTAAAGAATACCTCGCCAGAGATTATGCAATGATTTCAGGAATGAACCTGACCACTGGACTTGAATATCAGACGTTCTGTGAAGCATCCACTGATCCGAAAAAAATAGAAGAACATTATCGTGAGGCCCTGAAAGTAAATCATGAAAAAGAGGTAGAGCGTGAGCAAACATTAGTAGGTCCGCACAGGGATGAAATTGTGTTTTACCTGGACGATTTTGAGCTTCGGCGTTTTGGTTCCCAGGGTCAACACCGGCTGTTTGCGTTATCATTAAAGCTTGCTCAACTTCATTACTATTCAGATGAGCTGGATGATTTGCCGATTTTTATGCTGGATGATGTATTTGGAGATCTTGATCTCGCTAAAACTGAGATACTACTTAATGCTTTACAGCAACACAAAGGCCAAACATTCATTACAGCTGCAAACCCAATTCCATTTGAGAATTACGTACATTTTGATGGCGAACGAAATCGTTTCTTTAAAGTTGAAGATTCGGTTATCGTTGAATCGTTGAATCGTTGAATCGTTGAATCGTTGAATCGTTGAATCGTTGAATCGTTGAATCGTTGAATCGTTGAATCGTTGAATCGTTGAATCGTTGAATCGTTTGGATGATAAATCACAAAATATTAATTCTTTCGAAGACCTGCTGGTTTGGCAGAAGTGCAAAAAACTTCGCCAGAGCATTTCAAAGTTTTGTGATACTCTGCCAAAAAATGAGGAGTATAGGTTAAAGGATCAGCTTATTCGCGCATCACGCTCTGTTACAGCAAATATAGCAGAGGGTTATGGCCGCTTTCATTTCCAAGAAAACATCCAGTATTGCAGACAGGCACGAGGCTCTCTTTATGAAGTTTTGGATCATTTAAGTTGTGCATTGGATGAAGGGTATATTTCACAAGAAGATTTCGATAAGTATAAAATTTCAGTGATCAATTGTATTCAAATAATAAATGGATATATCAATTATCTAAAATCTGCTAAAGTAAACTTTGTGAAAGAGGAATCGATCAATTACACTTTAACGAATAACGAATAACGAATAACGAATAACGAATAACGAATTGCGTTTCGACAAACCAAAATCTCTTAGCACAGCCTTACAGGATTTTCTGGATAAGTTTCCTCAAAAGAAAAAACTGAAACAAGGAATGATACTATCCGCCTGGGAAAGTGTGGTTGGGGAAAGGATTGCCTTTCAAACAGAAGACTTACATTTTGAAGGGGATAAGTTAGTTTGCAGAGTAAAAAACCCGGTTTGGAGACACGAAATTCATGCAAACCGATTTAACATCGCAAAACGATTAAATGCAAAAGTTAGAGGTCAGGTTGTTGCAGATATTATCGTTCGGGGATAGTTGTATTAACCATAGTGTGATTCTATATTCATTTTATGTCGGCTGAGCTAAAAGAAACACTTCTGGAACGCGTAAAACGTATTTTTAAATTTGGGATTCCTCCCGGAACCACTGAAGACGATATGCGTGCAGCCCGCAGAGAACGTATCGCGGTTTTTGCCGTTGCGTATATTATGGCCATGAGTTTATGGTTTATTGTGAATCTGAATGGAGATTACAATATCAGTATTAATGTACCGATTGAGTCTGGAAGCATCCCAACTGATATGGCTCTTGTTGATGATCTCCCTGAATTTGTTCAGGTTGAGGTAAGCGGAGACGGCTGGAAACTGGTAAGCCTCTTCAATAATCCTCCAAGCGTTATTGTGGATGTGACTGAAGGAGAGGTAAACTTATTTGATCAGGTAAGGCAACGTTTTACGGTAGAACAAGATGTTTCGGTGATGAAAGTTCAGCCTTTGGTTGTGAACATCGGATTGGAGCCTAAAATCTCAAAGCAGGTTCCAATCCGTTTGAATACAGACATTCAATTTATGACGCGATATGGTTTGATTGGGCAACCAGTTATTTCCCCTGATAGTATTACTATTACCGGCGCTTCGTCTCAGGTTGCGGATATTACCGAATGGGTGATTCCTGATACACTTGCATTGACCAATGTTCGGGACGATATCGCACTTACTATTCCTATTCAACCGATTGATCCTTTAATTGAGCCTTCTTTGGAAGAGATCAGTTTTTCCGCAAATGTTTCCGAGTTTACGGAAGGGGAGACCAGTGTGTATATCAGAACCCGTGGTTTGCCTCGTGGACAGGTCATCAACTACAATCCTTCAGCGGTATTGATCCGGTTTGATGTGCCTTTGGAACAGTACACGGAAATCCAGAATATTCGTCCGTATGAAGTATATGTGCCATACTCAGAAATCCTGGAAGATTCTACGGGCTTTGTGACTCCTGATATTGAGCTAACAGCTACCCAATACCAAATCAAACTTCGGAGTTTCCAACCAAAGGCGGTGGCCTACTTTAGCGTGGTCGATCAATAGTTTTAAATTTTAGTTATGGAAAAAGATACAGAAGCGCAGATACTGCAAGCTGCAAAAAAAGTATTCTTGAGGAAGGGATTTGATGGGGCAAGAATGCAGGAAATAGCTGATGAAGCTAAAATCAATAAGTC
>JBLLNP010000023.1:0-77094 GCA_048058975.1 Balneola sp.
CTTTTGGAATTGAAGATGAAACCGAACGCCAGGCCAGACAGGCGCTTGATGCTTCCCGGGCTGATCAAATGATGGGCAATTTTAACGGCTTTTTGGACGAATGGAAAAACAAGCCTATGTTCCAAAGTACCAGAACAGATAAAGAACTGAACCAGATTTCATCTATCCAAAAAAAACAAAATCCGGTTTGGATGGCAAATAGCTTGCTAGGATTTGGAACAGGAACTATGCCTTGCATTAAGAAAGAATTGGAAAATCTGATTTGTCCTGTACAACTAATTGTTGGAGAACAGGATTTAAAATTTATACGGATTAATCAATCTATGAATAAACAAATTCCGGATTCCTCGTTTTCAATTGTGGAAGGTGCGAATCATCGGGTTCATTTTGATCAACCTGAGGAATGTTCAAAAATCATCAAAACGTTTATTACTAACTATCATTTATTATGAACTGGACAACCGTTAAAGAATATCAGGACATCACTTATAAAAAAACGGAAGGAATTGCCCGTATTGCTTTTAACAGACCTGAAGTACGAAATGCTTTTCGTCCTAAAACAGTCTTTGAATTGTACGAAGCTTTACTCGACGCTAAAGAAGACAACGATATCGGTGTTGTGTTGATTTCAGGAGAAGGACCTTCCCAAAAGGATGGGAAATGGGCTTTTTGTTCGGGTGGAGATCAAAATGTTCGAAGTAAAACCGGGTATAAAGCCGATGACGGAATTCCACGACTAAATATTCTGGAAGTGCAGCGCCTGATCCGGTTCATGCCTAAAGTAGTTATCGCTGTTGTACCGGGCTGGGCTGTTGGCGGTGGACACAGCCTTCATGTTACCTGCGATCTTACTTTAGCAAGCAAAGAGCACGCTATTTTTAAACAAACAGATGCCGATGTTGCCAGCTTTGATGGTGGGTTCGGATCGGCTCTTCTGGCCCGCCAAACCGGACAAAAACGAGCACGTGAGATTTTCTTCTTGGGACGAAATTATTCTGCACAAGAAGCTTTCGAAATGGGAATGGTGAACGCAGTTATTCCTCACGATGAATTAGAAGACACTGCGATAGAATGGGCGAAAGAGGTTTTAGGAAAGAGTCCTACCGCCATTAAAATGATCAAATTTGCGTTTAATTTGATTGATGATGGATTGGTTGGTCAACAGGTGTTTGCAGGAGAAGCAACACGACTGGCTTATATGACTGATGAAGCTGAGGAAGGCAAGAAAGCCTTTTTAGAGAAAAGAAAACCGGATTGGAGTAAATTTGGAAGGAGCCCTTCTTAGCTACTCATAAACCGGGATATCGGACTGTTTAATCCGGTATAAATCCCCGTTTTCTTCTGCTATAATTAATTCATTTCCTGAAAAGGTAATGGATTCTACCTGTTCTACACCCCGGATTGGCTGCCAGTACTTTCTATCTTCGAAAAACGGAGTTCCATCTTCCAGATCAAATAACCAAACACTGCGATAAGTAAGTACTGCTAATTTGGATTCATCCGAAGAGATATCGGCTGCGGTGACTTGTCCCTTGAATTTGAAGGATGTTACCTCAGTAAGAATATTTACTTCTGTTTCTGATGGATTATCCAATCGGAACAGTTTTGCCTCTCCACCGCTCTCATTTTTGGTGATGATAAAAATCTTCCCATCCTTCATGAAAACAGCTTCGGCGTTATAATTATCCTCGAGAAATAGACTAAGAATTCCTTCTCGCTCAGGATACTTTATTTGATATTCAGCAACCACTTCGGTTTTATCATCATCCGGATCAGGTTCTTCAATAATCAGAATTTTTAGGTCGTTCCGACAGTGACAGTTATTTCCAAAATCAGCGAGTATCAGAGTTCCCTCTTCCCCCAGCGCAATATCTTCCCAATCTTCATTTTTCGCCCCTTTGATCTCAGCTCCGTTATAATTCTTATTCTTTGATTTTATCTCTCCATCACTATTGATTGCGAATATATGGTCTTTAGTCCCGGAATCTCCATGTACCCAATATGTGTCTTCGTATTTTCTGCTTTTAACAATGCCGGAAACTTCCTCACGGGCTGGTTCATCAATTCGCTTGTATGCTTCCAACTTCAACGGCTTTGCACGCGATGATTGAGCAAGTACAGGCAACTCGAAAACGGTGAACAATAAGATCAGCCAAACGATTATTCTCAAAATGATGTATTCTTAAGTAATCAAAAAATTGAAGGCTAAAATGAACATTCAACACGAAGAATCAAACACTAAAGGCGCGTTCTTTATTGAAAAAGATGGAACCAGAATTGCCGAAATGACTTACAGCAAAAACGGCGATTACAGAATCATTATCGATCACACTGAAGTTTCTGAGACACATAAAGGCGAAGGCTTAGGTAAAGCACTCGTTTTTCATGGTGTTGAATACGCGAGAGAACATAACCTGAAAGTGCTCCCACTTTGCCCTTATGCCCGGGTTGTATTCCGAAGACATAAAGAAGAATTCGCGGATGTTACCTAGCGAACATTAAACCCTGAACAAAGAACATTGAATATTCGAAGTTCAACTGTTCAAAGTTCGATGTTCTTTAGCCAAATACATCCTTCATTTTCGAGAAGAACCCTTTTTCCTCTTTGGTTTGATTGGAGGCGTCGAAATTTTCAGCTCCTTTCAGTGATTCAATGGCCTTCTTTTCTGAAGCAGAAAGCTCTCGTGGTATATACACATTTACCCTGACAAACTGATCTCCTTCACCGGAATTGTTCAATCCAATAATCCCTTTTCCTCGCATACGAAGTAATTTCCCGGGTTGAGTTCCTGGTTCAATTCTTAGTTTCGCTTTTCCTTTGAGGGTAGGAACCTGAACTTCAGTTCCAAGAACTGCGTCGGGAATACTTAAGGCAAGATCAAAATAAATGTTGTTCCCCTCTCTGATGAAATGCTCATGTTCTTTTTCTTCAATAAGAACAATCAAATCTCCCGCCTGGCCACCTCTTCGCCCTGCATTTCCTTGTCCACGCAGCGTAATATAATTTCCATTGGAAACACCGGAAGGAATGTTCACCTTAATGGTTTCCTCTCCTTTCTGCCTTCCTTCTCCCGAACAGGTTTTACACTTATTTTTGATGATTCGGCCTTCTCCCTGGCAGGTTGGACAGGGTTGCTCGCTTACCATCTGCCCCAACATGGTTCGGGTAACCTGACGAACAGCACCCATTCCGTTACAAGTTCCACAGGTTTCGAAGTCTGAGTCGGTAGCAGCGCCTGTTCCACTACAAGTTTCGCAGGATACCTGCTTTTTCACTTTGAGCTTCTTCTCAACACCAAATGCAATTTCCTCAAGAGTTAGTGGCATTCTGATTTTCATATCTGAACCGGGAGTACCGGGCTGGCGACGACCTCTAGAGCGACTTCTGCCTCCACCAAAAATGTCGTCTCCAAAAAATCCACCTCCAAAAATATCTCCAAAGCGGCTGAAGATATCTTCCATATCAAACTCTACTCCACCTCCACCGAATCCACCTTGGTTATTTACGCCTGCATGTCCGTATTGGTCGTATCTGGCTCGTTTTTGAGGATCTCTGAGTATTTCGTAGGCTTCTGCTGCTTCTTTGAATTTCTGTTCCGCATCAGCATCCCCTTTGTTTCTGTCAGGGTGATATTTCATTGCCTGTTTGCGATAGGCTTTCTTGAGTTCAGCTTCGCTTACCCCTTTGCTAACTCCCAGTATTTCGTAATAATCTCTTTTACTCATGAATTACCTTATTCGCTTACAATTACTTTAGCGTGTTTAATCACCTTATTTCCAATTCTGTAACCACTTTCCAAAACCTGTAACACGGTATCGCTTTTTGTTTTTTTGGTTGGTGCAGGTTGGCGAAGCATTGCGTCGTGCAGATTCACATCAAAAGGCACTCCTGTTTCGTCAATTACTTCTACGCCGTACTTAGCAAGAACCTCTTCGAACTTACCTGCTACAAGTTTCATGCCCTGTAGAAAACTTTCCTCGATGTTCGCTCCTTCTGATGCTCCAAGTGCACGTTTCATATCTTCTGATATGGGAAGAAAGTCTTCCAATGCCGCAATTTTAGCATCTTCAAAAAGTGCTATCCTCTCTCGTTGAACTCTCTTGCGAACGTTTTCAAGTTCCGCAGCTTTTCTTAATAATGAGTCTTTTGCTTCAGCTAGTTCTTTCTCTAATTTTTCGATCAATAGTTCGTTCTCATCTTTTTCAGATTCTTTGCTATCAGTCTCATCTGTTGCTACTTCTTCCAGTATTTCTTCAGTCTGATTCGTCTGTTTATCCTTTTCTTCCTCAGAAGTTGTTTCCTGATCTTTTTCTTCTACTTCTTTGATATTTTCAGCGCTCATCTTTTTGAATATGTGTTAGTTTCTTTTGATTGGATTAAAAGCAAATATAATGCCATTCATTCCTTCATTTATAAGAATGACAAAGTTACCCTTTTCTCGAACTTATCACATAAAAAAGCCCCGCACAAAATTGTACGAGGCTTTAAAAATCTAGCTATTAAAGACTTTCAATTATCTGAATAATTGATCGAACACTATAGAAACATAGTATATACCACTCATATTGGGGCCGCCGCCGCTAAGAGTATATGTTTCATTCGTAATATTAGACCCACCAACTTTTACAGTTGCGTTGTAATCAGGTAATGAGTAACTGATTTGAGCATCCAGAGTTGAAACCGCATCCAAATCCACAAATGCGAAAGAGGACTCCCAACGGAAAGCATCCTGCCATCTGTAGGTGATATTGAATCCAAGATTATCAACTACTTCACGATTTCCAAAACTAAGATTTACTTTATGCTTTGGAGTATTGAAATCGTTCTGGAATTGATTATCCAGACCACTTAACAACTCGTTGAAGTTATAATTACCACTAACTCTGTATCCATTTGGTAAGCTATACTCTAATCCAAAAACTGCTCCGTGTGCAGTCACGCTTTCGTCGTTGTTGGTATAAATCTGGAATGTATTGCGGAAATCCCCGGAAAGCAGTGACGCTACTACGAGAGCATCGCCAGCACCTCCTGTAAACGGACCTGAAGCTTGTCTTACTCTGATCTGCGTGATGAAATCATCGTATATGTTGTAGTAGTAAGCCGCGTCCACAAACAGATTGTCACCAATTAAACCTTTATATCCTATCTCAAAAGCTTGAATTTGCTCAGGTTTAACAGGGTCGTGCGTAGTGTAAGGAACTAACAAAGTAGGGTTAGTTGCTCCTGCCAATACAGATTCTGTAAGTGCCTGTACAGATTCTATGGTATAAGTATTGGTTGTTACATTATACTTATCAGCGAATCTTGGAAGCCCACCAAGCAATCGAGCAGTAATTACGTTCAGATCAATATATTGCCCCTGAGTAGTTGGATTTCTAAATCCTGTCTGGTATGAAGCACGGATATTTTGATTATCAGCAATACTAAATACACCGGAGATTCTCGGGCTAATCTGACCATCAAAGTTTTCATTTTTGTCATAACGAATAGATGCAGAAAGTTTCAGCTTATCTTCCATAAATGATTTGGAACCTTGCAAGAATCCACCAAACTCATTGATATCTACACCACCTGCATCATCAAAAATTGTGCCATTTGAGCGCAACTGGAACTGACGGAAACTCACACCTGCAATCAAATCCATAAAATCAATTTCATTTTTGAAGTTGTACTGTCCTTCTGCGTGATAGAATCTTGACTTATCATTGAATAAAGCGCCGTTTGGTATAGTAGCTCCCAATGCAACATCTACTGCATCATTGAAAGCTGCTGAACCTGGAGCAAAACGAGTTGCATCAGCAGTAGTTCTAGCAGCTGCATGAAATTGTGAAACCGCCGCCGGATTTGAAAGAATCGCCTGTACAGTTGCGGAATTAAATGTTGGGTTCCCCCCCTGTGCCGCTGCAGCAGCTTGGAGAATACCTCCGGCAAATACTGTTCCGTAAGTACCAAACCAGTTTGTATTAGATAATGCTTGTTCATTAACAGAAAACCCTACGAAATCAGCTATGTAAGAATCTCCTGAGTTCTCAAACGTTCCATACGCCTTCACAAGAAAGTTATCTCCTTCAAGCTGAACTTTATGCTGTGCAATGCTAAAGTTTACCAAACTATAACGCTGAGCTCCTGTGTATATAGAAGTTCCATAGCCATAATTAAAGCTGTAGCTTAATTCTGCATTATCTGTTAAACGATAATGAAGTGAAGCATTTGTTTTCAGGTTTTCCGCGCCATAATCCACCAGATAGTGTTCATCATATCCTGTTCGGTTAACAGGTTGAGCTGGCAATGAAGCTACATACTGAACGGTCTCAGACTCAGGAACACCTGTTTGCTGAGATAGCGCTGTAGCTAGTTGATTTCTTATCGTCGGATTTACAGCCAAAAGTGCAATATTGAATGATCCATCATCACCGTATTTATGAATGCCATCATAAGCTGGGTTCGCTGCTAAACCGCCTTGTAAACTTGCATTCTTATCGGAAAAATTTGCCCCCCTCCAGTCTTCTGCGGTCATGTAAGAAACATTGAACTTGTACGCGAACTTATTGTTTACCGCATTCGCATAACGAGCAGCAAAGGTGTACATAGGTTGAGGGCTGTCCGGTTCTCCAACAGCAGCATCTCCATCCAGATGATTTACTCCCGTTTTAAGCATCACGCTTAGCCCCTGATATTGAAATGGATCTTTACTGTTTACCAATAAAATACCATTAAAGGCATTTGGTCCGTAAAGAGCAGAAGAAGCTCCAGGAATAAATTCCACACTTTCAATATCCAATTCAGAAGGTCCGTTAAGGTTACCAATCGGGAAATTCAAAGCGGGGGCTTGTGTATCCATACCATCGGTTAACTGTACCATTCTAGTATTTCCGGTAGAATTAAATCCACGAGAGTTAATAATCTGGAAATTAATACTACTTGCCGTCATATCTACACCTTTCAGGTTCGCAATCGACTTATAATAATCATCAGATGCAGTAGTTTTTACAGAGATAATATCCATTTTTTCAATAGTAACAGGAGCATCAATTATGCTTTCTTCTACCCTTGAAGCAGACACTACAACGTCATTACCATAAATGGTTTGCTCAAGAAGAGTGATGGATATATTTGAATTATTATTTGTATTGACAAGTAATTCCTGGCTTTGAAAACCTACTGCTGAAAAAATAAGAGTCAGCGGTGGATCTTGTCTTACTGTAAGCTCAAACCTTCCCTCAGAGTCGGTTGGAGTTCCTACAATTGTTCCTTTTACAACTACATTAACCCCTGGTAATGGTTCCCCTTCAGAGTCTAAAACCTGCCCTGAAACAGTTGTATTATCTAAATTATCAGATGTGTATGCCTGTGAAGGCACTAAACCTGCAATTAATACTAAAAAGCTTAGCAAGAATAAAAGCCGTTTGTTTTTACTCATATTCTGATCCTGTTTGATTGATATTATTATTTTAAACTCGATTTCAATACCTCTATCGCAACCATATCATTTCCGGTTGCGATTTATCTTTACAAAGAAAAGTTTGTTTTGGCGATAATGCAAGCGCTTTCATAGTTTTTTTTATAACTCTAAAACTTAAGCTATCTCAGTCTTTTGAATGAATTTTATTTTCCTGAAAAAACCTGTATCTACCCTGATTAACATTTTAAGCCTTACTCTGTGAAACAGTTAAGAATTACTACTTTTCCACTTATTCTCATTCTTTTCTTAAACGTTTGTTCTTCTGTTCCTGAAAAGAGCTCTGGAGAAGTTGCCCTTCCAAACTATGTAACACCAATAAAATACCTTGCTCTGGGCGATTCATATACTATTGGGGAATCGGTTCCTGAATCTATGAGGTGGCCTGTTCAGCTAACTGATTCTTTATCTGGATCAGGAATTGAACTCGCTGATTTAAAAATCATAGCTAAAACCGGGTGGACCACCGCCGAACTTCAGGAGGGGATTTCCAGGACAGAAGTCTCTCCTCCCTACGACCTCGTTTCTTTATTGATTGGAGTAAACAATCAATACAGGGGCTACGATATTGGAATTTATAGAACCGAGTTCAGAGAATTACTGGAACAATCTATTCAATTTGCCGGGGGAGATTCTTCTAAGGTCTTTGTGGTTTCAATTCCTAACTATGGAGTTACTCCGTTTGGACAATCGAGAGGTGAAAACCGAATTCGAACAGAGCTTTTAGAATATGATGCTATTGCAAAGCAAATAGCTTCGGAATATGGGATACCATTTATTAATATTACTCCTATTTCAGAAGATGCTAAAAAGGATATGTCTCTCATCGCTGAAGATGAACTGCACCCTTCCGGTAAAATGTATTCGCTTTGGGTACATGAAATGCTTCCTACTGTACGTTCACTTCTTGTGCAATAGAATTCATAAAATCGAGTTTAATCAATGTTTAATAATTTATGGAGAGCAACATGAAACAACTATTCATTCTTTCACTTCTCATTTTTGGAATGGGATGTGCCTCAACTCAAGCACGGCAATCTTTCGAAGCAAAGAAGATATCAATCAATATGACCGCTTCTGAAGCTGTTGAAGCTGATCTGATTATTTTTAATATCAACGTCAACGCGGAAGGTAAAAGCCCTCAGGCCGCCTTTGAGATTCACAAACAAAGAGAAGTACTTCTTGCAAGCTTACTTAAGGAATTTGATATCAAGGAGGAGCAAATTCGTTTTCAGCCTGTTCGAATGAGTAAAAGATATCATAACGACCGGAATTCACAAATTACTGTTACGAACCAGCAGGTATCAGTTACCTTTAGTGATTTTGACATCTATGAGAAAATCCAGCTCACCTTAATCGAAAACGGTTTTGATAACTTTAATGGGAATTTCTCAAGTACAAACATTGCAGAGGGTAAAGACAAAGCCTTGATTTCTGCCATTCAATCCGCTAAAGAAAAAGCCAAACTAATTGCGAAAGCATCAGGAGTTGAGTTTGGAGATGTAATCACTATTTCTTACTCAGACTATACTGTTACACCTCGAAGCGGAAGAGCTCTATATAACATGGATATGATGGAAGCAGCTTCTTCATCTATGATGGATTTTGACCAGGTAGTTACGGTTACTGCTAATATCTCAATTGAGTTTGCGATCAGAAACTAGTCCGGTTGTACCGCGTTAATTACTTCAAAAAACCGACGGGTTTTTTCTAATCCGTCGGTTCCGTTTATTTCTGCATACCAGTATTGTTCAACTCTTCCTCCCTGCATAAGCAATTGCATGGTTCCCTGACTTTTATGCTCGGCAATTACCCAATTGGCAATAATGTTATAATCCAACCTATCATCAAAACCAAATTTCTGATTCCTGTCAAATTCAAAAATAGTCTCTGGTTTTACTTTAGTTATTGGATATCCTTCCATCATCATAAAACTCATTCCTTCTTGTCCTGGGCTCCTAACAAAAGAGGGCAATGCTATCGGTCGGTTCTTCTTTTCTATTAACTCTATTGCTTGTAGTGCCAGAAGAGTAGCTGCCTTATGATGACCATGGTTTCCATCAAAAGGCAACATCATAAACACAAAATCATAGCTCTCTTTTTCAATAATTGATTTCAATCGTTCAACAATAGGTGCAGTCTCCCATTTATCGAGCGTTTCTTCAACATCCTGGGTGTAGTAAAAATCCTGCTGATCAAAGAAAAAGTAATTTCTAATTCCTACTATATCTCCTCCAGCCATCAATTCCTTCTTTCTAATGCCGGGCAAGTAATCACGCCCTACTTCTTCCTGGTCTAAATCTTTACCATACACATAATTACCGAGAGTAGAATATTTATACCCTCCTTCTCCATTGGTCATTAATGCGAGATCAACGGTACCACCCATAAGTTTAGTTGTTTTCCATACTGAAGCAGAAAATAAAGCGTCATCGTCGGGGTGAGCAGTAACGAGTAGGATTTTGGGTTGGTAGTTGAGATCTTGAGAATGAGTTTGGATTGAGTAGAGTGCTAGAAAAATTAAAATAAGCTTTTTCATAAAGTGATAATTATGAATTATGGATTTTGAATTAATCCTCAATAATTCAAAATCCATAATCCGAAATTCATGATTTTTATTTGAGTGCAGGAAATAACGTCTCCCAAACTGTATTAGCGACAACCTTGTGCCCGGCTACGTTGGGATGTATCTGATCCGGCTGCATGAATTCATCCCTCCCTCCTACTTTATCTAGAATTAATGGAATGAGTACAAGGTTATTCTCTTTTGCAAGATCCGGATATAAGCTTTGAAATTCGCGGGTATATTCAATCCCCAGATTCGGTGGAACCTGCATCCCTGCGATAAGGATTTCCATATCAGGATTTTTGGCTAACGCCCGGTTAATAATTTGCTGTAGATTTTCTTTTGTTGATGAAAGATCAATTCCACGAAGTCCGTCATTTCCTCCAAGTTCCAGAACCATTATATCTACCTGGCGTTGAAGCACCCAATTTATTCTGCGAAGACCACCTGCAGAAGTCTCCCCGCTCAATCCACCGTTAATAACGGTATAATTCAAACCCAGTGAATCAATCTTATCTTGTATAACAGCAGGGAAAGCCTGATCGGGTTCAACTCCATAGCCTGCTGCTATGCTATCTCCAAAAATAAGAATAGTCTTTTTTTCCTGAGCGGTTAACCCAGCCGAAAAGAGTAAAAGAAAGAAAAGTAAACGCATCATATTATATTTTTTGCTACAAACCGTGTTCCACGCATCATGATTCCATTTAATTAAGAACAAATCAAAATTAATAACGTAAGGTTTTTGTCTTTAGCCGGAATGAAATAAAGCTTTCCAACGGTTATCACTCCAAGTTTAATAAATAAAATATACATCGTGTCAAGCATTCTTACCGTACGTCATCTTAGCAGAGAATTTAAAAGTGGCTCTAAAATTTTAACCGTAGTAAACGACATTAATTTTGAAATAGAAGAAGGGACTTCCTGCGCTATTGTAGGTCCCTCTGGTAGTGGAAAAACAACATTATTAGGTTTATGCGCAGGCCTTGATCGCCCCTCCTCCGGTGAAGTTATCCTGAGAGGAGTAAACCTGAATCCTCTAAATGAAGACGAACGCGCTTCTGTTCGAAACCAACATGTAGGATTTGTTTTCCAGACGTTTCAACTGGTTCCAACGCTTACCGCGATCGAAAATGTTATGGTTCCACTGGAACTTCGTGGTGAGGCAACAAAATCTGTTCGGGAACGCGCCAAGCAACTTCTTGAAGAAGTTGGGCTTGGGGATCGCACGCACCATTACCCTACTCAACTTTCCGGGGGCGAGCAACAACGAGTGGCTATTGCCAGAGCATTTATCAACGACCCAAAGATTTTGTTTGCAGATGAACCTACCGGAAACCTGGATACAGAAACAGGAGAGTATATCGAAAAGCTAATTTTTGATCTCAATGAAAAACAAGAAACCACCCTTGTACTGGTTACTCACGATTTAGAGTTAGCGGATAAATGTGACCGAATTATTAAAATAAAAAATGGAAAAGTGGATGCAGACATACTTACATCCGAGGTGGGGGTACTTTCCTGATGGGTTTGTCTTGGGTTTTTAAAATGGCTTGGCGTGATTCTCGCTCCAATCGCCGAAAATTGTTTTTATACATGGCAGCAATTATTGTTGGTGTTGCCGCTCAGGTTGCGATTACCTCATTCCGTGTAAATTTAAACTCCAGTATAGACGAACAAGCTAAAGAGCTGCTTGGTGCTGATTTAGAAGTTGAACGCAATGCCGCTTTTCAACCAGAACTCCAAGCCTATCTTGATTCAATTAGTGCAGATCAGTCTAAAATGCTTGCTTTTACTTCAATGGCTCTGTTTCCTAAAACCGGAGCTACCAGGCTCTCCCAGATTTCAGCCATGGAAAAAGGGTTTCCTTATTATGGAGTGATTGAAACCAATCCACCATCCGCTGCATCCCAATTTCTAGACGAATATGGAGCATTAGTTGATCAAACGATTTTAACACAATTTGAACTAGAACCTGGTGATTCAGTTAAAGTAGGTTTTCTAACATATAAGATTGTTGGAGGTATTGAAGAAATTCCCGGACAATCGATGGCCACTTCATTTCTAGGTCCAAGAGTACTTATTCCTTTAGAAGGTGTAGAAAAAACCGGGTTACTGGAACGTGGAAGCCGATTGGAGCATAAAGCGTATATAAAATACAAGGATTGGGTTGAGCCAATTGTAGTAGATAACCGACTTGATGCCATGAACGACACTCTCGACTTCCGTTATGATGATATTGCGGAAAGACAAGAAGAAGTAGGACAAGCCATCTCCGGACTTTCTAACTTCCTCAACATGATTGGTTTTATAGCCTTACTACTGGGTGGAATAGGTATCGCAAGTTCGATTTTTGTGTACATCCGCCAAAAAATTAATACTGTTGCTGTTTTAAGATGTGTTGGAGCTTCATCTAACCAAACAATGGCTATTTATTTAATTCAAGCCACATTTATGGGCTTTATCGGAGCTGCAATAGGCGCTGCGTTAGGAACAATTATACAATTATATCTTCCAGTTTTGGTAGGGGATTTTATTCCAGTAGATATCGATCTATTTATTTCCTGGACTTCAATTTTAATAGGATTAGTTACTGGTGTTGCTATTTCCATCGTATTTGCTCTGTTTCCATTATTAGCGGTTCGCAAGATATCTCCTCTTTTCACGCTCCGTTCAGCTGAAGTAAATCTTTCTAAACTACTGAGCATCTTTACCAGAGTAGTTCTTTTTCTGGTAATTGGGTTATCTATTACCGGCTATGCCTGGTTAATGCTTGGTGATTTAACTGCGGCAGCTTTCTTTACACTAGGATTTGCCTTTTGCCTGTTATTGCTTGCAGGTTTTTCTGTACTTGTGATGAAAGCTTCTAGAAAGTTTATGCCTTCGGGATGGAGCTATGAATGGAGACAAGGACTTTCCAACCTATATCGTCCAAATAACCAAACCAGCACCCTTCTTCTTACTTTTGGATTGGGAGTTACACTTATCAGTTCGTTGTATTTAACACAGGATATGCTACTTGGCACCATTAATTTTGAAGGACAGGAAGAACTCCCCAATCTGGCTATGTTTGATATTCAGTACGATCAGAATGAAGGGGTGAACTCTCTTATTGAAGAAAATGGACTTCAAATAATACAGAATGTACCTATCGTAACAATGAGGCTTCAATCAATTCAAGGCCGTGCACTTGATGAAATTCTTGCAGATACAAGCAGAAACTCAAGAAGATGGGCATTGACTCGCGAATACCGTTCTACCTACCGCGATTCTTTGGTTGAAACCGAAACCCTAGAGTCCGGTGAATTTATAGGTTCATTCTCTGATTTAAGTAAACCCGTACCTGTATCCGTTTCATCAGATTTGATGGAAGATCTGGACGTGGCCTTAGGAGATACCATTGTTTGGGATGTACAGGGAATACCTATCGAAAGCTATATAGCAAGCACCAGAGTAGTAAATTGGCAAACTCCACAGCCTAATTTTTTTGTGGTATTTCCCAGTGGAGTTCTTGAACCGGCACCACAGTTTTTTGCTACAACCGTAAGAACACCAGACAAAGAATCTTCGGTTGCTTTACAGCAACAAATCGTTCAAGCCTACCCGAATGTATCTGCAATTGATGTAGGACAAGTTATTAGTACTATTCAGGAATTTCTGGATCGAGTTACTTTTGTTATTCAGTTCATTGGGCTTTTTAGCATTATTACAGGATTGATTGTTCTTGCAGGTTCAGCAGCAACCAGCCGATTCCAAAGAATTCGTGAAGCTGTATTGTTAAGAACACTGGGAGCTAAACAACGCCAGGTTGTAAAAATTCAAATCATAGAGTATTCCATTCTTGGTGTTATGGCTGCGCTAATTGGACTATTCCTTTCTGTTGGGGCGAGTGCGTTGCTAGGATACTTCTACTTTGATATAGAATTTGTTCCAAACTTTGCGATTCTGGCTACTGAAGTAGTTATCCTTGTTATCCTTGTTCTAGCTATTGGACTTATTAATACTCGTGGAATACAAGCAAAACCGCCACTAGAGATTTTACGAGCAGAAGGTATTTAGAATTAATTTTTCTATTTACCTTTTATTAATATCAGGAACTTAAATTTTCGGGATAAATTTAATACCAAGAATTAAAAACTAATAAACACAAACTCATATGAAATCAATTTCTTTAAAACTATTCACTCTTCTTCTTTTTGTGGCATTAACTGTTTCAGCCTGCGACTCTATAAGTAAAACAGCTAAGGGAGCTGCTATTGGTGCTACTGCCGGTGCTTTGGCCGGAGCTATTATAGGTAAAGCAGCTGGTAATACTACGACAGGTGCTATTGCCGGTGCAGCCGTGGGTGGTGCAACTGGAGCTGCTATTGGAAATTATATGGATCGACAGTCCAGAGAAATGGAAGAAGATCTTGAAGGTGCTAAAGTAGAACGAGTAGGCGAAGGTATTAAAGTTACTTTCGACTCAGGCATTCTTTTTGAAGTTAACTCATACCAGTTGAGCGATGTCTCTAAAGATGAAATTGCAAAACTTTCAGAAATTCTTCAGAAATATGAAGACACAAATATCATGTTTGCAGGTCATACAGACAATACTGGTAGCGATGAGTACAATCTTACTCTATCAGAAAATCGAGCCAAAGCAGTTGCAGAGTATGCTGCATTTACCGGTGTAGATGCTTCCAGGATGACTATTACAGGATATGGTGAATCAGACCCTATTGCTGATAATTCAACCGTTGAAGGACGCACAGAAAATCGTCGTGTTGAAGTAGCTATCTGGGCAAACGACAAGCTTAAAGAAGCCGCTGAAAAGGGTGAGATTGAATAAGTTTTCTTTCTCTTCAGAAAGACATCCCTATACATGGTTATGTATGGGGATTTTTTTTGCTTACTTTCGCCCATAATTAACATTTCGGCATGAGTATCAGAAAAAAAATTATTCCAAAACGTATTCAATCTGTTTTCTTCAATAAAAAAGTAGGGCTGGCTCCTGGTACATTAACTCATATTGGTGTAAAGAAAACAGAACGGGTTACCATTGAGATACATGACTATGGCCCCACTCACCTGGAAGAAAGAATGATTGACTCGGTTGCCGAATGCCGCCCGTTTGTAGATACTCCCAACCCAACTTGGGTACAGGTAAAAGGTCTTCACGATATTGATAAACTTAAAGAATTATGGGACGAGTTTAACTTCCACCCTTTAATTCAGGAAGATATCTTAAATACCAATCAACGTCCGAAAATTGAGGATTACAAAGATCAAATTTTCGTGGTTCTTAAAATGATTTATATCGAAGATGAGCAACTGCATCAAGAGCAAGTTAGCTTAGTTTTTTCCGATAAATTCATCTTCTCATTTCAGGAATCTGAACGGCGGTTATTTATTCCCATCAGAGAACGCTTGAAAATTGATAATACCCGCATGCGCAATGGAGGCCCTGACTACATGGCCTATGCGTTAATGGATGTGATTATAGATTATTACTTTACAGCTCTGGATGAACTTAATTCCAGAATAGAATCAATTGAAGATGTTCTTTGGTCGAGCGCTGATGAAGATTCTTTGGTGGATATCCATCAATGCAGAAGAATGCTTATCCAGTTTAGAAAAAGTGTTTGGCCTGTCAGAGACAGCATCAATTCTTTGCTTAGAGATGAGACACCTTATGTTGCCGACGAAACCAGACTATTTATCCGTGATGTGTACGATCATCTTATACAAATTATTGACAACCTAGATAATAATCGTGAGATACTTTCTGGTTTACACGATATGTATATGACTAATATCAGTAATAAGATGAATGAAGTAATGAAGGTGCTTACCATCATTGCTACCATTTTTATTCCGCTTACCTTTATTGCAGGGATTTATGGAATGAACTTTAGTTATATGCCCGAACTTAGTTGGAAATGGAGCTATCCTATTGTTTGGGTGCTAATGATAGTGGTTACCATAGGAATGATTTTCTATTTCCGGAAGAAAAAGTGGATATAAAAAGAGAAGGTCTCGATCAAAAGGCCTTCTCTTAAAACTAACTACGGAGGTTTTGGGGATTATCAATCATTCTAAAACCTATATTTGAATCCAACCATAAGGTTAATATGACTTATGGTTTCATTGATACTCTCAGATCTCTCTTGACCCGACTGAGCATCAAAGTATTCATATAGGATTGAACGATCGTTCCATCTGGTATATTGCGTTGTAACATCCAGATAGAGTTCTCTTGATAAAGGAATCCCCAAACCTCCGGAAAGGACAATTTTGTCTGCAGAATAGCTTGAACTCTTACCAGGAAGAATTCCAAAACCTCCCCGGATTTCAAAGCCTGTATCACTCTTATATTTTAGTCCGGCCTTTAAGTTTGTAACAAGGTTGTAATCTGCTTTCATCACACTATCAAAGGCTGCCTCTTGTTCTCTGAGAGCAGCTATGTCCCGAAATTCAAGATCATTATCTCTGGTCAAATCGATATCAGTATTCCTGTAATCAATTATCTCTACTGCTGTTGAAACGGTAAATCCATTTATATCTTCCAAAGCCAATCCCAGATTTAATTGGCCTGGACGGCGGACCGAATAACTGAATTCCCCTGTGTAACTATCACCAAATGGAGTTCTTCCATCATCCAAATTTGTAGTTATTTCTGAATAGTAATCTTCAGTTACTACAAAGCGAGTTGGTAATAAAAAACTGGCACCCACATTGATATTGGGAAGTAATTTATAGAGAAGTCCGGCTCTTATATTAGCGCCTACTATTTCCGAATCAAATTGATCTTCCAAAAGAATATCTGCTACATCCGTCCCTCCATTTCCCTCATTGTCAGTATCAATAAAATCTCCGTTATAGGCATTCTCTGAATCAGTTTCTAAGAAGTATCTCTCATAAGAGTAATCTCCATAGGTGACGCCTAATGAAGCACCAATGAACAAGTTTCTCTGAACCTCTGTGGCCATAAATATCGAGTATTCACCGACTGAACCTCGTTGCTTGATTTCTGCTTCCTGCTGAATACCCGGAAAGTTCGCGGGTGTAAACCCAATTCTGAAAATGGACTCAAGAGTGGTTTGTTCTACATCAACGTAATCAATGGCATAAGCTTCGAAAGCGATATCATTATAGTCACTTGCTTCATTTTTGAAGACATCGGTAATCGTGCTTTGCTCATTGTAAGCACTCAAAATATTGGTTCGGTTTATCTGGTTATTTATGGTATAACCTCCACCTACAACCAAGCTACCTCTTTCTGTAGGTACAGAATAAATCAGTCCAATATTTCCAAATCGGGTGTTATTGTTATCAAAAGAAGTGCTATTGCCCAAATAGGAATTACTTTGTTCGGCGTAATTTGAAAGAAGCCCTGTGTTGAAATAGCTCATTCCAATGAGAGCCATGCTTGCAGGGTTATACAAAAAACTACCAAAACCGTTTTGAACAGCAACCGAAGGAAGTGCGGTTGCATTTGCATCTCCATTCGTATTAATGGTTGAAAACTGTTGTGCCAGACTTGAATACCTGATTGGGTTTTGTCCGTCTTGTGCTACAACAGCGGCAGGAGAAAAAACTCCTGCCATTAAGAGAATAAAAAATAGCCTCTTCATTGATATCTGTATCATGAATGAATTAATTTAGTTTTTCCTGTCTCTCTTAGACTTACTGCTTGAGCTGGAAGATCTTGTCGCGGAAGAAGAACGGGATGAAGAACTACTTCTTTTTACCGTTCCTGATGATGAAGACCTTGATGAACTACTACTTCTTTTCACTGTTGTACTTCTTGATCCTGAATTAGAAGACCCGGAACGTACACTACTTGAATTTCCTCTTGAAGAAGAATTACGGGTTGGTATAGAAATTCTGGTTCCTGAGTTTCTTATTGAACTACTCCCTGAATTATTTGAGCTAACATTAGACCTTCCTCTGGTAACACCGGTAGAATTACTACTTCTCTCTCGGGTACTTCTAACCACTCCTGAGCCAGAAGAATTTGATCGGCCTGTGCTTCTCACTGTTCCCGACCCTCTGTTGGTGGTTCTGGTACGGTCAACTGAAGAGTTTCCTCCATCAGAACCTCTGTTTCTCCCTGTAGTTCTAACGGTGGATGAACCATTGTTCGTATTTGTTCCGCTTCTTCGAACGGTACCTGTAGATCTTCCTGCATTAGTTCCATTTGTTCTTCCTGTATAACGAGAACCTGTGGAAGAACCTGAGTTTGAACGTTTAGTAATGGCTGAGCCACTATCTCTACCTGTACGGGTTATTGAAGTATTTCCTGAATTCCCACTACCGGAACGGGTTCTGATTCCAGAGGTAATAGCACTATTTCCATTTCCTTTACTATAAATTCCGGAACTTCTGGGTCTTGTATTGCTTCTTGTGCTTCTGTGATAATCGTTATACACAATTACGGTTGGATGATAATAGCCCCATCCGCCCCAACCATAGTATCCATAATCATAGTAATCCCAATAGTGAGGGTATCTAAAACTATCATAAAACCATCCTGTAAAATAATAGTCGTAACTTGTATAACTGAATCCGAATCGATTATATCGATGACCGTAGTGCCATCGTGAATATCCATGTACATTCCTAAAATACATATGGGAACCTATCCATCCATATCGTCCCGAAAATCTCCAGACATCATTCTCTGCTTGTCGATATCCGTCCTCAAAACCATCATCGTAACCCTGCCAGTACATTCTGTCGGCATAGTTATCCCTATACCACTGCTCGGTTTCGTAATCTTTGTAATATAAATCTGATTCGTCCAAACCTTCCGTGTAAACGGGATCTTCCTCATAGTACTCCTCTTCGTAAACAGGATTACTTTCTGCTGAGTATGGTTTAGCCGTTTGCTGCTCATCGCTCCAGTTGTAGCCCGCCTCTGCGTTCTCATTATCGTCTCCCCATGAATAATAGGTATCAGATACAGGAGTACTGGTTCTGGTAAAACCATCAGCAGTTTGAAGTTGAGTGTAGCATCCGGTTAAGAATAGTGAAAAGGTTGCGATTGTAAGGCTGAGAATGTTTTTTGAGGCTTTCATGACTGATCCTTAGAACATTATTTAAAATTACTTCTTAAACATCCACTATTTATGCTACACTATATATAACATGATAATGTTAGCTTGATGTTATATCTCCCCTCTCAGAGATTTTGCTATTACCTCGGCTTTAGAATTAACATGTAATTTCTTGTAGATATTTCTTATGTGAGCCCGTACAGTGTCTATAGAAATATCAAATCGATCTGCAATCATTTTATAGCTCAATCCATCCACTAGTCCGTTTACAATATCCTGCTCACGTGAGGTAAGCATACTGTCTTCATTTTTCTTTGGAGCCTGATCGTTAAAATGAGTAATCACTTTACGAGCAATCTGAGGAGACATCGGTGCTCCACCTTTTAATAAGGTATCAATAGATTCTTTGATTTCGGGAAGCGAAGTATGCTTAAGCAAATATCCCGAGGCACCTGCCTTCAGCGAATCGAAAATTTTATGAGAATCATGATACACCGTAAGCATTATGATATCAATATCAGGGTATTTGGATTTGATGATTTCCATGCCTTTAATTCCCGACATTCCCGGAAGTTGAATATCCATTAAGAGAACATCCGGATTCTGATGGTCTTCTAAAAACTCAAGCATTTCCTCAACGGTATCTGTAGCAACCGGGCAATCCATCCCTTCCTGCATATCCAGATAGCGTTGAATAAGGTCTCTGATTTTTTTGTTGTCTTCTACAATCCCAATTACTGCCATGATGATCTCCGTTGTTAATTCAGTTTTCCTTTTAAGGTAACTGTAAATCCGTTTTCGTCTTCAAAGTTGAATATTCCACCAATTCTTTGCGCTCGCATTTCCATGTTACGCAATCCATGACCGGTTTTTTTAGTTCCTTTTCCTGTATCGCCATTATCGTAAATTTTAAACTCATACTCCCCATTTTTTGATTCCATACTTACTTCCACCTCATCCCCATTTGAGTACTTAGCAATATTGTTTACAGCCTCCTTAAAAATCAGGTACAGGTTCTCTTTTACGGTAACTGGAAGCTTATTGTCCATACGGAGTTCTTCAAAATCATAGGTCACTCTGAAATTCTTTGGTTCAAGCACATTTATGATGTAATCCTGCATCCTGTCAGTTAGGTCGCCAAGAGTGTCGTTGCGGGCATCAATAGACCAAACAATATCATCCAGACTTGTAACCACATGGCGACATTGTTTCCCAATTTGGTTAAGTGATTTCTTGAATTCAGGCTCAGCATGGCTTGCCTGAAGAAAGTCAGATTGAAGAGCAATTTCCGTCAAACTCGCCCCAACATCATCATGTAAATCGCTGGCAATTCGAACTCTCATTCGTTCAATATCAACCATTTTCAAAATCTGATAATTGCGATAAAACAGAAAAATGATACTTACAATAACCACCAATACTAATGCTAAAAACCACCAGGTCATCCAAAAAGGGGGTAATACAGTAAACCGTATTGTGGCAACCTCCTCGCTCCAAATACCATTCGAATTTCGGGCGTGTACCCTAAAGGTATAATCTCCGGGTGGTAAGGAGGGATACCTGGCGCTTCTGGCAGTTGTGCGTTGCCAGCCAGGATCGATCCCTCCGTTCATTCTGTATTCGTAAATCACTTGATTAGGAGCAGTAAAATTGAGTGCTGCGAATGTTACTTCTACGAAATTTCGATTATGAGGCAGTTCAAAGCCACTTGTATAATAATGCCTTCCAGAGGCAATAAAGTCAGTAATGTGCACCTTTGGAGGAACCTGATTCCCATAATAAGCTTCGGGATTAAAATGGCTAACACCTTCTACACTCCCAAACCAGAAATGCCCTTCATTATCTTCATAAACAGCACCCAGATTCATTTCGTCTGAAACAAGCCCCTGTTCACGGGTGAGGGTTTGGATGGCACGTTCTTTCTCAGAAGGATTTTCGCTATATAGTAACTGTACATCTATTCTTGCTATACCTGCATTTGTGCCTACCCAAAAAAAACCGTTTCTATCCTGGGAAATGAAATAGCAAACCCTTCCCGGTAATCCATCATCTGTAGTTATATCTACAAAACGAACCCCATCAAACCAGGCAATACCTCCAAAGGTAGATATCCAAATCGTTCCGCTATTATCCTCCATGATCGACATCACCTGGACGTTTGGAACCCCTTGCTGAATCGAGAAATTTTCTATTCCATCTTCACTGATTTTGGAAACCCCGCCATAAGTTGCCACCCAGATATTACCTTCTCGATCTTCTATACTTCTCCTGGTATTGTTACTGGCTAATCCGTTTTCCTCAGTAATCTGTTCATATCCGGTTTCGAGGAAACGTACTACTCCGTCATCCTCTGTACTTATCCAGTAGTCTCCGGCTGCTGACTCCATAATATGCCTTACCTTTCGATACGGAAATACTTCATCAGGAAATGTTTTCAAGGTGGTTCCTTGTAGGTAGGCCAGCCCCTCTCTCATTCCTATCCATAGCTTGTCTTTCGAGTCTTTACTGATATGATAAACTCTGTCATCCAACAAACCATTTTCCATATTCAAATACTCAAATCCTTCATCTTTTAAATACATCATGCCACCGCCGTAGGTAGCAATCCAGAGTTTCCCCTCACCATCCTCAGCCATAGAAGTCACCAGATCGTTAGAAAGACCGGATTCTGCATTAAAATTTTCGAAATAATCCCCCAGAAAAAGACTGACTCCTCCTCCATACGTACCGAACCATACGTTCCTTTCTCTGTCTATTAAAGAGCCGTATATAATATTATTAGAGAGCCCCTGGTCTGTAGTGTAGTTTTTGAAACGACCATTTATCAAATGGCTTACTCCGTTTTCTGTTCCTGCCCAAATTGAACCATCATCCGCAACCGATAGCACTTGAACTTTTGGATCATTAATTCCGGCATCTACGCCATAATTCTCAAACCTGTTTCCATCAAACTTAGATACCCCTTCCCGGGTAGCAATCCATACATTTCCCTGGACATCCATTTTCACATCTCTTGTACGGTTTTCAGGCAGGCCGTCAGAAGTTGTAAACGTTCTTAGATTCCCATTCGAGAGTCGGGTAACCCCCTCGCGGGTAGCAAACCATAAATCTCCGTTTTCTGATTCTGCAATTGCTCTGATCTGGTTACTCAACAAACCCTGTGATGTGGAATACAATACCAGTTCTTCCTTGTTTATAAAGTGCCAAACCCCTTCTCCATCAGTACCAAACCAGAGATGACCTTCCTGATCTTCCAAAATACTTGTTATCTCACTGTTTTGGAGAGACAAAAGAGCCTCATGAGAATAAATACTATCCTGCTCCATGTAGTTCACCCCTTTTGCAGTTCCTATCCAGATTCTGCCATTCTCTGACTGATGAAGAGATAGTATTTTACTGTGATTCAGCCCGCTTTCTTCGAAATAATTCTCAAAATCGACCCCATCAAAGCGATTGAGTCCATATCCCGTTGCCAGCCAGATATAGCCCTCCTGGTCCTGAATCAGATCATACACTACCGATTCGCTTAATCCATCCTGTATAGAGTAGGTTCTGAATGGATAGGTTTGAGCGACCAAATCTGCGATGAACCCAATTAAAAAGAGAAATAATGCAGAGAGTACTTTTTTCATAACTCAAATGTAACGGAAAATCTTAGAGAATAGTAGGAGTCGGAGTTAAGCTTTATATTTCTTTCAGATTTTAAATTCCGAACCAGATTGAATGAACGAAAATAAAAAGCAGCAAAGTGAAAATAATCTTACGGTTATAACCCGTTCCGGTACATCTCCGGAAATTCTTTCGCTGTTGCAGCAAACTATTTTTGGTACGAAAGGAAAGGTCAGATACCGGCAAAAGCATATCGCCGAGGGAATGAACTCTCAAAGAAATCTGGAATTCATTCAAATATTAAAACGTAATCGTGTTCTTGGAACTACCGGAGTAGTAACACGAAATACATCCGGGCTTCAAAATGGAATTAAGAGTTTATATGTACGATACCTTTCGGTGAATAATCCATTCCGAAAGAAAGAAAAAAACAAGGCTCAAGGAATATCCCTCAGGAAAGAACGTACATCAAACCAACTCAAAAAAATGATTGGGGATCAAATTACCAATCACTTTGAAAAACCGGTATTTGAGGCAAATGAAAAAGCCTCTTTTTACGCCTTTGTGGAATCGGAGAATTACAACTCAAAGGAACTTTGTATTAATCTTGGTTTCTACCCAACACGTAGGGTTTCCACAATCCTTTTTAGTCGGTTTTTCCCGAAAAAATCGCCTAAGGTTTCGCAAACTCCTTTCAATGACCAGTTAATGGTACAAGAAAAATTGTCGGCATTTTATGAAGAACATTCCTTTTATTTCGAAGACCGATTGTTTGAATCAGGAACTTATTTGAATCTGAAGAAGGAAGGCGAAATTGTTGCTGGAATACGTTACAAGGCAGTGAATTGGGAGATTGTAGAAGTACCAGGATTCAGTGGTTTCATGATGCAAAAAGTGCTGCCTTACCTGCCTTTGACAAACAAACTCTTCAATCCAAAAAATCTGAACTTTCTTGCCTTTGACTATGCCTGGGGAAAAACAGAGCACATCCTTGAGCTAATGGAACATGCCTGTGCAGAATCACAGATTAATATGGGTATGTTCTGGGGAGATGTTGATTCGAAAATTATTCTTGAGCTTAAAAAAACAAGAAAACTTGGATTCCTTTATAGTATAAATGGAGAAGTAACGGCGGAAGTGATGCAACGATTTATCAATCTGAATGAAAATGAGAAGGCAGAGCTTCTTTCAAAACCCGTGTTTGTATCTGCACTGGACATGACCTGATTAAAAATCTTTGCGTTTGCACATCCTAACTATAAGGCTAACCGGTATTAACACCCAAGCCGTTAATGAAACTAATGAAAGTGTTAGGCCCCAGGTAGTACCAAAGAATTGTTGAAATACTGCACCGGTATAGCCTAGTAGCGCTGATATGTCCAGTTTGAGCAGAATGAGAATTCTGGATAAGTCGATTGGGTTTAACGTAGTTGCAATAAGCGAGAATGAGTCTAGTGGATATTCCTCGAAAACAAGTAGAGCAACAAGAAAAAGCCCATCATAAATAACCGCGAAAAAAAGCCATGTTAGAATGGCATAGCCAAAACCTTTGATTTTGTTGTCATGATACAAGGAGATAATAAACGCAATGGCTACGAAGGTGAAAGTGAGCAGAACTCCATCAACCAAAAGAAAAGCAAAATTGAGTATTTCACCCGATTGGAACAATCCATATATAAGGAAGGGAATACCAAGCCCAAGAACCAGGCTTAAGCTTAGCGATACTGCAATACCCAGATATTGTCCCAGAAAAAGCGTACTTCTTTTAACCGGTTGTGCAAGCAATAACTCAGTAAACTCTCTTGAGCTGTAGTAATACATCACTCCAAAAACGGTTCCAATCAATGGAGTGAGAATGATAATCATATTCATCAGAGTGATGATTGCTTTAGGAAGACTGCTGTTTAAAAAAAGAAGTGCAAAGCTGAGTATGAGATAGAAAGCGAAGTAGAAATAACTCCAGCGGCTCCTCATCAAATCAAAAAAACTGTATCGAAGAATATTAAGCATGATTCGCCTCCAACACCTCTGCTATGGCATGTTCAAGACTTATGGATTTATTCTTTTGTCTTAGCTCCTCAACCGTACCTTTAAAGTAGATTTGACCTTCCAGAAGAAATACAATCTCGTCGGCCATTTCCTCCACAAAGCTCATAATATGAGTGGTAATAAGAATGATTTTCCCATTCATCCGTTCTTTTCGAATCAACTCTTTAAGATGGATAAGTGCTACCGGATCTAGTCCAGTTGTAGGCTCATCAAGAATCAGAACCTCACTATCAAACATAAATGTAAGTACCAAGTTTACTTTCTGGCGAGTACCTCCAGAGAGATGTCCCAGTTTATGGTTCAGAAACGGTGTCAGTTTAAATAATTCAATCAGTTCTTTGGATCGGTCAGACTTTCCACGGATCTTGATTATCATCTTTAATAATTCCGAAACTGTCAAATTATCCGGAAAGCTGGCAACTTGTGGTAAATAACCAATTTTATTTCGGTATTCCCATTGTCCGTTTACTATCTCATTATCAAGTAGAATTTCACCATACTGTGGTATAACCATTCCAAGTATAATCTTGATGATGGTTGTTTTACCCGAGCCATTAGGCCCCAAAATGGTATGTATTCCACTGCTTCTGAAATCCAGGTTAATCCCATTCAATACTTTTATCTTACCGTACTGTTTGTGGATGTTAGAAAGGCTAATCATTGCGAATCGGCTTGGTTAAAGGATAGAGATCAGATAGATTATCCGGAGTAAATACCGGGGATACACTTTCGGAGAAGTTCAGAATATCGGTGAATAAGCTTCTTAACAAAATCACAGTTTCGGGTGTGCGGTTAACTACGTACGAAAACAGCTTAACAGGACGATAGGGTACATCACCATAACCGTCTTTATTGAGATCATAGCCTGCATAGGAGCTCCAGTAGTTACGCTCGAACACATTATCGTTCATTTTACTATTGTACGATAAATCGAAGGAGTTAAACAAGAAGTTGTTGCCGGTAAACCTGTTGGTATAACATCCACCAGCTACTTTTATAGCCCATCCATTCTCTCTCAAGTTATTACCCCGATAGTTTACCCTGGTAGATCCTTCCACTTTTATAGCAACTGTGTTTTGATAGAAATCATTATGTGTGATCTCGGCATCATAGATTTCTTTCAGTAATAACCCGAATGAGGCTGTCCCCCAGTTCTGTTCAAATTTATTGCCAGTCATAGTTATAAATTTAGAGAACATCACTGCTACACCAGCTCCATTTTCACGAAAAATATTGCTTGTATAGGAATCACGGTTAGAAAACATAAAGTGCAAACCGTATCGGTTATTACCGTAGCTAAGATTTCCAATTATTTCGCTGTCATCCACAAACTCAAGGTAAATGCCATCACGAAGGTTTGTAAGCGTGTTTTCTTTAATGATCAGACCAGAGCTGTTCCATCCGTGTATGCCATTGCCTGAATAAGATTCTTTTCCGGAAGTTCCCGAAATTCTGTTTCCCGATACCTCACCTTTTTTGGAACGCTCAATTAAGATTCCAAAAAAAGCATTTTCAAGAATATTATCGGTGATTTGAAATTGCTCGCTTTCAAATAAATGTATGGCTGCATATTCTTTGGTATGGCTGAATCCTACATTCCTGAAAGTAAACCCTGAAACCAACACGTTTTTAGCTGTAATTCTGAGAATGGTGCCCTTTTCTTCCCCATCAATAACAGGTCGATCCACCCCAATCAGGGTTACAGGCTTACTTATTTCAAGCTCACTCTCGTAGTATGTACCCGACTTTACCTGAATTATATCACCGGCTCTGCTTTGTTTCAAAGCTTCTCCAAGTGTTGTAATTGTGCAATTCCCACAAACCTCAATAACTTGTTCAGCTCTCACTCCAAGACTAATCAGAAATGTCAGGAACAGCGCCTCCAGAAGATATTTGAGAAAAATACGTACCATTTATTTTATATGATGAATGAGACTCTCCCAATCAAAATTTCTTCCGGTCAGGTTCTGCTTTTCAATTGCATCCTTTCTTTGAAAAGCTGACAAATTAGCCCCCATTGGGCTTCGGGTTTCATCACTCTCAAGGAAAAGAGCATCCTTAGCATTTATAAAGGTTTCAGGATTAGCGTAATCCATAACAAGTACTATAGCTACAGATTGCTCCATCGTTTTGTAACTTCGAACCATGCATTCAATGGAGTCGTATTTATACACTCTTCCTTTTGAGGTTACTATTTCGGCCGCAAAAGAAGGATCTGCAATGCCCATAGTACAATAAGAGCATGCATCTTGCCCGAAATTAATTTTTTCCGGAGCCGGTTCACATATTACAAGCAAACCAGTTAGTATTACTATAAACAGACTACTCTTCTTCATCCTTCTCTTCCTCCTTTCGGGCTACAAAGAATGCCGCAAGAGACATAAACATACCGACCATTAACATATATGCGCCGGTCATTGGCCAGGATGAGGCTGTAAAATTCAAAATTTGCTTTCTCCCTATAAGCGGAGGTTGATAACCTTGTCCAGGAATTTTTATCGCGGCAGTTGGATCAAGATTATGACCATATTCGTATTCCCAGGAATAGAAATCATACATGCCTATTATTCCCAAAATCACCATAATGATAAACCAGGTCAAAAACAGGTTCCGGTTTCCTATTATTCCAAAAAGTACACCCAGAGCGCTCATAATACCTACCACCCATGGAAAAACTTTAAACTCATCCATTTGCTCTGGAATGGCTTTCATCCCTACATAGTGGTTCATGAGGTTGATATTCTTGATATCGTTTGGATTGTGATCTTCGATCTTATTAATCCAAATATCCATACCCAGTGAATCGGGATATTGAGGAGCTTCAAGCATGATGTTCCACATTGGGAATACAAAGAGGCCTAATATCATCAACGCCCCTGCTATCATTAACAATCTTGATTTTTTCATTTCCGCCACCTCTTATATACTGATATTTTTAAAAAGAACCCTCCGGCATGTGCCGGAGGGAAGGTTGATCATGTGCGTTATTCGCCATCCAATGTCCATTTTAGTTTTATGTCAGAGTTTTTAGGTGAAACCCGGACATAGCCCTGCATTTCCTGGTGGAGTGCAGAACAGAAATCGGTACAATAGAATGGCCAGACACCTACGCGGTCAGGTTCCCATCGGAAGGTTTTGGTCTGACCTGGCATAATGAGCAGTTCTGAAGTATTTGCTCCAATCATCGCAATACCGTGCGGCACATCAAAGTCTTGTTCCAGATTGGTAACGTGGAAGTAAACCACATCGCCGACTTTTATACCTTCAATATTATCGGGCGCAAAGTGACTTCGAATGGTACTCATATAAATATGGACTACGTTGCCATCACGTACAATCTTGGTTTCCGACTCAGTTTTAACCGCGTAAGGGTGATTATTCTCCTCCAGATCGTAGAACTTTTTCGATCTTGGTGCGATTAAACTTGCTGGTGCGCCTGCCGCGTAATGAGGTTCGCCATGGGTTGGGAAATCAAGCAACAACTGCATTTTATCTCCACTAATGTCATAGAGCTGGGCTGAATGCTCCATCTCTGGTCCGGTTGGCAGGTAGCGGTCTTTGGTAATTTTGTTCATTGCCACCAAATACTTTCCAAATGGCTCCTGTGAGTTACCACCCGGAATCATCAAGTGACCAACAGAATAATAAGTAGGCTGTCGGTCCAGCACTTCCCAGCTGCCCAACTCCCATTTCACAACTTCAGAAGAAATGAAGAAGGTTGTGTAAGCATTACCCCGTCCATCAAATTCTGTATGTAATGGCCCTAAGCCCGCTGATAGAACCTGCCCGGCAAGTACGTTATCGAAATTGAGGATTGGAATACCGTAAGCTTCACCATCGAAATCTTCATTTTCGATAGCTTCCAGCATATTAGTAAACGAATGAACTGTGAGGGATGCAGAAAGTTTACCTGCTCCAACTATGTATTCTCCTGATGGATCAACATCACAACCGTGGGGAGATTTTGGTGTTGGCAGGAAGTAAACCAATCCGGGAAGTTCAGCAGGATTGAGCACCCGAACTTCTTTTTTCATTGTTGAGGTAGCCGTATGGGTACTTTCATCATACACATTATGGGCATACTCGGTTTTCATAGTTGTGTATTTTCCCTGTGCAATATATTCCTCAGCCAGTTTCCAGTTTATGGCCGCAATAAAGTCTTTATCATTCTGAGAAGCGTTTACTTCAAGTAAGGTATTAGCTTCTTCCGTGTTATAGGTAGAAAGGAAAAACCATCCATGCGATTTACCACGCCCAGGTCGGGCAAGATCGTAATTGAAACCAGGAAGCATAATTTGGAAAGCCAGATCCATGTGTCCTGTTTCTTCCTCCACACTTACAAAGCTTACCGCACCTTTAAAATTACCTTTATACTCGTCGATTGAGATATCCCGCTGTGGAACAGGAACGGAAAATCTGGTACCTGCTACCACGTATTCAGTATTCTCAGTAATGAACGAAGAACTGTGGTTACCGGCTGAATTTGGAATCTCAATAATCTCATCAGTTTCGAAGGTCTCTAAACTGATTCTTGCGATTCTTGGTGTATTATTCGCGTTTACGAAAATCCATCTGCCATCCAGTTCCCCATCAGTTTGTGAAATGTCGGGGTGATGCAAATCGTCCCAGGGTATAAATCCATGAGAAGTATTAAACATCGGTTTCGTTTCTTCTGAATAACCATACCCTGAGGTTGGAAACTGAGAAAAAACCGGGATTTCTTTAAGCATTCTGCCTGATGGAAGTCCATAAACAGTTAGGTTACCACTGTATCCACCAGATAAAAACGCATAAAACTCATCTTGTTCTCCGGGAGCAACATAAACCTGCTCTGCAACGCTTCCATCTAATGCCCCTTTACGGTTGGCATTCATACAAGCGCTTATAGCAAAAGAGAACAAAATTCCTGCTATTAATAAGTACCGCGTTAGTTTCATAATTCTTTATCCTTTTTATTTTTACGGTTATAAAATCACTTTATCTACTACATTTACTATTCCATTCGATGTTTGAACGCTCGCAAGTACTTTAGCACCTGACACGTACACATCTTCCCCTTCAATGGTAATATCCAGATAGGAACCATCAGCCATATATAGCCTTCTGCCTCGTTCTGCTTCTTTTTTCAGATAAGGGATATCAAAAGAACCAGGAGCAGCATGTTTGGTAAGTACTCCGGCTAGTTTGCCTTTGTTTTCCGGTTTCAGCAAGTCAGTTACCGTGCCGGGAGGCAGATTATCGAATGCTGAATTTACAGGGGCAAATACTGTTAATGGACCAGCATTAACTAATATATGCTCAATTCCTGCTGCTTCAACAGCTGCTACCAGTGTTGAATGATCCTCAGACGATATAGCTACTTGTAGTATATTTTTGTCAGATTCTTCATCAACTACTGAAGCCTGGCCTTTTGGTCTGGTATCCTCAAGAGAGGATGCCCGTTCGCCCTGCTGCGAAGTACAAGCCATTACCAGTAGGAATGCAATCAGGATTAGATCTATTCTAGTTTTCATTTTGTTCGGGTTTTAGTGTTCTGAAATATTCAAGAATTGCTCGTGCTTCGTCCTCTGTCAGATTTTGATTAGCCATCGGGGTGCCATTGTATTCCATTAGAAGCTGTTTAGCTACCGGATCCTCTTTGACCATACCATCCGGGTTAAGAATCATGTTCATTACCCAGGCTGGGGTTCTTCTTTCCAGAATTCCTGTTGGATCTGGCCCGATGTAACGTTTATTTGTTTTATGGCAGGCAGAACATTTGGCATCGAAGATTTCTTTACCTCGAGACACCATTTCCTGATCAATGCCATCCGGAAGCGTTAATTCACTTACCGGACCTACTCCATTTTCAGATATCTTTGCTGTTTGAGCAGGCTGGGTCTTTTCGGAAGTCTTTGGTTGGTTGTCTCCTTTACAAGCAATGAACCCGATTAAGCAGATAATTATAATAAGTCGATTCATGTTCCTCCTTTTTTGATAGTGTAAACATGAATTATGAATTTTAGATAAAGAGATATTTTTATCTTTTTTTTGTATTATCCCAAGAAAAGATGTTCTCAAGCTCAACTCAATATGCCATTAGAGCCATTGTACACATGGCCAGAAATAACAACGATGCTAAGTTTACAGCCGGAGTTCTGGCTTCTGAGCTAAATATTCCCACTTCTTATCTGAGTAAGGTTTTACAAATACTGGCAAAAAATGGAATTATTTCTTCTACTAAAGGTCCTGGTGGAGGTTTTTTTGTAGATACGAATAATATGAAGATGAGATTGATTGATGTAATTACCGCTATTGACGGACCACTTGTTTTTAAAAAATGTGTATTGGGGCTTGAGACGTGTAGTGAAAAAGCCCCTTGTTTCCTTCATAATGAGTACGTTCAGGTAAAGAAAATTCTTGAACGCCCCTTATATGAAACCGATTTTGAAGACCTGATCAAAAAAACAGGATAAAAAAAGCCCTGTTCAAATGAACAGGGCTTTTAAATCTCATTAACGTTGCGCCTTATCCGAGATACACTCTTAAAGCTGCGCTTCGGTTATGGTGACGAAGCTTACGAAGTGCTTTTTCTTTGATCTGACGAACACGCTCACGGGTTAAATCGAAGCGTTCTCCGATTTCTTCCAGAGTTAGAGAATGTTCACGCCCGATACCAAAGTAAAGTCGGATTACTTCTGCTTCTCTTTTGGTTAGTTTTGAAAGTGCTCGTTCAATCTCCACTTTCAAGGACTCACCCATCAACTCGAAGTCAGGATTTGGAATCTCTTCGTTTTCAAGTACATCAAGAAGACGGTTATCTTCGCCCTGTGCAAATGGAGCATCCATCGAAAGGTGACGCCCTGAAATCTTCAGCGTATCGGCAACTTCGCCTACGGTCATTTCCAGACTTTCTGCTAATTCGTGTGCGGATGGAAGACGCTCGTATTCCTGCTCCAGTTTCGAAAGCTCTTTTCCAATTTTGTTAAGTGCTCCTACTCTGTTAAGGGGAAGACGTACAATACGGCTTTGCTCGGCAAGAGCCTGAAGGATAGATTGACGAATCCACCAAACGGCATAAGAAATGAACTTAAATCCACGGGTTTCGTCAAAACGCTTCGCAGCTTTAATCAAACCAAGGTTTCCTTCGTTGATCAAATCTCCAAGTGAAAGCCCTTGATTTTGATACTGCTTAGCTACAGAAACCACAAAGCGAAGGTTAGCTTTGGTTAAATCTTCCAGTGCACGCTGACTTCCTTTCTGTATCTCTTTCGCCAGACGAACTTCGTCATCCGGAGTAATTAATTTCTCTTTACCAATCTCGTGCAGATACCGATCTAACGATTCCGATTCACGAGTCGAAATTCCTGAACTTTTTGCCACAATTAAATTATTTGGTGAAAATTATGTGCAGTATTCTCGAATGTAGTCAATATGTGATAAGCTGAATGGTTGCAACCTAAATTCGAAGCTTCGTTTTCTATCTACACTCTGTTGAATCAACAAGCATCAAATATACGAATTTATAGATTTAATATTTTGAAATTCCTGAGATGGATTGGTTAAATCTTTCAAAGAAAAGAAGACGCGCTGAAACGCTCATCCAATCCAAAAAAATTGGCAATTGTAGCTGCCACATCTGCAAAGGTTTCTCTTATTCCTAGATCCAGGACTTTCCGTCCGTCGGACGGATTACCCGTCTGACGGACACCGTGAGAGTTAGAATAAACAAGCAAAGGCACAAACTCTCTGGAATGGTCGGTAGATGTAGAACATGGATCGTTGCCATGATCTCCGGTAATGATGAGAATATCATCTTCTTTTACCTTGGATAGAATTTCAGGAAGGAATTCATCGAATTCTTTAAGACTGCCCGCGTAGCCTTCCGGATCGCATCTGTGGCCAAATAATTGATCGGTATCAATCAGGTTCACAAATACAAAGGTGTTTTTAACTTCGTCCATCACACGAAGTAAGGTTTGGATTCCTTCCGCATTATTCTTCGTTCGCTCGAATTTTGAAAATCCTCTCTCAGCAAAAAGATCGATGATCTTCCCAATGGAGTAGGTTTGTACCCCTGCATCAAATAGGTGTTGAACAATGTTATTGGATGGCGGAATAGCTGAAAAATCATGCCGCTGATCTGATAATCTTTCAAAAGGATGAGTTCCTGTAAATGGGCGTGCAATCACTCTTCCTACTTCATGTTCGCCCACACAAATATGTTTTCGGGCAAATTCACACCATTCATAAAGTGTAGAAACGGGAGTAATATCATCATGTGTAGCAACTTGAAAAACACTATCGGCTGAAGTATATACAATCGGCTTTCCGGTTTTAAGATGTTCTTCACCAAAATCTCGGATTACATCTGTACCGGAATAAGGTAGATTGCAAAGAACACCTTCTACTCCAATCCCTTTACAAAAAGCTTCAATCACCTCTTTTGGAAATCCATTTGAATAGGTTGGAAATGGCTTTTCGAGTTGAATTCCAGCGATTTCCCAATGCCCTGTTGTAGAATCTTTTCCTCCTGAAACTTCTCTCATTTTCCCAAACGCTGCGGATGGATTTTCTTCTTCCGGGATTGATGAAAGCGGAATTATGTTTCCGATTCCCATTTTACCAAGATTAGGTAAACGTACACCGGTTTCAGCAGATATATTACCCAACGTGTTCATTCCTTCATCTCCATAGAGATGAGCATCTTCCTGGGCTCCTACTCCCAACCCGTCAATAATTATGAGGTAGCAGTTTGGCATGATTCACATTTTAACATCAAATTAAGTCACTCAGAGCGGAGCGAAGAGCCTGAACAGAATAATTAAATTTCATTCAGAATGTGTAGATCCCTCGCTTCGCTCTTAATGACATCAAAAACTAATTAAATTAAGCCAGATCGAAAATCAAGCTTCGAAAAGTTCCAGCTCTTCGTTTCTAACTACTTCGCTAAGCGCCTGTTTTGCTTTGGTAAGTATCTGGTACGAGTTGGTATCTTCTTTAGTAAGTTTAGTAAAGCCCGCTTTAAAAGAAACGTCCAACGTTTCTCCGTTTGAAAGTTTAAGCCCGTGCGCCAACTTTGTTTTTACACTTTCCATCCATTCATTAACAGCTGTCTCGGAATCACTCTGAATGATAAATCCATATACATAGTCTGAATTGTACCCGATAAATCCGGGAATACTATGCGCAGACGGGTTCAGAAATGTCACAAAATCCTTCTGAATTTTCTGAAGATCTTCCAAACGATACTTAGTTCGTAAAGCAGAGAGTTCATGCGGAGAAGCAAGACCAAACCAGGTATGAGTACCCTTCCCGGAGCGGATTCGTTGGAGTTCATTATTTAAAGAGGCTTCCCACAATTCTGTCATAAATGCCCCAAAAATCTGGGACAATAACTCTTCAGCCATTCCCACCTTCTTTAATACCGACTGGATAGATAGAGAGGCTATTCTGGCAAGATTAGAAAGCTTATGTTTGGTCGATTCTTTATAGGTTAATGGATCATTATCATAAGTAACCACAACGGCCTGCCTGCGATCATGAATCATAATTGGTATAGCAAAGCTTGCTCCTTCCGTTCTTCGCTCTCTGCTGGAAATTAGTCTCGGACTATTGTTAAAATGTATACTGAACACCGGAGCACCTTTTTCAATTGCTTCGTAAGCCACACTTTTCTCTTCCAGTTGTAACCCAAGTAATGGAGGATTCTTAGCAAATTTTGAGGTCATTACCAGATTCCAGCTTTCCATCCCAGGACTAACCAGACAAGCACCACCATTCGGCAGAAAGAGCTGCATTTCTTCCAGCATTTTGGAAAGTAAGTCTACCCTGTGCAGGCGGTAGTCCAATGCATTCAGAGATTCCTCATACTCTTCCCATTCCTTTTGCTGCTCGTGCAAATCAACAATCTCAAGATACGTATCCAGTACATTCACCAATGCATTGTTATAAGCGTGAATCTGATCCGTGATAGTTCTGAGCTCGACATCTTTTTCTGTTTCCAATACCGTAATTGCTACGGTTTCTCCCTTATTGATAAAAGGGATCAGCAGCATATTTTTAGCATTTACAAAATCGAAATAATGGGCAAGTTTCCCTTTCGCTATATCCTCACCAATTTTAAGCTGGGTAATCTCGGTGATATCTTTGTATTCATTCAGAAAGTGCTGCTCAAAAGCGACTCTGTCCTTAAACATTACATTTGGCAAATGGGTGCTGTTAGATTCCCACACAAACTGTTGCCGTTGATGGTTAACCCAGCACATATACGCCAATTCCACTCTTGTAGATGTTCTTAGCAAGTGAACCAGATCGGCCATGATCTGTTTAAATTCCCGTAAAGCTTTTTCTTGTCGGTCGAGAGACATCTTTCAGATGTAAATTTGATTGTTCAAATTGCAACTACCAAGCAGGAATGTACTAAACATATCTGACTTTGGAATTTGGAATTTGATGGTTATTAGTCTTTCGTTAATTGTTGTTTCTGAGCTCTTCTGCAAGCTGCTCTGCTTCTTCAACCATTCGCTCGAATGAAGTTAACCCCTTATTCCAGAACTCAGGATCGCGGATATCCAATCCCATTTTAGCGACCAAATCGTGAGGCCATTCCGAGCCGCCTGCCCCTAATAATTCCAGATACTTATCCGCGAATCCCTCAGGTTTTCTTGTGTACTCTTCGTACAGAGCGAGTACCAATAACTCACCAAAGGCATACGCATAAACATAACCGGGAGTATGCAAAAAGTGAGGGATATAACTCCACCAAATGCCATACTCATCGGTCAAAGTCACTGAATCCCCATACAAAGCCTTTTGCTGTTCCATCCATAATTCTGAGAATCGCTCAGTTGTAAGTTCCCCTTCTTCTCTTCGGGCTGTATGCATGGCGTTTTCAAAACGATTCATGGAAATCTGACGGAAAACCGTAGCAATAGTATCATCTATCTTGCCAACAATAAGTGCCAGCTTTTCTTTCGGATTATCGAGTTCCTTCAGCAATTTCTGGAACACCAACATTTCACCAAACACAGAAGCTGTTTCGGCAGTAGTTAACGGAGTTCCTGCCTGTAAAGGACCCTGCTGCCGGGATAGGTATTGGTGAACCCCATGCCCCAACTCGTGAGCCAGGGTTTGTACATCTCGGATTTTCCCATCAAAATTCATAAACACATAAGGGTGAACCGAAGGAACGGTACTTGCTGAATAAGCTCCTCCTCTTTTCCCTGGTTTGATGGCGGCATCAATCCAATTCTTATCAAAGAAATAGCTGGTAATCTCTCCCATTTCGGGATGAAATTTGGTATAAGAATCCATCACCATTTCTTCCGCTTCTTTCCACGTGATTGTAGCCTCATTCTTTGCAATCGGAGCATATCGGTCATAATCCAGCATTTCATCCAACCCAAGTAAATCTGCCTTTAACTTGTAGTATCGCTGAACCAATTCGTATTTGGAAGTAACTGAATTAACAAGCGCTTCGACCGTTTCGTCATCGGTTTCATTTGATAGATTTCGGGAAGTAATCCAGCTTGGGTATTTGCGAAGTTTGTCGTTGGTAGATTTATCAGCTAGCAGTGTATTGAATACAAAGGTAAGCGGATGCGAAAGCTCTTTAAATTTCTTTGTAAGGGATGCATGAGCACGGATTCTCAACTCACGGTCAGAATCATGAAGCTTACTTAGCACTTCCTGTTCAGAATATTCTTCACCATCCAATTCAAACTTGGCCTGACCTAAGATTTCGTCAAAAAAACGAACCCAGGCACTTCTTCCTGTAACAGATTTGGCAGATAAAATCTGTTCCTGTTCTTCTTTAAGTACATGCTCTTTATATCTGCGGGAAGACTCCAGGTAATGCTTGTAGAATTCAAGCTCGGTTGCGTTAATCATTTTCTGTGCTTCTTCATCAGGAACCTTCAACCATTCCACATCCAGAAAAACCAGCTTCTGGCTCAGTTCAGATCCCAACTCGTTGGATTCCTGAACCAGCTTGCCGTATTCTGCGTTACCCGTATTTGTACTCCATTGTAAATAGGCGAAAGAACCAATCTTCCCTCCTTTATCCTGTAGGGCTTCATAATTCTGTAGCATTTCCTTGAATTCCGACACAGAAAGCTCCGCTATTCTGCCTTTATATTTAGCGGCAAAAGAATCCGCTTCTTTTAAAAGGGATTCTTTGTCTTTTGCTAATTGAGGGTCGTTACTTGATGAATATAAATCGCTGAGATCCCAATGAATTTCCTCAGCTCCGGTCACTCTTTTGTTATCGCTCATGTACTGTTTCTAACGCATTAAATTTAAGGTGGAATATACAGGAAGTGAAAGGGGATTTAAAGCAGTCATCATAGAATATTAAGTTTTTGCACATTCTTGTAAATCCAAAAAAAAAGTAACATTTTATGCGTTGTAACAATTAATAAAACTTTACTCCACAGAAAACAGCTACTACTTTTTAATCTTAATCTATCCCGTGTAGCTATGAAATATTTATTAATTGTAACCCTGATTTTAGGATCATTTATTTTTTCCTGCTCAAATAGCACTTCTTCAAATGAAGTGGAAAAAATTAGTCTACCTCTAAAAGTAGGTAACAGCTGGACATATCAGATTACTTATATAAATTACAGTACAAACTCTCCCGAGATTGTAAAAGAATTAGACGAAGTATTCACAGTTATAAGTGATACCCTTATCGATGGAGATAAATGGTTTTTTATTTCAAGTAGTAATGAATCACTAAATAGGCTCATGGGAGGATATTACAGTAATCAGGAGGATGGTATTCATTATAAGTATTCTTTTGATGGTTCTTTATTGGAAAAGACCGTTACAGACCTTGTTCCTTTTCCCGGTGATTACTTCCCTCTAAAATCTTCCGTGAGTCAGAGTAAAGAATATCCATTCATTCATAACCCTGATACTGAAATCCCAGAGCGCCTTATAGTATCAGAAGATATTATCGGTTCAGTAACTTATGAGAATGAATCATTTGATGAAGAGTTTGAAACAATAACTCAAAATTATACCTGGAACTATTACCAACAAACCATCAATGATAGGATATATACCATTGCTCCATTCGACCAACATTATGCTGTGTCAAATGAAATAGGATTTACAATTTTTGAAAGGGCTTTCGCATCTAAGCTTGGTTCTTCTGAAGAAGATCCGAGGTTAAGGCTTTTAACTATTATCAGGTTTAAGCTTAAAGAGTTCAACCTAAATTAAGTCCAACTGTTGTGAAGCTATGATTGAAAACTACTTGGAAAGCATCCGAAAGCAATTCCAGTATTACAAAATGCTGGGGGAAAAGACGTTTGACCAGCTTGAAGACAACGATTTATTCTGGCAACATAATGCTGAAAGCAACTCCATAGCTATTATTGTAAAACATCTCTGGGGTAATATGCTTTCACGCTGGACGGATTTCCTCACTTCTGATGGAGAAAAAGATTGGCGGAACCGTGAAGCGGAGTTTGATGCTGATATTTCATCGAGAAAGGAACTGTTGGAGAAATGGAATGAAGGCTGGGATTGCCTATTCAAGGCACTTGATTCAATAAATGAGGATAATTTCGATACAGTTATTTATATCCGGAATATGGAGCATACCATCACGGAAGCCATCAACAGACAATTGGCGCATTACTCTTATCATGTTGGGCAAATCGTTTATATCGGACGAATGATTAAAGGCGGTGATTGGGAAAGCCTTTCTATACCACGTGGAAACTCAGCTGCTTACAATGCTGAGAAGTTCTCAAAAGAGAAACACAAAGCTCATTTTACGGATGAGTTTTTGGGTAAGAAAGAAGAGTAATTGCCTTCACTTTCCTCTCCCTGATTCATTCGGTTGCGAATGAATCTGTCCTCCCTCCCAAGGAGGGACAGTGAGTGTCTCCCTTTGGAGCCTGCCTGTTGGCAGACAGGGGAAACAGGGTCCAAACTTGTTTGGGCGAAGAAGAGGAACACCCGTTTTGTTTTAATAAAAACCTTTAGATTCTTCGCTTTCGCTCAGAATGACCTTTTATTACCTTAGTCGTTGTCAACCTAATCCTACTACTATGCTCACACAAACTCTTTCCGAATTATTTGAACGGGACATCCAAAAAGCCAAAGCTGAAATCGAAGCGTATTCCTCCGAAGAAGCCATCTGGAAAAAAGCTGACGGAATTAACAACAGCGCCGGAAATCTGAGCCTGCACCTATCAGGAAACCTGCAACACTTCTTTGGAGCCATATTAGGAGGAAGCGAATATGTACGAGACCGTGAATTTGAGTTCAATGGAAAGGTAACAAGACAAGAACTTCTGGATGAGCTGGATGCAGCGGTTATTTCAGTAAAAGAAACCTTAGCTCAAATGAACGACGAAGATCTCAATAAAGATTATCCAATTGAACTATTTGGCGGGCCAATGAAAACTGAATGGTTTTTAGTACACCTTTACAGTCATTTCACCTATCACTTAGGGCAGATTAATTACCATCGAAGGTTATTAAGTTAAGTGACCTAAAGTCATGGATTCAAAAAATATTTTCATTGCGAGTACAGCATTGATTGATAAAGCTGAATGGAAAAAGCAATCGGATAATAGTGAATGGTATTATATTGGTGAAGATGAAGATTTCGACTTAAAAAAAGTTCAAGAAAAAGTGTCTTCATTCTTAAAAGAGGAAACTATTTATCTAGTTACTGACCGACATAGTTCAAGAGAAATCGAGACAAACTTATCTGCTAGAAAGGTACAAAAGGCTTTAAAAGATTTTTCAGAGGTGACTCTTTGTTCAAAAGATTTTAAAGATTTCATGACTTTCAATAGAATAGGTGTAGCTAAACAAGGAAGGTACTTTAATGAACAAGATTAATCCAAAATCTTGAATTTATAATTCACAATTCCACGCTTTTGGCGTGGCTCACCACGGTTTCTCTAAATCCTCTTTAGTATAAGTCTTCTCTCTGATTTCATACATGCTGCCTTTATTGTCTTTAAGGCGCATGGGGTCGTTTCCAAATAAGCGAAACAGGATGGCAATGGGTGAAATGAAGAAAAAATAAACGATCCCGAGAATCAGAGGATTCATCACTCTGCTTAAAATTAACGCCAGTTTGTACCAGCCCCAGACAATCCAGTATCCGGCAGGAGGAATAACCAAGCTAATAAGTCCAATACCCAAGGCTATATAAGCAAAAATCTCGTTCTGAAAGATCGCTGCAATCACCAATAACCCAACTACCATCACCAGCTGGGTTTTGGGAGTCTCGGAATCGTTCCTAACAAATTCTATGTCCCGTACGGGCATCATATCAGAACAGGGTATAAATGAACGGTGCGATGGAAGAACCTCCACCAATCACAATCAAAAATCCGAGTAGTAATAAAATCACAATTACCGGGGCAAGCCAGAACTTCTTCCGCTCTTTCATAAAACCCCATAAGTCTTTTAGTAAATCCATTTTCTTTGTGTTGAGCCACTAAAACTCAAAAGCACTAAAAATTCAAATTATTTGTGCTTTTGTGATTCTGTGGCAATTAATTAGTCTTTATCAAAATTCATTTTCTCTGTCCATTCCGGCTGATCGGCTTTAGCGAAAACATACTCACCAATTACCAGATAATCCATCTCTGTATTCATAAAACACCGATAAGCATCCTCTGGAGTACAAACGATGGGTTCTCCACGCACATTAAAACTGGTATTTACCACCATTCCGCAGCCTGTCCTTTCTTTGAAAGCCGAAATCAGGTTCCAGTATTCTGGATTTGTTTCTTTATGAACGGTTTGAACCCGGGCTGAGAAATCAATATGTGTAATTGCCGGAAATTCAGATCGTTTTACCGCGAGCTTCTCCCGAAGCGGCATTTCGTTATATCCTTCTGGTAGCTTCTCCCTATGTTCTTCCTTTACGGGCTGAACTAGCAGCATATAAGGTGAATCTGAATCCAGTTCAAAGTAGTTAGATGCCTCTTCTGCCAATACGGAAGGAGCAAACGGTCGAAAAGATTCTCTGTATTTAATCTTCAGGTTTAGTTTCTTCTGCATATCTGTTCTGCGGGGATCGGCTATTATACTTCTTCCTCCAAGTGCTCGCGGACCAAATTCCATCCTGCCCTGGAACCAACCTACTACATTTCCACTATCTAAAATCTCTGCCACTCTTGGATAAAGCTCTTTCTTACTGAATTGAACAAACTGTGGTTTGAATTTCCTAAGCGCCCTATCCACATCAATGGCATAGTATTCCGGACCTAAATAGGCCCCTTGCATCGAGTCGGGTGATTCAGGTTTCCGCTCTTCTCCGAAATAAATATGCAAAGCAGCCAGTGCTGCCCCTACAGCTCCACCGGCATCTCCTGCCGCAGGCTGAATATATACTTCATCAAAAATGCTTTCATTCTGAAGTTTACCATTCGCCACACAGTTCAAAGCTACACCACCGGCAAGACAAATGGCATTTGCTCCAGTAAGCTCTTTAGCATGGGCTGCCATTTTCACAACAATTTCTTCCGTCACCTTCTGAATGGCCAAAGCTAAATCAGCCTCATGTTGCTGAAGCTCACCTTCGCCTTCTCGTTTTGGGAATCCAAACAGAGTTTCCCATTTCTTATCATTTACCATCCTTAGACCAGTCGCGTAACTGAAATACTCCTGATTCAGCCAAAGAGATCCATCCTCGCGAATATCTACCAACTCCTCTTTTATTTTACTGATGTATTCCTGAAGTAATTTGGAATCAGGATTGCCATACGGTGCCAAACCCATCAATTTATATTCGCCTGAATTCACTTTGAACCCAAGAAAATAAGTGAACGCCGAGTACAATAAACCTAGTGAATGCGGAAACTGAAGCTCTTTTAAAATGGTGATGTCTTTTCCCTTGCCATGACAAATGGATGCCGTTGCCCACTCACCTACTCCATCAACGGTAAGTATCGCAGCTTCCTCAAATTTTGATGGATAAAAGGCGCTGGCGGCATGACTCAGATGATGCTCAGGAAATAACAGGTTCACTTGGTCTTTTTTGTAGTCTCCCACCTTTTTCAGCTCATCATAAATCAACCGTTTCAGGAACATTTTTTCCTTCAACCAGACCGGGATGGCGATAATAAACGAACGCACACCTTTAGGAGCGAACGAAAGATAGGTTTCGAGCAAGCGTTCGAATTTCAAAAAGGGCTTATCATAGAATACAATTGTATCAAGTTCATCTATGGTTAAACCTGCTAACTCAAGGCAATAAGTTGTCGCATGCACCGGAAAACTCTCATCGTGTTTTTTCCTGGTAAAACGTTCTTCCTGAGCTGCAGCTATAATTTTTCCATCCTGTATTAAACAGGCTGCCGAATCGTGATAAAAAGCTGAAATTCCGAGTATATTTTTCAATAATCTGGTTGCTTAAGGTTTTCTAGATTGAATAATAAACGACCAAGAATTTCTTCAGCTTTGACTCGAGCTAAATCTCTTTGAATATCAGTCAAATTAGTCTCCACTTTTTTGATCTCAGCAATAACCGATTGTTGTTGTAAGACTGAAAAATCAATCTTTGATTCATTATAAATCAAATACCACATATAACTCTTTTGAAAATCTTGTTGAAAAAGATCCCCTTCTTGATACATTTGAGCAAGGGTTAATCTCATAGAAGTAATAAACCCACTTCTATTAAGGTCTTCTGGGTTAATTTTAATAGCTAATTTTTTAGCCCAATAGAATACACTGTCAGCGTTTTGTTCAATACCCCAACCTTCTTTAAAAAAGCCCGCCAATTGAAATAAACATTCTTCATCTCCCTGTTTAGCACATTTTCTTAGCCAATTTATCGATTGACTTTTATCAAGGCTTACGCCTCTTCCTGTACCTAAGTTATAAGCGACCTTAAATTGAGCATCAATAAATCCTTGATATGCTGACTTTAAAAACCAATGATGTGCAATAGAATCATTTTGTTCTACAGGCTGACCTATTTGATATAAATAGCCCAAATTATATTGCGCTTCAAAATGTCCAAGCTTTGCCGCTTTTTCCAAGTGAGGTAGAGCTTCTTTAAAGTTTCCTTTATTTAAAAAATCCTTTGATAAATTATTTAAACTATCAACAGTTTGCCCAAAAAGACAGATTTGTGTTGCTAAAGAAATTATAAATATTGCTAAAAGCTTTGAAGAAAGATCGATCATTGATCAGTTTTAAAATTGCAGCAAAAGATATACTAAAAAGCTTCATGAAGCCAACGACTTTGTTTTTTTAGCAGCTTACACTTTTGTACCTTTAGGTTTAATTTCTATTACATCTCCAGCATAAAAATCATCTATGATTATCTCAATGACGGGCTTTGGGCGAGGTGAGGCCGCTGATAACGGACTCAACGCCACAGTCGAAATCAAATCACTTAATAGTCGCTACTTGGATATTACTACCCGGTTACCTCAGCGTTTGCAAAACAAAGAATTGGTTATTAAAGAACTTGTTCAAAAATCAGTAAGCCGGGGCAAGCTGAATATCTCGGTTTATATTTCTGAGCAGGACTCAGGAGAACTAGCCATCAAAATAGATCAAAATAAAGCCAAGGCTTATGCTGATTTATTAAACGAGTTGCGCTCAGCCGCTGGAATTGAGGTTCCACTTAATATCAAAAACATTACTAGTTTTAGTGATGTATTTATTACACCAGAAGAAGATGAGGAATCGCTGGATCGAAAATGGAATCTGGTTGTAAAAGCTATTGAACTTGCCCTTTCAAATTTAATGGAAATGAGAAGCCAGGAAGGGAATCAACTTAAAAAAGACCTTCTTGATAGAATTAAAGCCATTGATTCTACCCTCGATGACATTCTTGTAGTTACGGAAGGCAGAAGCGAAGAAATCAGAAAGAAGCTTCATGAACGTATTAAGCAGCTTATTGATGATGAAAATATTGATGAAGCACGCCTTGAGATGGAAGTGGTAATCACTGCTGATAAAATGGATATTACCGAAGAAACCGTTCGACTAAGAGCGCATTTAAAGTTTTTTGTTGAGGCCATTGAACAGCAGGAACCTGCCGGCAGAAGACTGAATTTTCTAACCCAGGAAATCAACAGGGAGTTAAATACTATTGGCTCAAAAGCTAATGATTCCGGCATAGCACATCACGTAGTTAAGGCAAAAGAAATGTTGGAACAAATCCGGGAACAAGTTCAAAATGTCGAATAAATTTAGTTGTGAGGGATGAGCATTGAGGAATGAGATTTCCTCATGCCTCACTCCTCAAAACTCACTACTATGAAAAAAGGTAAACTCATAATATTAGCTGCTCCCAGCGGAAGTGGAAAATCAACAATAGCTAACATGTTATTTGATGATTTTGAAAACCTCAAATTTTCGGTTTCTGCCACTACCAGATCTCCTCGTACAGGAGAAGAAAACGGAGTGCATTACAACTTTTTAAGTAAAGAAGAGTTCCAGCAAAGAATCGATGAAAATGACTTTCTGGAATGGGAAGAATTTTACAGCGGAACCCGATATGGAACCCTGAGATCAGAAGTTGATAAGAAGCTAAAAACAGGCTATTTTATTCTGCTTGATATCGATGTAAAAGGTGCGGTAAATGTAAAGCAATTGTACGGTGATGACTGCCTGAGCTTATTCATTCAACCACCTTCACTTAAGGTATTAAAACAGCGTTTAGAAGCCAGAGGCACTGAAAATGAACATTCTTTGGGACTAAGGCTTGAACGCGCAAGCGAAGAACTTGAATACGCTGATCGGTTTGATCAGATAATAATTAATGACGATTTAGACACCGCTTACGCACAGATTAAGCAAGCTGTGACTAAATTCATGAATCTTAAATAGAAATTATGCCGATTCGTACCCTTGATATTGAAAAGCTGAAACATGAAACCGGTAACAAGTATGAGCTACTGGTAATTATGGCAAAAAGAGCACGTCAGATCGCTGCTCAAGAGAAATTAGAGCTCGATGAAAAACTTCAATACTTTGAAGGTTTTGATGATGATGATGAGTTTTCTTTTAACGAAGAGCAAGAGCAAATCTCAAAAGCTTTTGAGAAACTTCCACATGCTGTTCAGCGAGCAGTAACTGAAATGGAAGAAGATTCTATCTACTACCGACGTCCAGAAACTGAATAAAATATGCTCTCCGGTAAACGCATCATTCTGGGTGTAACCGGAGGAATTGCAGCCTATAAAGCTGTTTTTTTACTCAGAGAATTTCAAAAAGCGGGAGCCGAAGTACGAGTCACAATGACTCCTTCTGCCACCCGCTTTGTTGGTTTAGAAACTTTTGCTTCCCTTTCCGGTCATGATGTAGCCGTTGATATCTTCCCAGAAGAAGAACAAGCCACAGAGTGGACCCGCCATATAAACTGGGGCGAATGGGCTGATCTTTTTATAATCGCTCCTTGTACAGGAAACACCCTTGCGAAAATAGCGAATGGCATTTCAGACAACATGCTTACTGCCACTGTTCTTGCCGCTCGGTCTCCAATTCTCATCTGCCCCACGATGGATGGCGAGATGTACGAATCTCCATCCGTTTCGCAAAACCTTAAGAAGGTTGAGGAATTTGGATATTATATTCTTGAACCTGAATCCGGATTCCTGGCTAGTGGATTAGAAGGAAAAGGCCGACTTCCTGAGATTGAATCTATCCTGAATAAAGCCAGTGAAATCATTGGGTCTATAAAAGGGCCACTGGAAGGAAAGAAGGTAGTAGTAACTGCAGGACCCACCCGTGAGTTTATCGATCCCGTTCGTTTTATTTCAAATCCAAGCTCAGGGAAAATGGGCTTTGCGATGGCAGATGCAGCTTTAAGACTTGGTGCAGAAGTTACACTCATTCATGGGCCAGTTTCTATTCCAGTACCTGATGGAATGGTAACTCAAAGCATTACAAGTGCTGAAGATTTGTTCAAGGCTGTTCAGGCTAAAGCAGATGCCGATGTAATAATCATGGCTGCAGCCGTTTCGGATTTCACCCCAATTGAAACGTTTAATCATAAAGTGAAAAAAGGAACAGGTGAAAGCGCCATCCACCTGAGAAGCACAGTTGATATCCTTTCCAGGTTGGGTGAACGTAAACCCGAGAATCAAACATTGATCGGTTTTGCTATGGAAACAGAGAATCTGCTTGAGAACGCAACCTCCAAACTCAAAAAAAAGAATGCCGACTGGATTGTTGCCAATTCACTTTCCAATACAGATACCGGGTTTGAAGCGGATACAAACCATGTGCATGTGCTGGGAAAAAATTCAACCACGGAATTTAAAGGCACGAAACAGGAAGTAGCTGAAAGAGTGTTGAAATTCATCTTCGATTCTCAGTAACATCCTTACATGAAATCCGGAAAAAAAATAATCGCTGCTTTACTACTGGTTGCATGTATTCTAAGCGGAATCATACTGGCATATACTCCTTCTTTCGTTTCAAATAAAATAACTGCCGGCTCTGAACTGGATTCCATCATTCAGCTTACTTTTGATGAAGCAGGGGTTCTTAAAAACCAGGTTCGGGTTTACAATGTTGAACTTGATTCCAGTTTTGCCAGAAAAGTTTACCGGGTTCGTGTTCCATCATCATTTTCAAAAACTTCTTTTCATTTAGATTTACACCAGCGATTATATCCTTTTGGTATTACCACTCCAAGCCGGGTTGTTTTCCCTGAACGGGACATGAACATTTATATCGAACATGAAGGCACTATCTTTCGAACTATCCGATTGATTACCGATGATTCTAACCCAAATGAAGAATAAATGGCTGAAGGAAATGCTTTACTGAAACGATTTAAGTTGAAAGAGTTTCCTCAACCGGAAATCCTGCATACTAAATACCCAATGTTTCTATGTCACGGTTTTGGAGCTATCGGATCTCTGGTAAAACCTTCTCCTCTTCACGATCCCTGTATGTTAATGAGAGAGCATGGAATCCCAGCTTTTGCACCAAACGTGGTTCCTTACGCTTCTATTGAAACAAGAGCAAGAAACTGGGTTCGGCTAATCAATCAGGTGTGCGATGAGCATGGTTATGAAAAAGTAAACGTAATTGCTCATAGCATGGGTGGACTGGACATGCGTCATGCGCTCTCACACCTTGGAATTGAAAAAAGGGTTGCTACTTTAACAACCCTTGCAACTCCACATAGAGGAACTTATCTGGCTGATTTAATCCTCAAAACACCGGAAGTGATTACTGAGAAACTGAGTGATGTGGTCGATTGGTTTGGAGACAGCGTTTACCCACGAGAGAAAAGCGAAGTGTTGAGCTCTGTGGAACAGCTTTGTCAGGGATATATTCAAAACGAATTTAATCCTGAAAACCCTGACCTGGATGGATTTCCTTATTTCTCTTACAGTGCCGCCATCGGAAAAGGAACCAATTATTCCCTGAACCCGGTCTTTCTGTTCCAGAATACTCAGATTTTCTCCCATGAAAACATTAACGATTCTTTTGTTTCGGTGGAGAGCGCCAAATGGGGAACACACCTAGGTACCATCGCTCTTTCTCACATGAACCAAATCAACGTGCAGGTTGGCAAAGAAGCCAAACCCCGATACTACGATTTCTGGATTGGAGCGGTTAAGAGATTAGCTGAGATGGGGTTTTAAGTCTAATGAATTTATTCCTCCCTTGAGGGAGGTGACTTCTGTTCGATTAGAACAGGAGTCGGAGGGTGTTAATACTGCTTTAAATTAAAAAACGGACACCCCTCCCGCCTTCGGCGTACTCCCCTTAAGGGGAGACTTCTTCAGCCATTTCGACTCCAACAAGAAGATGAGAAAACTACAGAGATACATTGAAAGCTTTTTTAGAATTCTCGGATCAAATTGACAAACTATTCATTGAATGCCACAGGCAATAAGGTTATTTTTGGCACTCACTATCACACTCATTTTTAGAATCTTATTGAATGAAGTTCAATCCATGGCATCACGTTCATTATGGTGATCATGCTCCTATTATTGTTAAAGGAATCATAGAAATTCCAAAAAACTGCCGAGCTAAATACGAACTGGATAAAGAATCAGGAATGTTGTTGATGGATCGGGTTCTCTACTCTTCCATTAACTATCCTGCTAATTATGGGTTTATCCCTCGCACGTATTGTGATGACAAAGATCCGCTGGATATTCTCATTCTTTCTCAGATTGAAATTGTTCCTATGTGTCAGGTTGAAGCAAAGGTAATCGGAGTAATGCGGATGTTGGATGGCAATGAGATGGATGATAAAATCATCGCCGTAGCCTATAACGATATGAGTGTGAATCACTACGATGATATCCGTGACCTTCCAAAACACTCTCTAAGAGAACTCAGGAGTTTCTTCGAAGACTATAAAAAGCTGGAAAATAAATCGGTGCTTGTAGAAGACTTCCAGGGAAAAGAAGTAGCTCAGGAAGTAGTTCGGCAGGCTATTGAGGATTACCAGGAGCTTTTCAAGAAAAAGCCGAAAGCGGAAGCAAAGGCAGAGTAGGTTTAAAAATCCTCTTCCCCAAGCTTCCTGAGTAAATCGTAGTCGGTAAGGTCATACTGAACGGGAGTTACCGCTGCAAAGCCTTCATTCAGAATATGGATGTCTGCATCATTGCCGTCATCCAAAAGTTCGAATTTTCCCGTTAGCCAGTAATAAGGTCGATTAAATGGATCTTTACGTCCTTCGTATTCTTCCACATAGCGGCTATCGGCCATTCGCGCCCATTTGATTCCTTTAAATGAACCTGAAGGAGCGTTCACATTCATGGTTACTCCTTTAGGAAGACCTTTTTCGAGTACAAACTTAATCACTCTTCTTGCCGCCTCTACACACGCAGTAAGATCAGCTTCTTCGTCATAATCGGTACAACTTACCGCGATGGATGGATACCCCAACACTGTACCTTCAGTGGCGGCACTAACCGTTCCGGAATAGAGAATATTGATTCCGGCATTACTTCCGTGATTGATTCCACTCAAAACCAGATCCGGTTTTATTTCCAAAAGTTGATCGTGAGCAAGTTTCACACAATCAGCAGGGGTTCCATTAATGGCGAAGCCTTTAAACTGGTCGGCTATTTTAATTTTTTGAGACCGTAGCGGAGTTTCAATAGTAATGGCATGTCCCACGGCACTTTGTTGCCTATCCGGGGCTACGATCACTACTTCCCCAAATTCGGAAGCTACTTTGGCCAGTGCTTTAATGCCATTTGAATAAATCCCATCGTCGTTACTAACCAGAATTAAAGGTTTTTTTGAATTGCTCATTAACCCCCGTATTGCTCTTTTGAATTTGGAAAATCTTTATTCTTAACGTCTTTTATATAATTCTGAACTGCATCTGTCATTACAGTATGAACATCTGCATAACGCCTAAGGAAACGCGGACTGAAATCCTTGTTCATCCCCAGCATATCATGAATTACCAAAACCTGTCCATCGCATCCGGCACCTGCTCCGATACCAATAGTAGGAATAGAGAGTTCTTTTGAAACTTTTTCGGCTAGAATGGCAGGAATTTTTTCAAGTACAATCGAAAAACAACCTGCCTCTTCTAGCAATTTTGCATCCTCAATCAAAGCTTCTGCTTCCATCTCATCCTGCGCCCTAACCTTGTAGGTTCCAAACTTATAAATACTTTGTGGAGTAAGACCAAGGTGCCCCATTACCGGAATTCCGGCATCTACAATTTTAGCTATTGTAGAAACGATGGTTTTCCCTCCTTCCATCTTTACTGCGTGCGCTCCTGCTTCCTTCATCATCCTTCCTGAAGAAATCAACGCTTCTTTGGGAGTGACCTGATAGCTCATAAAGGGTAAATCAGCAATCACTAAAGCTCTATCTACTCCACGAACCACACAGGACGTATGATAAATCATATTCTCCAAAGTGATAGGAACCGTAGTTTCAAAACCCGCCATCACATTACTCGCGGAGTCTCCCACAAGAATAATATCAATCCCGGCCTGATCTATGATTTGAGCCATTGTATAATCGTAAGCGGTAAGCATAGAGATTTTCTCTCCATTCCGCTTCATATCCACTACGGTTTGGGTAGTAATTTTAGCAGGGCGATTTGATCCGGTTTGTGTACTCATTATCCCTCTCTGGGAACAATTGCTGCTGAGGCTTCCAATTCACAAGCTACTTCTCCATCAACTGTAGCTTTCCCTATCATAGTAACAAAATTGCGGCGCATGGTGCCAAGTTCAACCTCAAGAACTAACTGATCTCCCGGTACTACCTGTCTTCTGAATTTACATTTATTGATTCCCGTAAATACCATAAGCTGAGTTTCAGGATCAGCTTTTTTAGTCATAAGCATAATGGCTCCGGTTTGAGCTAAGGCCTCAACCTGAAGAACACCAGGCATAATAGGCTGACCGGGAAAATGTCCATTAAAAAACTCTTCGTTTGCCGTCACATTTTTTATGGCTTTGATGCTTTCTTCACCCATTTCCACCACTCTGTCAACTAATAAAAAAGGATAGCGGTGAGGGATTACTTTCTTAATTTCTTCTATTAACATATATCTGATTTATTAATTTAGCGGCGGAATATACAATTATTCGACTACTCCCACATAAACGTAGGCTATTCCACCTGTAAGTTTCTCGCTCCAGGTATCTTTAAAGCAATCCGCTTGTTCCATCAGCATAATAAATTTCTTACCTGCAGGAAATGTGGCGCTTGTTCGTGGAAGATACGTATAAGCCTCCCGGTTTCCGGTAAGGAGTCCCCCTACTGTTGGCATTATATACTGGCTGTATAAGTTGTACGGATACTTGAGTACACCTTTTGGCTGACCGAATTCGAGAACTACTACACGGCCTCCCGGCTTAACAACCCTGGACATTTCTTTTAGAGCTACCACAGGATCATCCACATTCCGGATTCCAAAAGCGATACTGGCAATATCAAAGCGACTATCTTCGTAGGGAAGATTCATAGCATCTGCGACTTCAAAATCTATTTTAAGCCCTTTTTTGGCGGCTTTCCCTGGCGCTGGCTCAATCATTGGAGCACAAAAGTCGGTTCCCAGAACATATCCTTCTTCTCCAACGGCCTTTTTAAATTCAATGGCTAAATCGCCGGTACCTGTAGCACAGTCGAGCACATGATCGCCTGTTTTTGCTCCACTTTCCTGGATGGCTTTAGTGCGCCATGCATGATGCACTCCAAACGAAAGTACCGTATTTACCCGATCGTAATCTTCCGCGATATCCGCGAACATCGACCTAACTTTTTCACTCATACCAAAACCTGATTTTTTTGTAACTCCAAAAACTGATCATTTTTCAAAAGCAGATGAAAGATACGATTTCTGAAAAGCAGAGACCTGAAATCTTTACACATTTAAAGCTACAGAAGAAAGATGATCTATTTTGTTCAACTCAACGGCTTCGAAGCCCGAACCATTCCAGATAAGATGATTTATGGATCCGTTTTGATGTTTTATGAGATGCATATTTTTCAATCCTTTTCCCAAAAACTCAGAAAGCAGAATCCTGATCAAACGTCCGTGCAGTACGAAAGCGATATACTCTTCTTCAGATGAGCTCAATATTTCAGCTACTTTATTTCCCGCGCGATTAAAAACCTCCCTTGGGGACTCTCCTCCAGGAATTTGTACATCAACTTCCCCGTTCATCCACTTTTCATTCACTTCATGAATTTGTGCCTTTACATCATTGAAATAACAGCCTTCCAGTTCCCCGAAACCCATTTCGTCTAGCTCACTGTATTGCTCCACCATTGCCCCGGTTTGCTCAATCAGAGGAGCCGCAGTTTCCAATGTTCTCACCATGCTACTGGTTATTATTTTCTGAATGGGGAACTTTCCCAAAGCCTCAGCAATTGCTTCGGCTTGCTCTCTACCTGTTTCATTGATCGAAGCATCTATCCCTCTCCCTTGCAAACGATGAATTTTATTGTTATCAGTCTCCCCGTGACGAATCATAAATACATGCTTCAAAACTACTTTTTCCTCGTTTTATGATAGTTAACAATTTCTATCAACCTGTTTTCCATTTCGCTTACATTCCCGGTTAAAATCCCGCTTTTCATCCCGTATCGGATCAACAACATATTCAGAATCCGATCCTGGATTTCAATACCTGATTTCCCTCTTTTACTTTGTATAAACCTAATCAAAAGGCGAAGTAATCCAACCTTGAAGAGAAAAAATAAAATCAACCCAAACCAAAGGGCATTGAATTGAACGGATACTCCAAAACCCGCAATAACTTCGTTAAAGGCGATTCCCATCAACAAAACAGCTGAAACCACATACACAAAACCATCGGTAGTTATTAATTTAACAATGGGGCTGGCTGCAACGCTGAGGAAAGCTCCGGTATTAAAAAACCAGATCACAAAAAAAACGATAGAGAGTAGAGCCGCAAGCCAGGGAGTAACTGACAAATAGGCCAGTAAAAAATAGACCAACAGTGATAGGCCGTCTGCGCTCTTCACCCAGGCATCTGCCTCTTTTATAATACGTTCGAGCGTGTATCTTTTTAGTAATCCGGGGGTGTATTTTTCAATTTGTTCACTGGTAATGTGGTACCAATTACCGTCTGAGGTGGTAATACCATCCGGTAACTCCATCATTTGCCATTTGAACTCGCCGACTTTTCTTGCACTCATAGTTCAAATATATCCTTATTCGAACAATGATTCAGGCCTGAGCTATTGTTGCTATCATAATTTTACGAGCTCCTGCTTTAAGAAGGGTGTCTGCCAGTTCGAATGCAGTAGCTCCGGTTGTGAATACATCATCAATCACAACACATATTTTATCTTTTATCGCTAAAGGGTTTTTCACTAAAAAAGCCTGATTTATATTCTCTCTTCTCTTCTCCAGTGAAAAACCTGTCTGAGTTTTCGTGTTCTTGATTCGAATCACATCGTCTTTCAAGCAAATCTCTATTCCGGCAGATCGTTCAACTCCTCTGGCAATGTATCGTGCCTGGTTATACCCTCTCATTCTTCTCTTTTTGGGATGAAGAGGCACAGGAATAAGTAGTTTATCTTCATCAGCACAAAAAAAAGGATTCTTTTTCAAACTATTTCCTAAAGCAACTCCTAAGTCTATCCCAACACCTGTTAAGCGATGGTATTTCAATGAATGGAGTAAATCCTGTAAATATCCACCTTTGTCAAAATTCCAAAGCGCGTGTTGCAGCTCAACTCCTTCGGGAAGTAACGTATCACTGGAAACACGTTTCCGATCGGGATTTGCAACTTCAAAACGATTTTTTGTGCAGTCAGGACATATGAATTGCTCCGATTCTGACAGCGAAAGCCCACAGATTGTACATACTCTGGGAAAAAGCACTTCCAGAAATCCTTTCTTAATCGATTTAATACTTGTTAACATTTTGGAGTATTTAATAGGAAAAGCTTGCTTTTGCAGTCCGTATTAATTACTTAGTTTGCTGCCAGAAATACAAAGCAGTAATTAAAATTTTTGCGCATGTCTCTCGGGAAAGATCTAGCCAGTATCCGCAAAGAACTCGGACTCTCACTAGAAGAGATTCAGAGTTCTATTAAAATCCCTTTGCTCACTCTTAAGAGCATTGAAAATGATTCCATTTTTCAGTCCTCAGAGCACAATCAAACCTACATCAGGAGTTTTGTGAGAAGCTACGCGAGGGGACTTCACCTTAACGATGATGAAGTAGTACGAGCTCTCGATGCGGTTGAAGCCGGTATTTATGATCACGACCTTTTGAAAACAGACCCGACTGAAACTGAATCCGTAAAAAAAGTGGCTCCCGAGGAAAACGAACCTTTCGATCTCAAAAAAGTGCCGCCGCCGGATATTGAAGTAGCTCCACAAGAAGCAAAACCTACCGTAGAAAATGTAAACTGGGCAGATCTTGGAAAGAAATTTTCGCTCCAGGAATCTGGTTCAAAAGCCTGGATTTTAATTGTGGTGATCTTTTTTGTACTCTCTCTTCTGGCTACGGGATTTTTCTTTCGGGAAGAAATCATCGGCTTTTTTGGAAGCAGCTCAGGCGAGACCATTGAGACTGCTGAGAATAATTTCCCAACCTTGCCCGATCCAACACAGGAGGAGGATAGTCTCACTTCTGGAAGTCTCCCACTTCCTGATAATACTTTGGACAATACAACTACTAATGTTCCCCTTCCACCACAACCAACATTTTCAGGTTCATTACCTGACATCTTAACGGTTTCAGTTTATGCTGCTTACGACAAGCTCGAGCCCGTTCGCGTTACCAGTGATCTTAACTGGAGAGTTAATCCTTTCTGGATGGAGCAAGGAGAAGCTTTTAGTTTCGATTTTGATGACTCTCTCCTGGTTCGGGGTCAGTATTCCAGAATGCTATTACTTTTCAATGGACATGTAATACAAGATCATCGTCAGTATTATGATCCTGAATTTGAATCTCTGTTAATTACACGCTCTGCATTGGATTCCCCCACTTATCTGGCTCCAGCAACCGGAAATTACCCGGATGGAGTTAATCCTCCGGACAGCCTTGTTTATAGAATTAATTACTAAATAAGAGTAATCCGGGGATGACGAAATCTGAGGCGCAACAAAGAGTCCTGGAGCTGAAAAGTTTACTCCAAAAAGCGAACGAGGCCTATTATCAGGATGCCCAGCCTTTCATGAGCGACAAAGACTTTGATGAAAAACTCAAAGAACTTGAAGCATTGGAAAATGAATTTGATTTGGCGACAGATGACTCCCCCACCCGTCGCGTAGGGGGTGACGCTTCCTCGGAATTTGAAACTGTTCAACATCCGGTGCCTCTCCTCAGTCTCGATAATACTTACAATGAACAGGAGTTAAATGATTTTGATGGCCGTGTTCAGCGCATTCTTGGTCATACTGACTATGACTACCTGGTTGAACTGAAATTTGATGGAGCATCACTCCGTTCCCGATACGAAAATGGCGAATTGGTGCTTGGAGCGACCCGTGGAAATGGTCAACAGGGGGATGATATAACCAGAAATGTGAAAACGGTTCGGGATATTCCTCTCAGCTTAACCGGAAGTTTTCCTTCCGTTGTTGAAGTTCGGGGCGAAGCTTACATGGAGCGCGAGGCATTCGCGAGAATGAACCAAAAACGCGAGGACGAAGGACTCTCAGTTTTTGCCAATCCACGAAATTCCACTGCCGGATCTTTGAAAATGCAGGACCCTCGAGCTGTGGCACAACGTCCCATTCGTTTCTTTGCGTTTGATCTCTTATTTGATGAAGAGGATAATTCGATTACCCAGGCTCGAAAAGTTGAGCTACTTAAGGAATTCGGGTTACCTGCTAATGAATATCCCCGTGTTTGCAAAACTATTGATGAGGTGCATGAGACTATCGCAAAGTTTGATGAATTGCGCCATACACTCCCCTACGAAACAGACGGAGTAGTAATCAAAGTCAATCAAACAAATCTTAGAGATCAACTTGGAAGTACATCGAAATTCCCCAGATGGGCAATTGCTTATAAGTTTGAAGCTGAACAAGCTACTACGTTGATTAATGATATTACCCTCCAGGTAGGGCGACTTGGAACCATAACTCCCGTTGCTGAGCTTGAACCGGTTTTACTGGCAGGAACAACGGTAAAACGAGCTTCCCTTCACAACGAAGAAGAGATTCATAGAAAAGATATTCGCATTGGGGATACCGTTATCGTTGAAAAAGCCGGGGAGATTATTCCCCAAGTCATAAGTGTCATTAATCCAGACCGGGCGAACAGAAGCCCGGAATTTCAGTTCCCAAAAACCTGCCCTGCCTGTAATGCTAAACTCATCAAGTATGAAGGGGAAGTAGCATGGCGCTGTGTAAATCCGGAATGTCCACCTCAGGTTCGCATTAAGATTGAACATTTTGCTTCGCGGGATGCTCTGGATATCGAGGGATTAGGTGAATCCGTAGTTGATCAGTTAGTGACAGAAGGATTGATTTCAAACTATGCGGATTTGTACGAGCTAACCATCGAAGAGATTATCCCCCTGGAACGAATGGCTGAGAAAAGTGCCCAGAACCTGATTGATGGAATCAACAAAAGCAAAGAACAGCCTTTTGAGCGGGTGTTGTACGCACTTGGGATTCGCTTTGTCGGTAAAACAGTAGCAAAAGATTTAGCCAAAGCCTTCAAATCAATTGATGCCCTTCGTTCTGCTTCAGAAGAAGAACTCTCAGCAGTTGATGCCATCGGCCCCAGAATAGCTGAATCCGTTGTGGATTTCTTTCAGAACGAAACCTATTCAAGGCTAGTGAACCGACTTATCTCTTATGGTCTTCAGTTTGAGATGGAAGAGGAAGAACTGGCTTCCAATACCTTTGAAGGTAAAACTATTGTACTTACAGGTACACTTCCCACTCTTTCCAGAAAAGAAGCAGCAGATTTGATTGAGAAGCACGGTGGTAAAACTTCATCTTCTGTAAGCAAAAAAACAGAATATGTTCTCGCAGGAGAATCAGCAGGCAGTAAACTTACAAAAGCACAAGATTTAGGAATCGAAATACTTGATGAAGAAAAATTCCTGACTTTGATTGGTGATAAAAATTAGGAATAAATGAATTTGGAATATCCCTATTCAATTATTCCTAATTCGTAATTCTTTTATTCCTCTTTAACTCAATAATCAAAACTCCAATCAATTTGCTATCTTCCCAAAAATTAGTCCTAACCAATCGCTATGGATATCAACCCCCTGGACACCGAACAATTAGGGATTAAAACACTCGAAAAACACCTTATTCGCACCAAAAGTGAGGTTTCGTTACGAATCGGCATCCCAAAGGAAATTTCAATTGACGAGAAACGAGTTTCTCTAACTCCGGGTGGAGTTTCCGTACTTCGTGCTAACGGACATGAAGTTTTTGTAGAAAAAGGAGCCGGCGAAGAAGCCAAGTTCACAGACCGAGACTATGCAGAAGCAGGAGCGGAAATTGCTTTAAGTGCTGATGATCTTTTCAAAAAATCTGAACTAATTTTAAAAGTAGCCCCTCTTTCTTCTGATGAATTTGACCGACTCGAACCTAATCATACTCTTATTTCCGCCTTACATTTAGGTAGCCAGACCCAGGAATACTTCGAGGTTTTGAACAGAAAAAGTGTTACCGGAATTGGCTATGAGTTTATTCAGGGTGCGGACAAGGAGTTCCCTATCGTTCGAATGATGCATGAGATTACTGGCTCAATCGCCGTTCAGATTGCTGCTCATTATATGGAAAGTCGTAGTAATGGTCAGGGTATAATGTTGGGTGGAATATCAGGAGTACCTCCGGCCACTGTAGTAATTTTAGGAGCAGGAATTACGGGAGAATATGCAGCTCGTACTGCGCTTGGATATGGAGCCCAGGTGTTTGTAATGGATAATGATCTTACCGCGCTTCGCAAACTTGAAAATGCCCTAGACAGAAGAATCATTACCGCAGTGGCTAATCAACAATACCTGAGCAATGCCCTTAAGTTTGCGGATGTGATTATTGGAGCTGCAATGGCAGAGGGTGAACGCTCTCCTTGCTGGGTTACCGAAGAAATGGTTGCCAATATGAAAGCCGGAAGTGTAATTGTAGATACGGTCATTGATCAGGGTGGGTGTGTGGCAACAAGCCGGGCTACTACGCATTCTAACCCGGTATTTTCAGTGCATGATGTCACCCATTACTGTGTTCCAAATATTCCTGCTAATGTGGCTCGTACTGCTACCTATGCATTGAATAATGTACTGGTTCCTTATATACTAGCAATTGGAGATGCAGGCGGGATAAAAGAATGTTTGTGGAATAACGTTGCATTAAGAAACGGTACCTATGCCTACAAAAGACACATCACTAAAAAGTCTATCAGCAAAATGTTTGATATCCCCTACCGCGAAATCGAAATGCTGATTGCTTCACAGATTTAACTTCTTTGTCATCCTGAGGATACTTCCGAAGGATCTGCACGATTTGTTTTAAGTAAATTCTTTAGATTTCTCCCTCTGGTCGAAATGACCGAAATAACATTCTTAATTGATAATTGAAATGTCCGAGTTATCCCACTCCAACTTTGTACGCATAAGCCTTATTAACTGGGTGCTGAGTGTCCCAATGATTGTGCTGTTTGCCTGGCCTTATTACTACGCGGCCAAGCTTCTTGGGATAATGGAAATCCTTAGATATTTCGGTGCATTTATGTTTGCTCTGCCATTTATGATAACTATCATTCACGGTCATGTTACTATGGCTCTGGGTTCTCCTCACCGGGACCATTATTACAACTGGTTAGAAGAACATCCTTTTACTTATGGTCTTTTCTATAACCCAATGCTCCCCAAAACCCGTTTCCGGTTAATCCTCCTAATCGCCAGCTTGCTTTTTTTACCTGTTGGGTATTTATTGAGTTTTTAATTTTTGCAATAAGATGGGGTTAGATTCTTTCATAAAAAAAGTCGATGAACAAAAATTCCATGAAGCTGCAAGTAGAGCTGTACTATATGCGAAGAATTGGGATGTAGAATCTAAAAAAGTAGATTTGGATAATGAACAAGCTCAACGAGACTATGAGATTATTACTGATGTAGCTGAGTATATACTAAAATCAAAAACTGACCCTAAAGATCAGATTAAGATTTTCTTTGATTTGTATATGATATGTCCTTCATACAGCGTCATAAGTACATTAAAAATTTATTATTGGAAGGATTTATTTGAATCAGCAAAAAAAGAATTTTGGAGAAATATTAAATCAATTCTCAATTCGGGTAAAGAACACTTCATTAAGCCGATTGAGTATAGTCTTTGGTGTGATTTTTTTGAAGATTGGAATACTGTAGAAGAATCATGGAAAAACCTTGTTACCAAAGATGCTACTAATGAAGTTCTTAAAATTATTCTTGATGTCTCAGGACCAGTTCCTTTTAACTTAAAAAAACCGCTTTACTCCAGGTTGATTAGGAGTGAGTTTTGGCATATTCATATATTCAAAAGTTTGCTACATAGCGAATTTGATGTTTATGGCAACATCGATAAAAAAGAATCTCTTAAAATTCTTAATCGACTATCTATTGATGAAAATACCGAACATTTGGATTTGCTAAGAGAACGTTTGCAAGAGGTTCAGAATTAAATCGCCTTTCCTTTTTAATCACTTAAACTACACTAGGATCCAGTAAGGTCGAGGAAACAATCTTCCATTTTTAATACGCAGGGTTAAAACCACTTGCTTGATTATGATCTGACCAAGTTGTTCTACCGGTTATGAATTATTGAACGAACTAGAACATAAACAAGAAGAGACTTTAGTCTCGCAACACGCTCCAAACCAAGCTTAAATCGCCTTCCCGTTCTTAATGGCTTCTACCACACTTGGGTCTAGCAAGGTTGAGGATTAATTCTTCTTCTTTAATCCGCAGGGTTGAAACCACTTGCTTGATTATGATCTGACCAAGTTGTTCTACCGGTTATGAACTATTGAACGAACTAGAACATAAACAAGAAGAGACTTTAGTCTCGCAACACGCTCCAAACCAAGCTTAAATCGCCTTCCCGTTCTTAATGGCTTCTACCACACTTGGGTCTAGCAAGGTTGAGGATTAATTCTTCTTCTTTAATCCGCAGGGTTGAAACCGCTAGCTTGATTATGACCTGACCAAATCGTTCTAACTATTATAAACTATTGAACGAGCTAAAACATAAACAAGCATGGACTTAAGTCCTGCCCCCTCTATTTTGGAGTTAATTTCTTTATCTCTTCCTCAAAACTTAAATCCTTATGATGCTCTTCCTGATTATAAATATACTTTCTGATTTTAATCACTTCATGAGGGCTCACAGAAAAAATACCATAGCCTTCCTGCCATTTGAATGGTTCATCCAGAATGATATTCTGATTAATCCAGTGTGAAGATTCACCCTTCAACAGCTTAATAACTTCAGCAGGATTTTGTGATGTCTTCAATCTGAATAAGCAATGAACATGATCTTCTACCCCATTTATGATGTCCAATTGAATCCCATTCTCCCAAGCGTAGTCTTTGATGTGTTTGAATACTTTAAATCGGTATGATTTACCTAAAACTCTGACCCGGTCTTGGGTAATCCAAACCGCATGTAACCATATAATGGATAAATGATTTGGCATATTTTCAAATTTTAATCGTATGGTTTAAACCCACACTTGTTTATGATCTATCCAAACAAAACTTACAATTTCAAATCACATTATAATCCAGAACATAAACAAGCAGAGACTTCAGTCTCGCAAAATAGTCCAAACGAACTCTAAATCGCCTTCCCGTTCTTAATGGCTTCCACCACACTTGGGTCTAGCAAGGTTGAGGTATCTCCCAGGTTATCCAGATCATTGGCAGCTACTTTTCTAAGAATGCGACGCATAATTTTTCCGGATCGCGTTTTCGGAAGTCCGGGCACAATCTGAATTTTATCCGGCTTGGCAATTGGGCCTATTATCTTCACCACTAAATCCAGCAGTTCTTTTTTAAAAGCATCCGTGTCTTTTACCTCTCCATCGCAAATCATAAACGCATATACACCCTGACCCTTTATATCGTGAGGGAAACCAACCACAGCCGTTTCAACCACGCGGTTGTGTTCGTCCAGTGCGTTTTCAATTTCAGCAGTACCCAAACGGTGACCAGAGACATTCAGCACGTCATCAACACGCCCGGTGATTCGGTAGTAGCCGTCCTCGTCTCTTCGACAACCATCTCCAGTAAAGTAATAACCTTTGTAGGTGGAAAGATAGGTCTGCTTGTAGCGCTCATGATCTCCATATACGGTCCGGGCAATCGAAGGCCACGGATGTTTGATACAGAGATTCCCTTCTACTCCGTTTCCTTCAATTTCATTACCGTTCTCGTCCATCAAAACTGGAAAAATTCCCGGTAGAGGAAGTGTAGCAAATCCCGGCTTGGTTGGCGTAATACCAGCCAGCGGTGAAATCATAATTCCACCTGTCTCTGTTTGCCACCAGGTATCTACAATGGAGCATCTGCCATTTCCGATATGTGTATGATACCAGTGCCATGCTTCTTCATTGATTGGCTCACCTACAGAGCCAAGCACTTTTAACGAACTGAGATCATATTTCTTTACAAAATCCAGATCAAAACTCATCAACGCCCGTATGGCAGTCGGTGCTGTGTAGAAATGAGTAACTTTATACTTCTCTACCACTTCCCAGAACCTTCCTGCATCAGGATAGGTCGGAGTTCCTTCAAAAATAATCCCGGTAGTTCCGGTAAAAAGAGGACCATAAATAATGTAGCTATGACCTGTGATCCAACCTGCATCTGCTGTACACCAATAAATATCGTCCGCTCCAACCTGAAATACATTCCGGAAGGAATAACTGGTATAAACCATGTATCCGCCACAGGTGTGTACTACTCCTTTAGGTTTACCTGTTGAACCGGATGTGTACAAAATGAATAAAGGGTCTTCCGCATCCATCTCAACGGCCTCATGATATTTCGAAGCATTTCGAATCAGGTTGTGCCACCACTCATCCCGGCCTTCAACCCAGTTGATATCCCGATTCGTACGCTGGCATACAATCACACTTTTAACCGAAGGACTCGTTTCAAGAGCTTCATCTGAAATATCCTTAAGTGGAACATGCTTATCTCCTCGCCTTAAACCATCATTAGTAATCAGCATTTTTGCTTCACAGTCGTTGATTCGTTCGCTGAGAGACTGGGCTGAAAATCCGGCAAAAACTATAGAATGAACTGCACCGATTCGCGCGCATGCAAGAGCAGCAATTACCAACTCAGGAGTCATAGCCATATAAATACAAACCCGATCCCCTTTCTTAATTCCTTTCTCAGTCAACACATTGCTGAATCGGCATACATCCTCATGTAACTGTTTGAAAGTAATTGTTCTTCTGAATGAATCGGGGTGATTCGGTTCAAAAATGAAAGCCGTTTTATTACCGATGGTGTTCAGGTGGCGATCCAACGCGTTCTCAGTAATATTGAGTTTTCCCCTTCAAACCATTTAATGTCGGCTGTTTCAAATCCACCTGTTTGCACTTTATCCCATCTTTTGCGCCAGTAAAAAGTACCTGCTTCGTGTTCCCAGAACGCTAGCCTGTCATTTTCACTTTCGTTAAAAGTTTCATGGTATTCATTGAATGATTTTATATTCAGCCACATTTTTGTAGAAAATTCGGTTAGATTTTTAAGAACGCTTATGTTGACGTTTTTTAAGCGGAGAATCAAGCCTAAATTCATTGCATGGATTCAAAATCTCAAGGCCAAAAAATTGTAGAACACTGGTTCTCTTCCAAAGGGTGGGAAATCTTCTCATTTCAGTCTGAGGTATGGAATGCTTTTCTGAACGGCAAAAATGGCTTGTTGAATGCCCCAACCGGAAGCGGTAAGACCTTTGCGCTCTGGATGCCAAACATAATCCGATGGATTGATGAACACCCAAAAGAGTACAAAAAAAAGTCAGATAATGGGCTGAAAGTTCTCTGGATAACACCTCTCCGTGCTCTTGCAAAGGATATTCAAAGCGCCTTGCAGCAATCTCTTCATGAAATGGAAATCCCGTGGGTGGTAGGCCGAAGAACAGGAGACGTTTCCCAATCCATTAAACAAAAGCAGAATAAAAGAATGCCGGAAGTTCTGATTACTACTCCCGAAAGCATTCATATTCTCATGGCTCAGAAAAATTATGCGAACCATTTTAAAAATCTCGATGCCATTATTGTAGATGAATGGCATGAGTTGTTAGGTTCAAAAAGAGGAGTTCAGGTTGAACTCGGACTTTCCCGATTGAAAGCGATGAAACCTGATCTTTCCATATGGGGTATTTCGGCAACCATTGGTAACCTCGAAGAAGCTTTGGAAGTATTGCTTGGAGATGATCATACTTCTGAGAGCTCAATCATCATCAAAGCGCACATTAAAAAAGATATTCAAATTCATTCTGTGCTCCCGGATGAGATCGACAAGTTTCCCTGGTACGGACATTTAGGCTTGAACCTGCTGCACAAAGTTCTTCCAATCATAGATGAGCATACCTCTACCTTGATTTTTACTAATACCCGAGGTCAAGCTGAAGTCTGGTTTCAGAGAATTCTGGACGCCCGGCCTGATCTTGCCGGAACTATTGCGATCCATCATGGTTCCCTGGATCGGAGTGTCCGTGATTGGGTCGAAGACTCGCTTCACGAAGGTATTCTTAAAGCAGTAGTTTGTACTTCCAGCCTCGATCTAGGGGTAGATTTCAGCCCTGTTGATACCGTAATCCAGATTGGAAGCCCAAAAGGTGTTGCCCGATTTATGCAACGAGCCGGACGAAGCGGACATAGCCCCGGAGCGACCAGTAAAATCTATTTCGTCCCAACTCATGCTTTAGAGCTAATTGAAGCTGCCGCCTTAAAAGAAGCGATCAACAAAACCGAAATGGAGAGCCGGGATCCCATCCTCAAACCTATGGATGTACTGGTTCAGTATTTGGTAACATTAGCGGTTTCGGATGGATTTCTTCCCAATGAACTTCTTCCTCAAATCAGGAGTACCTTTTGCTATCAGAATCTTTCCGATAGCGAATGGGATTGGGCGCTTACATTCATAACAACCGGAGGAAAATCACTCCGCAATTATCCCGAATATTCAAAAGTTATTACTGATGAAGATGGATTATATCGCGTTGTTGACAGAAAAATAGCTCGCAGGCACCGCATGAGTATCGGGACTATTTCCAGCGATTCCATGATGCGGGTAAAGTATTTAAGTGGAGGCTCACTTGGCTCTATTGAAGAGACCTTCATCAGCAGCCTCAACATAGGCGACAAATTCTGGTTCGCAGGCAGGAACTTAGAGCTAATTCAGATTAAGGAGAACTCGGCATTTGTACGAAGAGCAAAAGGCACGAAGTCTCGTGTACCTAGTTATATGGGTGGCCGGATGTCCCTTTCGTCAAACATGTCTAGAATCCTTAGAAGAACGATGCAAAAAGCAATTAGCGGAGATACTGGAATGATTGAGCTCGAAACCATCTCCCCTATTCTGGACGTTCAGAAAGACTGGTCAATCCTGCCTGGCGAAAATCAGTTTCTCATTGAAAAGAGTTTCTCTAGAGAAGGTTGTCATGTATTCTTTTTTCCTTTTGAGGGTAGGTATGTTCACGAAGGAATGTCGGCTTTATTGGCTCAACGAATTTCTAAAATGATGCCCATTACATTCTCTATCGCAATGAATGATTATGGATTTGAACTACTTTCCGATCAGGATATCCCTATTGAAGAAGCACTCAAAAATGATGTTTTATCTCCCGAAAATTTGGTTGAGGATATTCGTTCCAGTCTTAACAACAGTGAAATGGCGAAGCGCAGATTTTGGGGGATCAGCCAGGTAGCCGGACTTATTTTCCACGGATTTCCTGGAGAACAGCGAAAAGCAAGGCATCTTAGGATGTCCACAAGTTTGTTATTTGATGTCTTCTCAGACTATGAGCCAGAACACATGCTCATACAACAAGCCTATGATGAAGTGATGTTCTTTCAACTGGATGAAATCCGTTTAAGAAAAGCTTTGATGAAAATTCAAACTCAGGAAATTGTGCTAAACCATACTGAACGTTTTACCCCTTACGCTTTTCCAATAATGGTGGATCGACTTAGAGAAAAACTAAGTTCAGAAAAACTCATTGATCGAATTAAAAAAATGCAGATGCAGCTCGAAAAACATGTTAAATAACTCTGCTAAAGAATACTCTATTAATTTTATGGGCCAGAACCTTATTCTTTCATTAGAAAAAGCAATCTACTGGAAAGAACGAGAAGCTCTCATTCTGTCAGACCTTCATCTTGGAAAAGCTGGTCATTTCCGAAAATCGGGAATAGCGATTCCTAAAACAGTGGATGATGTAAATCTATACCGATTAGATGCCTTGGTTAAAAAATTTGCCCCAAAGATAATTCTGTTTTTAGGTGATTTATTTCACAGTCATAAGAATACAGAATGGAAAACTTTTGTGGAATGGAGACAGAAGCACCAACAAATAGAGATGCATCTGGCAATTGGAAACCACGACTTTTACTCTCCCCATGAATATCACGAAATAGGTTTAACAACCTCCTCGTTAATAGAAGCTCCTCCCTTCCTTTTACTGCATGATGAAATGGAAGCCGGAATTGAAATTGATGCGTATCCAATCTCAGGTCATATACACCCTTCTGTACGATTAGTTGGAAAAGGACGGCAAGTAAAAAAGATACCTTGTTTTTACTTTGGTAAATCGGGTGCACTACTCCCTGCATTTGGAAATTTTACTGGAACGCATACCATCAAGCCAGAAGCAAATGAACTAGTATTCGGTATAGTCGAAGATCAAATAACCATGATATCATGAATATTTTTAAAATCTGTTACACGTCAAGAAAAATAAAATTGATGGTACTGTTTGGTATGATTTTATGGGTAAGCTCAAATTTGTTACACGCACAAATTTCCGATTTTGAGGCCAAAATACTTTTTGAGCGCTCTATTTATATACAAAAAACCGGAATGATCGTACTTGGGAGTTGGGCGACTCTTAATATTCTCTCTGGTATTCCCGGTACACTTCAAAATCATGGGAACAGAAAGTACTTTCATCAAATGAACGCTGCTTGGAACACCGTTAATCTCACAATAGCCACCTTCAGCTTTTTAGCAGCCCTGAGTACTGACCCATCCATTACCAGTGACCAGATCTTTGTAGAAATGAAGCAATTTGATCGTATTCTGCTCATCAATGCCGGACTTGATTTAGCCTATATAGGTACTGGGATATATCTTTGGAAAAGAGGATTTAGTACACATTCCGATCGCCTGATTGGATATGGGAAATCAGTTGTTCTTCAAGGTGGTTTTCTTCTTCTTTTTGATGGGCTTCTTTATTTGATTCATCATCAGGAAACCAAAAAACTTATGCTATTTGGAACCGAACTCTCTCTGAATTCCAATGGCTTTACTTTGGCCTTCTAGCTATTCATTTGATTTTCTTTTGTAGCAGTGATGCAGTCGGCTAAGAATACGAGACTTACGGGTTCTCACATTAGCACTAGACAAACCAAACTCTTCTGTTGCTTCTTCAGTAGAAGCATCGGGTTTATCAATAAAATATTCAATGAATCGTTTTGATTTAGCTTTTAACTCGTTAAGGCATTCTTCTAGAATTCTCTGTCTTTCTTTATCCAACAAGTTTTGAAATTGTTCTTCAGGCTCATAAAGAACATTTAACGCTTCTTCTTCATACTTAAATTTATGTTCTCTTTTTGAGTATCTCAGGTATTCATGACGACACGATTTTATTAGATAACTGAATATATATTTACTCTCTTTGATATTATCCTTTTTGATTTGCTCAAATACATCCAGAAATGCCTGCTGTACACATTCTCTTGCAGAATTTCTTTCAGCATTCATCACTACAACGAGATAATCTTCAAGACGAGGCATAATTTCATTTATCAGATCCCCGGATCTGGACTGGTCCCCTTGTTGAATGGCATCAACTAACTCTGAATAATCTACTCTGTTTTTTGTCAAAAGAAGCGACTGAATTTACTGTTAAGAACTACTCCGAATTTAAACCATTTGAGAGTTGAATTTCGATGAATATAAAATTAAGTGGGATAGTAAAAAACTATTATATGAAGTAAAATCAGCCTTTTTAAACTGTGCATTATAAAATTTTAATAAAAATTTGGCAGGTTACCTCTTTTTGGATTAGGTTTTATTTGTAACAAAAGAACATAAAAATACTCTTGTACTTAACTATAAATATAAATTTTAAAATTGTATCAGAAATCGATTTTTTTGTAACAAAATAGATATAAAAATCTCTTTATCTGGACTCTTAATATAACTTATAACCAAACATAATAATCTCTATCATGAAATCACTTAAGTCTCTATTCGCCCTGCTTACTCTCGTTGCTATCTCTTTCGCTTGTGCTCCGGCTCAACAGTCTTCTGCCACGGCCGACGCCACTCAGCCTGAAACCGTAATCACCGTTACCGACGATGCTGCTTTCTCCGGCGGAAACGATGTGAAGCCTATTCTTAACAAACCAAAAATTTAATTCTCACTTAACTCATAATCCTAAACTCTATCTCTATCATGAAATCACTTAAGTCTCTATTCGCCCTGCTTACTCTCGTTGCTATCTCTTTCGCTTGTGCTCCGGCTCAACAGTCTTCTGCCACGGCCGACGCCACTCAGCCTGAAACCGTAATCACCGTTACCGACGATGCTGCTTTCTCCGGCGGAAACGATGTGAAGCCTATTCTTAACAAACCAAAAATTTAATTCTCACTTAACTCATAATCCTAAACTCTATCTCTATCATGAAATCACTTAAGTCTCTATTCGCCCTGCTTACTCTCGTTGCTATCTCTTTCGCTTGTGCTCCGGCTCAACAGTCTTCTGCCACGGCCGACGCCACTCAGCCTGAAACCGTAATCACCGTTACCGACGATGCTGCTTTCTCCGGCGGAAACGATGTGAAGCCTATTCTTAACAAACCAAAAATTTAATTCTCACTTAACTCATAATCCTAAACTCTATCTCTATCATGAAATCACTTAAGTCTCTATTCGCCCTGCTTACTCTCGTTGCTATCTCTTTCGCTTGTGCTCCGGCTCAACAGTCTTCTGCCACGGCCGACGCCACTCAGCCTGAAACCGTAATCACCGTTACCGACGATGCTGCTTTCTCCGGCGGAAACGATGTGAAGCCTATTCTTAACAAACCAAAAATTTAATTCTCACTTAACTCATAATCCTAAACTCTATCTCTATCATGAAATCACTTAAGTCTCTATTCGCCCTGCTTACTCTCGTTGCTATCTCTTTCGCTTGTGCTCCGGCTCAACAGTCTTCTGCCACGGCCGACGCCACTCAGCCTGAAACCGTAATCACCGTTACCGACGATGCTGCTTTCTCCGGCGGAAACGATGTGAAGCCTATTCTTAACAAACCAAAAATTTAATTCTCACTGGGTTTTTAATTGTGAAAGGCTTTAAAAGATATAGTACATTCGAACATGAACATACTTTTAGGCCTTATACTAGGAGTCATATCCCTTCAACCGAGTTTTGAAAATAAAACTGTAGACCAAGCTCTTTTCTATATAAATGAAATTTCAAAAGAAAAGAACCTAAGTGAGAACTATTGGGCGCTGAACGAATTATATCAATCTACCTGTAGTGTAAATAACTCCGTCATCAGAATTATTATTAATTCTGATAACAACAAAGCAAAAAACTATTTCGCAAGAGTCACATGTGGAGAAACTGAGAGCGAGCAAATAAAAAATAAAAATGAACGTCTCAGAATAATCTCTCTTGAAGAAAAATTAGCTGGGTTAGGAGTTTACTATCTTTATAAATGAAAATAACTTAGAGAAAAAAAAAGCATTTCTAAACTCACTTGATGATGAACTTGACCTTAGCCCTTCCCAGTTTACACTATTTTCTTCGATTTTAAGTAAGACCCCTCTCTCATTAAGCTCAATACCTGCCGAAGAAACAGATTTTATTTTTTATTCATTAATATTTAGCCGTCAGGTACAAACTTTTTTTAACCAGGAATCTTTAGGGGTTCTAGTTGATAAATGGCTTACAGACTATCAATTAACTGAAGACAAACTCATATCTGCAATAAAAAAAGCAAATCTGGTTTATCTAACGTTTGAGCTGAGTAGATATAATTCAATACGAACAATATTACAATCTGTACTAGAAGATGAGTATTTCCCAAATTCTTCTATAAAGACTCGTTTCTTAAATGCAATTTCTTATTCGTTATTTATTATTGGAAGATATGATGAATCTTTAACGGTACTTAGAAACCACCTTATTCCTCTTTCTACTTTTTTAGAATTAAAGAACCTACAAGATGAATCCATACTTACAAAAGGAGTGAATCTATACTCTTTAGGTAAGTTCGGGGAAGCCAGGGATGTGTTTGAGTCTATTTATAATGACAGCACTTCTACAATAGATAAAGCACAGTTATTCAACAACTTAAGTATTTGCTATCTAAAACTTGGTGAAAAAAATAAATACCTATCATACCAATTAAATGCTTTAAGTGAAGCCGAATCTGTATCCTATAAAAACCAACTAATTATTCTAAGAAATCTCTTTGTTTATTATACCTCTATTAAGGATTCTGAAACTGCTTTAAGCTATTTAAATAGAGCAGAAAAGATCGCTGAAGAGAATAATGATTCTTATGAACTCGCTGCCATTCATTCTTTTTCAGGTACTTTTTTCTGGAATATCTATAAAGATGCTGAAAAAGCGTTAAGTGAATTAAATATGGCTCAGAGAGAATTGGATCCTTCTACAGATTTCTTTGATTTTGTTAACGCATTAAAAGAAGAGGCTAAGATTTTAGTTTCTATAAACAGGCTTGATGAGGCTACAAACAAATTCGAAGAACTTCGCCAACTTTCCATCCAAAGCTCAAATACACCAAATTATTTGGAATCACTCATTGGTTTAATGGAAATTGCATTAATAGAGGATAACCTAACTGAAGCTTCATCGATTCTGGAAGAAATAAAAATTTACCCTCAGGATGATTTAGACTTCGAACTATCTGTGAAATATCATACTGTTTCAGCTTTGCTAGTTCATAAGCAAGGAAGCTCAAGAAAGGCTTATGATCAGTTTATCTCCGTAATTAAACAAATCACAGATAGAGCCAGAACAAGTATTAACTCACAGACAGGGTATTGGTCCATTGAATCTGAATTTATTGATGCTTTTAACGCCATATTAGCTATGCTGTTAGATCTTGGGGAGTATAATAAGGCTGTGCAATTACTTGATGAATTAAAAACCATAAATGACGTTGCTTTATATAATAGTCCAATCCTCAGAGCACAGCGACTATCTGAGGAAGAGCTGGCCAGTGACCAATTGCTTAATGATCAAATTATACAGTTGAGAACGGAATTCCTTAATGCAGATTCTCCTACAGAAGAGTTCGATATAAAAGCCAAGATTGACGAGTTGTCTGCTCAAAGAGAGGAAATTCTGAACAAAATCAGATCAGATATTTCAATAAATCCTGTATCAGTTTGGTCAATCCAGAGAAAACTTCCAAAGGGAGAAATGATCATTCATTATACTGAAGTAGGAGAAAAATTATATGCCAGTTATATAACAAAAAATCAGTTAGATATAGAGGTTATTTCTTTTGATGCTGAGAATAAACAACTTTTCGAATACGCAGCAAACGAATTGGCTTCTTCCAAAACAAATCTGAACCTACTTCATGATGTTTACAAAACATTAAATCTTGATTCAAGGTTACATCCAGAGATTTCCTCTATTACAGTTATCCCTGATAACTACTTGTACAGACTTCCATTAGCTATTTTACCTACTCAGAAACCAGCATCTCCTGTAAGCTATGGCTCGGCCAGGTATCTGATTGAAGATTTTGAAGTCAATTACTTTACTTCACTTAATGAGATCTTAAATAACTCCAGAGACAATAAATCTGATACTCACTTTGACTTTTCTGCTTATGCACTTTCTGACTTCAGCGATTTTGAGAATCGGAATTTACCGTCACTTCCTTTCGCTACCGAAGAAGTAAAAAATATTACCGCTAAGCTGGAAAACTTTAGTAGGAAAAATATTTTTCTGGAAGCTGAAGCAACTAAAACGGCATTTCTTGAAGGAGCAGCTACCTCAAAAATTATTCATGTTGCTACTCATAGTGAGGTCTCGGAACAAGACCCGTTGTTCTCAACCATTTATCTGAATAATAATAGCTCTAAAGAATTAGAATCATTATATGCGTACGAACTTTTTGATGCAGATATGAATAATGACTTAATTATGCTCAATTCCTGTAGTTCCGGATCCGGAGGGTATTTACAGGGAAGTGGAATTATGGGGATCAGCAGAGCGCTGAGATATGCAGGGGCAAAAAGTCTTGCTCTAAATTTATGGTCGGTTGATGATAAGGCAGCTTCTGAGTTCGCAACTTTATTTTATGGGTCAATAAATAGTGGCTTACCTAAATGGAAGGCAATGCGCGAAGCCAAACTCGCTTTACTGGAAACAGGAAATGCCAACCCATATTACTGGGGAGCTTATATGCTGATTGGGAATACTTCCCCTTTAACAGAAAAGCCAGCTAAAGCCGGCTTTTTGTATTCATTTCTGTTTGTTATGATTCTGATAGCAGGATTTACTATCAGACAGAAAACGCATTAACTAGCGTACACTTTGAAGAGCGTCTAAATTCGTTTTTGCAATTCTGCTGAATTGATTACCCATCTCTACTACTTTCTGGAAAGCACTTTCAGCTTCACTTAAACGATCTAGTTGTAAATACGTATTTCCAAGGTACCAGTAACCTTTTTCCAGCACTTCGATATCAATAGTTGCTTGAGAGATAACTTGTTCAAAATTAGAAACAGCTGATTCATATTCCCCGTAGTTATAGTGAATTGAACCTAATGTTAGAGATATTTCTGCTACTAATTCAGAATCTTCAACATCAGACAATTTAGCTTCTAATAAACTTACAGCATCTTCTACATTGCCGTTATTTACCATCTCAATTGCTTCTTTGATAACCTCACTTGTTGTTGCTGCGGGGCTATCCTCAGGACCACGAATAGTTCCTAAACCAATCTGCTCCAAAGCAGTTATTCCAGATAGTGTACTGGTAGAAGAATAGTTAACAACACTAATTACACCTATAATAAGGGCGATAGCAGCAGCGGCACCATAATTTACAATTTTACGAAGTGTATAAACCGGAGCAACTTGTTTGCTTTCCCTTTCAGACTCAATAACAGCCTTTAGGTTTGCCACGCTTTTGGTATAATCCAAGTAATAGCCGTCTTGAATTAATTCAGCCCAAAGATCATCTACTTCTTCCTGGTTCAGCTTTCCATTGATGTATAAATCAATTTTATACTCCAGGTCTTTTTTTACATTGCTTTCAATCATATTCTGATCTGTGAAATTGTTATTAATTTTCAACCTCGATAACTGGAATTGACCTTAGTAAAAGCAAAAAATACCGTCTTTTTTTGTTCACTATTCTTAAATCGATACCCTATCAAATTCCTACAACACAACCAACTGCTCATTTAGTTTAGTTGTTATCAACTTAGAAGAGATAGATGTTATCAATTTGTTACATTCCGTTACGAAATTATTTTCATTATTTAATTGCTTACAAGAGAAGTGTGCTAACTTAACATCACAAACATAAATATTTTTTAATAATTGACATACGCAGAATATTACCCCAAATACACTTTTATGTGCTCTAACACACGATTGCTGACCATTTTAAGTTTAACGATTCTTTTTTTTGTGAGTTGTAAAACTCCTGAAACAATTGAAATAAGCGGAAACTTAGATTACATCGGAGAAAGTGATTTTTATATCGAAATAACTCCCCTTCACTATAAATACTCTCCAAAAAAAAGTATTCCGTTAACTGTTAACAAAGAACAATTCTTTGCTGAAATTGAGATTAAAGAACCCAGATTCTGTGGCTAGTACTACAGGACTACACTTATCCCTTTTATGCAGAACCCGGAACTGAGTTAAACTTTGATATTGTAAGATCAAGATTTCCTATCGGAGTAAGTATTAAAGGATACGAAGCTGATTTAAATGAACGCTATCAAAAATATATTCAAGAGACAGTAAACCTTGATGATATTATTAAAGCCGAGATGGATAAGTTTAAGGTCGGTGAGAAGAATACTGCTCTTGCATATTCAGAAATGAAACTTAAAAGTGCTAAAACTCATCTCGAAAACACCCCCCTCGAACCCCTTTATTTTCGGGTAATTGGTGAAGATCTGGTTCTGAAACTGAGAGCGGTAGAATACTCAGCCCGTCATATATCCGGTTACAATACTGACCAAGCTCGAAAAAAAGTAGTAAATGAAGCTTTCAACCAAGATTTTTTTTCACTGGAAGTTCTGAAAGCCCAAAGAGCAGGAATAAGAGATTTCAGTCATTATTATTCCCGTACATTTGGAATCTATGACAGCGTGATGAATACATATCAGAGCGCCTTAGCTGAGTATGACATTAAACAAGTAGCTTATACTGAATTAAATAAAAAGCGCATGCAGGTTATCGATTTAATCGAAGATCGAAATGCGAAAGCATACGCGGAATTGTTTATAGTAGCAGAACGAATCGGCGAGCAGCCCATTTCTATCTCCGAACCTACTTATTTTAAATACTTGGATGAATACAGTGACTTTCCGGAGTACACCAAGTTTATAACTTATTTTTATAATGAGATTAAGTCCGTTTCTCCGGGTCAGCCAGCTATTCCCTTCACACTTGCTGATCGCAATGCTGAGGTTCACACCCTTGATGAATATTCAGGTAAATTTGTATTACTTGATTTCTGGGCAGGTTGGTGCCAACCATGTTTGGTTGAATTCCCACATATGCGTGAAATTTATTCTGATTATTCCAGGGATGAGTTGGAAATCCTGGCAATCTCGACCGAGGTAGATAGCTTAGTTTGGATTCAGGATATCGCTAAATTTAAAAATCCATGGCCACAGCTTTATGGTGGTGATGGAATGGATCAGGAGATGTTCAAAGCATATAAAGGTGGTGGTATTCCTTTTTATATTCTGGTAGATCCGGATGGAAAAATTTCCCGATATAATGATATCCGTCCCTCCTTTAATTTTACCGAAGTTCTGGATAGTTTATTGCTTCAATACAATCAAAAGACTGCATCCCTGGAATGAAATACATACCACTTCTGCTTATTGCCGGATTAATACTTTCCTGTTCAGCAAAACCAGCTGATGAAAAAAAATCAGAAACCGCTTTTACAGATCGTGAATTGGGTCAATTACTCGTAATAGGATTCAGAGGCACAGAGATTAATCCCGAAAGTGATATTACTAAAAACATTAAGAACCTGAATCTCGGAGGTGTCATCTTATTCGATTATGACGCTGAGAGCGATAGTTATGGAAGAAATATAGAGTCTGATGATCAGCTGCTGAAACTTGCTAGTTCTCTAGTCGCGTACTCATCAAACCCTCCATTTATCGCTATTGATCAGGAAGGGGGACAAGTTTCAGCACTTAAACCCCGAATGGGATTCCCTAAAACGGTTTCTGCGCAGTATTTAGGAGAATTGGATAAAGAAGACTCAACACGATTTTATGCTCGGCAAACAGCTCAGGAATTCATGGTAGTTGGTGTTAATACTAATTTTGCGCCGGTTGTTGATGTAAATACCAATCCCAAAAATCCATTGATCACCGGATATGAACGTAGCTATTCATCAGATCCTCAAAAAGTTGCAGAACATGCAGGTTATGTTATTGATGAGTTTGATGTGGAAGGGATTTTAACCGTGCTTAAACATTTCCCCGGACACGGCAGTTCAGCTTCAGGTTCACGATTGGAAATTTCTGATGTAACAGATTCCTGGAGTCCAGACGAACTTATCCCATATAAAACTCTTTTTAAAGAGAAAACCATTAATGCAGTAATGGCAGGACACATTTTTAATGCTAACATTGATCCCGACTGGCCTGCTACACTTTCTCATGCAACTATTAATGGGCTGCTCCGAGATTCGCTTGGTTTTGAGGGGGTCGTATTTTCTGACGACATGCAGATGGAAGCCATTCAGGAGAAATATGGGATGGAAACCGCTATTGAACAAGCTCTGAATGCCGGGGTTGATGTTCTCATATTCCGAAATAATCATGTGTATGAAGAAGAGATCGCCCGACAGGCAATTGATATTATTCAAAAGCTTATTGCTGAAGGCAAAGTAAGCGAGGAAACCATACAAACTTCCTTAAACAGGATTGCCAAGCTCAAAAAGGATGTAATTGAAGATCTCTGCACATGTCTGAATTTCTAAAGAAAGAGATTCTTTTCAAGACCGAGGAATATGTAAAGAGTCGTTTAGAAGGCGACAGTGGACATGATTGGTGGCATATACTCCGTGTTCGAAATACCGCACTAACACTTGGAAGAGAGGAAAAAGCCAATTTATTTATTGTTGAACTCGCTTCGTTGCTTCATGATATTGCAGATCATAAGTTTCATGACGGAGACGAAAACATTGGCCCAAAAGTAGCGAGAGAATGGCTTCTTTCTTTGGATGTTGAAGACGCTATCGTCTCTCATGTGTGTCAAATTATCAAAGACATCTCATTTAAGGGCGCTCAGGTCGAAACTAATATGAAAACCATTGAAGGCAAAGTTGTTCAGGATGCGGACCGACTTGATGCTATAGGTGCGATAGGGATCGCCAGAGCTTTTTCATACGGAGGATTTAGAAAAAGAGAATTATATAATCCTACCCAGAAACCTAACATGCATTCTTCCTTTCAGGAGTACAAAAAAGACAAAGGACATACCATCAATCATTTTTACGAGAAGCTTTTCTTACTTAAAGATCGAATGAATACTGCAACCGGAAAAAAACTTGCTCAGGAAAGGCACCGGTTCATGGAGGCGTATGTGGAGCAATTTTTATTGGAATGGGATGGAGAAAAGTAGAATCAGACGATTTGTTCTGAACCTTTCTTTGTTTTTTGGTAGTATTTTTTGTGCCCTTCTTATTTCTGAAGTACTTGTAAGATTATTTGTTCCACAGGATAAAAAAGTAACCTGGATCGAAATGCATCCAGATGGTTTTATGATGAACCAAGCCTCGGGATCCGCTATTCATGAACTCGATGAAAGAAAAACAACCTATCACTTTACAAAATACCGAACCAGAGGGAGCAACAACCCTGATGCTAACAAAGAACGAATACTTACTCTTGGAGACTCTTTCACTTTTGGTTTGCACTTAGATCAGGAATACACATACATAAACCTGTTGCAACAAAAAGCGGATTCATTATATCCTGATTCCATTCAGCTCCTGAATGCAGCAATTGGCGGAACGGGCTTAGCGGACTGGCCCGGTTGGTTGGAAAATTTTGGAGAAATTTTCAGCCTGACCTGGTGATTATGTTTTTAAATACAAACGATATTGAGCGTTCTCTTTCAAAGAATCTTTTTGTTTACGATGAACTTAGCGACTCACTAATCCGGTCTCAACGATGGAAACCGAACGTTTTTTACACTGAATTGGGGAATAAAACTTGGTACCGATGGCTACAGGAGCACTCAGAGCTAATGAATATCATCGTAAAGTTATTATGGAGGTATGTGTACTTTGAAGACGTTACTCATTCATTCGATCAAACTGCAACAAAGGTGCCAATTCCCTCTGAACAGCAATTTGATCCGGGTTCCTCTTATTCATTGCTCCTATCACAAAAAATTACACAGCGAATGGATGAATGGTGCACTAATAACGGTTGTGAATTTATACTAGCAACAACTGGTTTCTTTGAAACATCTAAACCTGACGATTACACCTCCAGATTCTATAACTGGCTTACAACCTCAGACTCTCTCTCCTACCCTTTCTATGATGTAACTGATTGTGTGCTTGAAAAATCACAAAATGATCTTCCATCTATTCAAATCCCAGGAGATTCTCATCCGAATGAACAAGGAGCACATTTTATAGCAGATTGTAGCTGGACCTGGCTCGAGATGGAACTTTCTGCAAAATTATCGGGCCAAAACTGATTTTACCATTTCTGGTTTATCACTTACATTGTTTAGGGTGGGCAAACTATTAATTAAAATGGATACCATGAAAAAGACTATAAGCTATATACTTGGATTACTATTATTTCCAACTTTAATCTTCGCTCAATATTCCGCAAGTGACGCCTCATCAGGGATTACTTTCAGCTCCTCGAACATAATGCAAAACTTAAACCCAACGGATGTCAAAGGCACCCCTTATTATGGTGATGAAATAAAAGAAGGAAGAGTATATCTCCCAAATGAAAAGAAAACTGAGGTACTGGAACTGGTAATTAATCTTGAAGAAAATCTTCTTTTATTCAAAGAAGATGACGTTTACAAAATATTCAATCCGGCAATAATCAAAGGGATTGAAATTTACGATGATTATAGACAGCCGGAAGACTTTTTTGTTATCGGATTTTCCAGCCCGGAAAATGATATTATGACAACATCTTTTCTAAGAGTTGTATATAATGGAGATATAAAAATGCTTGCCCATCACTCTGTAGAATATGACCGGGGAAACTTCAGAGATCCTATTACAAACAGAGTTACTTCTGAGTATAAGAAAAAAGAAACCTACTATATTGTTAGAGAAGATGGAGGGTTCGTAAAAACCCGTTTACGGCTCAAAGATATACTCAAAGACATAGGTGAATATGAAAAAGAACTCAAAGACTTCGCCAAAAAAAATAAGATCAAAGGTAAAAGCGAGACAGACGCGTTCAAAATTCTTGAGTACTATGACTCTTTAAAAAAAGAAAACTCCTAAAGCA
>JBLLNP010000024.1:0-23355 GCA_048058975.1 Balneola sp.
AGATTCTGCCAAGAAGCAACTTACTGATATGCAGCAAAGAAAAGCTTTATTAAAGGAAGAAGTCGATGCTGAAGATATCGCTGATATCGTAGCACGGTGGACCGGGATTCCTGTAAAAAGGATGCTTCAAAGTGAGCGACAAAAGTTACTTCTTCTTGAAGAAGAGCTTCATAAACGGGTTATTGGCCAGGATAAAGGAATTGAAGCGGTAGCAAATGCGGTTCGCCGTTCCCGAGCAGGTTTGCAGGATGAAGACCGCCCGATTGGATCATTCTTCTTTCTTGGGTCTACCGGAGTTGGAAAAACTGAGTTAGCAAGGTCTTTGGCAGAATTTCTGTTCAATGACTCGAATGCGATGATTCGAATTGATATGAGTGAGTACATGGAAAAGCATAGCGTGAGTAGGCTTGTTGGAGCTCCTCCGGGATATGTAGGTTACGATGAAGGAGGTCAGTTAACAGAAGCAGCTCGAAGACATCCATATTCTGTGATCTTGTTGGATGAAATCGAAAAAGCTCATCCTGATGTATTTAATATTTTGCTGCAGGTATTGGATGAGGGCCGACTTACAGACAACAAAGGTACCACGGTTGATTTCAAAAACACGATCATTATTATGACCAGCAATATTGGTTCGCATCTTATTGTGAACGAGATGGAGAAATCTGGTGGGGAACTGAATGATGAGCAGTATGAACGACTAACTCAGCAGCTTATTGATCAGTTGAAAATGACCATTCGTCCTGAATTCCTGAACCGGGTTGATGACATCATTGTGTTCCATCCTCTGGGCAAAGAACATATTCGTCAGATTGTGGATATTCAACTTAAAAGAGTGCATCAGTTGCTTGCAAAGAATCATGTTAAACTCAATATTTCTGATTCAGTAAAAGACTGGCTTGCAGTACGGGGTTATGATCCTGTGTACGGAGCTCGCCCACTTAAAAGAGTAATCCAACAAAGTATTACCAACGTATTAGCTACACAGCTTCTTATGAGAGAGAGTGATGCTCCGGTTGAGTTCGAAGCCACCATCAACAAAACCAAAGATGGAATTGACTTTGCTGAGGTTGTAAATGATCTGGAAGAATGGGTAGAGGAGGATTAAACAATTATAAAAGATTCAATTAAGAATCAGGAAAGGTCTTCCAACCAAGCTGTAATTGATGAAATTGTTTTTTCAGAAAATGGGGCTTCCAGTTCTGAATATTCATCTAAATTTCCGGTTGAGTTATCCTGAAAAAGATGGTTATGATTTTCGATAACCTTTATAGTTACGTTTTTGAAAGCAGCTTTTTTTAGAAATGAAATTTCCTGCTTTGAGTTTACCTGTACATCTTTTTCTCCAAATAGGAATAGAATAGGCAGTGATAGCTGACGTAAGATATCGAATGAGTTTGTTGTCAGAATGAACCTCCATTCCCACTCACATAAATCATCAACTATTTCCTTTAGTATTTGATGATCCTTAGCAGTGAGGTCTTCTTTTTTTGAGCCATTTAAAAAATGGTTCCAGAGTATTTTTTCAAGTTTTGGAATGGACTTATGTGATTCATTTAGTTCAAAGTCTATAAGAATATCAAAAATAGTCTCTTTTTCTTTCAACGAAGATTCTAATTCGTCTGGGCTCCATTGTTCAGACAAACAAATTTCCTTGTGCTGATCCAGCAAAGCGGTTTTTCCGTCTCTGAAAATACCTGCACACAGAATAAGTGTATCAGCTGCACACTCTACCGCGATCCTGGATGCAATCAAAGTTCCCTGACTATGACCCAATAGAATGATTTTTTTATACTGATACTTCTTTCTGAAATACTCTACAATTTTCTTTCCATCATTAATAATATCTGAAGAACCGGAACTGTAATAATCGCCTCCACTTTTTCCCATACCTCTGTCATCCCAACAAAAAGTATCAAAATCATGCTTATTTAAACCTTCGGATAAAATTCTAAAGGGTTTCTGGGAGGCGATAGACTCATATCTATCCTGGGCTCCTGAACCTGAAAAAAGAATAAAAAGTGTATCACTGTTTGAACTAAATAATGAACCGTATAGGAATACATTCTTAGTGGAAGATTCCACTCGAATTTCAATTTCGGGCATAAGTATTTTTAGTCTTTAAAATAGTTATGTCGATCCAACCTCAAAACCATACATTCATCTGGTCCAAACGTTCGGTATTCCAAAAACTCAAAGCCAAGCCTTTTATAGAAACGAATGGCGTCTTTGTTGGAGACTAAAGGATCGTTAATGATGGCTTTTACTTCGGGATTAGCAAAACAGCGCTCAATTGCTTTTTTCATAATTAGAGTACCATAACCTTTGTTAAGCATATCAGGTTCTCCAATCCAGATATCAATGGCTCGTAGGTTTTGTTCAACATCACCCCAATAATGGGTTTCTTCGTTTGCCGGATCAATAATTTGTACAAAGCCAATAGGTCGGTCGCCCAACAAGGTGATAAGGTTTTCAACAAAGGGAGATTCATTACTTAAATCGTCGTCCCATTCCCAGTCGCTGTTTGGGTCGGAGGCCATTACATGAGGTTGTTCATCCCAGAACTCGAGAAGATCGATATCATTTAATGTAGCTTTTCTGAATGTAATTTCTGGTCTTTTCATACACTTCAAATATATATTTGAGTGTTTGATTCTCCAATTACTTCATGCAAAAAAAGTGATGGTGATGATGTCCGAATAGTAAGTCGCTGGCATAAGGTTCAGCGTATGCAACACCGGCTGCTAAAAGCAACACAACGATTAGTCCTGTTCGCCTACGGCTTTGTTTACTTGAGTTTTTTAGCGTCCATGCAATGAATGCGAAAATTCCAACAATGGCTATTTTGAAAAGGCGTTGTTCCCAGCTCAGATAAGGATTGAAGCCTCCTATAATCCAAAGAAAAAGAAGAGAGGCTCCGGTTAAGAAAAAGGCTTTAGAGTTTTTCATGAGGAAGATGGTTTATTAATCAGACTTCTTAACCACGAACAGAAATAAAAAAGGTTTCACCCAGTCAAGAGCGAAACCTAATCCCAGGATAGGGAATGTAACTAACTAATCTTATGGAGAAGCATGGTTTTTGCTTCCCGTAACACTAATGCGGTTGCGAAAATAAGCCCTACAAAAACAGCTTTAACAGCCATTTCAGCTATGCTGATGTCAGGAGCTAATCCTCCAAAAATTCCAAAAAGGGTGATACTTGCTACGATGATGAAGATGTATTTTGCGATTTCCATGATGTAATACCGGTTAAGTTTTTTCTCGATGACCACCTGTATGACGAGAGCCAAAACAAAAAAGTGACAAGGAATTTTCATAAAAAGCGGTTTTTTGAGAGATTTTACATCTTCTTAACAACTACCCCATCTTATTCAGCGCGTCATCAGTCCCGATTTTTTCATACTCTTCATCATTGGGCTCCCAGAGTTCAATTTTGTATCCATTGGGATCCATGATCCAACCAAACTTACCATATTCATAGCTTTCCATTTCCCCAACTATCTGGACACCTTCTTCTTTGAGGGTAGCTAGAAGCTTCTCGAGATCTTCAACACGGTAGTTTATCATCGTGTCTTTCTTGCTTGGTTCAGTATAGGCGGTATCGCTTTTGAATACACTCCATGCTGTAAATCCTTTTTTGGATTCATCTTCACCATTTCGCCATTCAAACGTGCCTCCCCATTGACCGGTCTTAATTCCAAGGTGTTTGGCATACCATTCGTTAGTTGCTTTGGGATCATCCGCTTTGAGAAAAACCCCTCCGATTCCTGTTACTCTTCGTTTCATAGCGTTTATTATTTAGTTATGATTAAGGGTTCAGCCCATATGAATCAGAATCCCCAGCTTCATTTCAGTAGCTTTTAAAAACAGGTTCCGCCATTGATCTAAATATAATCCGGTGTCAATCTCATCAAGATTGTCTTTAGTACTGATGGCTTTTCGTATCAGGCTTTGAGTAGAAGCTGAATCAAGAGCTTCAGAAATTTGGGCGCAGTGTTCATTTGATATTGAAGAAACATACCCTTCTTCCGGAAAATCCTTAAGAGACAAATCATCGTATAAAAGACCAGTCAAAAAAATACGGGAGTACCCTTTTTTGAGCTGATTTAAGATCTCAATATCCTTCATTAATTCTGTACAGGAATCTACAAAAATGCTATATACGTGATAACTATCGCCCCATCCTCCTTCCAGGTCATAACCTGAAAATACAAATAAAGAGTCAGACAAGTCATCATCCTCAAACACATGATTGATTATTTCAGAAGATGAGTATTGTGATAATTTTTTGAAGTCAATGATATCTGCACTTACCTGCATAAATGTAGTTACTAGTCTTTATTCAGCTTTCCAACAAAATGAATTGGCCGGTCTTCAAAAGTCTCAACTGCAATGTCAAAGGTATATTGACCACTTTTAATCTTGGACTCTCCAACATAATCAACCGGTTGTTGAACAAATTGATTGGTGTCAATCGAAAGCGATACAAAAAAATAGCTGTATGAAAAATCATATTCCTTGTAAGTAGAAAACTCGCCCGGCGCTAATGTTTCATATATATAATCTCCCCCTACGGTACTGATTCTAAGGTTTTCTATTGTATAAGTGCTTGAGTTTTTTACCCGGATTTCAACTTCAGTGTCGTCATTTCCTACTACAATACAGCCAGTAAGTATGATTAAACAAACAAAAAGTAATGCGAATAATTTTTTCATATTTAAATGAATTAGTTAATGACCAAATCCAATAACTTTAGAACAAACAAAAAAGTATTTGAGTAGCAGCTGAATTATTCATTATGCTGATCAAATAAAATCTGGTTTCCATCAGGATCAGCAATACAGAAATGGCAGGGGCCTTTTTCATCATCTATGGAAGGGGATTGCATCAAAAATTCGATACCTTTTTCTTTAAGGTCCGAATGGATAGAACGCGCATCGGTTGGATTGAAGGTAATGATGTTTTCCTCAAACATATCCTGGAACAGTCCGATTTTATAATCGCCTCGCTTCATAATCAGCCATTTTTCTTCTACCGATCCGAACTCTGTTAATGCTTCAAATCCGAGTTTTTCATAAAAAGCTTTAGAGGCTTTGATGTCTTTTACAGCAAGTGAAAGTGAATGTATTCCGAATTGTTCGCTCATATCAGTCTTGTTTTCGTTGATAGGTTGCTTTTCCAAATTGGGCGTATTCGCCATTTCTAAGTACAAAATCTATGACTTCCATTTTTCCAGAAGCAAATAAGGCATATTCGGTTTTCCCTTGTTCAAAATCCGCAGTTCCCCAATGGATTATCATCGTCTGATCTTTAACAACTCCGGTTACAGGGAATGAAACTCCTCGTGTATCAAACCATTGTCCGGTTATAGAATCTCCTTTCATTTTATAGTACCCGTGAGCGTTCATACTGAAAGCACCGTTATCAAGGGCGTTTGTAAAGGTAAGACGATAAAACTGTTCGTTAAGAACCCGCTCCCATTCCATGCTGAATGTTGCAGCAGTGTTGTACAGTGTTCCTGAGCCTGCCCATTTTCCAAGGAATGAGTCGGGAGTTTGAGCTTTAGCTGAGGTAAAGAGTAGTACTATTAATAGAATGAGAGCAGGTTTTTTCATAATTAATCAAATTTGGTTTTAGTCCATGTCCATTGCATTCCCTTTTCACCGGATGAATCTTCAATCCTGGCGGTAAGTTCATCTCCATCCCTGGAATAAATTATTCGTTGAGGGAAGTCGTTCTCCATATTTTCGAATACGGCTTTTTTGCCTGTAACTTTAGTAAGAGTGAAGGGGGTAGGAGTTTGTCCGCCCGGACTGGCCAGGTAAATCACTTTACCCTCCGATTCTACAATTCTGATGAATTCGAATGAACTTATGCCATTGGCATACACTCCTCGGTTCATTCCCATCATCATTCCTCCGGAAGCAGTTGACCACAATTCCTCAGAACTGTTTCCATTTTGTTGATTAGTCCAATAGCCGTTCATCCATTTCAGATCACTCAGAGTTTGTGCTGATAATGAAGTTGAAATAAAAACAAGGCACGTAATAATAAATGCTTTCATAAGTAGATTTTTGAGTTGAGATTGAAACTCAAAACTAAAATGTGAGAAGAGATATGTATTGGAAAAAACCGACATATCAGTTTTCAATCGGTCGTTTAAGAAAAAAATTGGCCATGTTTTTATCTTCAAAGAAATAAGAAGAGGGATCTTCTCCAGTAAACTCCTGAAAATTACTGATGAAATGAGATTGGTCGTAGTAGCCACTTAGCTGGGCAACTTCACTCCATGAAAGTTGCTGCTTTTGAATAAGTTGGAAGATATAGTTGAAGCGAATAATTCGGGCGTAAAACTTAGGAGAGAGCCCTATATAATGGCTAAAAAGACGTTCCAGTTTGCGTTCATTAATATTTAATCTCAAGGTCAACTCCGAAATTGGAATCATTCCATTGGTATCAAAAATCAGATTAAGTGCCTTTTCGGTAAGAAGATCGTTTTTTGAATTATTTATTTTTATCCCCCCAAAGAGATGATTTAGAGAATCTATTTTTTTTGAATAAGGATTGTTCGAAAGAAGCATTTCTGAAACCGGAGCAAATTCGGCTTGCAATATCGAATCGAGATCTAAAACATCATCTGTAAGTGGTTTCATATCTATTCCAAAAAAGCAGGTTAAGGCATGTGGCTTAAGTTTGATTCCAATCATCCCCGCGCTCCCGGTATTTTCCAGTGAAAAATGATTTCTGATTTGACCCGCTAATAGTTTTCGGCTTTGAAGTTGCCATTCTCCGGTTATGTTGATCCTGTAAGGATCACCATAATGAAAAATGATTTCGGGAAATCCATCCGGAATAATTTTCTGCCGCTGTATGGTTCGATCGTTGCTTTCCACAACCCAATAACAATCAATCAGGCCAGAAAGGGACAAAGGTGGTATGATGCGCTCGTACAACATCTTGCAATTATTTACTCGTTTTCAATGGCAGCTTTGAAGTCATCAAGATACTTCTGGCTTTGTTTCTTAAACGCTCCACCCATAAAGAAAGCAATAATTTTCATGAATCCGGAAAACTCAAACTCATTGTAATTGACAACCTTAGTGGTTGCTTCATCAATCTCAGAAAAACTAAAACTAACTATATTAACCATGCCCGGACCATCATAGCGAACAGAGTACTTTTGAGGCAGATTGCTTTCAAGTACGGTTTCATTCATTTCCATGGTTCTTCCTTTCATATCAAAAGTAAATTTTGATACCGCATCTTTTTCTCCCTGATTTCCCGAAATTACTTCATGAGCTATGAATCCTTCCATCCAAAGAGGGTATTTTTCAGGATTTTGATGAAAAGCTATGACGTCATTAATTGGTTTTTTTATAGTGGCTTCTAAAGTATGATTCATTTCTATCCCTATTTAAAATTGATTGTTATCGTTTTATGGCTTTTTCATAGATGTCAATCCACTCCTGAACACTCATTTTGGTAGCCAGTTCAGCGATTAACTCATAAGGAATTTGATCAGGCTTCTTGAATCGGATACAGCTTTTCCCCATGTCAAGTTTAGTCTTCACATGCTTTGGATATTCTTCTACAAACCAGTTCAGTAGTTCTTCACTGGCATAAATTCCTGAGTGATATAAAGCAATGAAATTTTTCTGAGAAGCTATATTTATAAATGGAAGAGGAAGTTCGGGTGAGCAATGATATCCATCAGGATAAATGCTGTGGGGAACTACATATCCAATCATTCCGTAATTAATGCACTCTTCAAATCCTTCAGGTAAGTTTTCCAGAAGAGCCTGACGAAGCTTTTCCATAGGTTCTTTTCTTTCTACAGGTACTTTTTCTAAATATTCTTCAGGAGTGTTGGCTTTAATTTGCATGATTATTCTGGTTGTGCAGTTAAATCTTCAGATTTCAGGAAATTTGGATTTCTAAATAGTCCTGCGCTTATAAGAGACAGCAGTAGTCCGAGCGGGAAGATTTCTGTGAAGGTAATCGGGAGGCGGTACAATGGGTTATCATACTGTGCTTTCATTTCTTCCATTTGCTGAATAGTAGCACTGAGTTCCTCTGGTTTGGCCCCTGATTCCCGGGCTTTATCAATGATGGAATTCGTGTATTCTTCAATAAACGCATAATCAGTTAGATAAAGATTCACTTCCCATGTTATCACATACACAATTCCGGCTACTAACGAAATACCTAAACCGACTTTAAGGGCAGTTTTAAAATTAATGACTCCACCCAGTTCCTGATCACGATATTTTTTTGTTGCTACAAAAATCATCGAGAAACCAATGAGCATAATGGAGTATCCAATGGTTTCTGAAGCAAAGAAGGAATCAGCTCCGGAACTGGCAGCCCAAATTCCCAGCATCATGCTTCCGATAATTACAGCTCCGGTAATGGAGCCATACACTAAAATGATTTTATTCATAGAATTCATTTCATCAAGTTTTTGTGATAATTCGCCAGCAAAGAAAAGGATTACCTCGGCTAATTCCGTCACCCGAAAGTATGATTTTACCAAAATCATCCCAAAATGTGGGTTATTTTATGAGTGATGAGTGAGCTCCATCAACTCTCAACTCTCACTTAATCAACTTCAAAGACTTTGCCTTTTCAACGGCCTGGGTCCGGCGGTTAACCTCCAGCTTTTCGTATAAATTGGAGAGATGAGTCTTAACGGTGTTGATGGAAACGAATAATTTACCAGCGATTTCCTGGTTTGAAAGTCCTTCAGCAACTAATTCCAGTACTTCCAGTTCACGTTCGCTGATTCCAAGGAAATCGATGGCTTTTTCATTTTTTTGAAATTCGGCACGGACTTTATTAGGAGCGGTAAGTTTTTGCCCAACCCAGAGACCTAGCCCGGCAAACATTAGGGCAATTATAAAGACAAACGCTTCCTGTGAAAGATCACGCACAAAATAGCGGTACTCGAAATACTCAAGGAGAAAAATGAGTGCCGCTAAGGCAAGGCCGTATATGAGGATGGTTTTCTTCATGAGCTAAGAATAGCGAATGAAGATTTAAAAATGAAGGAGCAGAAAATCTCCAATGTTCACTTTAAACTCTTAATTCAAAAGCTTGTCTGGGTTCAATCCTTTTAGATCATCCACTACAAACTCACGACCTTTTCTAACCAATTCGTCATCCAGGTACACATCAGCACCAATACAAACCAGGTCCCAGTGAATGTTGCTGGAATTTCCGTTTGGGGCGATTTCATAATCTTTGCCAAGTGTAAGGTGATTGGAACCGTAAATTTTCTCATCAAAGAGAATATCGTACATCGGTTTTTCGATAATCGGATTGGTTCCAAAACTGAATTCCCCAAATCGGCGGGCTCCTTCATCTGTATCCAGAATATCTTTCAGGGCTTCATTGTTGGAAGAATCAAAGTCCACCACCACGCCGTTTTCAACAACCAGCTTTACGAACTCAAACGGTTTTCCCTGGTATACAGATGGAGCATAAGTGATGTATCCGTTTACAGAATCACGAACAGGAGAAGTAAAAAGCTCTCCATCCGGAATGTTATGTGAGCCAAAACACGGAACCCAATTTTGCCCTTTCACAGAAAAACTAATGTCTGTTCCTTCCCCTTTCAGGTGAATCATATCGGTCTTGCGGAGTCGGGCTTCCAGTGGTTCCATCGCTTCTTTGAGCTTGGCATAGTCCACCAGGCATGCATCATAATAAAACTTAGTGAACTCACTGGTTGGGAGCTTGGCATTCATCGCAAAAGCAGGAGAGGGGTAGCGCATAATACACCACTTGGTATTATTTACTCTTTCCTCAAAGTGAACAGGGTGCAGGAAGTGTTCTGAGTACGCTTTATTAGCTGATTTATCTGCTTTCGAATTTTCGTAGATATTTTCTGAAGCACGGATTCCGATAAACACATCCATCTGTTTCATCAGAGGAAGCTGATCCACCGTTGCCTGATTTTTCCAAAACTCTTCATTTCCGTTCTCGATGAGGATGCGCTGCGTTTCGGAATCTTCTATTTGAACAAATGGATGAGCGTTTTTATCTCTGATTTGCTGAACCAATGCTCTTAGAAGGTTGATGCCGTTCAAGCCAATAAGTTGAACCATCACATTTTCGCCTTTTTGAAGCTGTGTGGAATGTTCAAGAATTAGTTTTGCAAGATCCTGATCGTGTTGTGAAATCACTTTATTTTAGTTTTGAGTTCTGAGGTTTGAGTTGTGAGTGGAAGGTAAGAAAAGGAATATTTTTAACGAATAACGAATAACGAATAACGAATAACGAATAACGAATAACGAATAACGAATAACGAATAACGAATAACGAATAACAATCAACCCAAACTGACTACATTATCACAAAGTCCGATCTCTATCGTGTCATTCGAAGCCAGAATCACTAATGTTCCCTTTTCTTTCTGATCGGCTACTATTTTAGAAACCAGTTCATGCCCTTTTTCATCCAGGTTAGAGCCGGGTTCATCCAAAAAGAGAATCTCAGGTTTTGTAATTAATGCCGAGGCCAATTTAATGCGCTGCCGTTGTCCGGTGGAAAGTTCTTTAAAAAGCTGCTCCTTAAACCCGTCCATTTGAACGTAACCCAAAACAGCATTGATTTCTTCTTCATTGCTTGTCCGACCGCTTACCTTAAGTAAAAATTCCAGATTCTCGAAAGCCGTGAGTTCATCATACAAATTAATGTAAGGTGCTGAATATCCAATCAGTGGTTTTATTTGGTCTTTGGATAAAACTTCAGCACCATGCTTCCAGAGTATTTCTCCCGATTTTGGGCGTAATAACCCTGCCATACATTTCAATAACGTCGATTTTCCGCTACCGTTTGCTCCGGAAATGCCGAGCACCCCTTCAGAATGAGCAAAAGAAAGATTGCTGAAAACCGTTCTGCGGTTGTATGTTTTGGAAAGCTGATTTGCCTGCACTGAGATCATGCAGGAAGGTAGGAAGATCAAAGAAAATAACAGAAGACAAATTTCTTCATCAAACCTAAATAATTATTACAGTTATTTGGTTGTAAAGCGCCTGAAGACCTCCTATTTTCTGCGCACATCAATCCTCTATGCAAAAAGTAATCGATCAAATAACGGATCAACTTGTAAGCCTCGTAACCAGCGATAGGGCGGAATATACTCCGAAGGAGCTGCTTAAATCAGGTATCCCTTCATTTGTAGTGGAGCGCATTCGTTTATTTTTGGAAGACAAAGTACGTGAGGAAATTGGAACATCTTCACCTCTCTGGTTTGATGGTCAGACAAGACTGGTGGCAGATGCATTTCAGGACTATGTTCGGTCTGCGATCAGTACTTCTAGAATTCCTAAGGATGAATTGTATAACGTGATTCACACGGTGGTGAAAGACATTATCCTCTTGTTTATTGAGCCTCGAAAGAATATGGCTGAATATCTTTTCAGAGATGATGAAGAGTTGCTATTGGAAGAAATTCATGAACGCTGTTCTTATTTAACAATTTACAAACACTTTGGTACCGCGATTCCTTTGTATATGGAAAAAAGGAATCTCGATTCACTTACAAAACAACGCTGTAAACTTCTGATTCAGAAACTGGATACCAAATTAGTAGCATCTTATACCCCGCAGGATTGGGCTCAGAAGTTGGAGCAATTATTTATCCTTTTTGGTGGCAAAGTTCATCCAATGCTACTGGCTATTTTTTTCAAGGACAAAGGCTTGTACAGGATGTCAGAAAAGTTTGAAAGGATGGAAGTGGCGCTTAGTAAAGCAGATTTTATTAAGATCATTTCTGACGAAGATATTACCGCTTTCGTAGTAGAAGAAGTTCCTCCTTCGGTTGAATCACAAAAGAAAGAAGAGGAGCCTCAAACTGGTTCTTCGAACATTGAAAGTTTGTTCAGCAGCTACACTGATAGTTCTGAGGAACAAGAACAAGAGAAAGATACTATTGCGGGTCATTTTCTGGAAATGAGTCTTTCTGATGAAGAGATGTCGGAGCTACTTTCGGATATTGCCAGCGATGGTGTGGTTGAAGTGGATGATTTCGAGCAAGTGGATTCATTGAATAAACTTTTCTCTCTAAGCAACGAATCTTCTGAAGATAATCAGGTTTCGGAAACCTCAGAAGAAATAGCTGCTAAAATCAAACAGCAGAAAGAAGACGATACTCAGGAAATCGCAGAGTTCAGGGAAAACCTCATTTCCATTCTCGATCAGGCTAAGAATTCTTTCGAGACGATCGAGAAAAAAGAAGAACCGGAGGAGATTGAAGTAGAAGAAGATATCGCGGATGTTTTTGTCAGCGAAGAAGATGATGCACCCGAAGAGGCTGAGCCGGAAGATATTTTTAAAGAAGAGCTAACTGAAGATAATGAGAGTGACCCGGACGAAGAGTCGGAAGAAAAACCTATTTGGGCACAGTTTCTGAATAAGGACCAAATGGATGTACTGATGGGGGGAGAACGTAACAGTAATAAGGAACCAGTACTGGCGGAAGAGTATGAAGAAGAAATCCATGTTGATGACACTTATCAGGATGAGCCGGTAATTGAAAGTGAGGTTGATGAAGAGGAAGAGGAAGAGCCATTCAATTTTGAAACAATTCTGGAAGACCGAAAGGCTGAATTTATCGAAGTGATTTTTTCAGGTTCAGAAAAAAAGTATGAAAAGGCTTTAGAAAAAATTACGGGGTTCAGTACCTGGAAAGAAACCTCTACTTTTTTACAAAAGGATATTTTCAAAAAGAATAATGTTGATTTGTTCTCTGGGGCTACGGTGGATTTTACTGACCGTTTGCACCAGTATTTTAACGAACAACGGAATCGGAATAGCTAAGGAGTATTATGGAATCGAACGAAAAAGTTCAACGCTTGCTCGAACTCAGAAAGGAAGTATTAAAAGGTGGTGGGGAAGCCCGGATAGCCAAGCAGCATGAAAAAGGAAAGCTTACCGCCAGAGAACGGGTTGAATTGTTGGTTGATAAAGGAAGCTTCGAGGAAATTGATGCGTTTGTAACTCATCGTAGCACTGCTTTTGGCCTGGATAAGCAAAAATTTTTAGGTGATGGTGTTATTACCGGCTTTGGAAAAATTCATGGCAAGCCAGTGTATGTGTTCAGCCAGGATTTTACTGTATTCGGTGGTTCACTTTCTGAAACTCATGCTGAAAAGATTTGCAAGATCATGGATCTCGCAATGAAAAACGGGATACCTGTTATTGGCCTCAATGATTCAGGTGGAGCCAGAATCCAGGAAGGGGTTACCTCTCTTGGCGGTTATGCCGAAGTGTTCTGGAGAAATACGATGGCTTCAGGAGTTGTTCCACAAATTTCTGCCGTTATGGGACCATGTGCTGGCGGTGCGGTATATAGCCCGGCTCTTACCGATTTTATTTTTATGGTAGAAAATACCAGCTATATGTTTGTTACCGGGCCAAACGTGGTAAAAACGGTTACTCACGAGGAAGTAACATCCGAAGAGTTAGGCGGTGCGGTAACTCACAATACAAAATCCGGGGTAGCACATTTTGCTACTCCTAATGATGCGGTTTGCCTTCAGGAAATACGAAAACTGATGAGCTATATTCCACAGAATTGTGAGGAAAAAGTACCCAACATTCCTTCCAAAGATCCGGATTCAGCCAAAGCCAAGGCTTTGGAAACTATTGTTCCTCTCAATCCAAACAAGCCGTACGATATGCATGATGTTATTCAGGGTATCGTTGACAAAGATTCATTTTTTGAGGTTCAGAAAGATTACGCTGAAAGTATCATCGTCGGATTTGCAAGGTTAGGTGGCCGAAGTGTGGGAATTGTAGCCAATCAGCCACTTTCATTGGCAGGGGTTCTTGGAATTAGGTCCTCACTGAAAGGTGCACGTTTTGTTCGTTTTTGTGATGCATTCAATATCCCACTGGTTGTATTTGAAGATGTTCCGGGATTTTTACCTGGTACTGACCAAGAGTGGGGTGGAATTATTAAGCATGGCGCAAAACTGCTTTATGCTTTCTGTGAAGCAACAGTGCCAAAAATGACGGTAATTACACGAAAAGCATACGGTGGAGCTTATGATGTAATGAACTCGAAACATATCCGCGCCGATTATAATGTTGCATGGCCAACTGCAGAAATTGCTGTGATGGGAACCAAAGGAGCGGTCGAAATCATTTTCAGAAAAGAAATAGTAACCGCAGATGACCCCGAAGCCAAGCAAAAAGAACTGGAGGATGAATACTCAAAGGAGTTTGCTCATCCCTATAAAGCGGCAGCTCGAGGATTTATAGATGATGTAATTCTTCCTTCTGAAACAAGGGAAAAGCTGATTAAGATGATGGAAGTTACTCAGCATAAAGTCGATTCAGTTCCCAAGAAAAAGCATGACAACCTACCTCTTTAGAACATTGAAAAAAGAATATTGAACACTGAAAAAGATGAAAATTTTTTCAGTGTTCAACGTTCGATGTTCACAATTGCAAGCGTACACCTCGAGGTGCAAACCAGTTTCCCTCGTTCATCTACGATTTTTGTTTCCCATACATGAATGGTTCTTCCAATCTGGATGGGAGTAGCAGTTGCGGTTACTTTGCCGCCCTCTTTAACAGGGCGATGATGATTAGCATTAATCTCAACTCCTACAGCAGTTTTATTCTCAGGAAGATGAATCCAGGCACCAACCGAGCATAATGTTTCAGCCAATGCAACAGATGCACCACCATGTAATACCCGGAAAGGTTGAACGGTTCGCTCATCAACGGGCATTTCTCCGATCATTTCTTCCTTGCTGATTTTGAGGAACTTCATGCCCAATACAGTCCCCATATTAGCTTCATTTTTACTAAGGAAGAACTGCACTTTTTCTTTAATTGATTCTTCTATAATCATAAAACTTGCTTAACAGTGTTAAGTTGAGTATTTATTTGTCGGAAACGCTTTCATGTTTTTGGCTGAAAGTGTATCTATAGTTGCAAAGTAACTTTATCAGGAATGTATGAAATATGAACCAGCAGTAGTACCTCTTTTACTTGAAGAGGGAATGAAAAAAAATAAATTAGGGATTCTCTCTGCTGTAAAGAGAAAAGGGCAATGGCTGGAAACTTCAGTTGAAGATTTCAAATCTAAGGTGCGTCATTTGGCTTTAGGTTTGTATCACCTTGGAGTTCGTAAAGGAGACAGGGTTTCTATTCACTCAGAAAATAGTACGGAATGGCTAATTTGTGATCAGGCAGTACTTTCATTGGGTGCGGTAAATGTAGCGGTTTACACTACTCAGCCTGCCGATCAAATTAAATACATTCTTGAAAACTCAGAGGCAAAAGTTCACATTGTTTCAAATGATGAGCTTTTTGAAGAAACCAAACCTCTGATTAAAGCCATTACTTCGGTACAAGCGGTCATTTGTATTCAGCCTTCATCTCATAAAAAACTGAAGGGGTTTGAAGAAGTAATGGAAATGGGTAAAGAGCTTGAATCAGAACAACCTGGGTTATACGATAATCTTAGAAGCGCGATTGAACCGGATGATCTTGCAAACATCAATTATACTTCAGGTACAACTGGAGTCCCAAAAGGAGTGATGCTAACGCACAGGAATCTGGCTTCAAATGCACTTGCATCTTTAAAAAGAATGCCATTTTCTTCTGATCTGTTCGAGACTCCGAAAATTTTGTCCTACCTCCCATTAGCTCATATGTTGGAGAGAATTGCGTCCTATCTGTATATCTGCTCGGGCGCATCTATCTATTATGTGGAAGATGTTCAGGACTTCAGGATAGATTTGGTAACAGTTAAACCCATTTATTTTGCTACCGTCCCAAGACTGCTGGAAAAAATTATGACAGGGATTAAAGTAAGAGGTCAGGAATTATCAGGAGTAAAAAAACAACTGTATTATTGGGCAATAAAACTTGCAGAAGAGTATGATCCTGAACATCCTCCCGTAGGATTAAAAGCAGCTCAATGGAAAATTGCTGATAAACTTGTGTATTCAAAAATCAGAGAAGGGATGGGAGGGAACCTGATTGGTACAACCGTAGGTGGAGCAGCTTTAGCACCACCCGTAATGCGCTTTTTTAATGGAATTGGCCTGAAAACAGGTATGGGATATGGATTGACTGAAACCTCACCGGTTATGACATCCAGCCTGCCGGACGTGATTAGAATAGGCTCGGCCGGAAAAGCCCTGGAAGATGTTGAGATCAGAATAGCTGAAGATGGTGAAATCCAGACCAAAGGGCCGAACCTTATGAAAGGCTATTACAAAATGCCGGATAAAACCGCAGAAGTAATGACTGAAGATGGCTGGTTCTGCACAGGGGATATTGGATATATAGATGATGAAGGTTGGTTATTTATTACTGATCGTAAAAAATCAATGTTCAAACTTTCTACAGGTAAGTATGTTGCTCCTCAGCCTATCGAGAATGCATTAATAAATAGTGGTTTTATAGATCAAGCTATGGTAGTAGGTAGCGAAGAAAAGTTTTGCGCCGCGCTAATTGCTCCTGACTGGACTAATATGGAGAAAAGGTTCAAACAAAAAGGAGTGCCCTATCCCACTGAAAATTTAACTACGAATGAACAGATTGTAGGCAAAATTCAGCTGGAAGTAGATAAAGTAAACAGAAAGCTTCCCCATTGGGAGCAGATAAAAAAGTTTGTTTTACTTGAGCGGCCTTTCAGTATTGAAAAGGGTGAACTAACCCCGAAAATGAGTGTCAGACGGAGTGTGGTAAAGAAAAACTACTCGGAAGAGATCAAATCAATTTATGACGAATAGAAAATAAGAAGCATGAAAAAAATCCGAAAAGTGGCGGTACTAGGTTCTGGAGTAATGGGTAGCCAGATTGCCGCGCACTGTGTTAATGCCGGGCTGGAAGTCCTTTTACTTGATCTGAAAAGTGAAGATCCTAAGCGCCCGAATAAAATAATCGAAGAGAGTATAAAAAAAATTCTGAGTCTGAAGCCCGCTCCATTTGGACTTCCTAAATTTGCCTCCCGAATTCAAATCGGGAATTTTGATGACGACTTCGAAAAATTGAAGGATGCAGACTGGATTTGCGAGGTTGTTATAGAGCGGATGGATATTAAGAAACAGATAATGTCCAGGCTAGATAAAATAAGAAGTGCCAAAACAATAGTAAGTTCAAACACTTCAGGATTACCAATTTCTGAAATCAGCGCGGACTGTTCGGAGGAATTCAAAGAGCATTTTCTGGGGACTCATTTTTTCAATCCACCTCGGTATATGAAGCTGCTGGAGCTTATACCTACGGAATCAACCTCCGAGAAAGTGGTCTCCTATATGAAAACTTTTTCCGAACGGGTGTTAGGTAAAGGAGTTGTAATTTGTAAAGACACACCTAATTTCATAGCCAATCGTATAGGCGTTTTTTCGATGGCAGCCATCATGCCGTACTTTTTTAATGGTACATTTAGGGTAGAAGAGATAGATGCGCTTACAGGAACCCTGACCGGATATTCTAAATCAGCTACATTTCGTACAGGAGATATTGTTGGCCTTGATGTGATGGCACATGTTTCGGGTAATATTCATCCTCTTATTCCAGATGACGAGATGAAAGACACCTTCAAACTTCCGGAGCAATTTGCAAAAATGATCTCTGAAGGGAAACTGGGTAATAAAACTGGTGGAGGCTTTTATAAAAAAGTTCAGACAGAGAAAGGGAGAGAGTTCCATGTAATAAATCCATCAAACCTGGAATACGAAGCCCAGCAGGAAATTGATGGTATAGTAATTAAAGAAGCTAAAAAGATCAGAAATACTGGAGAACGCCTGAATTTTTTGAGTTTTCATGATTCTGAAGTCGGTAAGTTTATTTGGGAAACCCAAAGAGATTTATTGTTGTATGCAGCGAACAGAGTCCCTGAGATTTCAGATTCGATCGAATCGATAGATCGGGCTGTTAAATGGGGTTTTAATTGGGAGATTGGACCATTTGAACGATGGGATGCTCTTGGGGTGGGTGCAGTCACAGAAAAGTTGAAAGCAGAAGGAAAAGAAATCCCTAGCCTTCTCTCTGACTTAAAAACAGCTGGGTTCGACTCATTTTACAAGGATGGCAAAGTATTTGATCCGGTTTCAAAAACTATGGTTCCAAAAACTCCAAGTGCGGAAGGAGAGCTTACGATCGAAACAATCAGAAGCAAAAGGACACCATTTTTCGAAAACGATTCGGCAGCGCTACTGGACATGGGAGATGGAATTGCGTTGTTCGAATTCAAAACAAAAAATGCCACTCTTGGCTTCGAGCTTGTAAAATCACTTGAAAGCTGTCTCTTATCTGTAGAAAAACATTTTAAAGCTCTGGTTATCAGTCATGATGGAGAAAATTTTGCTTATGGCGCGAACTTGATGGAAGCAGTACAAGCGATTCAATCTGGTAAGTTTGAGGATGTAGTTGCTGCAGTAAGCAATTTTCAACGGACTGCAGTAAAACTTAGGGATGCTTCTTTCCCGGTTGTAGCTGCTCCCTTTGGTCGGACATTAGGAGGAGGAACAGAATTTGTATTGTATTCTGATAGAGTTGTTGCACACTATGAACTCTATATGGGGTTGGTAGAGGTTGGCGTTGGCTTAATTCCGGCTGGTGGTGGAACTACCGAATTATTGAAACGAGCCATGCATAAGCTTGAATTGGAGGCAGATGCACTACCTTTTATAAAAGAAGTTTTTAAAACCATTGGGTTGGCAAAAGTTTCTGATAGTGCGCATAGAGCGAAAGAGCTTGGATTTTTGAGAGATGAGGACGTAATCGTTATGAACAGAAATCTACAACTCTCAATAGCAAAACAAGAAGCTCTTTCCATGGTTGAGAATGGATACCAGCCACCAGCTAAAGAACCTATAAAAGTTCAGGGAGAAAAAGCACTTAGCGTAATGAAAACGATGCTATATATAATGCATGAAGCTGGATACGCTACAGAATATGACAAAGTAGTAAGTGGAAGAGTTGCACATATATTGGCTGGAGGTGATCTGAGCGAGCCTCAGGAAGTGTACGAAGAATACCTCTACAAATTGGAAAGAGAAGCGATTCTGGAATGTTTTAAAGATTCAGGAACCCATGCACGCATAGAGCACATGCTCAAAACCGGAAAATCATTGAGGAATTAGCTATGAGAGAAGCTTATATAGTAGCAGCAAAACGAACAGCCTGTGGAAAAGCGAATAAAGGCTCGCTTCGGTTCACATATCCCGATACTCTTGGAGGAGAAGTTATTAAAGATCTGATGAAACAGGTGCCCGACTTAGATCCGGCTGAGGTAGATGATGTAATGATAGGGTGTGCATTTCCGGAAGCATCGCAGGGATTAAATATTGCAAGACAGATCGCTTTATTAGGAGACTTACCCGATTCGGTTCCAGGAGTGACAATCAATCGGTTTTGCTCATCAGGACTGCAAACTATAGCTATGGCAGCAGAACGAATTATAGCGGGGGGGGCGGATGTGATTATCGCGGGAGGAGTCGAATCGATGAGTATGGTTCCGATGGGAGGGATGTCTTTTCAGCCAAATCCACGATTAGTCGATAACCGGCCTGAAGTATATATAAGCATGGGAATCACAGCAGAAAATGTTGCGGAAAAATATAAAGTAACAAGGGAAGAACAGGACGCTTTTGCTTATCAGAGTCATCAACGTGCGATGTCCGCTTGGCAGCATGGTAGATTTGAAGGGCAGATTACCCCAATGAAAATTGTTGAAAAGAAAGTAAATGCAGACGGACAAATTATAGAAGAAACATTCACTTTCAGCCAAGATGAAGGACCAAGAGCGGATACATCGGTGGAAGCATTAGGCAAGCTCCGTCCGGTATTTAAAGTAGGTGGAACGGTTACTGCCGGGAACTCATCTCAAATGAATGACGCTGCTGCTGCAGTTCTGGTAATGAGTGAAGAAAAAGTAAATGAGCTTGGTTTAGAGCCAATCGCTCGTTATGTAGCATTTGATGTAGCCGGAGTGGCACCAGAATATATGGGGATTGGGCCGGTGGAAGCAGTTCCCAAAGTATTAGATAAAGCAGGGTTGTCATTAAAAAGCATCGATTTGATAGAACTCAATGAAGCTTTTGCTTCTCAGTCGTTAGCTGTCATAAACGAGCTAAGTTTAAATCAGGAAATTACCAATGTAAATGGCGGGGCAATTGCTATGGGACACCCACTCGGTTGCACCGGTGCAAAACTTACTACCCAAATTCTTCACGAGATGCAGCGAAGGAAATCCAAATACGGTTTGGTCACAATGTGTATTGGCGGGGGAATGGGTGCTGCAGGAATTTTCGAAAATATAAACTAAGTACAATATGTTTACAGAAGATACACTGGCTGGAAAGACTATCTTAATAACCGGGGGTGGAAGTGGTCTTGGCCTGGCAATGGCGAAGGGCTTTGCAAGAACGGGTGCTAATATTGCGATATGTGGGAGAACCGAAGAAAAGCTTGCTAAGGCAGTTGAAGAAATAAAAGCAGAGCGAGAGGGAACAGTTGCAAGATATTATATCACGGATGTACGTGACCATGAAGCAGTGAAAGAAATGATTTCGCACATTGTTTCTGATTTTGGATCGATGGAAGGATTGGTAAACAACGCGGCGGGGAATTTTTTGTCTGCTTCTGAAGATTTGACTCCCGGTGGATTTAAAGCAATCGTAGATATTGTTCTTCATGGAAGTTTTAACTGTACCCATGCTTTTGGTAATTATCTTATCGACAACAATAGAGAAGGTTCCATACTTAATATTGTTACTACTTACGCAGAAAGCACTGGCTGCGCATTTGTACTTCCTTCTGCATGTAGTAAAGCAGGTGTTTTAGCAATGACTCGCTCCTTAGCCTTTGAATGGGCGGAATATGGGATTCGTGTAAATGCGATTGCTCCAGGGCCTTTTCCAACCAAAGGGGCTTGGTCCAGATTAGTTCCTGATAAGATGATTGAAAAGTTGTTTATAAAAAAGATTCCTATGAAGAGATACGGAAAACATGAGGAACTTGCCAATCTGGCTATATTCCTCATGTCTGACCTCGTTCCTTATATAACCGGAGAATCTGTTGTAATTGATGGGGGAGAACGACTTCAGGCCGGACAATTTAATTTTATCAACGACCTGATGTCTCGTAAAAAGCTTAAAGCTGCTTTTAAGGCAATGAAACCAAAATAGTTTTTAAAGGATCTGTGCCAGCATTACGATTGCCAGAATCAGCCCGAAGTAAAAGAAATTTGTATAAACGTTTGGTTTATGTAAACCCAAAAGTTTTTTATTGATAAAATGCTCTAAGCCTAGTTTGTAGTATTGATTATATAAATTAGTTTTCATGTCTGCCTCAACCTTTAATTATTCCAATTCTTTTACTTTTTGTTCTAAAGCCGCTACACGTTCTTCAAGGCGTTTTACTTTAAGTTCATACTTATCTACATGAAGAACTTTACCATCTACAATGGTTTCAACCCAAAGCTGTTCACCTTTGTCATATTTAGCAGTAGTAACCAACGTAAGAGAGTTTCTGTCATATAATTTCCAGATTCCGTGTGGCTTGTAACGCTCACCAATTTTTAAATATTGACCTTCCTGAAAAGTATTGCCTTCTGCATCCAGATAAACCACATCATAATGGTTCCCGATAACATGAGTAACAATTTTACTTTCTTTAGGGGATTCGATTTGCTGAGCATTAGTAGCAGTAAGTGCTGTAACGATCAAAAAAACGAATGTAAATACTAACTTTTTCATGACAATACCTCTCTAAATTTGATGTCATTCCAATGTTACCAAATTGTTAACAGAAAGTAAAGTTAATATTACCTGAATGTTTTCTGAGTGTTAAGAAAATTGCTTTAAACGTTGCTCTACTCTTTCAATATTCGTTGCTAAACGAAGAGCATCATAGCTGGTATATGCCGATTCTTTATTCAATTGAATAGATTTTAAGAAAAGGAGGGCTGCTTTTTCGGCCGAAGTGGCAGGATCAAAAACCTGTTTTTCAAAATAAAGTCGGCTAGAATCATTCACTCTTCCAAGTTTTATAATCTGATTCGGAACATCACACTCTAGAAGTTCATTTTTATTGGAAATGATGCGTTTGTGTTTGTTTTCGGCAGCACCTGTATATACACTTATAGAAGCTGAAGCCCCGCTGTCAAACCTCAGGAATAGATGAATGATTACCGGGTAATGTTCAGTAAGGTTAATTTTCTTTGCCTCAATATGATGAATGCCGCTATCAATCCATTTTAGACAGAGCCCGAATTCATCGATCCACAGATGTTTGAATTCGTTTTCAACATCAATCAACTGATTTTTGTTTATCTCTTTTTCGATGTGAATGAAATTAGGGCGAGAAACTTTATCCATCATCCATTGGGTTGCAGGTGCCAGAGTAGGCCAATGGGCAAACTGGATAATTACACCTGCCTCCTTTGCGGCGCGATGAATTTTTTCCAGCCTTTTAATATCTGTAGGAGGTTTAGCGATAAAAAAACAGTTGAACCCTTTATGAATTCCCTCTAAAAGAATATCAAGATTATGTTCTGATTCATCCAGAATCAGGCAAGCATCAACAGAATCAAGATCGTTTATAGATGGTGTTAATTCAACCTGTCGGACTATACTATGAGGCCTTAGATGTGCTTCCCAGGCAATTCCACGAGTGGCATCTCCTACAATTCCTACTTTCATACAAAAACAGTTTTAAATTCTGCTTAAGATGCACAGTGAGCTTCAATTTTACAACTAGGTAGAGAATAAGAGAAAGAAGCTTTAGTCAGGCATTACGATAGCTAATATGAAATAAATGATAATAGCTGCACCGTATGATGGGAATGAAAAAATGACAAATAGTATTCGTACGATGGTTGGGTCCCAGCCAAGGTATTCTGCTAATCCGGCGCATACTCCGGCTATCATTTTGTCCTTCTTGGATTTTCTTAATTTAGCTGGCATAACAAACATGTTTGGTTTAGATCTCGGCGCTGCTACGAGCAACCAAACAAGATGTTACAAAAAAGTTTTGGCCAAAAAAGCAGGAAGATTTTTTCCTGCTTTTTAGAAAGGTCATTACCTAATCGGCATCAGTTAACCGGAAAATAATGGGGAGAGAGTATTGTACTCTTACAGGTTCTCCTTTTTGAACACCCGGAGTAAATTCGGCCATTTTTACGGCCTCTAAAGCAGCTTCATCGCAGCCACCACCAATTCCTCGAATTACCCTGGGGTTTTCAACTCTTCCCTCTTCATTTACAATAAACTGCAAGGTAACTCTGCCTTCAATCCCTGCTTTTCTAGCCATCTCCGGATACTTTACTTTGCTTTGAATTGAAGCTAACCCACCAACTAACTTTGGCATTTCTTCTAC
>JBLLNP010000025.1:0-34455 GCA_048058975.1 Balneola sp.
GAAGTACTGGACTTACGCTGCCTCGCCCCTCTCGATTACGAAGCCATCAAAGCCACCGTTTTGAAAACCAACCGGGTGTTACTGCTTCAGGAACCATCTATGATTATGGGACCAATGAGTGAAGTAAGCGCCTGGATAAACGAACATTGCTTTGAAGCCCTCGATGCTCCCGTTCTACGCTGCGCTGCGCTGGATATGCCGATTCCGTTTAATAAAAGCCTGGAAGAAGGCTACATGAACTTAGAACAGTTGAACACCCAACTGGAGAAGTTGTTGGGGTTTTAAGTTTATATTTAATAAACTATTGCAAACTTTCATTAGTTAATTTTTTTGGAATATGAAAAGTGGATACCCAAAATCAAGGTTTATGAAATTCATTTGGGGATTTAATGGGATTGCTCTATCGATCTTACTTATTATTTCAATCCCTCGGATATTCTATGAACTAATAGATAATAATTTTGGCATTAATAATGGCCCTCATGAAAGAGGGATAATTGTTGGTGATAAAAGTGAAAGAGCAAATGAATTGAATGTCGATTTACAGCATTTAATGTATGAGCGACCAATAAAAATTGATTCATCGAATTTTTATTACTCTCCTGTTGTCGTACTAGACAAAAAGCTACCCCAAGACATAATTGATGATATCAATAGTGCTTCAGATATTTCAATTTACATGGTAGGAGCAGCTATTAATATCATTTTCTTCAATGAAGATCGAAGCCAAATTCAAAGGCTCTTACCCAAAAATGGATATATTCATAATTACTTAATTGGCGGTGAACGATATTCTTACTATCGGAATGATCAAAAGAACTTCCCGTTTGGTATCTATCAAATTGCTTTAAGTGACGACAATGGAGATTCCAGGATCAACGAAAAAGATAATATGCCCTTTTTCCTCTCCAACTTAGATGGAACAAAACTTAGAAAAATTACACCTGATACTTTAAAGCTAGATTCGTATTGGTTCTCGGATAATTTTAATGAGATTTATTTTGATGAAGTAATTGAAGACAAAGAAAGTCCACTTATTAGAAAAGGTTACTTCGAAAAAACAAGAAAAGTATACTATTACAATTTAATTACTAATGAATTTAAGCTCTTCGACGAGCTTCAAAATGAATTCAATAACATTCAAAAAAATTTCAAGAATTAATCCCACTCTGGCACAAGAGCCCACTTGTGCCTTTTTTCCTAGTCCAAGCGGATGCATGAACTAGCAAGGTTTTAAGAATCACAATTTAGTATACACTCTCTAAGTCATTCTGAGGATACTTCCGAAGAATCTACAAATTTTAATAGCTTGGCAGATCCTTAGCCTTGGCATAGGATGACCTCTAAATGGATTCTATTCGACCGAAACCTCTGAGTAACTTACTCAATACACCATCAGCCCTTCTTTTTCGAAGGTAGCTTTGGTTTGGTTGATCAAGTCAGAACTGGGTTCTTCGGTATCAAAAAGTTGGTAATCCATTTCCAGAGCTTCCCATTTGTATTCCCCCATTTTATGGAAAGCAAGTACTTCTACTCGCTCCACATTTCCTAACTCTCTGGCGAAAGCAGCCATTCTGGAAATAGCGTTCAAATCGTCGGTAAAACCCGGAACTAACACAAAACGAAGCCAAACGGGTTTATTCATTTCTGCAAGGCGTTTCGCAAAATCTAAGGTGGGCTGTAAACTTACTCCAGTTACCCGTTTGTAGCCGTCGGGATCGAAGTGCTTAATATCCAACAAAACAAGATCAGTGTAAGAAAGCAGCTCATCATCGGCTTTATGCCCTACAAATCCTGAGGTATCCAGCGCAGTGTGTATTCCCATCATCCTGCATCCCTCAAATATGGTTTTAACAAATTCGGGCTGGGAAAGCGGCTCACCTCCGGAAAGGGTAACTCCCCCCTTCATCGAAAGCAACAACTCTTTCTGCTTCGCTATGGTTTTAAGTTCTGTGTAGGCATCTGTTTCAATTCCACACCTGAACTTTCTGGTATCCGGATTGTGGCAATACACACATTTCAGAGGGCATCCATTCAAAAAGAGAACCCTGCGGATTCCAGGGCCGTCAAGCGTTCCTGCGGTTTCAACTGAATGAAGATATCCGGTTACATTTTTCATTTTATTTACCTCTATTAAAACCGGAGCCCCGGTTTCCACCGGGAGCTCCTTTAAGTTTCCACCAATAATCGGTCATCTGAATTATCGGAAGGGCTTTAGTTGCTCTTGTGGAAGGTTCGTGATATAACGTCTTCTTGTTGTTCTCTGGTTAACTTATTGAAGTTAACGGCATATCCTGATACCCGAACAGTTAGCTGTGGATATTTTTCCGGATGCTCCATTGCATCCATCAACGTTTCGCGATTGAATACGTTCACATTTACATGGTGTCCACCTTCGCTGAAGTATCCATCCAGCAGGTTCACCAAATTATCTTTTCGATCGTCTTCAGTACGTCCCAGTGCTCCCGGAACAATCGAAAATGTATAAGAAATGCCATCCTGAGCATACTCGTATGGAAGCTTTGCAACAGATCGCATACTTGCCACTGCGCCGGTTTTATCTCTTCCGTGCATTGGGTTTGCTCCAGGACCAAATGGCTCTCCTTTCTTGCGACCATCAGGAGTATTCCCTGTTTTGTTACCATACACCACGTTAGAAGTGATGGTTAAGATAGATTGTGTTGGAACTGAATTTCTGTACGTTGGCTGTTTTTTGAGCTTGCTCATAAAAGTTTTCACGAGTTCACGGGCAATATTATCAACCCGATCGTCATCATTTCCGAAAACCGGGAATTCGCCAATGGTTTCGAAATCGGTTGCCAAACCACGGTCATCTCTTTTGATGCGAACTTCAGCATATTTAACGGCACTTAATGAATCTGCCACTACTGAAAGTCCTGCAATACCACAAGCCATAGTTCGGAACACATCACGATCGTGCAAGGCCATTTCCAGACGCTCGTAGTAATATTTATCGTGCATGAAGTGGATTACATTCAGCGCGTTCATATAGGTTGCTGCCAGCCATTCCATCATGGCGTCAAATTTTGGCATCAATTCTTCGTAAGTAAGTACATCATTAATGATAGGTGCTAATTCAGGTCCTATTTGTTCTCCTGTAATCTCGTCTTTTCCTCCGTTAATGGCATATAAGAGCGTTTTTGCAAGGTTAGCGCGTGCGCCAAAGAACTGCATCTGCTTTCCGATCTTCATTGCAGATACACAGCATGCGATTGCATAATCATCGCCCCAATAACCTCGCATCATATCGTCATTTTCGTACTGAAGTGATGAGGTTTTAATGGAGGTATCTACACAGAATTGCTTAAACCCTTCCGGTAGACTTTGTGACCACAACACGGTCAGGTTTGGTTCTGGTGCCGGGCCTAAATTATGCAGGGTTTGAAGGAAACGGAATGAAGTTTTGGAAACCATAGTACGTCCATCAATCCCCATTCCTCCAATAACTTCAGTAACCCAGGTTGGATCTCCGGAAAATAGAGCGTCATACTCTGGTGGTCGCATAAAACGAACCATTCGTAGCTTCATAACCAGATGATCGATTAACTCCTGAGCTTCGGCTTCCGAAATTACACCTTCTTCCAAATCCCGCTGAATATAGATATCAAGGAAAGTAGATACACGCCCGAAAGACATCGCGGCACCGTTTTGCTCTTTTACTGCAGCTAAATATCCGAAATATACCCATTGAACAGCTTCGGTAGCATTTTTTGCAGGGCTGGAAATATCAAAGCCATAACTGGCCGCCATTTCTTTAAGCTCTTTAAGTGAGCGAATCTGCTCGTTAATTTCTTCTCTTAGTCGGATGGTTTCCTCGTCAAGAGTGTGCACTTCTAGCGAATCAAGCTGCTCGACTTTATCCTCAATCAAGCGATCCATACCATATAGTGCAACTCTCCTGTAATCTCCAATAATACGACCTCTTGCATAGGCATCAGGAAGGCCTGTTACTATTCCGGATGATCTGGCCTTTCTAATTTCTGAGGTATAACCATCAAAAACCCCGTCGTTATGTGTTTTTCTAATGGCAGCAAATGCTTCTTTCGTTTTTTCTGAAAAAGTGAAGCCGTTACTTTCAAGTGCTTTTTGTGCCATGCGTACTCCGCCAAAAGGCATCATAGAACGCTTAAGGGGGGCATCAGTCTGAAGTCCTACCACCCGCTCAAGTTCTTCATCTATGTAACCAGGGCCGTGAGAAACGATGGATGAGACCAACTCAGAATCTGCATCAAGTACTCCTTCTTTTTGTTCTTTAACCATTAGGTTTAATACCTGTTGCCATAGCAACTTAGTAGTATTAGTAGATTCGCTTAGAAAAGTGGAATCTCCCAAATACGGGGTGTAATTCTTTTGAATAAAATCTCTAACGTCAATCTCGTTATTCCAGGCTCCGGTTTTGAATCCTCTGTATTCGAATGGAGTTTCATCAGTAAGGAATGGCAAGGTGGGGTTAATATCGTTCACTTTCATTTTTTTGTAGTTAAAGCTGCTGTATGATGAATGAGATACTTTGGGTATCCTTTTTCTTTGTTTGCAAAAAACTACTCTGGAATTGTGAAGAGCCTATAAAGATTATTCTTTTTTATCCCCTAGAAGTAAAAAGTTTACAATAACTTAATCATGGAAGCGCTTCCAAGCTCAATAAACAATGATCAACAACGATTTACAGTAATCACTCGAAATTTGTTTATTGAATATTGGTTATTAGTTATTGAGATATGGCTTTTGCCTGTACCCTTTTCATTTCGATTTTCATCAGAAAAGAAACGATTAATGCAAGTACAAATGCCCCTCCAAAGATATATAAACTCTGTTGGTAACTTTTGGTTTGTTCATATACATAAGAGTTAAGCAGCGGACCAACAATACCTGCCAATGACCAGGCTGTTAGAATAAAACCGTGAATGGTAGGCATTTCTTTTAAGCCAAAGAGATCGCTTATATATGCGGGAATACTTGCGAATCCGCCTCCGTAACAGGTTAGAATTACAAAGGTAACAATCATAAACAGAACCGGGCTTGTTGTTAAATTAGCAAGCAACGGAAAGGCAATCATTTGGATTACAAAGAAAGCCACATAGGTGTTGGCACGACCTATATAATCTGAGAATGAAGCCCAAAGAATTCTTCCAAAGCCGTTAAACAAAGAAATTCCCATCACTAACAGGCTCGACATTTCCACAGAAAGCCGAACCATTTCATATCCCATTTTTTTAGCCGTTGCTATTACCGCAATCCCACAGGAAACGTTGATAAAAAGCATAATCCAGAGTCCGTAAAATCCGGGGGTTTTTAAGGCATCGAATGCAGTCACATCGGGTACGTTAATTACTTTTCGGTTCGATGTTCCTTTAGATTCGTTAGCAAATTGTTTCGCGTAGCCTTTGGGCGGTGGAGCGATGTAAAGTGCGCTTGGAAGCATCACCAGCAAATAAATGATACCGAGTGCTAAGAAAGCAGTTACAATCGAAGATTTCTCATATAAAACTACGGTTTTAAAAGGTGCATTCGCATTCTTTAACTCTTTATATGCTTCGCTTTCTTCTTCTCCCCTTCGTTGCATCTCTGAAAGTTCAGCTATATTCGCTTTGAACATATCCAATTCCGGAGCATCCTTTATTAAGGCCTCAGCTTGTGCAGAATTTGTAGCCTGTAAAGTCATGTACTCTGTTGCGGAAACATCAACCGGAAGCACTAACTCAGATTTAGGCGGGTTAAAAACATCAATTAAATGGGCACAAACCAGCCCACCAAAACCAAAGCCCATGATTGCGAGTCCAGTTGCAAGTCCGCGTCGGTCAGGAAACCATTTTACCAACGTGGATACCGGTGAAATATATCCAAGGCCCAGCCCTATACCGCTGATTACGCCAAAAAAAAGGTAGAACAACCAAATGCTTTCGAGATAAACAGCTAATGCAGATCCAAATAATCCGATTGAAAAAAAAGTAGCGGATAATAATCCTCCTTTTGAAGGACCGTGATTTTCGATAACCCTACCCAAAATAGCTGCCGAAAGTCCTAAAAAGAAAATGGCAATACTAAATGCTAATGAGGTATTTGTGGCGGTCCACCCAAAAGTGTTTTCGAGGGGCATTTTCCACGCACTGTAGGCATATACCGAGCCTATTGAAATATGAATACCAACTGCCGATGCCGCAATAAGCCAACGATTCTTCATTTTATAGATACCTCTATTAAGTTCTCAATGGAAATAGTAAAATTAATTGCATAAATACAGCCATTTTATGAATCTTTCGTGAAGGTGTGGGCAGTCCCCCTTAAGAGGTTTTAAGGGAAAGGAACCGTTCTAAATTCATTCTTTCTTCACAAACAGGGAATAGATTGTTATCTCATACGAATAACTTATAGAGGTATAATGTCAATTTCTTCCCCCCACTCTTTTCATATTCCCGTTATGGGAACCGGATATACTATAGATACTCCCATACGTGTAGCTCATTACGGAATTTCTTCTGTCATCTCGATTATTGATCACAGGCTAACCGAACAGATGAGAGAATATTACAGCTTAAAGTATGATCTTCCTTTTGAGATTATCTCTGAAAAAGAACTGGATAGCCGAAGCCGAAGAATAACCGCTTATCTAGATCTGGTTCAACATATTGTAAAACGAAATTTTGAAGAACTAAAGGCTTCTGCTTTTGAAGCAGGATCAGAAATAACCAAGTATTTCGAAATGCTGGACGATCGTACTCCTCTGAAAAAGAAGTATCTGGAAATGCTCACTTTGCCATCTCCTGAAAAGAAAACTGCTCAAGAAAAGCTGAGAAAATTAATAAGTCCCGGTTCTATTGATGTAAACATCATGACTAAAATAGATGGAGCAAGTAGAAGTAAAGAAGAATCCGAATCACAGGAATATAATGATGCTCATGCAGCGCTTAGGGGGTTTGCGCTCAGTGAACTTTCTTCGTCCGTGGTATTCTCAGCCGGACTTAATCCTCGCCTGTATAGTTATTTGTCAAACTTTGAAGATTTTTATCCTGATAACGAGGGGTACTTAAAGAAAAAGATTGTTCTAAAAGTGAGCGATTACAGATCTGCATTAATTCAAGGGAAGTTTCTTGCAAAAAAAGGATTATGGGTTTCTGAATTCAGAATAGAGTCGGGATTAAATTGCGGAGGTCACGCTTTTGCAACTGATGGCTACCTGATGGGACCGATATTAAAAGAATTCAACGAAAACAGAAATTCACTAAAAGAAACCCTGTTTGAATTATACACATCGGCCTTAGAAGAAGCGGGCAAACCAACCGTTTCTATACCCCACGAAATAACCGTAACTGTTCAGGGAGGTGTGGGAACAAGCGATGAGCATTTATTTTTATTGGAACACGAACACGCTGATTCGATTGGTTGGGGCTCTCCTTTTCTGTTAGTTCCTGAGGCCGTTTCTATTGATGCAGAATCACTGAATTTGCTTGCCAAAACCGGAGAAAAAGATTACTACCTGAGTGATTCATCGCCATTGGGTGTACGCTTTAATACTGTTTTAGGCAACTCTGCCGATGTTGAAAAGCTTAAGCGTGTTGAAGAAGGAAAACCCGGTGCACCTTGTGTAAAAAAACACCTCGCCTTTAATACAGAGTTTACCGAAGAACCGGTATGTATCGCTTCTGCTAAATTTCAGAAAAAGAAAATTGACGAGCTGATGGCTAAAAATCTCACAGAGGTGGATTTCAAAAAAAGCTTTAGTAAAATTATTGAAAAAACATGCCTTTGTGTGGGCCTTGCCAATGGAAGTCTTTTGGAAAAAGGACAAAATCCTGCAAAAGGGACTCAGGGAGTTGCCATTTGTCCGGGACCAAATACTGCTTATTTCACAAGTATTGTTTCTTTAAAAGAAATGGTTGATCACATATATGGACGAATGAATATAATTTCATTTGAAAACAGACCTAATATGTTTGTGAAAGAACTTCAGCTTTACGTGAGTTATATCAAAGAAAAGATTGAAGAAAACTATGCCGAGCAATCTGAGAAACAAGCCAAATATATCGAACGGTTTCTTGCAAATCTATCTGATGGTGTAACCTATTATGAGCAGCTTTTTGATGAGTTAAAAAACCAGATTGAAGAAGTTGGCAGCAAAGCTTTAAACGAACTTAGCTTGCTCAAAACCGAGCTTCAACAGCTTTCACTGGCTAAATAACTGTAAAGCTATATATAATTAATTTACCTCTACCTATTCAGGAACATCCTTAGAAAGGTCTTCCACAAAGCTCTGAGTGGATAACGTGGAATTATTTCATGAAGATGTTATTTAGAATCACGAAGCTATAAGCGTTTAAGAACAGCTTTCTTTTTTTCTTTTGGATTTCTATCCTAACGAGGTTCTTTTTTCTTAACCCAAATCGCTTCTTTTATAATGGAAGAACTGTTCAACTTTATTGATAGCTCCCCTCTTTTATCTACTGTAATTGGTGGCCTTATTGTCTCACTGGTTGGAGTTAGCTTAGCGTGGACATTTGGTTTATTTAAAAAGAAACCCGGAACTGCTGCTGATATAAAAGATTCTCAAACCGATTTTCTGAATTTGAATAAGAAATGGGCTAGTGAAAAAAGAAAGCTGATTTCAAAAAAAGCGTATGAGTTCAATCATACCGTTCTGAAAAATGAAGAAGACTTCATTAATGATCCTGAAGCTATGCCCCTAATTGCCAAAAAGGAATGGATTCCAAACTTACCTATACCAATTGATGGAGTGGAAGCAAAGCTCGTAGATGAGGTTCCCCCGTCAATTTTACCCAGAACAGACATTCTGCCTTTAACGAACGAGAACTCACGGTTTACCGAATATCATGAAGCCGTTTACGAGTTAATTAAACCATCTGTATTTCTTAATAACAGGCATTATAGGCTACAAGCAATTAGTTTCGAAGAAACTAAGGTGCAGCTTTCAATCTCTAAAGAGGCTAATTTTTACTTTAACAAAATCGATTATGGCAAAACAGCCGAACTCGAATTTACCGATTCGATTCGATCAGTTAATAATTTAACCTCTTCAGGATCTCCTACGAATCTCGTGAAACTTCCTTCGAAAAGTTCTCAAAAATTCAGATGTCAGTTATTGAATTCCCTGAATAAAAAAGAAGACTTTGCTGATACAGTAATTCTTGGAGGAGTAAGCACTCTAACATTGATACTTACTAAAGAGGGTACCTTTCGGTTTTTAATGCATATTCGGTCTTCAAATCAGGGGTATGCCGAAAGTACAAGACATGTTGTGCCGGCCGGTGAGTTTCAACCTCTTAGCGAAGGGAATAACTTCGCTTCGGATACAAATTTGCTCTACAATATATTAAGGGAGTATGCTGAGGAAATTGAAGGACATGAAGAATTTAAAGGTGAGAGCAATACACGCTTCGATTATCAGTCGAACCCGATACTTAAAAAATATTTCGAAGAACTCGACAGAGGTAATTTCAAAATTTTCTATCTCGGATTTGGATTAGATCCATTCAGCCTGCAAGGAGAGCATTTAACATGTGCAATTTTTAAGGAAGATACTTTTAACCGGCTATTTGGAGATAAAGTTAAAACTGGAAATGACGAGGGGGAAATTATTTCAGATTCTAATATCTGGGGGATGGAATTCACAAAAGAAAATATTGAAGATCAATATATGAGTAATATTCTCTCTGCGGGTGAGGCTATTCTAAAATTATCTGAAAGACACCTGGACTTTTTTAAACAGCAATTTCTGAATTAGTTTATTTCAGCTCGTTCAAGGATTCCAGCAGTCTTTGTTTAAAAGCATCATCTGCCTTCAAAAAACCAAGCTGCTGTATCAGTTTCTTACCCTCCTTCGCGGAGAATGCTAATTCACGGAGATCATCATCATGAACCAGCACCTCCTCGAAGGCGTCTCTCTCGCCAGTCGTCATGGTTTCATCTACGTAATCAGTGATATATTCTTCTATCACCGGGTGGTATTCTTTGTCAGTAAAATTTTTCATAAAAGGTAATGCTAGTCAACGTTCACTACCTTTAATTACATACTGGATAAAATGTTCCGAATTAAAATTCAGTTCTGATATCCACGTAGCTTTCAATCATTGCCTGAATCTGGGCACGTCCACGATTGATACGAGACTTAACTGTTCCCATCGCTACGCCCGTAATTTCCGCGATTTCATCATAGCTTAGTTCCTGCAAGTCTCTGTAAACCACAACCTCTCTAAATTCCGGGGCTAATCTCATTAATGCCTTTTCAAGCTTCTCAAGACTTAATTTCTGATGTAATTCTTCATCCTGAAGAATGTTGTTATCCTCGATATTCATTTCAAAATCGTTGGGATCGGTTTCGTCTTTATGAATAGAAACCTTCTGCATCCGCTTTTTCTTTTTGTATAAACTTTTTGCAAGATTAAGCGCGATGGTGTACATCCAGGTGCTGAATTTGGCAATGCGCTCATACGACTGTTTACTTTTATGTACTCTTAGAAAAGTTTCCTGAACCAAATCTTCACAATCCTGGTGATTATGAGTGTATCTGAATAAAAAATTATGGAGGCGATCTGTGTAGCGTTTTACTAACTCGTTAAATGCAGGCTCTTTCCCATGCTGAAAATATTCCATTAAATCTTCATCACTGTAATTAGCTACTTGTGCATATTTGAATGCTTCCATTGTGATCTCCACTAAATTTTATTGCAGTTCTTGTTAAACCGCGAGTTCGGGATTTAACCGATCATTCGCTTAACAAGGAGAAATAAAATCGAAGTGGAGTCTAGTGTTGAAAATCCTTTGATGGATTTGTCAGCGTCGAGCAGTGCTTCAAACACCCTCGGCATATCGCTATATCTGAAATTGGAAGCGTCGTCCCAAAGCTTATTGAAGTACCAGGCATTGCTAATGCCTAATTCGGCCTGGACCTGTTGTTTAGCATTACCTCGGTCGGCCAGTCTTCTTATCTGCCAGATATTTACAAACACACTGTAAAAGAACCCCACGAGTCGAATTAATTCCCCCGTGTCTGTCTTACTGTGTTGCAACATCTGTTCCGAGATGAACAGCGCTTTTTCTAAATCTCTCTTAATTACGGCTTCTTTTAGCTCAATCGCCGTATATTCGCGATATGAGCCGATTATTTTTTTTACGTCGGCTTCTGAGACTGTATCAGAAGTGTCCACAAAAGTGCACACTTTGTCTATTTCGGTGGACAATAACTGCAAATTATTTCCCACAAACTGAGCCAGTAGTTGTGCCGCTGCCGGGTTAATCTGCTTTTTGTGATGGGATTCTACCCAGCTAATTACCCATTCCGGAATCAGGTAATCCGGCATGCTTTCAAATTGATGAAACCCTACATTCGGATTTTTGGAAATCACCTTTCCGATTTTAGTATTACCGGCAGGTTTTCCGGAATCAAAAAGAACAACCAGGCAGCTTGGGTTTGGATTCTCGAAATAGGCAATGAAATCATTCATGTCCCCTTCTCCTGCAGAGCCTTTACCTGTTTGCAAAAAATTTTTCACGATCAGCACTCTTCGTTCGGCCATCATGGGGAAGCTGCGGGCTATGCTTAACACTTTTGCCGGAGTAATATCCTGCCCGTATAACAAATCAAAATTGAAGTCTTTCTCGTGTGGCGGTAGCAGATTTGAAAAGTGATCAAGCAGCTGATCCATGTAAAACTCTTCATCCCCATATAAATAATACACGGGCTTGAGACTTCCAGAGTTAATCTCCTGCCTTACCTGTCGGAATATGTCTGCGCTGTTTTGTTTCTTCGCTGCCATCCATTGAAAATATCAAATAAGCTATACCAAATCACAGATGATTCTTCAATTTCTGAAAGTAATTCAGGAAAAATCTAATGAGTTAAAAACTGTTATTCAGTTTGGTATGCTCTAATTGCAAGAAGTCCTAGTGCAGGTCCTATTAGCATAATCCAAAACACATTTACTGAACCTGTCTCGGTATAGAGCAGATTTACCAGTTGGATACTTACTATTGTGAGCGCAAAACCCAAACTGTTTACGATGGTCAATCCGGTAGCGATGTATTTTGAGTCACAGGATTTTGCAACCATTGTTGAAAATTGAGGAGAATCCGGGATCACAAAGACTCCCCATAAAAAAAGGATACTTAAAAAAATGAGTACCGGTAACCCTAAACTGAAAGGAAGTAACAAACAGCACACACCTGAACCAACCAAAGCAATCATCGATACTTTTTTGCTGCCAATAGTAAGTGAAAAATGACCTCCGATCGCGCAACTCACACCTCCAATTCCAATAATAAGAAATGATAGCAGAGACACATCAAAATCCATTCCCTGATTCGAAGCTATATAAACAGATAGAATGACTGGAACAAACGCCCAAAATGTGTAGAGTTCCCACATATGTCCGAAGTACCCGAAGGCCGCTGATCTGAAGTTTCGAATTTTGAAGAGCTTTATGATTGCATCGTACTCAAAAACAAGTCCTTTTGAATGTGTCCGATGTGGCCCATCTTTCACGGTTAAAAAAAGCAGTACCCCACCCACACTTGCGAAGATGGACGTTCCTATCAAAACAAATTTCCAGGAATAATCGCCCCCCATAAATTTTAATAAGTGAGGAAAGGCAGTTCCAACAACTAGTGCTCCTACTAAATAACCAAGTGCTTTTCCAAGACTTTCTTTGTGCCAGTCTGAAGCAATTTTCATTCCTGCAGGATAAATACCCGCAAGAAAAAAACCGGTAAAAAGCCGGGTAAACATCACTTCAGTAAAATTGGTGGACCAAATCGTTGAAAGGTTACAAACCGAACCTGCAAGTGCACAGAAGAGAAATACTTTAACCGGAGAAAAGCGATCTGCGATATTCAAAAAAGCGAAAACCAGTGTCCCAATTATAAAACCAGACTGGACTGCCATGGTAATAAATCCAATGAACATTTCCAGCAGATTCAGCTCCCGAATTAAGTCATCAACTACTGCATTTCCTGCAAACCAAAGCGACGTTCCTGCAAATTGAGCTACAACAATTACAGGGAGAATATGTTGGGGAATCGAATTTTTCACGGTTGAAGAAAAGAAGTCTGTATAAGATTTAAAAGAGATAAAAATTTTATTTGCGTAACAAATCGGTTACATATATATTTGTAACCAATCGGTTACCTAAATAATACCCACTATGAGAAGAGATGTTTTCCAAGCCATTGCTGATCCAACCCGAAGAGATATTATCACTTTGCTTGCATCGGGTGAGTCGATGAATCTAAACAGCATTGCGGATCAGTTTAAAATCTCCCGCCCTGCTATTTCTAAACATATTAAGATTCTGGAGGAATGTAATCTCATAGATGTGCAACAAGAAGGCAGAGAACGAATTTGCGAACTGAAACCGGAAGAACTTGAGCCTGTTTCTGAATGGGTAGAAACCAATCGAAAACTATGGAATTCGAGACTCGATAAACTTCAAAACTATCTTAATAAACTTCAAAAAAAGGATAAATAATGACTACACAAAGTACCAATAAAATTCATCCTATTATCATAACCAGAGTTTTTGACGCTCCCGTTGAACTTTTTTATAAAGCCTGGACTAAACCTGAACATATTGCTCAGTGGTGGGGCCCGGAAGGATTCACGACCCGAGTTGAAGAGTATGATTTTAAAGTTGGAGGCAGATCTAAATTTGTTATGACTGGTCCTGACGGAACGGAGTATCCTGTTACCGGAAAGTTTCTGGAGATCGTAGAGAATAAAAAAGTTGTGACTACCGATGAGTTTGGGGATGAATACAAAGAAATGGCAGAAAAAATGAATATGGAGATTCCCAGAATAGATACTCTTACTGCTATTTTTGAAGATGTAAATGGTAAAACCAAACTAACCCTTACAATGACCCATCCTACTCAAAGGGACAAAGATCTTCATGAAAAAATGGGAGTGGAAAGCGGATGGAATTCCAGCTTCGATTGCCTTGACAAATACCTCGACGAAATCCAATCTTAAAACTTAGAATTATGAACGATTACGCAACTTTAATAGAAAAAGATACTTTAACCCTTGAACGAATCCTTCCCGGGCCAATAGAAACCGTATGGGCTTGTTTAACAGAATCGGAACATAAAGCGAAATGGCTTTCTGGTGGAGATGTGGAACCACACGTTGGGGGAAAAGTCACTCACCACTTTGATAATCAAAAAATAAGTGATAAACCCGAGCCAACTCCCGAAAAGTACAAAGATATGCCCGATCAGGTAACGATGAGCGGAGAGGTGCTTGCCTGGGACCCGTACAATTTGCTTAGTTACTCGTGGGATGAAGGTGACGGCTCTTCTTCTGAAGTAATATTCAAACTTACAGAACAGAAAAATGGGAACATAAAACTTGTGCTAATCCACACTAAAGTTCCAGACTCCAAAGATTTTAAGGTTGGAGTGAGTGCCGGTTGGCATACACATCTGAACATGCTTAGAAATATACTTGAAGGTAAAACGGCAGGACAATTCTGGAGTGTACATATGACTTTAGAGGCTGAGTATGAGGTGCGGTATTACGGCTAGGAAACCGCCTTGTCTTAATCAAATCAGAACTGTAAACTGGTTCCACTATTAAACCAGTTTATAGTTCTATGAAAAAAATCGGCTCATTTATTTTATTCTTACTTATTACCGTTCCACTATTATCACAGGAACAACAATATAAGCTTACCTTACTTCGCGCTAATCCGGGTGATTTGCTCGAGTTGATTGAGCTGATTAAAGAGGACATTTCTGATTACAAATCGCTGGGAATTGATAAACCCTATTTGCTTCGTCACAGCCAAGGAGATCAGTGGGATTTGATGCTCATATATCCTATTGGTAATCTTAGTGATTATTTTGCAGAAGAACAGATGATGAAGAGAACGGCCTCCGAGTCTATTGAAAAATCATACGGATCCGGTTATTTCGATCTGGTTAGCTTTCAGGAAGAAGCCATTGTTGAAGGTCCGGACAAAGAACAATTTGTTGAATGGTTTGAGGAATATGGCTATTTCCATATAGAAATATTTACTGCACTGGCAGGAAAGCAAGCAGAACTTCTGGAGCAACGTAAGATGGAGAATGAATTCTACAGTCATATTAACCATAAAGGAAATTTCATCTTTACCAGAGTGTTCGGACCTTCATGGGATATAATGACAATCGGGGCTTATTACAACATTCAGGACTTTGCCGGAGATGGAAGTACTACTTTTGAAGAAGAAGATGAAGCGGCTAAGAAAGCAGGTTTTGAAGGAGTTAATTATATAGGAAGCTACCTGCGCTCCCTCCTGCTCCATCACCATGATACATTGGCGAATAAGGTAAATTAACTTTTAAGGAATCTTAGCGAGATTATCCCGATTAAAGCCATCAGTATTGCCGGAATTAAAAAAAGAATTCCCCCGATAAGGCTATATAATACACCTCCTGAAAGCAAACCAATGATACTTGCCAGGCTTCCGGTACTACTGGCGTATCCCTGGATCACTCCTTGTAACTCTTTTCCGGCTTTCTGAGAAAGTACTGTTAAGAATGAAGGCCACATAACCCCGTTTCCCAGAGCAAATAAGGTTACTGCCACATATATCTTCCATAACTCAGAGTTGGTGAAAAAAAAGAATCCCAAAGCCAATAAGGTACTTCCCAAAATGATTAACCAGGCTTCACTTACTTTATCGGATATCCAGGTTAATACCGGACCTTGAACAAATACCAGGATTCCTCCCATCACTGAAAAGAAAATGCCCAGTTGAAATAAGTCCCAATCCAGTGCCTGAATAGCATGTACAGGAAACGCTACATAAAAGAAGTTAAAGGAAAGGAAAATCAGGAAGTATAAAATCAAAATGAACCCAATCCATTCCATTTTTATGATCTGAATAAAGCTAGCTTTTTGAGAAGAATCATCAGTGTAGCAGTCCTTAAGCTCTGCTCCAAGTACTTTTTTTATTCTTCCGGTTTGAGTCTGTTCTTCTCTTGCACATGGGTTGGACTCTTTAAGCATAAACTGTATAACAAGAATGGCGATAAGTGAAATCCCCATTGTTACCATAACAGGTAGTTTCTCTTCCAATATGGTAGAACCTAATAAGCCCGCTAAGGCTGGCCCAACTATAAAGCCCAGATTTGCCGAGGCAGCCATTTTACCAAAATTACTCTTCCTGTTTTTTTCGGTACTGATATCAGATAAGTAAGCGTTTGCTACCGAAATATTCCCCCCGGTTATTCCATCCAAAGCCCGGGCTATAAACAAAAGTGCCAGAGGTATGGTGAGTATAAAAGCTCCCGTTATGGCCGAATCCACAGAAATAAGTTGTGTTTCAGGAATAAGAAGAGCCACCAGGAATAATAACCAGGCGATGAATGTCCCTGCCTGACTTAGCAATAAAATTTTCTTCCTTCCTTGTTCGTCAGACCATTTTCCAAGTACAGGGGCTCCGATCAACTGAAAAAAAGAATAGGTTGCTCCAAGAATACCGTAAATCACTTCATTCCCTCCTAAACTTAGTACCAGAATAATCAGAAATGGAAGTACTAAACTATATCCCAAGGCACCGATAAAGTTTACCAATAGTATAGGGAAAAGGGATGCTTTTTCTGTGTTATCTGAAACGGAAGAAATGGATACTTCTTTTGTTGAGCTCATAGAAATGAATTATTCCTGACAAAAATAATGGAAAGAAGTTGTTCTCCAAAAATTGAACGGACTTCTGTTAAAATTCCTTTCCAGAGTATGAGCACTAATTACATCAAAAAATACAATCTCGAACCACACGAAGTAGATCGAATTATTGGGATGGCTTGGGAGGATCGTACCCCTTTTGAAGCTATTGAAGCTCAATTTGGGCTTTCTGAGGAAGAAGTAATTGATTTTATGCGGAGGAACCTCAAACGCCAAAGCTGGAAGCGTTGGAGGGAACGGGTGTCAGGTAGAAGTACTAAACATCGGAATCTTCGAAGCGACGAGGTGAAACGTTTTGTCTGCCCTGCCCAGAATTCTATAACCAATAACCGGATCGCGAAGAAGAGGTATTAAGGTTCAAAAATAACTATTCTAATATATGTTTAGTCAGGATTACATCATGCGGCAGATTCAGCAAATGACCCAGGTGCTGAATGCGATACTAACCCAGATTCTTAAGCTTAAAAAGCAGGGACAGGAAACTGAGATAGCTTCGGTAACCAATGAGATGCTTACGAAAGAACTCGGATTTACAGTCGATGATCTTTTTTTATTTCTGGAAGAAAAAGGAATATCACACCTTAAAAAGGAACATGGTTTTACCAATGAACATCTAAGCATACTAGCCGATCTTCTTTACGAGCTTGCAGAAAATGGATTTGATAAGCCTGATCAGCATGAAAAATCTCTTACCTTCTTCTTCAAATGCCTGGAACTATATGAATTTATTGAACTGGATGAGCGTATCTATTCCATCGACCGAAATCTGAAGATCACTAAGATCAAGGATTACTTGAGCTGATCACTTTATAATGCTCATCACTCTGGATAAACTCTTCCCTGCCACAGTCAAAGTGTAAATATAATTTCCGCTACCCAATGATTCTGAATCAAACTCAACCGTATGAGTCCCGGCTGTAAACTGCTTACTCACCAGCGTAGATACTTTCCTTCCCGACATATCGTAAATAATTAAGCTCGTAAATCCAGGCTTGCTAATGCTGAATTCAATTTGTGTACTTGGATTGAAAGGATTTGGATAGTTTTGAGATAACGAAAATTCCAATGGCTTTTCGTTTAACTCATTCGATGTTGCAGTTAGCTGAGTAACCTCAATCCCATCACAGGTACCAACAAATGGGAGTCCGTTAAATTCAAAGATGTACGTAATCAATCCTACATACACACTATCTCCATAGGTGGGTGCTGTTCCAGGTAGCATTCCTGTTCCGTTGTACAACGTCCAGTTATCCTCAGCCTGCTCAGGGAGCTGCCAATAAACCGTAATGGTCCGGTCCTCATTTCCCACAAGTCTGAGATCCGCTCTTCCATCCGGAACAATTCCTTCCCCTGCATCGTTTACGCTTGAATTTCCGTTCAGTGTATTTTTTCCTTCTATGGTGAATTCTGTAGGTCCACGGTGACCTACTACCACATGCGAAGAATTCCGTGATTCCAAATCAGGAACATGCACTTGTACCCCGGAAAAGATATAAGGATCGCCCGATGAACCCGGAGCTGTTTGGGAATCCTCCTGAGTACCAATACCAATGTTCCGTGCGATAAATTCAAAAGGAAAAGCCAGCAGTTTGGCATCAAGTCTGCCCTGAAACTCATTGAAGTGAAGCGTAATGTTATTGTCATTATTTACCACATTGGCCCGGTATCTGCCATCTACTTTTACCACATCAGGAAGAGCGTTCGGGTTATTAGTTACAAAACCTGTCAAGGCTCCGGCAGTTTCAAAATCATCAGATAACTCTCCGTTTTGAAAAGCGGATGAAGTAGTTACAACTCCAATTGATATACATAGAACTAAAGTAATGCGTGCGAAGAGATTCATGGTATCAGACTTTTTTTTGAAGGTAAGAGAAATATCCTACTGTTGAGTTACAAAAGATTCAAAAATAGTCTCCTTTTTTAGTATTCTAACGCACACTTAAAAAAGCTGAAATGACCAAACCTATTTTCTCTCTCACTATTCTACTTCTCATCCCCTATTCTGTTATCAGCCAAACCAGTATTTCTGGTCATATTGTGGACATACAGTTAGGCGAACCAATAGCAGGAGCAACTGTTTTCATTCACGATGAATTTAATATTGCATTAAATCCAGCATTAAGAACCACTACTAACGAGTTCGGATATTATGAGTTTAATGATATGGAACCCGGAAAATATAGTATAAATGCATTTGTTTACTACGAGGCTTATGGAGATACCTTTGCTTATGTATATCAACCGGGTATGGTTACGCTAGAAGATGAATACCCCGAAGCTTTTGGAGACAGTTATTTGATAGATTTCGGTTTTTCTAAATTTTATTTCAATTATCTGGTTAATAATCAAAATCCTAATAACCCGATTTATCCTGAATCTATGGGTTATGGACCAGGCAGTAACACTGGTATGCATACCCTTTTAAGGTTTCTTAAGCACAGGGTATATTTAAAAAACTCCTTCAATTTTGAACGAAACGAGACCGTTTTTCTTGAGAAGAAAACGTGGTGATTTGGTTTTCCAAACCCTAACATAAAATCAAGGTTGGCAAAAGATTTTTCCATTTCGAGCGGAGCGAGAAATCTAAAGAGCTGCTTTTTAATATATCTTTAGATTTCTCTGTCGCTTCTCTTCTTCGAAAGGATAAGCCTCAACCCCTTGAATATTTTCCTTAATTCCATTACTCTGTTTTGAAACAACTTGGAGAAAATAGATGAGAACTTCGGGATATAAAACACAGGTCATTAATGTTTACACCCTTCGGATTGTAGTCGGCTCGCTGGCCTTTCTGTTACCGGTGGTGGTTTCCATTGGGGCTATTCTGCTGGATTGGGAGCTTTATTTACAGGATTCCATCAGCGATTACTACTACACCATCATGCGGAACTACTTTGTGGGAACGCTCTGTGCGGTAGCAGTGGTGTTGTTTTCCTACAAAGGCTATGAAAAGAAAGACGACCGTGCCGGCGACTTCGCCGCTTTGCTCTGTTTGATTGTCGCCTTCTTCCCCACAACCCCGGTTTATCCGATTGATTATCCATTACTAAGTTCAACAGCCGTTGGCGTGATTCACTTAAGCGCTGCTGCCATCCTGTTCTGGGTACTCTCCTACTTCTCTCTTCGACTCTTCACCAAAACCGGTGACCCGGAGCATATGAGCGATCGCAAGAAACTTCGCAATAAAGTATATGTAGCTTGCGGTTATACCATGCGGGCCTGCCTCGGTTTACTCCTGATTTATTTCGTCTTCAAAACCTTTGACCTCTTTGGCTGGGCCGCATTCCTTGAAAAACTGAAACTCGTGTACATCTTTGAATTCATCATGCTTTGGGCCTTCGGCTTCTCCTGGTTGGTGAAGGGTGAGATTATTTTGGGGGATGAAAAATGAGTAGTAAAACACCAAAAAAAATTACTCAAAAGAGACTCGTAAAGATTTTTAAGGACATAAAAAGGTTAAAAAGTGAAGAGATTAAATTTTGTTTCTTACTAGGTGCCGGGGCTTCTTTTAGCTCAGGAATTCCTACTGGGTTCACCCTTTCGAAGAAGTGGTATGATGAAATTAAGGAGGATTTAACTGAGAATGAACTTAAGGAATGGGTTGATAAAATTCAGTTTGATGAAAGCAGGATTGCAGAATTCTATCCTCAATTATATGAAAAAAGGTATGAATCTTTTCCTGAGGTAGGTTATAAAGAATTTGAAAGGCTCATGGATAATAAAGAGCCAAGCTTAGGGTACGTGATTCTATCTCAAATTTTAGCTAATGAAAAACACAATTTTGTAATCACAACTAATTTCGACTATATGGTAGAAGATGCTCTCAGAATGTACACTTCTACAAAACCTTTTTCTGCAGGTCATGAAACTCTGGCCAGTTTTGTGTCTCTACAAAGCGATCGTCCTACCATAATTAAAATTCATAGAGATTTATTTTTAAATCCTTTTAATGACAAAAGTACAACTGAGATTTTAAAAAATGAGTGGAAAGAAGCATTAAAACCTATTCTAAAAAACTACAATTTACTAGCCATAGGGTATGGTGGGAATGACGGAAGTTTAATGGACTATTTAAATGAATTAAAAGGGACTGACAGGAAACCCATTTATTGGTGTAAAAGAAAAAATGATCCCATAAATAAGAGAGTAAATAAGCTTTTGACAGAACATGATTATATTGTTGAAATAGAAGATTTCGATGAACTTATGTATGCTTTACATGATTCTCTTGAGTACAAAACATTCGAAAATATAGATACTCCTTCCAATCATATTTTTGTACAACATGCTACAAAGCGTACAGAAAAGTTAAATGAAAAGCTCACTAAGATTTTACAAAAGATAAATAATAAGGATTTAAGTAAAGAGAAAGCAGATAACTATGAGAGTCTGTTTAAAGGGGCAAATGATTTTATTTTCAAAACTCAAATTGAAACTGATCCAACTAAAAAAGAACAACTTTTTGTTGATGGGATTAAAAAATACCCAACGAACCAGGAATTATTAGTTAATTACGCAATTTTCTTAGCGGATATTCGAGAAGATTTCGATAAAGCTGAAGAGCTTTATGTCAAAGCCTTAGAGATAGATTCTACTCAAGCTAATATCCTTAACAACTATGCAGTTTTCTTAACCGATGTTCGAAAAAATTTCGATAAAGCTGAAGAATTTTATACTAAAGCTTTAGAGATAGATTCTACCAAAGCACATATTCTTGGAAATTATGCTAATTTCTTAGCAGATGTAAGAAAGAAATACGATAAAGCCGAGGAGCTATATATCCAAGCTTTGGACGCTGATCCTGAAAATGAAAGTAATTTTGGTAACTATGCTATTTTCTTAACAGATATTCGAAAAAATTTCGATAAAGCTGAAGAACATTATCAAAAGGCACTTAATATTAATTCTCAATATATAAATGGATTAATTAGCTACGCTAATTTTTTAGTGTCTGTTAGAAAAGACTTTGAAAAGGCTGAAGAGCTCTACAATAAAGCTTTAGAATTTGCCCCTACTTCTCATAGGGTTTTAGGGGCTTATGCCGATTTTCTAACTGACATAAGAAAAGATTTTAAAAAAGCCGAAGACTATTACGTTGAGGCTTTAAATATTAACCCTAATGACACTAGAAATCTTTGCAATTACGCCATTTTCTTAACAGATATTCGAAAGGATTTCGATAAAGCCGAAAATATTTACCTTAAAGTATTAGATATGGATCCTACCCATACCTATTCTTTAACCAATTATGCACATGTGCTAATCCTATCAAAACAAAATTTTAAAAAAGCAGAAAAACAAATTCAAAAAGCGTTTAGTAATACCCCAGATCAATTAGATTTATTATCTGAACTTTGGTTTTACCGCTATGCCCATTACCCTACATATCTTAAAGAAGCAAAAAAAGAACTGACTAAACTAATTGAAGATGGAGCAAAGTCTATTGGTTGGGATTTACAAAGTCATGTTAATTTGGCAATTAAAAACGATCATCCAGAACCAAAAAAACTTCAGGAGTTTGCTGACGCTATAGCAAAACAAAATTAGCCCTACTCACTCAAGCCTCCACTTGGGCATTTCTATACAAAGTCTCCCCTTGAGGGGAGATGGATCAATCGGATGTTCCCGATTTATCCTGAGGGGTGTTGGTAAAGGCTGGGATGGCGAAAAGGACACCCTCCGACTTCTATCGCTTCGCTCTTTCAGCCACCTCCCTCAAGGGAGGTTTTTCTCCTTGTCATTTCTAGCCTGCCTGTTGGCAGACAGGTGAAAGCGAAGAATCTACACAACATAGAGCTTTGCAGATCCTTCGGCGGTAGCCTCAGGATGACTGTTAATTAAGATATAAAGCAGGTTTTTTTTAAACCTAAGGCTTTAACCGTCCCATCATTCTTGGGAACGGAATGGTTTCTCTAACGTGCTGAAGGCCACAAATCCAGGCAACGGTGCGTTCGAGTCCGAGTCCGAAGCCTGCATGAGGCACGGTTCCGTAGCGTCGTAAATCGAGGTACCACTCAAAAACTTCCTTATCCAGTCCCTCCTCTTCAATACGCTCGTGCATAAGCTCTAAATCGTCCTCTCGCTGACTTCCGCCAATAATCTCACCGTAGCCTTCAGGTGCAAGAACATCAACACCCAAAGCATGTTTACCGGATTCATCCCGCTTCATATAAAAGGCTTTGATTTCTGCCGGCCAGTGGGTCACCATTAGCGGCACATCGTATTGCATCATCAATACCGTTTCGTCACTTCCACCAAAGTCATTGCCCCATTCAAAATTCTTAGCAGATTCCTTCCATTTTGGAATGTTGCGATAATCCTCTTCAATCTGATCCAGTCTGGCACCAATTTCAATCTGACGGGCTTCAATCTGTTTTTTACGCCACTTCTTGGCAGAACCGTGCTCTTTCTTAATTTCTTCCCGCTCCTGCTTCAGCGCCTTTTCTTCTTCTTTTCTGGAAGTCATCATATCATCCAACATCTGTGCAGTCGCATCGCTGGTAAGGATTTCCACTGCTTCGGTGTAGGTCATTCGAATGAACGGTTTATCTACCAAAGGCTCCAGCTTGGAAATATCACGCCCCAGAATATCCAGTTCCGCTTTTCGGTTTTCAAGCACCGTTTTAACGATGTACCGAATCATGTCCTCGGCCAGGTCCATGTTCATCTTCAAATCGTAATAGGCCATTTCCGGCTCAATCATCCAGAATTCAGAAAGGTGTCGGCGTGTTTTTGATTTCTCGGCACGGAATGTAGGTCCAAAGGTGTAAATCAACGCGTGTGCCATGGCCATTGCCTCGCCATACAACTGTCCGGTTTGAGCAAGATACGCGGGTTCATCAAAAAACTTGGTTTCGAAGAGCGTGGTACTTCCCTCTGCGGCATTCCCGGTAAAAATAGGAGAATCCATTTGAACGAAATTCCGTCCCTGGAAAAAGGTATGGATGGCAAAAATAATCTCATTTCGAACACGCATTGCCGCCCACTGGCGTTGGCTCCGAAGCCACAAGTGACGGTTGTTCATCAAAAACTCAACACCATGATCTTTGGGAGTAATCGGGTAGTCTTCCGCGATCTGGATTACATTTACATCCGAAACGTGAATTTCGTGTCCGCCTATACTGCGTTCATCGGCCTTTACGGTTCCGGTAATTTCCAGAGAACTTTCCTGTTTAAGCGAAGTAGCCGCTTCCCAGGCAGATTCTGAGACATCGTCTTTAGCTACCACGCACTGGGAGATCCCGGTTCCATCCCTCATTTCAATAAATACAAGACTTCCGCTGCTGCGGTAATTATACACCCAACCTTTCAACGTTACAGTGTTATCAACATGGTTTGCGAGTTGATTGATGTAGATCATTTTTTCAATTACGAATTAAGAATTAATTAGTCATTCAGAGCGAAAGCGAAGAATCTGCAAAATACTCAATCTTGCAGATCCTTCGGCAGTAGCCTCAGGATGACTTAGAAATATAAATGCTGGATTTATAATTCCCCATTAGGGGTTAACACGGCTTCCATATAATATTTCTGATCGAAGAAGTCTTTGGCAAATCCCATAATTTGATCCGCTGTTACTTCTACGATGTTTTCTTCGAGTTCGTCCAGTGTAACAAACCGATCGAAGTATAGTTCACTTTTTGCCAAGCGCATCATTCGGTTGCTGGTATTTTCCTGTGAAAGTAACAACTTTCCTTTCAACTGAGATTTCGCCTCTTCTAGTTCCTTAGCGGGGATGTTTTCATTTCTGATTTTATCCAACTCACCAACAACCAATTCGTGAACATGCTCCACATACTCTTTATCAGTTCCAACATAGACACCCCAGATTCCAGTATCGGAATAGGATTGGTTGAAGGTCTGGATGGAGTAACAGTACCCATATTTTTCCCTTACATTTTGATGGAGCCGGGAACTCATTCCTCCTCCTAACACCGTATTTGCGAGAAGAAGCAGGTATTTATCGGGATGATCAAAGTTCATTCCCCTTCTTCCCAAAATATAATGGGTTTGTTCTATCGCTTTGGTTAGTTCCAGTTTTTCGGGAGTTAACTCATCGATTGGTTGCTCTTCATTTTGAACTTCATCGTATCCAAGATGACCAAAATAACTGTTTACCACCTCAACCACTTTGTCGTGATTTACGTGTCCTGCCACAGCAACCAACAAATTTGATGGTTTGTAACGGTCAGACATATAGTTATATAAATCTTCCCTTTTGAAAGAAGAAACCGTGTTTTCGGTACCAAGAATTGGTCGCCCGAGTGGATGGCCTTCAAACATTTTGGAACTGAACTCTTCGAACAAATAGTCATCGGGAGAATCGCGGTACATCTTCATTTCTTCGATCACCACTTTCTTTTCTTTCTCTATTTCTTCATCGGGAAACGAAGGATGCAGGACCATATCGGAAAGCACATCAAGCGCCCGATCAAGTTGATCTTCCACACAACGTGCGTAATAGCAAGTGTATTCAGAAGATGTGAAGGCATTCAGATATCCTCCCACTGATTCCATACTTTGCGCAATATCAAAAGCGGTTCTGGAGTCCGTTCCTTTGAATAACATGTGTTCCAGAAAGTGAGTAACTCCTCCCTGCTCTTCGGTTTCATTTCTGGAACCTGTTTTTACCCAAATCCCTACCGAAATGCTCTTTACGCTTTCAATGTGTTCGGTAACAATCCGGAGTCCGTTATCCAGGGTAGTTTTATGTACAAAATCGATTTCTTTCAGGTTTTCCATGCAGAATTTTCGTGTATGCGTCTCTATTTTTTGATGGGTGCAAATATACTATTATTGAGGCCGAGAATCAGTATTGGTTTGTGAAATAACTTTATGTGTTTACCATGTCTTTACTAAATTATGATATAGCTTTTTTATGCACCTTTTGAGCGACCAAAAGGTGCGCAAAAGTCGCCAGAAAAAATGTAGATTTCATTTTCACGAGCCGCTGATTAACAGAAAGATTACGATCCTCACTCCCTTCAAAAACAGGGCTTGCCCATTTTTCCTGGTCTTAGTTTATGATCCCTTAAATAACTTCCAGCCTTTGATTTGTAAGCGAATATAGATTGCCATCCAAAACAAGAACATAATCAAATACGGATTTCAACCCTTCAATCGCTATTTAACACAATTCAAACAAGTAGCATTCTTCATTAAGTTCTTTTCGACCCCACCCCGACCCTCCCCTTATTAAGGGGAGGGAGCTCTTTAAATAAATCTGAATTTAACCAACGAGTTCTTCCCCTTATCTAAGGGGAAGACAGAAGGGGTCATAAAAATAGTACCACAAAAAAAGGCGCTGCTCATTTCTGAACAACGCCTTGAATTAGCATAGAGAATAATTAATCATTATCTCTTTCGATCAATGCTTTTCTGGAAAGACGGAGTTTTCCGCCATGTTCAACTTTCAATAGTTTAACATCCAGTTCATCGCCAAGCTGTAAGTAGTCGCCTACGTTTTCAACACGCTTGTGATCAATTTCAGAAATGTGAAGTAATCCATCTTTGCCAGGAGCGATTTCAACGAATGCTCCAAAGTCTTTAATGGACTTCACAATACCTTTGTAGGTAGCGCCTTCTTCGAGGTGACCTACAATCATTTTAATACGGTTTTTAGCTTCTTCAGCTTTGCTTAGGTCATTGGCAGAAATCGTGATCTGACCTTTACCGTTTTTATCTTCTTCGATAATAATCTCGGTTCCGGTTTCTTTCTGAAGAGTCTGGATCACTTTACCACCTGGGCCGATAACCGCACCAATATCGCTGCCATCAATTTCCATTTTCAGGAACTGAGGAGCGTACTGAGAAATACTTTCTCTTGGAGAAGAAATGGTTTTTGCCATTTCGCCAAGAATATGCAAACGACCTTTATGGGCCTGTGCCAGAGCTTCTTCGATGGTTTCGAAGCTGATTCCCTGTACTTTCATATCCATCTGGCAGGCAGTGATTCCGTCAACAGATCCAGCTGTTTTGAAGTCCATATCTCCCATGAAGTCTTCTTCACCACGGATATCAGAAAGGATCGCTGTGTTCTTTTCACCCACAATCATTCCCATCGCGATACCTGCTACCGGCTTTTTGATTGGAACACCGGCATCCATCAACGCCATAGAGCCACCACAAACGGAAGCCATAGAGGAAGAACCGTTAGATTCTGTAATATCAGAAATCAAGCGAACTACATATCCAAACTCTTCGAAGGTAGGCATCATCATTCTTAAAGAACGCTCAGCAAGGTGACCGTGACCGATTTCACGTCGCCCCGGACCTCTCATGAAGCCTGCTTCACCCACAGAATATGGAGGGAAGTTGTAGTGCAGGTAGAATTGCTTTGCTTCCTGATCAAATAAAGTATCTACGCTTTGCTCGTCACGGCGGGTTCCTAAAGTTGCAGAAACCAATGCCTGAGTTTCGCCACGGGTGAAAATCGAAGAACCGTGAGCGCGGGCAATATATCCAACCTGAGTCCAGATATCGCGGATATCAGTAGTAGAACGACCGTCGATTCGGCGCCCTTTCTCAAGAATCATATTGCGGAGTGCATCTTTTTCGATGTTTCCGAGAATCTTTTTCGCTTCAGAAAGTTTTGCGTCCGCATCTTCGTCTTCAGCAAGCATTTCTTCAAGCTTTGCGAAAGCTTCGTCTTTTGCTTCTTTAATCTTTTGATTGTATTCCTCTTTGCCAAGGCCAATGTTTACAATATCAGCTATTGGGCCTTCCGCAAGTTCTTTTACTTTAGACTCCAGGTCTTCATCAACTGCAGGAGGAACAAATTCTCTTTTTTCTTTTCCAAGCTCTTTGCGCAGCTCGTTCTGGAAATCACATAATTTCTTAATGGCTTCATGAGCAGCTTTGATCGCACTCAGCATTTCTGCTTCCGAAATCTCTTGCATCTCGCCTTCAATCATCAGGATACTGTCGTCAGTACCGCCAACTACCATATCGATGTCGCTGTCTTTAAGCTCAGATACGGTTGGATTGATAACAAATTCGCCGTTTACACGTCCTACCCGAACTTCAGCCATTGGGCCATCGAATGGAATATCAGATAAGTGGATCGCCAGTGAAGCTCCCACTCCACCTAACACATCGCCATCATTTTCATCATCAGATGATATTACAGAAGTAATAATCTGAGTGTCGTTATAATATCCTTTAGGGAATAGCGGACGAAGTACGCGGTCGATTAACCGGCTGGAAAGAATTTCCTTTTCGTTTGAACGTCCTTCTCTTTTCATAAATCCACCGGGGAAACGTCCCGCAGCAGAAAAACTCTCTTTATGATCTACCGTTAACGGGAAAAAATCCTGCCCCGGCTTCGCTTCTTTGGCGCTTACCGCAGTACAAAGCACCATGGTATCCCCCATTTTTACAATAACAGAACCGTCAGCTTGTTTAGCGATACGGCCTGTTTCTATGGATAGCACCTTTCCCGGTGCAAATTCTATACTTCTAAAATCTTCTTTCATTTATTTCTTTTATCTGTTTGTTTTATTGCTTTATTCCCACCGTTAAATCAGGTTGATTGATAAGCTAAAATGAGGTGGGAAGAATTGAAAAAGGCTCCAAAGAGGTGGAGCCTTTTAAATTATTTACGAATACCAAGCTCTTTAATAAGCTCGCGGTATTTAGTAATATCGGTTTTCATTAAGTAGTTAAGCAGACGACGTCTTTTACCTACTAATTTCAACAATCCACGACGTGATGCATGGTCTTTCTGATTTTCTTTTAAGTGCTCAGTTAGATGATTGATTCTGTGGGTAAATAGTGCAATCTGGCCTTCAGTGGTGCCCGTATTGGCTTCTTCTCCACCAAACTTTTTGAAAATTTCTTTTTTTCTTCTGCAGTAATGCTCATTGCAATGTTCAGTTATAACTTTAAATCGATTTAATAGTCTGCAAAGATAAGGGTTTTATGGGTAAGCAACAATCATGGAAACGTACATTTATTTAGCCAACTATTCCCTATACTCTCCCCGAATTTAAAAGGTATGTTTCATGGAATCCTATTCTTTAAACTGGGTAAAAGATGTATTCTCTCACTCCTATAGTTTTTTTGTTAATGGTACAGTAGTAGGTGAACTGAAAGACAGTTCGCTAAGCGGATCAAAAAAGGCTTTTCTCTTTGGTACTAAGTATGTGTTTGAACCTGAAGGTGTATTCAAAAAGCAGATTAATATCATCAACCTTTCTACTAAAGCGATTGTTGGGCGCATTTCTTTTAATCAATTTCGATGGCGAGCTACCATTTATATTGGTGAGAACTCCTACCTTTGGAAATGGGATGGTTATTTTCTACGAAAATGGGGTATTTATAAAAACCAAAAAGAACGCATACTCTCAGTGGATAAACGAAAAGAAGGCCTGATACTGGTTAAAGAGGAAGAAACGCCTTTGCTACTTCTTTGCGGGCTATTGATTCGTACCCGCTATTACCGAATGGGGTATGGTTGAAATAAGTCGGGTTGAATTCCTAATTAGTTTAGCGTAAGCTGATGTTTGTACTTTGAGATTAATACCTGTTTATTCATGATATTCTGTTTAAATAGCAGGATATCATGAATAGAACTTAAAGATCAAACTGGGATATAGTGAATAGAGTTCATCATTTCCTATGTTGGCGGTAATACAGAAAAATGAATCCGATAAATTTTCAAGGAAAGACATATAAAAATTGGAAAGACTACTTTCTTGACAAATTTTCGGACAAAGAATTATTTAAAGTCGAGCTATTTGACCTAGACGACAAGTTTTTGGAAAATTATCGAGTGACTACCAACAAGGAAGACAGCGAAACAGAAATTATTTACCAAATACACATTGATGGGATAAAATATGTTGAATTATTTGATGTGCATTTCAATAATCCAAAGTCACCAAAACTGACCGCAGAAAACAAATCAAATAATTATGGATTTGACGGACAGGGTTCAACTTTCAATGAAAAGAACTTAATAGAACTAGACGATTGGATTGAAATTCCTATATCAAAAGGTTGGACTGAGAAAACCACATATTACGATGGACAAGAAGTAAAGACGGAATGCATTTGGACTCAAGACAACAAATCAGAAGTAATTCCTATTGACCAAAAATACTTGGACAATTATGGCTGTTTGCTATTTCCGATTGTTCCTTTCAAAATCATCTTGACTAATAGAAAGCTAAAACGGAATATTGAAAAAGTGACAACAGTGGAAAACGTAATTGAACCAATGATAAAATATAAAAGTACATACCGCCAACATCGGCTATAGCAAATGCGGGTTGACTGCCTAAAAATGAAGATATTGCAACTAAATAATATTCGGCCTGGCGGACAAAAATTCGGTTTCAAAATCCCGCACTTGCCATAGCCATGGCCGTTGAGAAGAATTCGCTCCGCTACTTCTTCTCAACGTGGCTGGACTAAGTACAAAAGTTGCAGAGCAACTCATCCCAACTTGGACTAAATTCAATGGTAAAACCACTGTACTTAGTCCAGCCACGTTGGCTTTAATGCTGAAGGACATTGCAAAACTGCCAAATTTCGGTTTAAAAAAGAAGTCAGTTAAAAACGAATTTTATAATAATATATACAAATGGAAAACAAAAAATTAAATACAGCTAAAATGACCGCTACATTTGGAGTTTTAGCTTTAATAGCTGGAATTGTTCTACTTTTTATGGGAGAAAAGTTAATGGGGATTTCTGGTTCTATTGTTGGTGCTGGATTAGCACTAAAAAGTTTTAAAACAATAAAAGAACTAAGTAATGAAAACTCATAAAGTTGAAAATAATAAAAAATCTGTATTCTAATTCAAATGCGGAATTAAAAATACGGCGGACTTTTTAGCTCGTTTGCGGAATCTGAATCTGAAACCAGAATTTAACGCTGTAAACTTCCCTCGAAATCCGAATTGAATTTGTTTACGGAATTTGACCCGGCATTGTTGACATATTAAATGCTGAATCCAGTTCAGGATGACCAGTATTTAATTTTAGATTCAGTTCAGAACTTCAATTGATTTCTCTCTATCCCTCACCAACTGCGCCTTCAACTCCTCCAACCCATTAAATTTCTTTTCATCCCTGATGCGGTCATAGAAACGGATTTGCACCGTTTTCCCGTAAATGAATTGATCGAATTCGAAGATGTTTACTTCCAGGGTTTTGGTAAGCCCGTTAAAAAGTCGGTCGAACCCCGTTCTCTATTGGAATAACGTGACAATTAGACCTTCAAAAAAAACCAAATTCCGTAATATCATTTAGACCTTCCGAGAAATCATTAAGTAACCACATTTTTCATCACAGATATTTGTGGTGTTCAAAAAAAAACTGGATACGATGATTAAGAAAATACTCGGATTAGCTCCAACGAAGGAAAAAAACGGTTCTGGTTTTATCCCTTCACCAATCGGAAGAAGGTTTGGTGTAGATAAAGTAAGTGGCTATAAAAAGACAGATTTTGGCAACCAAAAATATACTGGAAGTAAAAAGGTACTAGTGCTTTGTACTGAAGAGCGTTATTTCAGAATGACCAATGGTAAAAAGTTTTCAACTGGAAATAATGTACAAGAAACTATGGTCCCATTAATGCATCTTGTAAACGCAGGGTTTGATTTTGATGTGGTAACTCCATCAGGCAAACCTGCCATCCTTGAAGAATGGTCGGTACCACAAAATGACGAGTCAGTGTTAACGTTCAGGAAGGAAAATCAAACGAAGTTTGATAAGCCTCTTTCACTAAAAGCGCTGGTTAAAAACAATGAACTGAATGAGAAGTCAGATTATATCGCGCTATTCCTTCCTGGTGGTCATGGTTCTATGGTCGGGCTTCCACATGATGAGAATGTAGGTACATTATTAAAATGGATCAAAGAGTCTGACCGATACCTTGTTGCTGTTTGCCATGGCCCAGCCGCTATGATCGCCAAAGAAACCCAAGGACAAATGAATCCTTACAAGGGGTATAAAATGGTTGCATTCCCTGATAAGTTCGACAAGCAATCGCCATCACTTGGCTATTTGCCCGGCCAACTTCCTTGGTTTCAGTGTGAGGCTCTCGCAAAAGAAGGAATTACCGTAATTAATGAAAAAATAACTGGTGCTACACACGTTGACAGAAAACTCATTTCTGGTGATAGCCCCAAGGCCTGCGATGAACTTGGGAAGATCACTGTAGAAGCCCTTTTCAAAGAAGTATTGAACTAAAAGAAAATAAGATGAAAAAGACCATATTAATCACCGGAGCAAGCTCCGGAATTGGCCGAGCTACGGCTAAACTATTTCAAGAAAGAGAGTGGAATGTAGTTGCCACCATGCGAACACCTGAAAAAGAAACTGAACTAACTAGCTTAGCAAATGTGCTTGTTACCAAGCTTGATGTGCTAGAATTAGATACTATTGATACAGCTATCAATGAAGGAATAAACAAATTCGGGAAAATTAATGTAGTGCTTAATAATGCAGGATATGGGTTAATGGGGACATTTGAGTCTGCAAAACGAGAAAGCATCTTCCGCCAATTTGGTGTAAACGTACAGGGGCTTTTTGATGTAACACAAAAGGTACTCCCTCATTTCAGAAAAAATAAAGAAGGCATGTTCATTAATATATCTTCCATAGGCGGAAAAATGACTTTTCCATTGATGCCTCTTTACCACTCTACTAAGTGGGCGGTAGAAGGGTTTTCTGAATCATTACGATGGGAAATGGCTCAAATCGGCGTAAAGGTGAAAATTATAGAGCCAGGTGGCGTGGCTACCGATTTTGGTGGTCGTTCACTGGATATACAACATAACCCTGAACTAATGGAGTACAATGAATTTGTAAGTAGGTTTATGGAAGCTATGCAAGCCTTTATGGATCCTGCAAATATGAGTAAACCTGAACAAATAGCGGAAGTCATATATACTGCAGCTACAGATAAAACAGATACTTTACGCTATAGAGCAGGCGCAGATGCACTCCAATTATTGGAGGCTCGATCCAAAATGTCCGATGAAGAATTCTTTGCTATGCAACAGAAACAATTCGAATTATAATGTTTATTTTATTCTGAAGAGATGAACCTGTCTTTTCCCTCTATTATTATGTAAATAAAGTGATGAAAACTTATCATATAAATTCAATTAGTCAAGCACATGAGGCCGTTGGGCTTCCTAAACCCAAGCACCCATTGGTTACGGTTGTTAAAACTGCAGATTTCCGACCTGTTGTAGATTTCAGAGGCGTAAAAGTAGTTAATAACCTATATGAGATTACACTGAAACAACTTGGATGTGGAAACCTAGTGTATGGGAAAAATTCATATGATTATGAGGAAGGCACTTTGGTGTTTACTGCTCCAGGTCAGGTCACTATTTTTGAGGGTGAAATACCAACTACTAACGAAGCGAATAAAGGCTGGACTTTAGCTTTTCACCCTGATTTAATTCGAAAGTCTGGTTTAGGTGACAAAATAAGTCAATATTCATTTTTCAACTATGAGGTTAATGAAGCCCTTCATCTTTCAGAAGAAGAGAAAAAAACAATCGAAGAGCTCTTAGATAAAATAGTTAAAGAGTATAGCCAAAATTTGGATAGGCATAGTCAGAACTTGATCATATCCAATATTGAACTATTACTGGATTATTGTACCCGATTTTATGACCGTCAATTCTATACTAGAACCAATATAAACATTGATATTGTGTCAAAATTTGAGAGGCTATTAAAAGCTCATTATCAAGAAGAAAAAGTGATTGATATAGGTATCCCAAGTGTACAATATTTGGCAAAGGAATTAAACTTCTCTTCTAACTACCTGAGCGATCTATTGAAGAAAGAAACTGGAAAAACAGCTCAAGAACACATTCACTTTTTCGTGATAGAAAGAGCAAAAAATACCCTATTGAACTCTGAGCTCTCAATTAGTGAAATAGGTTATTCTTTAGGGTTTGAATACCCACAACATTTTAGCAACCTGTTCAAATCGAAAACAGGGTTAAGCCCAAGTGAATTTAGAAACTTGAATTAACAAAACTCTGCCTAACAAAAAAAGCTAAAGCGATTTAGGTAGAAACTTGAACCTTTTTTGTATTTATCAGCGCTTTGGTTCCATCTGAGAGGCAACTTTTTACCCGCTACAGCTCTTATACTTAACTGTTATTCCTTATGTAATTGCTTTAAAGACTTAATTTTATCCCTCTCCAATTGCTGCTTCAACTCCTCCATCCCATTAAATTTCTTTTCATCCCTGATGCGATCAAAGAATCTGATTTGCACCGTTTTCCCATAAATGAATTGATCGAATTCGAAGATGTTTACTTCCAGAGTTTTGGTGAGCCCGTCAAAAGTTGGTCGAACACCAATGTTCATCATACCATTATACCATTCCCCATCTACTCTGACCTTTACGGCATAAATTCCATTTTTGGGCAGGATCTTATCCGGGTGTTCTGGTTGCAGGTTTGCAGTTGGAAAACCAATCAGCCTGCCTCGTTCATCCCCATGAATTACCAGTCCGTTCAACATATAAGGTCGGCCTAATAGCCTGGCAGCCTGGTTCATATCCCCGTCTTCCTGAATAGCCTTCCGAATTACCGTGCTGCTTATGGTCACCTCTCCCATCTCTCTTTTAGAAACTACATACACATCAAATCCAAGTTCCGGGCCCAAATTTTCCAGCGTCTCGATAGTTCCGGATCGGTCTCTCCCAAAATGATGATCATAACCAATCACAAATTCACTAATTCCGATTTTAGCATGAATTTCATCCCGCACGAATTCTTCTGA
>JBLLNP010000026.1:0-58010 GCA_048058975.1 Balneola sp.
TTCTTTTATTATGGAACTAGGTTTTTTGAATGGGAGGGAAGCATTAACTAAAACAGCCCCGGTCGAATCTATTATTATTCTCTGAGCCGGAAACAAAAGCCTGAAACCGGTCTATAATTGATTGAACCAAAATTTAATCAAGGAGGACCAGATGACTATTCTAAGAAAATCCACGCTGGCTTTTGTTTTACTTACCACATTTTTTTTACAGGCTTGCAATAAGTCGCTGGTCGTAAAAAATGTGAACTATGCCCAACAGATTGAGTCTGTATTGATTCCGGATGAGAATGGAAATATAACTGACGTTCGTTATGGGCTTAGCTATTCTATTCTACCATTTCAGTATGAAGAATTCAGAGACACAACTTCTGTAATGGTTTCTGAGGTTCGAATGATTCGAAATCATCAGGGCTACTATTTCATCACGGCTGACAAGTTTAAACATGTATATGTGATGTCTCCAAAACGCGGTGAACTGAAGTTGGAGAAAAAAATTCTGGTTGATGAAGACGGTTTATTATCACCGGCTTTTAACTGGAGAGAGCCTGTTGTTCAGTTAATTGATAACTCAAACGATATGGTAATACTATTAAACGAAAAAGGAATTTATGTTGAGGAGGTAACATCATGAAAAGGTTCAGTATCAAAATCAAATTCATAATTATTGCACTTTCTTTGATTTCAGTTGGAGCATTTGCGCAGGAAAGTGATCATGAAATCAAAACCAATTTCGAAGAAAAGTACGTCTCAATTGAGCAGGGACTTAATACAGCTTCCAGTGTTTTGGAGATAGACAATCTTAAGATTGAAGTTGACTCATTAATTCAAAAGTATTCAGATCATAGCAAGTTGCTGGATAACGCTTTATATCCAAGAACGTTTGCCGGGCAAATTGATGCAATTCAAAAAGAGGCGAATTCCGCGGAACAACGCTTACTGATCATTGAGAATCAGAATGAGCGATTGGCTCAATTAAATAAAGAGGTTTCTGTGTACAGATCCGAAATCACCTTTCTAAATTCCAGAGCCGATTCTCTTCGTAAAGCGATTGCAGCCTCCATGGAAAGTGAAGAACGTCTTGCAGCACTTGTGAAGCGTTACAGAGAGAATTTGGAGCGCAGAGACGAACTTGTAATGGGTGTAGTTGACTCCTTAATGATTACATACAGTGGGATGTCAACCGGCAAACTGAATGAAATTTCGGAGCAGATTGAATCCGGAAGGATTTCAAACAGTAATAATCCCCTTGAAATGATTGAAAACATTATTGAAGAAAATATTGAATATGCCGCTTCAACAAGCAGAGCACTTTCAGTAGAAGATCATTTAAGAATGTATGCCGTTCAGAATCATTTTGAAGATGCATGGAATCAGATTGGGAATCGGCTGGTATCAGCTTATGGTGGAAACAAACAATCAGAGTGGAATGCACGGATTGATGAAAAAATAAGAGACTGGCGTATGACTACTTCGCAAAAAATGTGGAAATCCATGGATCAATACCTCGAGTTTTCCAATGTTGATCTTGGGGCTTTCGATAATAATTATAGCTTCTTTATTGCTTTAGACAGCTTTGTGAAAGAAGCCCGGAAGAAAAGTGAGGATGCTATCATTTCTTCTGAAAGTTATGATGACTATCTAAGATTTCAGGAATTCTGGTCTGACAAAATAAAGAACGAATGGAGCAGCCTTATCCAGGAAGCCGATGTGTTGACAGTAGCACAGATTTCATCTATAGACGATCAATTAAGTGGTTGGGAATATGAGTCAAGACCCATACACCCATTCTTAATCGTACTTTTGGTACTAACTGCTATTTCTTTAATTGGTTTTTCACTGGCTATGTTTAAAACTAAAAAAGCCTGAGATTGCAAAAAAAGATTAAAAGCCCTGTACAAAGTTTATGTGCGGGGCTTTTTTTGTATAATCGACTCATTAACCAATCTAAATAGCATGAAACAAACCTTTAAAGCAGTTCTAGTTTTTTTTGCCTTACTTACTGTGGCGCAAGATGTAACATTAGCCTTTCAAACAGAGCCAACCACCTTAATTTTTGTCCGCCACGCTGAAAGGGCAGAAGATGGAACAAGAAATCCTCCCATTAGCGAAGAAGGTCAAAAAAGAGCCGTAAATTTATATCATGCATTATCGGGATATGATATAAAAGCCATCTACAGCACACCCTACAAACGTACCCAAATGACTGCGAAACCTACGGCAGACTCGCTAGGGCTTGAAGTTCAGGAATACGGTTTTGACGGAATCAGAGAGTTACTTGCTAATCTGATTGCAGAATACGAAGGGGGGACTGTCTTAATCGTAGGTCATTCCAATACCACGCCTGCATTAACCAATTTGGTGTTAGGAGAAGAGAAGTTTGAACAGTTAGAAGAATCGGCTTATGGAGATATGTTTATAATAACAACCTCTGAATTTGGAAGTGGGGAGATTAAGCAAAGTAAGTTTTAGTTAGGTTAATTATTTTTGGTAGATGGAAGAGCTTTAATCAACTAAATTTAGCTAAAGGCACAAGCGGATGTCTGCTCCATATGGGGGGCAAGTATCCGGTTCTACATCAAAAATCTCAGTGGGCTTTTATACTCGGGATAAAAGTGGAAAATCAAGTAAACATAACCGATATAAATTAACTTAAATATTACAGAAATAATTTAGTTTATATGGAAATTGAAGAAGGTACTTTTGTTGACATATTTGTCATGTCGGTAGTAATTATTTATTTGGCTTCTACAGTCTTTTATTATAATTCAAAGGCGTTTATTAAAAAAGAAATTGCAAAAAGAAATTTAGTGTTTCTTGAAAGAATAAAAATAGATATTAATGAAAAGAACCCCTTTACTGGTCTGAGAAATAATGATATAAGAAAAATGCATTACGATAAAGATTGGCTTCCGGCGGTTTGTTATTACGACAAAATACTTTATTTGGAAAAGGATAAAGAAGTTGAAAGCTGGATAAAAGTCAGTTTTATGGCAATAGGCATATCTCAACTTGTGTTTATTGAAGATGTTTACCCCAACTAATGCAAGCTTATTAATCAACTAAGAAACTGGCGCTAGTGTCCACTCATGCCTTTCAACTGGTTTTAATCTCGTTCTATAGCTATGCTGCATGAGATACACTCCAGAAAGCTCCAGCTTCCAGTATTCGCAGGATTAAAATCATTGCTTGTTTATGTTCTTTTCAGTGTATCGTGATCTGCCCTGAATATAAACAAGAAAGAGTTTCAGCTCTTGAATTCAAGGCTCCAAAAGTTTGCTTAGGTTGTTCTCTCTCACATTCACCTATTGCCTTTTTCCAATTGGTCAGACGGATCACTCGTAAGACCAATTGCTACTCTACTTCGCTTACTTCATTTTCAAGATTTTAAGTCTGGAGACTTCCTAACAGTTACATTAAAGTTACAAACTTGAAAGATCGGCGATATATTTTTAACTCATTTGTAATGCAAGCCAGAGCTTAGGAATGAGGTTAATTTCGCTGACAAAAAGAAATAGAAGCAACGAATACAGCGTGAGAATAGCGAGTACAAAAAGAAGCAGCTTTCTAAGTGATATATGGTACAAATAAAAGAGTCTTCGGTTTCCTAACCAGAAACTTGTGCCTGCTACTACAATATTGGAAATATATATCCAGAGCATATTTTGTCATTCCGGGCTTGACCAGGAATCTGAAGCTATTGTGAAAATTTTTATCTTGTATTAAGAGTAAAACCTTACAGATGCTGAATCAAGTTCAGCATGACAACATTTTTAAAATTAAAATGCAACCATCAACCACCCCAAACGGGATTGAAGTAAGTAATAAAGAACAAGTTTTGGAGATTACCTGGTCAGACGGACATAAATCTGTTTATCCATTATTCGGGCTCCGTAAAAACTGTCCATGTGTGGCATGCAGGGGAGGGCATGATAAAATGAATAGCTTTGAGCCAGAGGCATTTCTCATTGATAATCCCCCGTTAATGAACATCACAAACATTAAACAAGTTGGGAATCATGCGATTCAAATTACATGGATTGATGGACACAATGCCGGAATGTATGGATGGGAAACTTTAAGGAAGTTGGACCCGGAACAGGCTTAATAAAAACTCGACTAAAACAGTAACTCGTATAACTATTTGTCATTTAAAAGGAGCGAAGCAACTAAGAAATCTATTGAGTTCTGAAAAAGCTTTCTGGATTTCTCACATTCGTTCGAAATGACTGCGAGAGAATAAATCAAATCTAAACCTTAATCCCAAACTCATTTTTTAAGGCAGATTTTGCAGCATGATAACCGCACATTCCGTGAACACCTCCGCCGGGCGGAGTTGATGAAGAACAAATGTACATACCTTTAGCTGGAAGTTTGTAAGGGTCCCATTGAGGAACCGGCCGTCCTAACAGTTGTTTTATAGTTTGCGCTCCTCCGTTAATATCACCACCAATATAGTTTTCATTATAAGATTCAAATTCAGGAGCATTCATTGTGTGTGTAGAGATAATGGTATCTCTGAATCCCGGTGCATAGCGCTCAATCTGGTTGATTATCTCCTCTGAACAATCTTTGTCTGAACCATTAGGAACATGGCAATATGCCCATAATGTATGTTTGCCTGCTGGTGCTCGTGAATCATCGAATAAACTGGGCTGAGAGAGAAGTACATAAGGTTTTTCAGGATGATGTCCTCTCCAGGTTTCTCTTTCTGAAAAAGCTATTTCTTCAAAGGAGCCTCCAAGATGAAGAGTTCCCGCTTTCGCACAATCCGGATTTGTCCAGGGAACTGGCTCGGAAAGAGCAAAGTCCATTTTGAAAACCCCGGGACCATATTTGAACTTCAAAAATCTATTCTTGAAGCTTTCAGATAATTCTTTTTCTGTGATTCTTACGATTTGATGAGGGGTCAGGTCGAATAATACAGCATGCGCAGAAGGAATCTCGGATGATCTCCTGATTCGATTCCCGGTTTCGATTACACCGCCTAACGACTTAAAAAACTCTGACAAAGCAGAAGTGATGGTTTGAGAACCTCCTTTTGCAATAGGCCATCCAACGGCGTGTACAGTGGTAGCAAATACAAGTCCGAATGACCCTGTAAACGATTTTTCAAGAGGAACAATGCTATGTGCCGCGAGTCCGGCAAAGTATGCTTTTACTTTGCCAGTGTCGAACATGGAATTAGCCAGAAGTTTTGCTGAAAGCATCCCGAACCACCCGAATCGTGCTAATGAAAGTGGATTATTAGGGATTCTGATTGGAGCGAGGAAGTCGTGTGAAAGATGCTCCCATCCATCTACAAAGCTTTGGATCAAATGCTGATAGTTTTTTCCGTCTTTTCCCATTCTGGTTATGGTTTCTCCTAAAGACCTGGAAACAATCATTGCATCTCCATTTTCCAATGGATGTGCAACAGGGTACGTAGGATGAATCCATTCAAGTCCATACTTGTCCAGTGGAAGGGTTCGAAGAAAAGGAGAGCCTATTCCGGTAGGATGAACCGCTGAGCAAACATCATGTAAAAAGCCAGGTTCGGTTAGTTCTTTTGTTCGGGTTCCTCCGCCAATGGTATTTTCAGCTTCAATCACTTTTACAGATAAACCTTGCTGAGCAAGCAAAACCGCTGCAGCGAGCCCATTGGGGCCTGATCCTACTATAACAGCATCGAACTCAGTATCCCTGGATTTATTTGCCATTCACTATTTCTTCTGCTCGTTTAAGAGCCTCATAAGCATTCACAATTCCTCCCGAAACAGACAGCGAGGAAAACGGAACTGCCGTTTCAGTACCTGGTTGGAAGACCATTTCATCCGGTTTTGTGGATGTTTCCATCAAAATCTCTTTTACCTGAACCGCAGTAAGTTCGGGATAATAAGCCATTATTAGTGCTGCAACTCCAGCAACGACAGGGGAGGCCATACTGGTTCCATCTTCAGCCTTATACTCGTTATTCGGGTAAGTGGAATACACATCAACTCCTGGTGCAAAAATATCCACATTCATTTTGCCATAGTTACTGAATGATGCGGTAAGTTCTTCGCCTTCCTGCCACGAAGAAGCTCCTACCGTTAGAAAAGCAGTGGCTTTACCACCTGATTTATAGTATTTATTTGGAAAAGAATCTGTACTGTCAACATTGGTAGCATCATTCCCGGCTCCGCTCACTAAAAGTACTCCAAGACTGTCTGCGAATTTAACAGCTGCATCTACATATTTTTTTTGTGGTGAATATCCTTTACCAAAACTCATATTCATTACGTGTGCACCATTTTCAGCTGCGTAACGGATTGCATTGGCCACATCTTTGTCCCGCTCATCTCCCTGGGGAACAGCTCGCAGAATCATAAGCTTTACATCTGCTACTCCGTCCATACCAAGATCGTTATTCCGAATGGCTCCAATTATTCCTGCAACATGGGTTCCATGATCATAACTTGCGCCCTTTACATCATTATTCCCATAAAATCTATTTGTCAGATCCTCATAGTCATCACCAACAATGTAACGTGGATCAAAGTCAGGATTTAATCCAAAATCATTGAGTGTTTGGAATTGCTCAACGGCTTCTGAAATATCTTTTTCAGATATATCATTTTCTTTAAGCGCGTTGGCTAACTGTTTGGCTTGCTGGAGATAAGGTCCGTCAGTTGCTTTTGGCTGGATTTGCTCAGCAGTAACTGAGTCTATGCTCGATACACCCAGAATTTGCTTTGCTCCAAGTATGGCCTGATTGATATTTTTTAGTTGGGTTAATGTTTGCTGAACTTCAGTTTTTTCTGCTTCATAATCCTCCAGAATTTCTAAATAGTACCTATAGTCATCTATTTCAGAAGGGGAAAGAGTAGTAGAATCAATTCCAGCATAAATATCTGAAAGTTGGGCATACAAACGAGTTAGTTCGTAGGTGTCCTCATCTACACTTTTTCCATCCGGACCTCCAATAAAATTCCACCCATGGACATCATCAATGTATCCGTTTCCATCATCATCAATGCCATTACCTGCAATTTCATCGTCGTTTACCCAGATGTTTCCGGATAAATCTTCATGATCAATGTCAGTTCCCGAATCTATGATAGCAACGATAACTTCTTTCTTAGGAGTTTTACCTGCCAGAAGTTCCAGATAAGCCTTTTCTACTCCTGTTCCTAAATAGGGTTCTCTACTTGCCGAGGTAAGATGCCAGTCTTCAGAGGCTGTTAACTCAACCTCTAATGCACCCTCAGTTTCAGGAGTAGCATCAGTTGAAGTTGTAAGTTCTTTAGAGGTAGAACATCCCAGAAAAATGAGAATGAGCAGGAGTGAAGTATATTTTTGATGAATTGTCATTGCCATAAAGAATTAGTATTCAACTTTTGAATGGCAAAATAATGAATAAAACTAAGATGTTTTCATTTTTACTAACAAAGAATCCATCCCAATGGTTAGCGAGATGATACACGCTATGACTGTTAAACTGGCGATAGGTTGCCAGATTACAAAGCCTCCAAGTGTTCCCAGAACGGCTCCCAGATACTGGATATACCGTAATTGATCGTTACTTGCATTTTTAATCATGATCTCTAGTCGCTTTTCATCGTACTGTCTGAGGTTATCTTCTACGAGGGTATGGACGTCTAATTGATTGATAAGTTTGTACAACATGGAAGTAACAATATCTTCGATTGTTCCGCTGTGTTTGTCTATTCGATTGGGGAGGTCATCAAGAAATACGTCCAGTTTATCCAGTCCTTTTTCTACTCCACCAGGCACTTTGGTTAACGCTTCCTCAACTAAATCCTGCATTTCCTGTCCTTTCAAAAAACTATAAGCTTTAAGAGCGACCCGTTCAAAGGAGTTTTGTTCAATAGCACCTTCAATCTGATTGATCACAGTTTTTGCGAGTGTGCCTCTGATTTCAGGATCGGCAACCATCTCGTCCACATAACTTACAACAAGCGTTTTAAGCTCAGTTCTGAACTCCGGATCATCAATAATAGTGCGGATATAGTCGGTAGCTTTTTCACGGTATTTAGTTATTGCCTGAGACTCATGAATTTTCTTTTTGATGATTTCAGGATTAATAAGGTCTTCTGAAACAGCTACTGCTAGCCTGTATGCAATTCGTTCTTTTTGTGCGGGGATTAAACCCTGTCCCAGAATTGGCCTTCGGTGAGTAGGGCGGAAGAGCATCTTTATGGCAAGCCAGTTTGTCAAAAAGCCAATCATCCCACTTATGCTTAATATTCTCAGAAGTCCGTCGAAGCTGATTGTTAATCCAAAAATAGTGGATGAAAGTCCATCAAAATCCCAGAAAAAGGAAGTGGCAAAGCCAACCACCAAAAATACCGGGAAAATAAAAAGCAGTTGAATGAGCCATTTATATTTTGATTCGGATTTAGGTGGAGCAATCGGGGTAGGAGCCTGCTCCAAGTTTTTTGACTGCTTTTCAATCTGAGTAGTAATCAGTCCCCAAAGCTGCGAAGCGTAGCGCTTGCTGTTTTCTGTGATGATATTTTTTTCTTCAATTTCTTTCATAGGCCGCAAATACGTCTTCTTAATATTAAAGTTTAACAGAAAGAAAAAAAGTTCTGATTGAAGGAATTATTTCTTGAGGATTGTTGTCGTTGCAACATTATAAATTTATATTTGTAGTCACGGCAACAAAATTATGTCAGAAAACGGTTTTAAAACAATGTTTCCAAACCCCGAAGACAAAATGGGGTATTTGATTTGGCAGATTAACATGCTTTGGGTAAAAAAAGTAAATCAGTCACTTCAGGACATCGGATTAACACATACACAGCTAATTACATTAGCAGCAACTGAGTGGCTTAACTTTGAAAAAGAGCATGTAATACAAAGAGATCTCGCTCTAAAAATGAAAGTGGATCGGATGCTTGTTTCTAAATTGGTGAGCAAGCTTGTAGATGCTCAACTCATCAAGAAAAAAAAATCTGAGGAAGATTCAAGAGTCAATCTGCTTAGTCTCACAGGCTCAGGTAGAGAGTTATTAATGGATGCGATCGTAATAATGAAAAAAAATGAGAGGGAATTTTTTGGTTTGGTTGAAGAAGACCTGCCTGATCTCGTTAAGAAACTTAAAAAACTCTATCTACTTGCTGAAGAAGATGCATCAAATTCAAATCATTAAGAAATAATTGCAATGACCACCAGAAAAATAACAATTATTACCGGCATCGTAATTTTCGCGATAGCCATCGTTCTATTTAATATTCTATCCTCAGGTCCCGGAGAGGAGGCGCAATCCTTTACAAACGGTGTTACTGCTATTGGAGTCCCAGTAATTGAGGCAAAACCGACTGAAATAACTTCAGAAATTTTCTTTACCGGCAGGGTAATCCCAAAAGATAAGTTAGAATTGTTTGCAGAAGTAACGGGAACTCTAAGTCAGGGAGATAAACCATTCAAAGCAGGTACTTCTTTTAAAAAGGGAGAAGTACTTATGAAAATAGATGACCGCGAGCAAAAACAAGTGGTATTGACTCAGAAATCACAGTTTCAATCTTTATTAACCCAAATTCTTGCTGATATAAGTATTGATTTTCCCAAAGAATACGATGCATGGAATTCTTACTTATCAGAAATGGATATTCATAAAGAGCTGAGTCCTTTGCCGGCTTCAGGTAACAAAACCTTCAATCTATTCCTTACAGGAAGAGGAGTTAACGCCAGTTACTTTTCAATCAAACAAAGTGAAGTTCGTCTCTCAAAATACACAATTGTTGCTCCTTACGATGGTGTGTTAACTCAAAGCCTCTTAGACCCCGGAACTTTGGTACGAATGAATCAAAAAATGGGAGAATTCACTAATATAAGGAGGTATGAAATAGAAGCCTCTATTAAAGCGAATGATCGGTTTTTTATTAAAACTGGAGACATGGTTCAGGTTTTGCTTTCGGGTTCCATGTCTATGGAGATTCCAGCCGAAGTAGCTCGTATAAACGCTCAGATCGATCCTTCCACACAAACAATACTTGTTTATCTAGAGGTATCAGGGAATGGGATTCTATCTGGCCAGTACATTACAGGAAGTATCACGGGAGAGACTTTTTCAGAAGCTCAGAAAATATCGGCTAAATCTTTAGTAAGAGATAATCAGGTATTTCTGGCAAAAGATTCAGTTGCAACAATGTTTCGAGTTGAGGTCCTGGCTAATATTCGTGACAGTGTAATTGTCAAGGGCCTTTCAACCGGGGATTTAGTTATCAATGAGTTCAGAGATGCCGGATTTGAAGGTACTAAAGTAGCGCCACTAAAAAATTAAGCGAACCAGGAAACATCAATGAGAAAGATTATTCAATATTTCACGAAGCATGTGGTTCTGGTTAACCTTGGAATTCTCCTGTTCCTTTTATTTGGTTATTTTGCGGCGTCCAAACTCACTTCAACATTTTTTCCACAACAACAAGTCCGGTTTATAACAGTTGAAGCGGTATATCCCGGAGCATCACCAATAGAAGTGGAAGAAGGGGTTGTGCTTAAAATTGAAGAAAGCCTTGAAGGGACGAAAGGAGTAGATCGGGTTACTTCTGTATCTCAGGAAAATATAGGCATCGTTACCGTAGAACTTTTGCCTAACCGTGATGCGAATGTGGTTTTACAAGAAGTAAAAAACTCTGTTGACAGGATTAGTTCTTTCCCAACAGACTTAGAACGAGTTGTTGTGTTTAAACAGGAGCCAGTTAATAACGTCGGGCAAATTGCACTGACGGGAAATGTGACTCCGACTACCTTGAAAAGTACTATCGATGCATTTGAGGATGTTCTTTTAGCATATGATGGTTTATCTCAACTTCAGTTAAGTGGCTTTACAGAGCCTGAAATCCAGATAGGTGTTACTGAAGATAAACTCAGGACTTATGGACTTACTTTCGCGGATATCAGCCGGGCTGTTAGTGCTTCAAACATTCGAACCACTGGAGGAATTATTCGGGGCGAGCGTACCGAGTTTACCATTCGTGTTGATGAGCGTGAATATTATGCTAAGGGCTTTAATGATATTGTTGTAAAAGCATTCCCTAATGGTACTATTGTGCGATTAAGCGATGTGGCTACAATCGAGGACACGTTTGATGAAAGCACAAATCGGGGAGAGTTAGACGGCGTGCCCGCAGTATTTATTCAGGTTACTACAACTAACGAGGAGGATATCCTGGCTGCATCCGAATTCATAAAGGAATTCATAAAAGAATTTAATGCTGAGAACAATGCGGTTCAGGCCGTTTTAGTTGATGATTCGACCATCAATCTCGTAGAAAGGATAGAGCTACTCAGGGACAATGGATTGTTGGGTGTTATACTTGTATTCATTCTATTGGGATTATTTTTGCGTATCAGGTTAGCATTTTGGGTAGCTCTTGGAATTCCGATCTCATTTTTCGGGATGTTTGTAGTCGCTGCTTTTTATGGAGTAACTATAAACGTGATTTCCTTATTCGGAATGATTGTTGTGATTGGAATTTTGGTGGATGATGGAATTGTAGTAGGAGAGAATATCTACCAAAAATATGAACAAGGGATGCATCCCCTTAAAGCAGCGGTGGAAGGAACAATGGAGGTTGTGCCTTCCGTAACATCTGCGATCCTGACCACATGTATAGCCTTCTCTTTTTTCTTTTTTGTGGATGGGCAGCTCGGGGATTTTTTCAGTGATATCGCATTTGTGGTTTCTGCCGCTTTATTGGTTTCGCTGATTGAGGTATTCCTGTTTTTACCTGCACACCTTGCTCATTCTAAAGACCTTCACCAGAACAAAGAAGTGGAACGAAAAGGATTTCAAGTATGGATGGAGGAGAAGTTATTTTATTTCCGGGATCAGATGTACATCCCATTTTTAAAGTTCTCTCTTAGGAATAAAACACTGGTCATTTTAAGTTCGTTAAGCTTGCTGATTATTTCAATCGGGGCAATTTCAGGCGGCTATGTTCAGACTACTTTTTTCCCAAATATCGAGCAAAACGCAGTTACATCAACTCTTGAGATGCCTCAGGGTACGAGTGAAGAAGTAACTAAACAAAGAGTAGATCAGATTGTAAACGGAGCGCTTCGTTTAAATGAACAATACAAAGAGCAAGCAGGCGATAGTATTGGGTATATTCGAAACATTGTAGCGAAACTTGGTCCGGGAAGTAATAAAGCAAGCGTTAGCTTCTTTTTGATCCCTTCAGAATTCAGAGAGGTTCGTAGTTTTGATATTTCGCTGGATATCAAAAAAGAAGTAGGTCCGATTCCTGACGCAGCACTGCTTTCTTTCATATCGGCAAACCCATTCGGCAAACCCGTTTCTGTTTCGTTGGCATCAAATGATTTCCAGGAGCTTAGAAGTGCCAAAGAAATGCTAATTGAAGAAATGCGAAAGCTGGACGTGCTACGGGATATCACAGATACCGACAATGAAGATCAACCTGAGGTTAAAGTCACTCTAAAAGACCAAGCTTATGCACTTGGGTTTACAAACAGAGAAGTGATTACTCAGGTTAGAAACGCCTTTTTTGGTAATGAAATTCAACGTCTTCAGCGCGGAACTAATGAAGTAAAAGTTTGGACAAGATATGTTCTAGATGATCGCAGAGATATCGGTAAGCTTTTGAATATGCGAATCCGGTCAGCAGACGGTGGTTCCTATCCGTTAGGAGAGCTGGCTGATATTGAATTCACTAATGGATTGGTTTCAATTAATCACCGAGATGGAAAGCGGGAAATACGGGTAGAAGCTGAACTCGCGAATCTCGAAGTTTCGGGTACAGACGCTCTTTCACGAGTTGAAAATATAGCATTACCGCCTGTATTAGCTGCGCATCCATCAATTACCTATCAATTCGAAGGTCAGGTTAGGGAAACCAAAAAGGCAGCAGCTTCTGCACAAACGGTGCTTCCCGTCATCCTCATTCTTTTATTTTCGATAGTAACATTTACATTCCGATCATTTTCGCAAGGGGTGGTACTCTATTTAATCATTCCATTTGGAATCGTAGGAGTTGCTCTTGGTCACTTTATTCATGGATTCCAGATAAGCTTGCTATCCTTTTTAGGTTTTGTGGCTTTAATTGGAATATTGGTGAATGATGGACTTGTTTTTATTAACGCCTACAACGATTTAGTTCGTAAAGGTACCGATGTTTTTGAAGCGATTGTAGAGACAGGGCGTTCACGCTTCAGGCCTATTATGCTAACGACAGGAACCACAACGGTAGGGTTAGCGCCTATTATTTTTGAGAAAAGCTTTCAGGCTCAATTTTTAATTCCTATGGCTATAACAATCGCTTATGGATTAGTAATCGGGACGTTTCTGTTACTCACTCTACTTCCTTCGTTTCTGCTGTTATCAAATTCTATAAGGTTGAATATCAGGAAATTCCTGCACTGGGCATGGGAAGGTGAAAAACTTGAAATCGAAAGAAAGGATATTGAGCCTGCTTACCATGAAGCACAATGGGAGAAAGAAAATGAATAAGAGATTAATATTGACGTTTACCTACTTTTTGATGCTTGTAAGTATGGCATCAGCTCAGGAGTCATCTAACATTCCTAATGGAGTGGTTACTCTTCAAAAGGCTATTTCGATTGCTCTTGAGAATAATCATAGCATTACTATTGCTAACAATAATGCTGAAATAAATAGCAATAATGCTACTATTGGAAATGCAGGTTTACTTCCTTCCTTGGCAGCTTCCAGTTCATATTCCGGCTCTGTTGCAGATGCTGAAATAAGGTTTCCCGGTCAAGCTACACAATCTATTGATGGGGCAACTTCAAATACCTTGGTAGGTTCAGTGTCCGTGAGTTACCTGCTTTTTGATGGATTTGGGAATTATTACCGTTTTCAATCATTGAAAAGCCTCGAAGAGCAGGCAGGAGTTCAGGCGAGATTGCAGATTGAAGGAACCCTGCTTCAGGTGATTAGCCTGTATCTAGGAGTGATCACACAACAACAAAACGTAATTATTAGTGAAGAAGCTATAGCACGCTCTCTCGATCGATATAATCGGGTTTCTAAACGATTCGAGCTTGGAAATGCCACAAGACTCGATGTGCTTTCAGCGCAGGTTGATTTAAACACCGATAGTGTTTCTTTTATTCAGGCAGAGAATCAGTTGATCAATGCGAAGCGGAATCTACTTATAGAATTAGGCGCTGAGCCTGATGTTGACATCCAGGTATCTGAAGCAATAGTGCTTAACAATTCTTTGTTATTAGAAGAGCTTCTAGATGCGTCAATGCAAAATAATGCCTCGGTAGTACTTTCAAAATTAAGTGCGGAAAATGCCATGCTTGGCTTAAAGCAAAACAGAGCGGGTCGCTTTCCGAAAATTAACCTTAATGGATCGTACGATTACTTCAGGAGTGAATCTGATGCCGCCCAGTTTGAATTTCAGAAGTCAACGGGATTTTCGGGAGGGATTTCACTTTCCTTGAATTTGTTTAATGGCTTCCGGCAGGAAATACAGATCCAGAATGCTCAGGTTCAGCTAAAGAATAATGAGGAATCTTTATTTTTGGCTCAGAAAAGCTTGAAAAGAGATGTGTTGAATATGTATGAAGACTACGAGACAAACCTGTATCTGTTGATTAAGGAAGAGGTTAATCTCGAAACGGCACAGCTTAATTTTGAGCGATCGAAACAACTTTTTGAACTCGGTCAAATTACCAATACTCAATTCAGAGAGGCCCAACTTAATATATCCAGAGTACAGCAAAACATGCTTCGTTTAAAAGTTCAGGCGAAGCTTTCTGAGGTGAGTTTATATCAGCTTTCAGGACAACTAATCAACGCTGAGTAGAATTTTAAATCAACGAAAGGAAATGGTCTTCTAAACGAGTCATTTCCTTTTTTTCATCCGGTGTAGCATCCTCATAACCACAAAGGTGAAGGAGTCCGTGAATGATGATTCTAAGAAACTCTCTTTCTTCTGGTTGATTAAACTCAGAGGCCTGTTCTGAGATTCTGGGAGCGCAGCAATATAAAGTCCCTTCGATTTCTTTATTTGAAGCATCTTCATCATACCGAAAAGAAATAATATCGGTAATGTAGTCTCTCTCTAAGAATTCTTTGTTAATCCGAACGATCTCGAGCTCATCAACAAAAACAACCTCTACAAAATCAAAGTTTACTTGATGTTCATCGGAAATGGCATTCAATAAAAAAGCGGCTTCAGATTCCTTAAATGGTAAATCCAGGCCGCTTGTATTAAATAGTTGAAGGGGATGATCAGTAGCTTCCATTACAGCTTAAACGCCGAAATCATCATCCATTAATTCAGTAAGAGATAAAGCGATAGCGCACATCATCAAATCTTCAGGCAAAGAAGTAAAATCGCCGGATATAATTGCCTCATCTACATTGGCATATAAACTGCAACTGGATGCTTTATCTACAATTAATCCGGAAGTTCTGTCGATAGATTTACCAAAGAAAATCACTTGTTCGTTGAGTTCACTTGCAGCAAATGCTGTACAATTGTGAAGTTGAATAGTGGTATTCCCTGAATATACAGAGATGAAATTCATCTCTGTATTATTAGCTTCAAGACCAAGATGAATTTCTAAAGCTAGGCGCGCATTTTCTTCGGTATTAACTACTTCTATCCTGTAAACATCAGCGCCAAGTGGCTTAGGGGTGGCCCCAAGTACTTTTCCGATAGTTTCTATATTCTCTTTTGTGAATTGATGTATCATATCAAAAAAACTTTGCTGTGAATATACAACACAGCAGGTTAACTAAAAACAACCTTAATCCAGTCCATATCTTCGTATTTCAATTTCGCTTTCTGCCTCTGTGGCTGGAATAGAAGGGAAGGTTGTTCCTTCAAAAAGCGGGTTGATATCCGTGATAATTTTTTCAGCTTCAGCATCATTGCCGGATTTAAATAGAACGTAAACTGTAATAGCCAGATATTGTCGAATGCGCATAATCTCATTGCCAAGATTTTGAGTGCGTTCAATTACAGAATTAATTTGAGGTCTCAGGGTACGTTGTTTATTGATGTTTCCGTCTCTTCTGGCCGCTTCGAATTCTAGTCTCATTTCCTCAGCCAGGGTTTGTGAAGCCAGGAATTGATCATAGGTTGTGCTGAATTCAGTGAGTAAACCATCTTTAATACTCAAAGCCAATCTGCCACCGGAAACGGTATCATTCAGACTGACATATTTTGCGGCAAATAAAGCCTGGAGATTATAATTCTCTTCATCAGGGCGGAAGGGGATTTTCTCCTCAGCCATTCTTAAGTAGGTAGCAGCGCTGTCTGGCTGGTTCAATTCTTCAAATGTTTCCGCAAGTTGAAGGAAGCTGTATCGGTAATTTCCAAGCATACGACGAATGTTTTCATCGAAATAGGCATCTGGATTATTCCACTCGGTAAAACTGAAATCACGAAGCCTTCTGGTATGTATTTCCGGCTGAATCCATCCGGAATATCTAGATGGAGTCTTTTTAGGTACTACTCGGTAGGCTTTTCCTTCAGTTCGAAGGTAATCATTGTCATCAAGGCCGAGCATACTTTGTTGCGATACTGTATTTGCAAAATATACAGGACGGAGCCAGTTATTAGACTGGAGGATTTCAAGAATCATTAAATCCTGTACCTGCATATAATTTACACTGTTACCCTGAGCATCCTGACCATACACACGACCATTTACTCTCCACGTTACCTGGTCATCCAGAGAGTCCACTGGAATTTCAAAATCGGTTCCGGTGTATAAAATTTGAAGTGAAGTATCAGGAGTAACTCCAATAGCTTCTTTGTATTCTGAGTCCTCAGAAAAAGCTCTCTTTAACAGTTCTTTATCAACAGGAATGTTTATGGTGCGTGGCTGCCATCTATCAATTCTCGATGTAATCCGATCAACTTCCTCATCCGTCAGATTTATAGGAAGAGGAGCTGACTCATGCGACCACTGGTTTTTCATTTGCTTGATGTACCAGTCAGTATTCAAAAGACTAAGACAAACAATGCGAACGTCGGTTCTTACACCTTCAACTTCCTGAGCATACCAAAGAGGGAAGGTATCATTGTCGCCGTTTGTAAAAACGATTGCATTCGGGGCTAGTGAATTCAACAGGTTTTTCGCATAATCTGGAGCTACATAGCGGTTACTTCGATCGTGATCGTCCCAGTTCTGAGATCCCATGAGCACGGGAGAACCAATTAAACATAACCCTACTACTGTATAGCTTACAGCAGCATTATCTTTGAAATATCCTTTCAGTAATTCGATAATTCCTGTGACCCCAAGCCCAATCCAGATAGAAAAAGCGAAGAAAGAGCCTACGTATGCATAATCCCGTTCCCGGGGTTGATAAGGATCCTGATTCAGGAATATGATAATAGCTAACCCTGTTACAATGAACAGCGTTAAAATCGCAAAAGCCCGCCTCCAGTCGGACATGAAATGAAAAATCAATCCAAAGATTCCCAGTAAAAATGGAATGAAATAATAGGCGTTGTTGGCACGGTTGTTTGGGTATTTTGCTTCCTCAAAACCGGAACGCCAACCAGTATCCTGAATATCAGCTTCCCTTCCAATGAAATTCCAGTTGAAATACCTGATGTACATGTGGTTGATCTGGTAATCCCAGAAGAAATCCCAGTCGCTGTCATAACGCGAATAGAAGGCTACATCCCGAGGATCCTGAGAATGGCGGCGAGGGAAAAAATCTTGTGCTTCAGGGTTTACACGTCCGGTAGCGTCATCGAAATTTCTTCCCTGGAAAATTGGGGTATCCCCGTATTGTTCGCGCTTTAGATATTTAACGAAAGCTTCAACCGTTTCCGGATCGTTCTCATCTACTGGTGGGTTGGCAATTGATCTAATCATAATCACCGAATAAGATGAGTAGCCAATCATGATCATTGCATAACTTAGTAGGCAAATGTTCGCTAATCGGTATTTTTTCTTTTGTGTGTAATAAATTCCCCAGGCTAAAGAGAATAAGATGATGAGTACAAAAGTTAACGGCCCAATCAGCCCATAGGTAGCATCGCCGATTTTATCTGCCCAATCTGGTAATTTCTGAATTGTAAATGGATAAACGACTAAAAAAGAAGCAACAGCGATCGCACCCATAATTGAAAATGAAAGCAGGGTAAATTCTCTTTTTTTGAAATATACAATCAGTGCAACAAAGAAGATGGCAAGTAGATTTAACAAGTGTACACCAATTGCCAAACCAAACATATAGGCGATTAATACCAGCCATCGCTCATTATATTCTTGGTCATGATTTTCAGACCATTTTAAGGCAAGCCAAACCACAATAGCGGTAAAAAACATCGACATTGCATACACTTCTGCTTCCACAGCATTAAACCAGAAGGTATCGGTTACTGCAAAGGTGAGGGACCCAACAAGAGCACCACCATACATCCCGATTTTATCAACCAGTGACATTTCATCAGGATGGCCTCTAAACTCACGCACAAGACGAACTACAATCAAATAAAGAAACATCACCGTAAATGCAGAAGACAGAGCACTTAAAAAGTTAATACTAATTGCAACGTACTCTGTGGGCATAAACATAGAAGCCACGCGACCTATTATGGAATACAATGGAGCACCCGGAGGATGATTCACCTGTAACCCATGTGCAACGGCAATAAACTCACCGGCATCCCAAAAACTAGCGGTGGGAGCAAGTGTAAGAGAGTAAATAATAAGGGATACAAAAAATGTAAAAAGAGCTAAGTATTTATTCGTCGTTCTATGATCTAAAAACATGTATATATTATCCGTCTGAAAATTTTTTTGGATAGTCAAATTTTACCTTTATGATAGGCTTGCAATTATAGGCATAGCCTAAATCTATTCAAAATAGATTGAAGGTTAATTTACAAACCAATCGGGCTATAAAACGAGTCAATTTTAAAGCTATTTTCTAATTAACATTTATTTGCATGGCGCAGCAATCTTCTGAACGATTTTCATCAAAACTTGGGCTACTTCTTAGTGTTCTTGGAATAGCTATTGGTACCGGAAACATTTGGAGATTTCCAAGAATAGCAGCGCAAAACGGAGGGGAAGAAGGAGCTGGAGCGTTCCTTATAGCCTGGCTATGTTTCCTTTTTCTTTGGTCAATTCCCTTAATAATCGCTGAGTATGGAATCGGAAGAAATGGGCGGAAAGGGATTATTGGTTCTTTTTCAAAGTTGATAGGTGAGAAAAAGGGTTGGATGGGAGGTTTTATCGGCTTTGTTGCCACCGCAATTATGTTTTACTACAGTGTGGTTGCAGGATGGTGTTTGTATTACTTATATCAGTCATTAGGGGTAGGACTCCCGGATACCTATGAAGCTTCGCTCCAGGTTTGGGATTCGTTCCATAGCAATGGGTTACCGGTATTATTTCATGGAATTATTATGTTTTTTGGGGCCTTTGTTGTTATTAAAGGTATTTCTTCCATTGAGCGTGTAAACAAAGTATTGATCCCATCGTTGTTGGTAGTGCTGGTTGTTTCATTAGCTAAAGCTTTAAGTCTGGAAGGAAGCGGGGCTGGAATTTCGTATTTGTTTACCCCGGATTGGAGCACACTAAAAAATCCCCAAATCTGGCTGGAAGCATTAACCCAGAATGCCTGGGATACCGGAGCTGCGTGGGGACTGATTCTGACCTATGGAGCATACATGAGAAAGTCTGATGATATTACAATCAGCGCCTTTCAAACCGGAATTGGAAATAATGCCATATCCCTGCTTGCTGCGGTTATTATTTTTTCAACGGTATTTGGTACCCTTGGTTCTACCATGAGTAATGCTGAGGTACTTGATGTAATGAAAACTTCAGGTCCGGCAAGTACCGGTCTTACTTTTATCTGGATGCCCCAATTGTTTGCTTCTATGACAGGAGGAGGATTGTTTTCAATTCTTTTTTTCCTTGGATTAACCTTTGCAGCTTTCAGTTCGTTGATTTCTATGATTGAGTTAGCAGTAAAAGTATTTGTTGATACTGGAATGAGCCGAAAAAAAGCGACTTATTTTATAGCAGGAGCAGGCTTTGCGTTTGGTATCCCTTCCGCTCTAAACCTTACCTTTTTTGCAAATCAGGATTTTGTATGGGGAGTAGGGCTGATGGTTTCCGGGGCTTTTATTTCTTATGCAGTGATTAGTTTTGGAGCAGAAAAATTCAGGTTGAATCTTGTAAACAACGAGGAAAGCAAAAGCAAACTGGGTTATTGGTGGACTATTATTTTGCGATACATTGTTCCTGTAGAAGTAATCACACTTTTATTCTGGTGGATGTATCTCAGCGCTACAGAATACGCTCCTGATACGTGGTACAATCCTTTTGATCCTTTCTCAGTGGCTACAGTAGTAGGACAGTGGGTGGTTGCCTTAGGAATTGTTTGGTGGTTTAATAAAAGACTAATCAGAAAAAAAAGCCTGAGTTAAGAATTCATTTGGCTTTCAATTCGCTTTAAGGATTCCCTGATATCCTTAAGCACTTCAACCATCGATTCTGATTCATGAGACGTAGAAGAAGTGTTTTCCGTAACTTTATCTCTCTGATCGAACACCATTTGTCGGAATTCATGTGCATCAACAATTCCGATCAGGCTGAGATCCGCACCGGCGGAAGCAGAATTTCCCGCCGTTTCAACTCGTAGAATACTTAGTCCGAGCCTTTTAAGCAGTGGGCCTTCTTTAAATGTGAGATCCTGAATTTTGTCGAGTGGGATCGTTTTTTCAGTTTGAACGATAAATCCTTTTTTGAATCTCAAAGAACGTGTTGTAAGCTCACATTCTAAACGGTCATAATATTTCCCGATAAAGATAGGGGCGATAATCAACCAAACGGGAATAAGCGGAATTGTGATTAGCATCACAAACATTATAAATACCCCATACAGGTTCAGATAGATTTTTAACCTTGGATTGAATTCAGCTTTCTTTAGAACAATTGCTTTCTGGCTCATTGATGCAAATTAGATTAAATAAAAAAGGCGCATTTGATACGCCTTAAATACTATTTTTTAAACTAAAAAGGAATCTAGTTTTTTGCTACTTCCGGGAGTTTATCTCTATCTACCAGTTTAAGTGCGGCTGAATTCATACAGTAGCGAAGATTGGTAGGTTGCGGGCCGTCATCGAATACATGCCCAAGGTGGCCACCACAATTCGAGCAAACTATTTCGGTTCGTGTCATAAACAAACTTTTATCTTCTAATTCAACTACCAAAGAGTCATCTATAGGTTTCCAAAAGCTTGGCCACCCGGTTCCACTTTTATACTTATGTTTCGAATCATAGAGTTTCTGTCCGCATCCGGCACACACGTAAATACCATCTTTTTTTGAATCAAAATATTCATTTACATACGGGAATTCCGTTCCTTTTTTTCGAAGTATTCGGAACTGGGAAGGGGTTAGGATTTCTTTCCATTCCGCTTCTGTTTTTTGATAAGGAAACTCAGGTACTGTATCCATAACCGATTCGTAACTAGCTAACTCATGAAAATGATTTTCAGGTAGCTCTTCCGTGTGACCGGAAGTATTATTAAGGTTTAAGATGACCAATACCACAAATAGGGTGAACGATGATATAAGAAATAGTTTCATAATGAAAGTATAGTTTTGCAAAATGTGTTAAATAATTAACCAATTCCATAAAAAACTTCATCACAAAACCATAACAAATTAGGCAAGCAAACCCTACCAATCTCTTCCCCAGCCCCAATCATTATCGAAGTCGTCCTCAATAAGGGGTAAATTCTTTTGATGAAAGAGTCTTACACCAACCGTTAACCCAACCCAAAAACGATATTGTTTTCCTTTTCTGGTAGGAGACCACAAACTATACCAGGTATAATCGTTTGTGTTATTTTCGCGAGTTACTTGCATGTTTAGTGATGGGCCTCCATACACAGATAATCCATTGCCAAATCTGTTTCCTAGTAAATATTTGTAGGAATAGATTCGATTCTTGGTTTTTGACCATTCTCCTTCAAAATGATGATGCACACTAAATTCCTGATTTACAAAAAGGGTAGTGCTTTCAATATTCTCAAAAGAATCCTGAATATTCTTTTCCAAACCAATGGCTAATCCAAGTCTATAAACCTCACGATTGAGCAGTGTATTATAGCCAAACAGAAAAGAATTATAGACGCGATAGGTTCCGGTTGTGATTCCAATTTCGGTGAATCCTGCATCAGAAAAACGAACATCGAAATTTTTACGCCCATTTCCGTAAATACTTAAAAGACCAACCGGAACCCCCTGGAATTCTCTGGCTACGTTTAACAATCCAATCTGCAAGCCTACCGCTTCCTCAGCTATGTTTACAGATGCGAATTGCAACCCTTGCATCGATCGTGCAAAATTACCAATTCCTGCTGCAGAAAGTCCTTCAATTTCATTACTGATGTTAAACCCTACTGAAGCTAATAAGCCACTTGCTCCATCTCTGGAGTAATTGAAGACTCCTGAAGCTAAAAGACCTTCTATATAACCATTAGATATGTTTGCAACACCAGCGGCTTGTAGTCCTGAAATGCCATCTTCGGCATAGTTAAAGCCCATTGTGGCTTGTAAACCCTCTACATTATCCCCGGCATAGTTAAACAGTGTGGCTGCTTGTAATCCAGAAATATCATATCCTGTAAAGTTGAAAAGCCCTGCGGCTTGTAGTCCTTCGATGTCTCTCTTGCTAACGTTTGCAATCCCGGCGGCCTGTAACCCAGACGACCCTCTTTCAGAATAATTTACACCTGCGGTTACCTGAATTCCCTCGAGCATATCTCTTGAGATATTTGCTAACCCGGAAACCTGAACTCCGGACATATCATCTCTGGAGTAGTTTACTAATCCTGAGATGTTTAACCCTGCCATATCTCCGTCGGTAGCATTTACTAACCCGGCTAGCTGAAAGCCGTTGGAATAAAATTTATTGTAATTAAATAGAGCTCCAATCTCATACCCGTCAAGTGCTCCGTGGTAACCCGCTAATAAATTAATGGAGTACTTAGCTGAAAAACCTGTTGTATTAGCACCGTTAGTACTGACAGGAGGGAAGAGGGTTACTCTCCACTTTCGGTACCTTAATTCATCTTCAAAATCCTGTGCATTTATAGCGACTGATGAGATTAGAAAAAAACCTAAAAGCCCTAAAATTTTCTTTTGCATGATGTAGAGTATTTGATCAAAAAAATTTCAACTCTACTACGAAGTAAATCTTAAAAGTTTCAGAGATGATTTAGAGTCAAGAACCTTTCAGGTTTGGAAAACGATCATTTAAAGCTTCATTCCAGAATTCTACTTCGTTTACGCTTTCTAGCAGTTGTTCATATTCTCCTTCAATTGAAATGGATTCTATTTTGTCACCCTGAACAATATTATTAACTACTGTCTGATCTTCTTCAGAAACAACTTCTCCAAATACAGTATGTCTTCCATCAAGCCAGGCAGTAGGAACATGTGTTATAAAAAACTGACTTCCGTTAGTCCCTGGGCCGGCATTTGCCATCGAAAGTTTGCCGGGCTCGTCATGAATTAATTCTGGGTGAAATTCATCTTCAAAAACATAACCGGGACCACCCCGGCCATCTCCACTAGGGCAACCACCTTGTATCATAAATTCATTAATTACACGATGAAAACTTAATCCATCGTAGTATCCCCGAACAGAAAGGTTGACAAAATTAGCAACCGTCTTTGGAGCTTTTTTATCAAAGAGATTTATATTTATAGTTCCTTTGGTTGTTTTGATTATCGCTTTTATTAACATGTATCTATATTGATATGTGTGTTGAGAAAAAAATAAAGTTGGAGTCTATTCCCGGGTTTTCGCTACCGGTTTGAGCATTAGAAATATGGTGAAATTTATACCCTATAAATAAAGAAACTGAATCATGTATTTCTAGAAACATTTTGGGAGTAAGCTCATAAGTATAATTCAATCTCCTTCCTTTATCTGTAGGGAATTTCTTGTTTGTTAGTATAAATCCTCCAGCCGTGCTTAAAGATAATCCAAAATTCTTTTTAAGATTTTTATTTATCTCAAAGCCAATTGGTGAAAAACCAAACCCTGTAACTACGTCTCTTATTCCATTTTGATCCCTTTTTGGATAATCATAGTGTATATATGGTGTGATACTGATAAGGTAAAAGACAGGTATTGTTTTAAATTCCCAATCTAGCTTTTTACCGTAATTAAGCTGAATGAGAGTAGTTTGAGTATCAGGTGTCTTTCCTAGGAAGAGAATCGAGGTTGGAGAATATCCTGTCGAGAATCTAATAAATGTATTTTCAGTATGAGCAAAATTTTCCTGTGCTTTTAAATCAATGAAAAGGAAAGAAATTAGTAGTAGAATAAGTAAGCTTCTAGAAATCACTTTTTATTTTTAGAACTTACTTTTCAATTAGGATTTTGATACAGTTTTTTTCCTTTTTTTTATCGAAGGTATTACTGAAAGTATCCATACAAGAAGCCATGCTCCGGTTATATAGTAATTTCCAGTAAAAGCTAGTACTGCAACTGATAGCACGTAGTTAAGATGATAAAACCAATCCGGTACATCTGTTTTTTGTGCTTTTGCCTGGAGAAAGTCTACAAAAAAATAAAGGATTTTGCCTGTCAACAAAATACCAGTATAAACCCAAATGATTATTAAAATTACCTCGTTTGAAGTAATTGCAAATGCGACAATAACTATGAAAGCAATAATGTCTAAGAGAACACTTTTAACCCAATTCATCAAGGTTAAAACAAATCAGAATCTTCTTCCTCAATATCTACTAAAGACACATCTCTGGCAAGAAGTCCTTTTTCTCCATTATCTAATGTGAATTCAACTTTCTCGCCGCGTTTTAATTTTTTAAAACCTTCAGAATTGAATTCAGAATAATGAACAAAAATTTCTTCTTCCTGATCAGAACTTATAAATCCATAACCTTTAATGTTATGGAACCACTTCACTGTACCTGTATGTTTTGACTTCGACGACATAATATTAATCCTTATTTACTGACCCGATTAAGCAAGCACAATAAATAAACCGCTAATTATTCATGTTTTCAAGTTAAAAATGCTCTTATTTAAAAATATTAACGAACGTATAAATCAGTAATCCAGACTATAGTTGTATTCAAATACTGGTTATTTGGCTTTTTTAATTCTGATTTCCAGGGGAATTTATCTTCAAATTCCACATCAACAACAAATCCTTCAATCTGCATTATATTTCCCTCTCTCAGCCCTTTTATTTTATTGTCAATTTCTTCATTAGAAGCCATTAGATGCCAAAGATTAATTTGCTCAAAAACTTCATTCAATGGTATAGGAGGTTTTGAATAGCCTAAGTCAAAATATCTGTCTTCTAACTTAAATCTGATATGTTCTATATTCCTCTCGTCTGACATAGCTTTCCAACCTACAAGCACATCTACTGGAGAATGTTGTGCTTTACTATCAAGAAAGTATCTTTTCTTTTCGAGCACTCTAACTTCGCCTGAAATCTTTCTTTGCGGAATGATATTAGCAGATTTAAATGTGAATGGCTTTTCCCATCCAATTCTTTCGATTTCTGGTTTATTAGGAGCTATTTCACCAGGCCCATGATGAACCGGAAATACAGACCATAGATAAAAACCTGAAAATGCTACTATACCTAGCAGTATAAACCTCAGCATTGCCTACTCCTTTTTTCTTACAGGAGTAGTTCAGAATATATATTGTTACAGAAGTGTGGGGAAGATGTCTAAGATTTTATACTCTTAGTGAATGTAACAATAAAAGCCTCAAGATCTTCGACGTAAAAATTATTTAAGGCTCTTGTACCATCATAGGAATAGATGTCTTCGAAACCAATACCGGATTTGCTTTTATAAACGAATGAGAGCTTTCCATTAGAGAAATTAATCCCACTAATGTCATCTATTTGGTACTCAATTTTGTTGTTTTCTAGATAATGGGCTGGGCCTACAATAAAATTACCTTCTGAATCTTCAAATTTATGATTATCAACCTCGTACTGATTCTGAAAGTTTTTATTAACAACGCTTCGGGCATGTTCACTAAAAATCATATAAACAGAATTTTCAGTTAGTCCCATTTTTACTTCATTAAATCTGTCAGATATTTCAAGAACTGGATCTGATTTTTCAGGTGCATTGTCTTCAACTGTAAGTGCAAGTGTGGTATTGGAAAAAAGAAGCAGTATGACCCAGAACGAATTATTACGTACAAATTTTTTCATGGCAATTACATTTTTTTGATAACAATGTTAAAACTATCTTATCTATGACGTTTTTTATATCATTTTAGTTTCAAGGTACGCAAAGATTCTATAGATTATTAATTAAAGCTTAAGGTGTATAATAATTAAATGCAATTCCAGATTAATCCGTCTGAGTTTCTGATTTTGATCGTTGACGATACTGAGGCGAATATAAAATTACTATCTCATGTACTACGCGATGTGGGGTTTTCTCCTATCGTAGCCTTTAATGGTACAGACGCTCTTGAATTGATTAAAGCACGACGTCCTGATTTGGTTCTGCTGGATATCATGATGCCTGACATGACAGGCTATGAAGTTTGTAAAATTGTTAATGAAGATGAAGCTCTGAAGTCAACGCCAATTATCTTTCTTAGCGCTTTATCGGAAACCAGTGACAAAGTTGAAGGATTTGAAGTAGGTGGAGTTGATTATATCACTAAGCCATACCAGAAAGATGAGGTGCTGGCTCGTATTCGAACACACCTGTTCCTCAATAAACTCCAAAAAGAAAGAGAAGAACGGATTGATATTCTCCGAAACCGAGAGCTTGAACTAAGAGAGCTTAATGAGAAAAAAGATCAGCTTGTTCGAATTGTGAGTCACGATATAAAAAACCCTTTAACTGGAATAGTTGGACTGGCTAATTTAATTAAAGAAAATCCTGGGTTTTCTGCTGAAGAAGTACACAAAATGCTTACCGCGATGGAAAAAAGTGGTAGGAAATTGATGGATATGGTTGAGAAAGTACTTGATGACGATAGCAACTCTCATACTAAAGAATCATTGAAGCTCAGTGAAGGTTTTTTGAAAGATTTGGTTGAAAAGGTGATTTCTATAAATAAACCGAAAGCAATTCTTAAAAATATTAATCTCGATCTTATTGAAGAAATAGAAGTGAGTAAAGTGCTTTTGGATCACACAAAAATGGAAATCGCTTTAAATAATCTTGTATCAAATGCTTTGAAATTTACTCTTAAGGAGGGTATAGTACAATTGACCGTAAAATCAGATCAGGGAAGAATTTTATTTGCTGTTAAAGATAATGGGATTGGGATTCCTCAAAACGTACTACCGTTTTTATTTGAAAACCAAAAAAACAAACAAGGGATTTCTAAAATCGGAACCGATGGTGAAATTGGAACTGGTTTGGGTTTAGACGTTGTTCAGAAATATGTTAATATGCATGATGGAAAAGTTTGGGTAGAATCAGAAGAACAAATGGGAACAACGTTTTATATTGAGCTACCCGTAAAATCTTAGAATTATTTAAAAATGAAATATACTGTTCTTGTCATAGACGATGACGAACCAATCCATTTTATGACAAAGAATTTACTTGGAAGTGAATTCGATCTTGAACATGCAAAAAATGCTCAAGAGGCTATAGATGTACTATCTAACACAAAAGTCAATCTGATCCTATCAGATATTCACATGCCCGGACTTACAGGTTTGGAATTGCTCGAATCCTTACGCCAGGATTCAGAGAAGAAAAGAATACCTGTATTAATAATGACAAACCTTCCTACAGTCGAAAAAGAGAAAAAAGCACTTGATTTGGGGGCTGCTGACTTTATTAAAAAGGAACTTTTCACTTCTAACAAAGAACGAATTCTGGAAGTAGTGAGAATGAAGCTGGTTACAGATATCGACGTAAGTGATCTGGAAGACAGTTTAGCCGACAATAAGAATAAACTAGTTATGAGGCTAATGGAAAGTGCACTTGCAGGTTCTTTTAAAGAAACAGTGGATGTTCTTTGCTCCGAACTTCTCGCAATATTGGATTCAAACTTTCTGGGATTCTGGATTATTGGTGGCGAAAATTCTGAACTCATTCATTTTCATGGGGATAAAAAACCAAACGAAGCCGAGATAGCTTCGCTAACCTCTGAACAATCATTCAAGCACCTTCAGGAAACACAAGAGCCATATCTTTGTAACCATATCTATAATGATGAGCTTGGTTTTTTTACAGGGTTTTCAAAAGAAAACAAACTATCTGCAGAAATAGCGGTTCCTTTGTTTTCTATAAATGAAAAAAACCTATTGATGAATAACCTCAAAGTTCCAGAAAAGTCATCTATGTTTGGCATGGTCATTATTAAAAGGTCTGTACTTTTCTCATCTAATGAGTTTATGCTAATTTCAAGGTTGATTACTCAAAGTGGTTCCATATTGTGGCGTTTGTATAAAAAGAATGCCGGTCAATCGTGAGGTAGCAGATTGAATGTGCTACTCGTAATCGAAGGTACCTATCCGTGGTACCGGGGCGGAGTAAGTGAGTGGATTTATCAGTACATAAAGAATTGCACTCAGTTTTCTTTTTCAATTCTGCAAATAGCTACCGACACTTTTATTTCTCTTGAACCTGAACAGGCGCTGTATCCACTTCCTGATAATATAATCTCATTCGAACGAATCCCGCCTCCAGAGCTTAAGACAGAATGGATTTCCTCTTTGAGTAATTGGTATAACAATCATTCTGATGAATTAGACTTAGATATCGAAGTTGATTTAGTGCATGTCACAAATACTGGATTTGCGGGTTGGTTAGGGACGAAAATAGCAGAGTCTTTTAATTTGCCTTTGGTACTAACTGAGCATGCCGTTTACTGGCTTGAGGTTGAAAAAGGGGCAGTAGCCTTAGAATGTGGTTACAAGATCCCAGAATCTTCTGATGGAAAGAATAGCATTGTCTCCTTATTTAAGGAAATAGCCAGAGAAGTTTACAGGAAAGCAGAAGAAGTTATAACAGTATCTGAATGTAATATTCCGCTTCAAAATAAATTGGGCGCTAAGGACATCAACTATATACCTAACGGAATTCCGAAAGCATGGATCAATCAGGAAAAGGGTTGTTCTGATATTCCTGTTATTGGTTGGGTAGGAAGGTGTGCAGAAATGAAAAATCCGCTCCAATTCTTTGATTTTATCGATGAATTCAGAAAGATTGATTTCAAATGCAAATTTTTAATGCTTCTCAGCGATGCTGGTGAAAAAAAGCTGGAAGAAAGAGTTAAAAAAAGGGCCGAAAGATATCCTAGTTTGAACATGGTTTGGGATCAGCCCTCAGAGGCTTATTATCCAAAAATGGATATGCTGTTTATTACAAGCCATAATGAATCACAACCACTAGTAATGTTTGAGGCACTTGCAAAAAAGGTGTTACCTGTAGGAAGGCAGGTCGGGGATTTAACCAATACATACGGGCTTACTTTTCACCCTGAAATTTCGAATAGTGATTTGTGTAAAGAAGTATCTCAATTTTGGTTTAATGAAGAAATAAGAAATGAATATTTGAACAAACGGTTTGAAAAAGTACAGCTTCACCATACCTGGGAGCATATTTTTTTAACATACCAGGAATTACTTACTAAAACTCTGGACGAACATAGCGTTACTTTGTGAGCGATAAATTACCCATCGTATTATTTGAGACAGAAGGATCTTACCCATTTAGCGGTGGGGGTGTTTCTACATGGGCACATATTCTATGTTCTGAGCTAGAAGGAAAGATTGATTTTTATATTCTCGCGATTACCGGTCATCCATTTGTTGAAAGCCGTTATAAACTAACCGACAATGTTAAAAAAATTATTCATGTTCCTTTATGGGGAGTAGAAGAACCCGTTCAATATTATGATGAAGATATTCCGTTTTCTGAGCAGATTCAGAAAAAAGCGAGGACAACCAGAAGCGTCATAAAAGAGCAATTCATGCCTATGTTCAGGGATTTTGTGACTTGTTTGTTTGACCCATTTCGGGATCCGCAGGAAATAAGTGAAATCATATACGGTATGTGGAAATTTTTTAGCGTTTATGATTACAAGCAGACAATGAAAGAGACGGCGCTTTGGATTGATTTTAAGTCTCACCTGAAAGAAGATTTTAAGAGTCAGGAAGATCATGTCAATCAACCTATGGTATTTGATATTACGTTCGGGATGCGATGGCTTTATCACTTCCTCATGCCGTTAGCAACAAAAATGCCGGAAGAGGTTGATGTAACACACGCAACTATAGCTGGATTTCCTGCTTTATCTTCTATAATTGCGAAATATGAATACGGAACTCCAAGTATGGTTACCGATCATGGTGTTTACATTAGAGAGCGCTTGATTAACCTCGGAAGAGCAGATATGCCTTTTTTCTCCAAAAAATTGCTCCTCAATCTATCAACATTGGTTACACGGTCTGTTTACTTTACTGCAGATCAGATTTCTCCCGTTACAACAGCTAATCAAAAATGGGAGGTTAAATTTGAAGCTGATGAATCTAAAATACTTCCTATTTATAACGGGGTTGATACAAATATTTTCAAACCTACCTCTAAACCGTCGCATACAGCCGATCAACCTACAGTAGTTGCAGTGGCTCACATCTTTCCTCTTAAAGACATTGAGACGATGATAAGAACCTGTGATCTTGTGCGAAAAGATATTCCTGATGTACAGTTTATTGTGTATGGCAGTCTGGATGTAGATAAAGAATATGTAGAGAAATGCGAAGCCTTAATAGAAGCACTTCAGGTAGGCGAGAATTTCCGGTTTGGCGGATTTCACGACAAACCCAGTATGGTTTTTAACGAAGGTGATATCTCAATTCTAACGTCTATTTCTGAGGGATTCCCATATACAGTAATAGAATCGATGAGTTGTAGCAGGCCTGTAGTAGCTACAGATGTGGGAGGGATAAAGGATGCATTGGAAGGATGTGGGGTCCTTTGTAAACCAAGAGACCCCAGAGCTCTTGCTGATGGAGTTATTAAGCTACTGACCGACACAAACTTACGGCTGGAACTTGGCAAGAAGTCTCGGGAAAAAGTTCTTTTAAATTTTACTACCAAGAAAAGTGTGGATTCTTACTTTGAAAGCTATACCAAGCTTATCAATCAGCCTAAAAACCCTCTAAAATCTACGGTGCAAAAAGAGTCAGTTGTTAATTTTTTAAAACACATTGAAACAGTAAGTGAGCCAGCAATCTGACATATCAATTGATTCTCAAACTCTGGACGAAAGGAGAAAAGAGCTTACGAGTACAGTTCGTGAGATCATAGATATTCCAATGAGTAGCTGGGCGGTTGCTGCTACTATTGAATCACTCGGCATTCGTGATATCGATGCGGAATCAGATTATGGGTACCCGAACGTATTTGAGTTAGCTGATTTTGTGTATGAAAACATACAAAAGGAGATTAAAGAAGAAAAAAGAGAACAAAAAAAGGAGGAGTATAAAGAGGGGTTTTTCAATACTACAAAACTGTTCTTCAAATACTATAGTAGTGGTTTGATTTTATCCATGCCAATGCTTTTCCAGATTGTAGCTATTCTGGTATTTGAATTGGCACTTTGGGCATGGCTACGATTTAATGAAGCCCAGGCAACGGTTATTGCTTTTGGAACAATTTCATCCTTTGTGGTTACAGGTGGTTTTATTCAGGTGATTGGAAGATTGGTTTCTAAATATAAAGGAGAGGAAAATTATTATCTGGCTGGAAAGGCAATAATTAAAGTTATGAGATTTGCCATTCCATTTGTACTGGCTTTTGCCGTATTACAGATTCTTTTAAACATGGCATTTCCATTTTATCCCGTCGGGATGCTTCTGTTGTCTGTGGTTTATTATATACTGATTTCTCTTTTACTATTGAGTGCAGCTGTTTTGTTTGCTACAGAATTACGATTCATGATTCTGTTCTCTATCACATTCGGTACCATTGTTGTAATTTTGCTAATGAAAGCAGAGTTATTTGGTGTCTATTTTGCTCAGTGGATAGGAATATTAGTGGCGACTTCGCTAATGGGTGTGTATGCCTTTTTATATTATCGAATTAAGATCAGTTCGCTTAGGCAGGAATTATTAAAACAATCCTTACCGAATTCGGAAGTAAATTACTACAATAACTACAGGTTCTTCTTGTATGGATTCAGCTACTTCCTTTTCCTGTTTATGGATCGATTACTGGCCTGGTCAGCAGGACCACCTCCGCCACCATATTTGATTTGGTTCAATACCCCATATGAATTGGGGATGGATTGGGCTTTAATAAGTTTTGTAATTACGATTGCCACTCTTGAGTTCTGCATCCAGGCTTTTTCCAAATATCTTATTCCGGCACAAAAAAATATTACTCTCGAAAACTTCGATACATTCAATAAACATTTCAGGCGGTTTTATACAAAACAGATATTCCTGCTACTTGTAATTAGCATTATATCCATTATCGTTACTTATTTCGGAATTCTGAGTCTGCGAGTATTTGAAACAGAGATCCCGGAAATTCGCGATTTCTTTGCTAACCCAATTACATTTAAAGTGTTTTGGATGGGAAGTATAGGATACATATTCCTTGTATTTGGACTTATGAACTGTTTATTCTTTTTTACCCTGAACAGAGCTCCATTTGCACTATATTCGATGATAGGGGCCTTGATAGTAAACTTAATTGTCGGATTTGCCTGTAGCAGGCTGTTTGGATTTGAGTACGCAACGGTAGGATTGTTGGCGGGTGCTTTTACTTTTGCGTTGGCAACCGGGTTTAGGGCCCGGCATTTTTTTAAACATTTGGATTATTATTATTACTCTGCATATTGAGGACCAATAAATGAAAGACGTAAAATCATATTTTAATCTTGTTGGAAACCGCCTGGGTAAGGCGTTTTCTATTCGGGAGTTTGATACGGAAGACGAGCTTGAATTCTGGTCGCTCTCAGCCGAGCATATGTCTCGTGCTAAGCCGCCTTCTTTTCAGGATATTGTTCAATGGATGGATATTCTTTACAAAGCTCCGGTTCATGTGGTATATAAAAAGGAGGATGACCAATTAGTTCTGTTCAAACGCTTTATCAATGTTCAAAACCTCATAGGAAAAGAAAAAACCGCGAATTATACTGATGTAGAAAAAGAGCAGATCAACAATTTTGAACAGCAGGTTCAGAACCTTCAACAAAAAAGGCAGTGGTATCCCGATTTAAGTGAACATGGGGTCTCTTCAAACTCAATCGGAAACTGTGAGCATATTCCTTTGTTTGATGAAAACAGAGAAGTTTGGGGATTATATATAGTAGGACCGAACACCAAATGTCCGGATGCTATTGTTGCAAGACTTTCAATTATAGGTCGATTATTATCAATCTGGCTTATTAATATCGAAAACGAAGAAGAAGGTCAGCGCAATAAATACATTAATAAAATGGAGGGGGTAGTTTCCGAACTTGGAAGTGGTGCTTTAAATACTGAGGCTTTAACAAGGTTCTTTTTACGGTTTCTTCTCAATGGCTTTGGTAGCTCGAAAGGTGTTGTGATTGAAATTCAAAATGAAATCCCCTCTGTTGTATTTAACGAGAACTTAGAAGATAATGAACTGGCATTAATTGCAGATAAACTTGGTGAGCTAGATACAAAAGAAAGTTCTTCGGAAATAAGCCATTTAGAGATTCCTGAACTAGGCAGGATAAGTTACCTTCCGTACAATGGAGAAGATGCGAGGGGTTGGATTGTGATGCTGGAAGAGGGTAAATCTTCCTCTTATGATATGGCACAAGTAAGCAGTTCTGTTTCTCAACAAGTAGCCGGTCTATTAGATTTCAGGAATGAAAATAATGCCTTTACCCAGCTTCTTATTAATTCGTATTACAATATGCTGAGGGTTATTGAAAAATCCAGACCTAAAACAGAGTATCATACTCTAAGACTAATTACTTTTGTAGAGCGATTTGCCATGATTTTTGGATTGGACGATGCTGAAACCGAAATCATTAGAACAACAGCCAAGCTCCATGATATCGGTTACGTGGGTTCAATAAGTATTGAGAAAGACTCTTCCATTGGATCAGAACTGTCTCACCCGTTAACAGGATATATGCTAATCGATCAGTTACCAATTCATGATGATATCAAGCAGGGAGTACTAACTCACCAGGAGTGGGTTAATGGGGAGGGGAGTCCTCGTGGCCTCGATAGATCTGAAATTTCATGGACAGGTAAGGTAATCGGCATCTTCGAATATATTGTTGAGTTTATCGAATCTAACAAAGACGATGCTTCTAAAACCCCCGAAGAATGGATGGAGCAATTATCTCAGAGTATCATCGAGCGGGCTGATTTACAATTTGATATGGTGTTAGTTCCAACGGTAATTGAACTTCTTAAAATGATGGGTTGGGAACTTTGTTGTCAGCTTGGTACCGATGATTAAGCATGAGAATAATTCAATACTTTTTGCTCATTGGGGTAATCATGGTGTCTTTTGCTTGCACTAATACTTCCGGAATTAATGATAAATCTATCTTATCAAAAACACCATTTGGTGTTTGCTACGCTAAGGTTACCCCCGATCAAGTGCGCAATTATGAGATGGTGATTGTTGAGCCTGATTTTTACACAAAAGCAGAAGTTGAAGCACTAAAAAACACTGGGACTAAAATTCTTTCTTATATAACCCTTGGCGAAGTCGATAGAAACCGTTGGTATTATCCGCTATTAGAGCAAGAGGGATTTATTGGGGTAAATGAAAATTGGGGAAGCTCGTATCTGAATCTTGAAAAAAAAGAAGTCCGCTCGATTTTACTTGACAGGATGCTCCCCGAGGTAATGATTAAAGGGTTTGACGGCTTGTTTTTAGATACTATTGATGCCGTTGCACCTTATACAGAAAGGCGCAAGCTGGAACCTTATATGATTGAACTGATACAAAATATCAGAGCTAAGTACCCGGAAATAACAATCATTCAAAATGCGGGGTTATTCCTTCTCGACGAAACCAGTACATTGATTGATGCAGTACTTATTGAGGACATCGCTTCAGGATATGATTTCGAAAATCAAAAATACTACATCAAAAACAAGGAGGAGTTTCACTATCGGGTCGAGCTCGTCACATCTATCGCAGAAAAGTATGATACACCAATTTTTATAGTTGATTTCGCAGAGTTACCCGCAGAAATCTCTGAAATTAAATCCAGGCTGGATACGCTGAATTTCCCTTATTTTATTAGCAACATTCAGCTTTCGAAACTGCCTGTTAAACCGGAAACAGTAGCGAATAAAGTGAGGAAAGACTGATGTACTTCTTCGAGGCAATATTCGCTGTTTTCAGAATTATTCTGTGTTTTTACCTGCTTTTTGGTGTTTTGGCTCCTCTATTTCTTCCTCCAATCAAGAAAGGAAACAGTATTGAGAAATTAATGTACTCATGGGTGGGGCTTGGCGGCCTCATCTTAATAGATGTTATGCTTCTAACTATTCTAGGTGTTTATGACTTTATTAGCCTGCTGATAAGTCTTGTGGTGCTTCCTTTTCTAATTTTCATTTACAGAGAGCGGAAACTGGGTTTTAGTTTTATCGAAATTTTTAATCGTATTGAGACTAGAATAATTTCCAACCATGTGCGCTGGATAGAAAACACCGTTACTTTCTGGGATAAATTAATTGGTGATGCGAAGAAAAAAAGAAACGATTTAGCTAAGACAAAACTAAGTGATGCCACACCACAACTCATAGCATTTGTTACTGCTTCTTTAGCCGCAATAATCAGAATTATTCCCGCCGTCAATAACTCAGCTCCGTTTAGCAGAACATGGTACTTTGAATTGACAAGTGTAAAAGGGTTATCTCTTCAACAGTATTTTGGAGCATTTCCTGAGCCCAGAGGGATGCAAACCATAGTTCATGTTTTTAGTACACTAACACAGGTTCCCCCGGAAATGATCCTGCACATTTTAGGAGCGTTAACCAGCTTCTTTCTTGCGCTGATTATTTACTGGGTGATAAATGTAATCACTGATTATAAAAATCAGGTTGCCGCTTTATTTGGAATGGCAATTTATGCTATTACCCCAATGTATTTAAGCCCGATTATACTTGATCTTGAGGTAGAAGCTAACTCAATTTCTTTAGCCTTATCCTTTGCGATACCAAGCTGTATCTTTTTCCTGAGACGTATCAGATCAGAAGACAGAACCTTTTGGTTTTACACCGTGATGGGAGTCTTTGCTACCGCGCTTATTAACCTTTTTGTGTTTCTGATTGTTCTTCTTCCTGTTCTGTTACTAGGATTGTTAACTATTCCGTTCAAGGAGTTCACCAAAAGGTTATTCAGAGCGTTGTTGTATTTGATTATTAGTTCGGTCCTTGCAATAAGTCCGTATGTGCTTTTTTGTTTAATTAATGGCGTATCTCTTAGGGATTTCTTTCAACAGGAACTGTTTGATACTCTTGTATTCAGCTACTTCCCAAACCTGATTACCTATCTGGATGAACTGAGTTTGTATTATTTAATAGGTGCCGGAATTTTGATTGTGATTAACATAATTCTGATTGCCAAAAAGATAAATGATCAAAAAAAAGAACTAGTCTTTCTGTTACTGTTTGCATTAGTGGCATATATTTACACCCCATACTTTCCATTTTCATACATCTTGATTGATCCGGATCAGCTCAATCTTTTTTATGCGGTTACAATCTCAGTATTTCTGGGGCTGGTATTTCTGAATATTTCACGACTATCCAGCTTCTTATTAAAAAAATCTCCGAAGGTCTATGAAATTGCTAACGTAGCTTCTATGCTTACGCTGATTACCACTATCGTTATTATGCAAAAAGGAGTTTTGATAAGCAGGGCATTACCTGAAACACTTCCCAACGGTTTTTTTGAGGCATACTATTCAATAGTCGATGAACGGGTTCCTTATACCTATGCTACCGTAGGCCCGGAGTTGGATAGGCAATTGGCATTAAACCGACATTACTTCATGAACTACGAGTTCTTCCTAGATAATTATGGAGTTATTGATTCATTGTATCAGCAGTATCTTACCCTTCCGAAAGCAAGTAGGGCAGGTGAGGATATCCCACCGGCAAGCATCTTCCTTTTCCTTGAAAAACCACCATATTCAGGGATTCAACAAGGAATTTTGTATAACTCTCAAAATACGATGAGTGATATGCAGCAATGGATTAGTGTTTTTGAAGGTTTGGAAGGACGTAACATAGAAGTTTACTATGAAAGTGATGATGCCATCATTTATGAAATTATAAACAGAGAAGAGGAGTCCAGAATCAATACGGTTCTAATGAATATTTTTCCAAAAAGTGAGGAAGGTACTGATGCGGTTTTGGAATAATAAGTGGCTCATTTTGCTAAGTGCTTTATTTCTTTGGTCTGGATGTGATTTGAGGAATAAAATATCAGTTAACGCATCCGCTTTTGTGGAACAACAGCCTATAGTTCTAGTAGTAAAACATCGCCAGGATACCTTGAGCTCAAGAATTTCCGATCATGTTACAATAGCAATGCAATACGCTAAATTGCCCGTTAAATCCATTGACATGGGACTGGTTTCAGGAGGATTGGAAATCGCATCTTCTGTGCGAACTATTGTTGTCACTTCTTATCTGATTAGCGAATTAAGCCCCCCTGATGTTGAAAGGCTTACCACTTTTGTTGCTAACGGAAATAATATTGTTTTTTTGGGGCCTGTAGGTGACGATAAGTTCGCTTTTTTGCAAGGAATTTTACCATTTACCGATTATGAGATAGATAAAGATGCCCGGGGTGTATATCTACACGAAAATGTTTTTCCTGGGCATAGCGGAAAAATATATTTTTCTCAGTTTGAACTTCCACATGGAGGACTGGCTGCAAATCAATTTAAGAATGATGTGCAAATAGCAGCGGGAGCAGGTAACGATCCTGATTATCCATTAGTAGTAGTAAATAAAATCGGTCTTGGAGAGGTAATCACCATCAATAGTAATCTGCTTTACGAGAAATTATACCGCGGACTTATCTTCTCATCTATATTAAAAGGCCTTGATGGTATTCCTTATAGCGTTGCTAATGTGGCTACTATTTTTCTGGATGATTTTCCTGCTCCTGTCTACAACGAAAAACTTCCCCCAATTGATGAAGAATTCGATGTAACCCATGCTGAATTTGTGACAAATATCTGGTGGCCTGATATGCAGGCTTTCGCTGATACATTCAATATTTCATACTCCGCAATGACCGCCTTTAACTATAATGCGAATGTAATTCCCCCATTTGATTTTAACGAATGGACGGATGGGAAAACCATTGTAGATGGTCGTCAAGTAGATGCAAGCGCATATATTGCCAGAGAAATTCTAGATTCCAGACATGAACTCGCCTTTCATGGATATAATCATTTTTCGTTGTGGCTGGAAGATTGGGATAATATAAACTTTATGGCCAGCTCGGTATATGCCGCCCGTAAGCGCTGGCGTATTGACAGGCTGGGGGATCTTCCCATTACCTATGTGCCACCAACTAATTATATCGACTCAACAGGGATCTCAGCAATTATGAAAGGGATGCCTTCTATTCGATATATGGCATCACTTTATTTAGGGGAACTTGAGCTCGGCACAGGAAGAGAATTTGGGTATGAACCATATGCTCCGAATGACCGGTTATTCAATTATCCAAGAATTTCCAGTGGATTTTCCATGAATGAAAATTCCTTGTTTGAACAACAAGGGATGCAACTACTAACAGGGATCTGGACTCACTTCATCCATCCTGACGATGTATTTCAGGTTAATCAGCGCGATGAAGATGAATTTGTAAGCCGTAATCCTCTTAAGCTAGGGTGGAAAACACACCCAGTGTATGGATATGGTTTATATCATGTATTTCGTGATCGGGTTCTCTTTACAAACGAACGATATCCGATACTGAGATATATGGCAGCAATTGATGCCGCTGCAATTACCGAAGACTGGCAAAATAGCTTTGTTCTGCATAAAGCAGATCAGTTTTACCGAACATTGACTCCTTTATTAAACCCAGGATATGAACGTAAATCTGATCAGGAAGAGCATTATTGGTTCACGTATGTAAGCGATGCTAATACGGTGGAGTTTGAAGAACAATTATCGCAAAAAAATACCCCGTTCAGCATGTCTGAACTTTGGGATGGAGCACTTTATCAGTTCAGTACCAATCTTGATTCCCTGCAAATTCCAAATTTCGATCCTAAATACAGATTCGATGATCAGTTTAAGATTGTACAACTTAATGATGTAATTCTTAGAAGCCGCCAATACCAGACTGAGTTTACCGATGAGTTTGGTAATCTGATTACCAATGAAGAATTTATACCTGAAGATTGGGTCGATACCAGGTTGGAAGATGCAATCCGGGCTTACAATAATAACCCCGATAATATCCGAATACAGGAAGAGCTTATTAAACTAAGTATCGAATTCAGTGAAATAAGAAGAGCTATTCTGATTCTGGAACGTCGGTTATTGAGCTCATCCAGATGGGCTCAGAATGATTTGGAAAGACTATTCACCTATTATGGTTGGGAAGGACTCACAAATCAAGCGCAAAACTTTCTTGAGCGCCTTTGGTTAAGATACAGAAGTCAGGAGGTAATTGATGTGAAGGATTTTGCTTTACAGATGTTGAACATCTATAGCGAAGAATTTAACCTTCGTTGGATTTTACGGGAAAGAGAACTTCGCCCAAATGATGAAGCTATCGCTTTAAGATATACCCGCTTGATCGAAAACCAGCAAACATGGGATGAGGTTAAGCCGGAATTATTAAGATTAATAGGTCTGAACCCTGAAAGTGATTCATTATATGCTTATACCATGCAGCGATCATTCTACTATGATTCTGCCAAAACTTCAATCGAACTCCTGGAAGGTTTTCCGTATTCGAAACATCCCCAGCTTGATCTGTTTGCAACGAATTTTGCGCTTATCTATGCCTACGATTTAAATAATTACTCAAGAGCACTGTACTGGGCGAACCGTGCCGAAGGTTTTAGTGAGGCTACAAAGCTAAGCTGGCTGGCCCAGCTTAATCTTTATTCTGAGTATCAAAACGAAGCACTTCGGTTGTTAAACGAAAATCCCGAAGATGACAGTTTAAGAGTTCAGATTGGTACTGAGCTTTACTATGAGGGATTTGTATCTGAAGCAAGAGAAGTGCTTTATCCTTTATTTTTGAAGGATTCTAAAGGAAAAACAGCCGCTCATACACTTATCAATACAGAAATGCAGTATTTCAGTTACGAAGAACGGAAAGCATTATACCGTAAATACCCTGCATTTTTCTCTGAACAAGATGAAGATCGCTTAAAAGATGAAATGAGGTGGACTGAAGGAACTAAACTTTCAGCGTTCGGCGAATACAGGGATGATAATTTTGATAATCGTTTCGCCAGGTTTGGGCTTTCAACTCAATTCGGGGATAGAAGAAAACAAACTCATCTATTCAAACTGGAGGACTTATTTTTTGAAGATCCCGGTAGTACTTCGTTGACTAACTATGCAGGTTTAGCTTATGAGCTTTCGAGTCGATATAACAATCAAGCTAATGAATTTAAAATAGGAGGCGGGTTACTTGCAGGTTCTGGAGATATTCTTGTAGAAGCCTACACTTCATTATCCAAATCAAGTGCTAAATCTTATACCTCCGGAAAACTCTCTTTTTCCCCGGAGTTCACGGTTGATGCTGTATTGAATGATTTCAATAAGTTTCAATTTGAGGGTTATAGAGAAGATAACTGGAAGCAGGAAAAGTGGGTGACTTCACTTTCTACAGTGGGAACTTATTACACAAATTCAGTTACTGAGTATGAGGTTACAGGAAGATTGTATTACAGATTATACAATAAAATGGTACGGATTCGTCCAATCGCTTCTATAAGCTTAGCAGATGCGTCTGAAACCTTTACATCAGGAACTCCTTATTTCACTCCTGAGAACTATTTCGAACAAGGGCTTGGAATTGACTTCAGAATCCGAAGACCAGACACCTTTGACTTCTTTTCTAAACTGGAATTGGAACTAATGCTCCGTAATGAAACCCGTGATGGATTTTTCGGTACCGGTAGGCTGCAATACGACCGCAAGTTCAAAAAATATTGGGAACTGAGAATTGGAACAGAAATTTCGACTAGTAAAGTATACAGTTCAAACCGTGTATTTTTCACGTTGTCCTATTATTTTAAGAAGCGACTACCTCAACCAGAAAACAAGAAGTGAAGTTTATAAATCGACATAGCGAATGGATGGTGTTCCTGCTCGGCCTGATTCTGATGGCTTCCATGAATCCATACACAAATGGAGCTTCACTTTGCTTACTTGATGTATTGGGTTTTGCCTATTGCCCGGGAGAAGGGTTGGGGCATTCAATCGCATTTTTATTCAGGGGCGAAATTAAATTAGCTCTGGATGCGAATCTTATGGGGCCGCTTGTCGTAGTCGGTCTTAGCGTAAGGATATTAACGATTTGGAAAGACTTATTAAAAAAACAAACAGTGGATTTACAGGAGAAATATCATGTCTAACGTAATGGATTATGTACCCGAAGCTCAGGGAGATGAAGCTTTATACCTTGGAAAACTATTCACCGATATGAATGAGGAACAAATGAAGAAGTTTTCAAATGTATATCGTGCTCGCAGAAAAGACCCGCAAACTATCATGATTTTATGTCTGCTAGGTTTTTTGGGTTTAGCTGGTGTTCACAGATTCGTTTTAAATCAAATAGGAATGGGAATTCTTTATTTCTTTACAGCTGGTTTATGCTTTATTGGTGTAATTGTTGATCTTGTAAACCACAAAGATCTCACATTCCAGTATAACAGGGGGGTAGCTCAGGAAATCAAATCAATGCTCTGATTTCCTGAAGCATTTATTTTTTACCTAAACTGAAAATACGGTTCACGTTAAAGCCTAAACGGAAATCACCGGCAAAGAAGTCATCGGTGTTTCTGGCAATCAGGTGTTGTTCGGTGAACCATCTTCCCGCCATAAAGAACATCTGGAAAACATGCCCTCCGGTTTCAACTTCGTAGCCTATAGCAAAGTGATTCTTGGTACCTTGCGTACGTTCTCCTAAAACGGGTAAGTATTCGAAGGTGAGGGAATTTCTTACATTCAGTTTTATTCTCCCGGCAAAGCCTAAGGCAAAGTGCGTGTGTTCAGGTTGACCAGAGTTATCTTTTATAACTGTATTAAAGTGAGAGACCATGGGTGCAACTTGCAATGTAATTTTATCATTGAACTGACGGGCTACCATTACTGATGCAAAATAATTGAGTCTTTCTGCAAATGTAAAGTCCTCAAAAAGAGTGTTTTCCTGTGTATTTATGCCGACATCGCCTTTAACTGCTACCTCAACTGGTACTTTGTCTGATTTTAACTGCCTGAGAACCGTGTATTTGAATCTGAGATCAACATTATCCTCAATGCTTGTTCTTCCAATTCCTAAGGATAGTTTATCCGTTACACCATAATCCAATCCAAGTCGAACTGCTGCTCCCAAATCAAGGCCATAAAAATCTTCAAGGCCACCACTAACTAAGTCAAAGTTGTGCATAATGGTGCTGTTCAGGTTATTTGCTTCCAGATTGGTAACGGTGCTTACCCCCGCAACAGAACCAATCAAGAATAGTTCGTCAACGGGGCCATCCGGTACTGCGCGTGTGCGCTGCATTTGTGCAGAAACGGTATCAATCCCCAAAAAGAGTAAAGATAACAGTACAAGTAGCTTCTTCATTATTCATCCCCTATAGCTTTTAGTAATACTTCAATTTCTACTGCTTGTTCTTCATCTACCTTAATGATGAGTAATTTAGGAGGTTTAATTCCGTAATCGTTTAAGTTCAAAATCCAGGCTGCTTTTACTAAAAGACCTTCCTCAGTAACCGTTATGGTTCCGTCAATTTTTACTTCTTTGGTTTGTCCATGAATGGTGAAGTTACCTTCCACAGTAACGGCCTGTTCATCAGAGCTTGAGGGATCAAACTCCGAAGTAATTTTACCAAAGAACTCTCCAAAAGGGTATTTCTCAGTTTCGAGAGTTATAAGCATATCTTTGTCCCGCTTTGCGTTACCGGTATCAAGTGTTTCCAGATCGATATAAAAATCAACAGACATATCGTCCAGTTTAATCATGCCTACAAGGCTTTTGGAAGTTCCGGTAAAGTTATGGAGCGGTACACTAGAGGTGAATTGAGCCGTACCGTTTTCAGAGTAATAAGATTGAGCAAATACTGGGGACGTAAGTGCTATTGCAAAGAGGTAAGTAAATATTTTTTTCATAGTATTAGTTGTTTAAAGCTCCTTCATTAATCCATGCACGGATTTTTTCGATATCATCTCCACTCAAAGAAGAACCTAAGGGCATTCTTGATCCAAATTGAGGATTTATACTTAATTTATCGGTTAATGGGCTAGCATCTGCATTTCCTGCTATAACATAAGTTCCATTGTATCTGTTGGATGGACTCACACTTGCCATTATAGCTGCATAACTACTGGAGTTAAATCCACTCTGGCCTGCGCTATGACAATTATTACAGCTATTTTGCATGATAGGTTGAATATCCGCTGCAAAGCTTACATCTGCTTGATCGCTACCTGTATTATCCTCCACATTGTTAAGGCAGTTTGTTGTTGAGAGGAAGAGAATCAAAAGAAAAGGAATGAATATTTTTTTCATAGTTATCAATACGAACATTAAGTTTAAATAGATTTTTTAACCGCTTACATATACTTTTAACGCTTCACTGATTGATTAATAGTAACCTTGCAAATTCTGACCTGAAGTAATCAATAAGTAAACAACAAAACAAATAAAATGGTATCCAGAGAAAAAAGTATAGAACTTTTAAATACCTATGTAGAGAATGAAGGTTTGAACCAACATTGTAGAATGGTGGCTATGGCTATGGACGCATATGCTCTGGAATTAGGGAAATCAACCAACGAAGTAGAAGAATGGTGGGCGGCAGGTTTATTACATGATCTGGATTGGGAAAAATTTCCCGACGAGCACCCGAATAAAGCAATCAATGAGATTTTACCTGAGTTTGGCTATTCCGATTTAGTATTGAACGCGATAAAAGCGCATGCACCGGAAAGAACAGGGAAAGAACCTGAAACTGAAATAGAACGTTATCTTTTTGCCTGTGATGAGATTTCAGGGTTTATGAATGCTGTTTCGCTGATGCGGCCTACCGGTTTTAATGGGATGAAAGTGAGCTCGGTTACAAAGAAACTTAAAACATTAAACTTTGCTGCGAATGTTCCGCGCGAAGATATCCGAAAAGGAGCCAACCTTATCGGGAAAGAATTAAACGATCATATTCATTTTTTAATAGGGGTATTTTCTTAATCGATTATGGATGTAACTTTTTATCTTGTTATTAAGTCAAACCATAAACTTTTATCTATCGTCTCATTTAGTAAATATATTTCGCGTGACTTTCAGGGTTAACTACATATCCTTTTTGGTAGTGCTTTTACTCATTCAGGTTTCAAACGGAGGAATGGTATTGGCACAGGAAACCATAGAACTAAATCGATCTTTGCTGAATAACTCTGATGAGATTTTGTTGGAAGAAGGGTGGAGGGGGACTACCGGAGATAATTTCAGATGGATAGAGGGGGATCATGACTTCGAAAGTTGGGAGCCTGTTAATACGTTACTCGATGTTGACGCTTTGCAACGTCTGGAATGGAATGGATATGGCTGGTTTAAGCTAAGAATAAAGGTAGATTCTGCACTTGTTGATCAACCCATTGTACTTACTTTTAATGAGCATAATGGAGCTTCCCAGGTATATCTGAATGATATGCTTCAATTTCAACAGGGCACTTTTTCAATACTTGAAGGAGATCATCAATCTTTTAAGAGCAGAGTCCCTCACTTGATTCAATTCTCTGACACCTCAACCCATGTTCTTAGTGTCAGGTTTAGCAATCATGATGTGCGGAGCTTTATCAAATATGGAATTAACCCAGGCTTTCTTCTATCTGTGTCATCAGCAGATGGAGTAGGCACTTTGCACGAAGCTTCTGAGATTGCTTCAATAAAAAATAAACTACTGCTAGTTCTCGGGTTACTTTTAGCATTAGCAGTGGTTCATTTTCTTTTTCTGATTTTTTATCCAGCCGGAGAGAAAAACCTCTATTTCTCACTATTTGCAGGAGGAATCACACTTTTTGTATTCTTTACAAACATTCATGTACTTAGTAACTCCCCCGATTTCATTGTTTCAGTTCAAAAATGGGGGTATCTGGCCTGGTTGGCTGCATTAATAGGCTTGTTAAAGTTCAGCTACTCATTCCTTAAGAATTCAACGCCTGTACAACTAAGCGTTTTCCTCATACTTGGGATAGCCATTTTAATAGCGTGGTTTTCCAACTGGCTGCTGATAAGTCCTTTATTTGCAATTTTTGGGATTTTGATTCTTCTGGAAGTAGCAAGAGTTTATATAACTGTTCAACTACAAAAGAAAGAACAGTTAGGGATATTGCTGTGGGGCTTTGTGGTTTTTATAAGCTGGGTACTCTATACAATTCCGGAATGGTCAGATATTTACAGTAAAAAATTCGGCTTTTTCGAGAATATTTGGGCCACTGCATTCTTTGCCTTTTCAATGTCGGCGTATCTTTTAAAGGACTTTGCGAAAGCCCAAACCAAACTCGAATACAAGTATCTGGAGGTAAAACATCTTTCAGAACGTTCTATAGAACAGGAGAAAAGAAGCAAAGCAAAAGAAATTGAGCAAAAGATACTTGAACGCGAAAATCAGCGTAAAACTGCTGAACTGGAAGAAGCAAGAGCGCTTCAAATATCTATGCTACCTACTCAAATCCCGACCACCGAATATTGGGATATAGCAGCTTTTATGGAGCCTTCGCAAGAAGTAGGGGGCGATTATTACGATTTCAGTCTATCCAAAACCGGAGAGCTTACAGTGGCTTTGGGAGATGCAACCGGACATGGAATGAAAGCTGGCATTGTAGTAGCCACAGCTAAAAGTTATTTCCATTCATTGGTTAATGATCATGATAATGTTGAGATCATTAAGAAGATGTCTTCCGGTATCAAAAACATGAATATCAAAATGATGTATATGGGTTTGATGCTTCTTAGGTGTAAGGAGAATTATATCAGGTTTAGTTCAGCCGGAATGCCTCCTTCTTTGATTTATCGTAAAGGATCAGGCTCTATAGAAGAAATACTACAGAAGGCAATGCCATTGGGTAGCAGTCCGCATTTCCCTTATAAAGAAAGCGATATAACCCTGAATTCTGGAGATGTTTTTTTTCTCTTCAGTGATGGATTGATGGAATTATTCAACGAGAAAAGAGAACAACTTGGAGTAGAACGAATTGGGGAAAAACTTAAAGAGATAGCTGCCGGAGATGCTTCAGAGATTTTAGATGGGATGCTGGAATTTCGGGATGAATGGCTCGGAAAAGCTCTTCAGGAAGACGATGTTTCAATTGTGGTAATGAAAGCGAAATAATTTTTTAAAAATCCTGTAACCTTTAGAAATTAAACAAGTGAGAGTAATGATAAGCAACTATGCTTTGAGTTTATTATCTAAACACTAAATACAACAGTTATGAGAGTAACATACATCCTTCCCGTAATTCTTACTTTTTCGATTATTTCTATCCTTCCTGCACAAGAAACAAAACAATCCGAAGACGATATGAAGTTAATTTACTCCAGCAGATGGAGCGATTGGGATTGGCACTGTAATTGCAGAGTTAAAGAAGAGGTTAAAAGAGAATCAGGGTATAAAAATAAAAGCTACAACAGATACCGAACCTATTATCAAAATGATGGCATTGATAATGAATTCGATTTCTTTTCCCAAATTGGCCCTAATCCGGCTATCTATGGATTTTCGCCTGCGGTTCAAGCTGTTCATTATAATAGAGTGAATGGTCTATTTCTGGGAATTGATACCGAATTTGATGACTATGTTCATGACTTCACCTATTCATACGGGTTTAATGTGCAGGCTCTTGGTGGATATTCATTTGGACAGGATGAATGGCAATATCAGGTTGGAGTTGAGAAGCGAATAGGTAGAAAATTTAGCCTCGGAGCTGAGTTTCATAATATTACGAACACTGAAGATTCCTGGAGGACAGGTCTTACAGAAAATAGTCTCACAAGCTTAGTGGCAGGATATGACTATCATGATTACTACAAAGCAGAAGGTTATAGTCTTTACAGTTCTCTTCGGCTTTTTAGAAATACATATTTAGGAGCCAGTTATAATAATGATTTATTCAAATCTCTTGATGCAGTAACTGAATACAATATTTTTGGTGAGGGAAACATCTATCGAGCTAATCCAGCGATTGACTCTGACTTTGAAGAAATCAATCATCAAAGTATTGGTATAAGCGCCAACTTAAATCCAAAGATGTATAACCAAACCAGAAACCTCTCAACAAGTCTCACTTTCCGGGGAGAGATAGGGAATCTTCCAGAGACTTCTAATCAGTTTTTATTTAATAAATTTGTCGTTCAATCCAAGTCAATCTTCCGACTTGATCGAACGACTTCTTTAAAATGGAGGGTTATGGGTGGAGCGATAACAGGTAATGCACCCGATTTCAAGCAGTTTGCTCTAGGAGGCATTGGTACTATGAGAGCTACTAATTATAAGAGCCTTCAAGGTAATGCAATGGTATTAAGTAATGCAGAGCTGATTTTTGGAAGGAACTCGGACTTTGATTTAGGATTTATTGAGATTGATGGTTTCTACATTAGTTTATTTATGGATTCAGGCTGGTCTGAGTTTAATAATGAACTTGTTACTAGTACTGACCCAACAATTGCATTACAGAATTTTAGTTTTTCTCAATTGAATCATAACGTAGGAATCGGTTTTGGAAGTGATAATATCAGGGTTGAGTTTGCGAAACCAATTTCCGATAGTGGAGGATTCTCTGCGTTTTGGATCAGGCTAAATCCAACTTTCTAAACAGAAAATTTTTATCATAAAAAAAGAAACCCGAACCGGTCAAAGTTCGGGTTTTTTCTTTAGGGCATTTGGTGCTTTGCAGCATCCAAAAGCTCGTTTGCTCTTCGGGGGCTAATTACGCCATTCAAATACTAATGTTTCGTACTTTGTTTTCTTTTTTTAGAAGATTGGTATCTTAAGCAGATGAATTTGAGCAGTATATTTTCATTATCAAAGAGTGAGCTTTTAATCGGAGTGGTCACTTTTATCTTCATATTCCTGACCACTTTTGGTTCCAGACAGTTCAGGCTTTCATCTGGTAGTGCGGTGGTAGTAGATCAAGAAAAAGTCTTAGTTATCGAAGAAGACATGAGAATTGATCGTTTAATTTCCCTTCTGGATTCTTTGAACATTCAATATAATCCTCGTGAGTTAATGTGGTCATCGCGAATGCTGGGATGGAGGACCTTCAAACAGGGAAGTTACCTGCTTGATGGGAAATACTCGTATGAAGTGATTCTTGCTAAACTTGCACGGGGAATTCAGGATCCTGTACCAGTAGTAATACTACCCGGAATTAACCAGGAACGGTTTGCCGAATCTATCAGCTCACAGATTAATGTTGAAAAAGAGGCCGTATTGGGTGTACTTACAGATAGTCTTTTCCTTAGCGAGTTACATCTTTCTTCTGAAGAGTTATTTGGAAGAATGCTACCTGAAACGTATTTAATGTATTGGACCAGTACTCCAAAAGAAGTGATCAGGAGAGTTCTTAGAGAGTTTAATAGCCAGATAATTGATCAGTTTAGTGAAGATGTAAATGAGCAGGGTCTTACGATTGATGATATAGTTACAATGGCCTCTATTGTAGAGTGGGAAGCAAATATTGAGGAAGAGAAACCGATTATAAGTGGACTTTACTGGAACCGGTACAATCGAAGAATGAGATTGCAAGCTGATCCTACTGTTAATTTTGCATTAGGTGAGCGACGCAGGCTTTTATTCGAAGATTATCAATTAGATCACCCATACAATACCTATCTGAACAGAGGCCTGCCTCCGGGGCCAATTACAAATCCAAGTCTTTCCACGATAGAAGCTACTGTATATCCTCAGGAACATGATTATATATATATGGTTGCTAACCCTGAAGGAGGTCACGTATTTACCAGAACTTTTGAGGAGCACCAAATTGAAAGTGAAAAATGGAGGCGCTGGTTACGTCAACAATATCGAATTAAAAGACAAAGAGAAGCTGAAGAAGCACTGAACCAATAGAGATTAGTCGATTATTTCTTCGGTAAGTTCTTCTTCAATATCAGAATCTCTCGGCATTCTTTTAATCCGTATCTCATGATTTACGTGAGAACCTCTGAAGCTTACACGGGTACTTAATCCTTCATAATGGTTTAAATCTTTCAAAGCATCTCTTAAATAAGCAGGATTTTTAACCCGCTTAAGTATTTCAAGCATTACTTTTGCAGCATCATAACCTGTATAAGCAAATTGATTGGGTTGAGTATTAAACCTCAACCTAAAAGAAGAAGCAAAATTTTGCGCGTTAGCTGCGCTCGTATCTGCATTAAAAGACCCAGTAAAGTATAACTCAGTCTCATCAAGTCGTCGATCTTCAAGGTTTACATTCATCCATTCCTCAGAACCAAGAATCGCAATTGTACTTCTCATAGCTTCAAGATCAGTGAGCATAGACTCTACTAAAGTAGCAGCCACTGTACCTGTAAATGGAGCATAAACGGCCTCTACCATATCCACACTGTCTAAGGTATCGGTAGTAAAGTATTGCGTGTAGTCACGGATATCGTAACCTAATTCCTCCAGGTCCTCAACAAAATAATATTCAACAAGAGCACCATTTTGTTCCGCTTCATGTACAAATGCCCTAGCGGCAGGGTCACCCAGAGAACCTTTTTCAGCTATTACTCCAAGCGTATCATAACCCAGGATATTAACAGCGTAGTTTGCCATTACCTTTCCTTGTGTTGCAAAAGAAGGGTTCAATTGGAATACATAATCGTTATATAGATCAAGGCTGTCTGCGTTGGCCAATGGTAGAAGCATCGGTACTTTATATTCTTCAGCAAGATTGGAAAACTCCTTTGCAACGCCTGAAAAAAGTGGTCCAAGAATGAAATCAACATCTTCATTCCACACCAAGTCATTCATGATACTTTCGGCACTGATCAGAGCATCATTCGTATTTCTGTAAGTTATGAATGCTTTTTGGTCTGCGTTTTCGCTATTAAACTCTTCGATAGCTAGCTGAATGCCAAAGTACAGATGCTGTGGTATTTCATACTCAGGGGCTTCGTATTCAAATTCTGGTAAAACAACGCCAATATTGTAAGAAATACCTTTGGGTGCCTGAACAATCCTATTAGGATTATATCGCTGCATATAAGAAACAGAATCTCCAAGTATGGTTTCAATTCTGCTAAGTCGAAGCGGATCAGAAGAAGTTGTGGATCGTTTATAAAGATTAAGCAGCACTACCGCCGAACTATATTTAACTAACCCGATAGAAGATTCAAGAATATCCAATCTGACTTCATCCAGTGATGATTCCCTGAACACATCTCGCCTTTGATTTAGTGTGAGATAACCAAGTATCTGATCATACAAAGTGAGGGCAGCTCTTGTTGTAGATGATGAAGGACGAATATCAGAAAGAGATTTTAATACGTCCAGAGATTGCGGAAAATCATCTAACTGGAAGTGAGCAAGTGCTGCCGTGTATTGCGCTTCCTGGTAAATTTCAGGTTGAACAGAAGGAGAGAGCTGATTCAGGTAGTGTATAGCCAGTAAGTAATTATTTAATGCGAAATAGCTTTTTCCAGTAAAAAGAATTGCTTCGGGTGCACTCGATTGTTGCAGAATACGAGCTGCCCTTTCATAATCTCCTTGCTCGTATAAAGACATCCCGTTTTCGAGGGTCTGTGCAGAAGATGAAGTGTATCCCCAAAGAGCAAATAGTAAAATAAATAATGTTTTTTTCATGGCTTCAATCTTGAATTTCCCTCTTTAACCATCAAACAAAGAAAAAGTTCTCTGTTTAATTATTCCCATTCTATGGTTGCTGGAGGTTTCGAACTAATATCATAAACCACCCGGTTAATGCCTTTAATTTCGTTAATGATCCGGTTAGATACATGTGCTAAAAATTCATAGGGGAGATGTGCCCAGTCTGCTGTCATTCCATCAAGGCTGGTAACAGCCCTAATTGCTGCTGTAAACTCATAAGTTCGTTCATCGCCCATAACACCTACACTCTGAACCGGTAACAAGACTACAAGTGCTTGCCAGACTTCGTTATAAAGATGGTTGGCTTTTAATTCATCAATAAAAATTTTGTCGGCATCACGGAGTAAATCCAGTTTTTCTTTACTTAGTTCACCAAGCACACGGATACCAAGACCTGGACCGGGAAAAGGGTGTCTGGCTATAAAGTGTTCCGGAATTCCCAGTTCACGTCCAACCACACGAACTTCATCTTTAAATAACTCCCGTACCGGTTCAATCAAATCAAGCTTCATCTTTTCCGGAAGCCCGCCAACATTGTGGTGCGACTTGATGGTGGCTGAAGGGCCTTTGAAAGAAACGCTTTCTATGACATCAGGATAAAGCGTTCCTTGCGCTAGATATTTGAAATCAGAGCGATCTCCGATTTCTTTCTCAAATACATCGATGAAGGTATTCCCGATAATTTTCCTTTTTTTCTCAGGGTCAGAAACTCCCGTTAAACGCTCTAGAAATAACTCTGAAGCATCTACTCCCTTAACAGGAAGATGAAGGTCCCGTGTATAAAGATGAAGTACGTCTTCGAATTCGCCTTTCCGAAGAAGTCCGTTATCCACAAAAACACATTCAAGTTGATCACCTATCGCTTTATGAATAAGTGTTGCCACAACAGTTGAGTCTACACCACCGGATAAAGCGCAAAGCACTTTGTCTGAGCCTACTTTATTTCGAATAGCTTCGATTTGCTCATCTATAAAGGAAGAAGCAGTCCAATCTCCCGTTAGACCACAAATTTCAAATGCGAAGTTTTTTAGAATCTGCTTTCCGCATTCGGTATGTGCTACTTCGGGATGAAACTGAACTCCATAAATATGGTTTTCGAGATGCCGAACAGCAGCAACATCGGCGTTTGCAGTGTGTCCGATTACTTCATACGAAGAAGGGAGTTCATGAATATGATCTCCATGACTCATCCACACAACAGATCCATCTTCTATATCTTTTAACAGATCAGCTGAATTATCAATAATTAAATGAGCACGTCCGTATTCTCGCTTCTCTGCTTTTTCAACACTACCAGGAATTTCGGTATGTGCAAGAAGCTGAAGTCCGTAACAAACCCCTAATACGGGTACATCCCATTCAAAAATTTCAGTTTGAAGATGAGGCGCACCTTTGTCATTAACACTCATTGGTCCACCTGAAAGAATTACACCTTTAGGGGTTGGGGTGGAAACTGTGTCCAGAGGAACGTTGAAAGGATGTATTTCGCAGTAAATATTAAACTCGCGGAGCCGACGAGCTATTAATTGGGTGAATTGGGAACCGTAGTCAAGGATTAAAATCCATTCGCTATGCCGACTCATTAAATTTAACTGGTAATTAAGAGGTTAATTCTTCGTACTCATCAGCGCTGAGTAAAGAATCTAATTGCGAGGAATCGGTCAATCTAATTTTGATCATCCAACCATCTCCGTAAGGATCATCATTAACAATCTCAGGATTATCTTCCAACTCTTCATTGATCTCAGTTACTTCGCCATCAACAGGAGCGAAAAGTTCTGAAACCGTTTTTACTGCTTCCACAGTACCAAATACATCGTCTTTGGAAAACTCAAAACCGGGTTCTTCGAGCTCTACAAAAACGATATCACCTAGTTCACCTTGAGCAAACTCAGTAATTCCAATTGTGGCTGTTCCATCACCATTGTCTTTTAACCATTCATGCTCTTTGGTGTATTTAAGGTCTGATGGGTTGCTCATTAACGTTCCTCCGGCTTAAAATTAAATGAAGTTTCTAAATATTTGGTGGATACAGATCCTTTGTTAAAATTAGGATCGTCCATTAGTTGAATGTGGTAAGGAATAGTTGTTTTAACTCCTTCAATGATAAACTCCTGAAGTGCTCGCTTCATTTTTCTGATTGCGAGCGGTCTGGTAGGAGCGGTTACGATCAATTTAGCGATCATAGAATCATAGTAAGGAGGGATGCGATATCCTGAATAGGCGTGTGTGTCTAAACGAACACCATGTCCTCCTGGAGGATGGAATACCGTAATTTCGCCAGCTGAGGGACGGAAACCATGTTCCGGGTCTTCAGCGTTAATTCTGCATTCGATTGAATGCCCCTCAATTTCAACTACCCGATCTTTAATATTCTCACCTGCAGCAATTCTAAGCTGCTCTTCAATCAGATCATATCCGGTAACTTCTTCAGTAACTGGATGTTCAACCTGAATTCGTGTATTCATTTCCATGAAGTAAAAATTCAAATCGTCATCTACCAGAAACTCAACCGTTCCTGCACCTTCATAATTAACAGAAAGGGCAGCATTAACTGCAGCAGTCCCCATTTTTTCTCTTAATTCTGGTGTTACAAGAGGAGAAGGAGCTTCTTCCAGAATTTTTTGATGTCTTCGCTGTAGGGAGCAATCGCGCTCACCAAGATGCATGGCATTGCCGTGCTGATCAGCTAAAATCTGAATCTCAACATGATGAGGGTTTTGAACAAAGCGTTCGATATAAACTTCAGGGTTGTTAAAGGCTGACTCGGCCTCATTACGGCACATTTCATAATTTTTCTTCAACTCGGAAGCTTCCGAAACAACCCGCATACCACGACCACCGCCACCAGCAGAAGCTTTGATAATTACCGGGAACCCGATTTCATCGCATACTTTTTTAGCGTCTTCATAGCTTTCAACCACTCCATCACTTCCGGGTACTACGGGCACCTTATTCTTAATCATGGTTGCCTTCGCTACCGCTTTGTCACCCATTGAGTTAATAGCATAAGGTGATGGCCCGATAAACTTTATATCGTGCTCTCCACAGATTCTGGAGAACTCAGCGTTTTCCGCCAAAAATCCATATCCAGGATGAATTGCCTCTGCATTTGTGATTTCTGCTGCTGCAAGAATACTTGGAATTTTAAGGTAGCTTTCTTTTCCGGCCGGAGGGCCAATGCAAACTGCTTCATCAGCAAATTTAACATGCAAACTATCTGCATCAGCTGTAGAATAAACTGCTACGGTGCTTATACCTAGTTCTCTACAGGTACGGATTATTCGTAGTGCGATTTCACCTCGGTTGGCTATCAGTACTTTTTTAAACATGAAAGCCGATTAATCTTTTTTGATAATGAAAAGTGGTTGATCAAATTCTACAGGAGTAGCATTAGAAACCAGGATTTCCTGAACAGTTCCTCCAAACTCGGCCTCAATCTCATTCATGATCTTCATGGCTTCAATAATACATAAAGTCTGTCCAGTTGAAACTTTATCACCAACCTTAACAAACGGGTCAGAATCCGGTGAAGAGGCTTCATAATACGTTCCTACAATTGGTGATTTAACGGTATCACCGGTAGCAGCGGGGCTGGATGGCGCGCTTACTTCCTGTGGAGCTGAGGAGGCTGCAGCAGGCTGAGGAGCGGGAGCAGGTGCAGGAGCTGCTAAAGGCTGGGAATAAGTAACCTGCTCAACGGTTCCTGTTTTTTTAACTTTAATTTTAAAATCGCCTTCCTCAATCGAAACCTCATCAACTTCACTTTCGGCGATTAAGTCTAGAATTTTTTTAATCTGTTTTAAATCCATAATTCAATTATTTAGCTCGTTCAATGTAGGTTCCGGTTCGGGTGTCAACTCTGATTTTTTCGCCTTCAGAAATGAAAAGAGGGACGTTTACTACTGCTCCTGAATCCAGGGTAGCAGGTTTTGATCCGCCTTGTGCGGTATCACCTTTTACGCCCGGATCAGTTTGAGCAACAGTTAATACCAGATGATCTGGCGGCTCAGCAAATAAAACTTGTTCATCATCAGCATTGAAAAGTACACTGCATGTTTGGCCTTCTATAAGAAAATCTTTTCGCTCAACCTGGTGCGGAGCAATAGGAATCTGCTCATAGGTTTCATTATTCATGAAATAATACATAGAGCCGTCATTATATAAATATTGATATTCACGATTCTCTACGCGTACAGCCTCAGAGTTTTCCCCGGATCGCCAGGTTTTATCAATATTTTTGCCGTTTACTATGCCTTTTAGCTTAGTGCGTACGAAAGCCGGACCTTTGCCCGGCTTTACATGTTGAAATTCACTAATAGAGTATAACTCACCATCTAGATTCAGAACAAGCCCGTTTCTGAAATCTGCAGTCGATACTTTAGCCATTAAAAATGTTCTCCGTTTTTAGTTGACCAAAAATACATCGACCTACTTTGGATAACAAGTTTATTAATGATAATCCTAATACCAATTCAGAAAAGACAGATCTAGTTTATGAGTACAATTATGCCTTGATAAACATTGTATGCAATTACAGCTGGGCAGATAAATTTTATAAAAATCGGCCAAACCTTAGAAAATAAAGTTTCCTTTATCCCACTAAATCCGAGTTCCATTTCAGATAATGCCGCATCTGTTTTCCAAACATATCCAACAAAAATACACATTAACAATCCACCTAATGGAAGACCGAAGTTGTTAAAAATATTATCGAATGTACCAATCAGTCCTGGGTTGAATGAAACAATAATAGAAATAACTAGAATTCCCAATCCAACACCCCAAGCTGCTTTCTTACGAGGAATAGAATGCTCATCAATCACGTAAGCAACAGGTACTTCCAGTAACGAAATGGTTGAGGTTAATGCCGCTATACTCAGAAGAAGAAAGAAGACTACACCAAGTACTAATCCTAATACTCCTCCAATCGTGTGGAATAGGGCAGGAAGTATCTGGAAAACTAAATTTGTACTGGAAGCTAATTGATCTCCTACAAAAATTTCGATCCCTGCGGCTTGAGCTACATACATTGCAGGGATGATCATCAACCCCGCAAGGAAAGCAATTCCAACATCAGCCAATGTAACAAAAGCTGCGGCTTGAGGAATATTTTCCTTTTTGCTGAGGTACGAGCCATAGGTTATAAGGGCTCCCATACCAAGAGAAAGAGAGAAGAAAGCCTGACCCATAGCGGAAAAAATAAGCCCAGCGTTAATACGGCTAAAATCAGGTAGTAAGTATTCTTTTACACCTTCTGATGCGCCCGGTTGTGTTAGTACATAACCAATCATTATAACAATGATACCTATCAACAAAGGCATCATCATTTTTGTAGCCTTCTCGATTCCTTCACTAACTCCACCAGTAATAATCTTGATGGTTCCCAGCATAAATACCGAAGCAATTAACGCATTTTTAGGCCCGTTTCCAGTATCAGTAAGCCAGGCCGCTGCAGAGTCCCAACCAAGGAAATAAAAGATTTCTTCAAAAGCATAACCAAAAGCCCACCCTGCAATTACGGTATAAAAAGATAGGATCATTACTCCACAGATAACCCCCCATAAACCTACTAAAGGAAAGAATTTACTACTAGAAAGTGCCTTAAAAGCACCTACTGGGTTTTTCCCTGATTTGCGTCCAATAGCTAATTCTGCAACCATCACAGGAAACCCAATTAAAAAGGTACAGAGTAAATAAATTATGAGATAGGCTGCACCACCCTCAGTGGCTACTTTGGTTGGGAAACCCCAAATATTTCCGAGGCCAACTGCGGAACCTGCAGCTGCTAAAATAAAACCTAGTTTAGAATTCCAGGATCCGCGTTCTGAAGATGATGTTACTGCCAAGAGATTTCCTCCAATTTGTTATTAATATATCAGCGTAAAATATTTTAAGACTTGCTCACACGCAACTTTCTTAACACTACTCCTGAGGATTCCGGCACATTGTACACTTTTTGTACACGATTTATGCCTGATATGTCCACCTGTTTAGCATCTGCGACTACCTCCCAAGTACCTTTAGGAAGGTGAATTTCGTGGCTCAATTTTGTATTTGCATTCAAAGAAATAAAGTAGTCATAGGAATCCTGGGTAGATTCTCCACTTACAGAAAAAGTAATATGCAAAGGGTCTTGATATACTTTGAATACAATTTCTTCGGATTTAGCTTTTCTTAGGGCAGGACTAGTTTTTCGAAACTCAATTAAACCCAAATAATAATCGAAGAGAGTTTGGTTGAAGCTGATTTCATTGAAATTGAGCCAGTTCGTTTCATTATCCTTGTTGTAACTATCATGATCAAATTTACCAGCATTCTTATCTTTTCCTGAATGATCAGTAATCACTTTAGACCGGGCCCATTCCTGCCCGGCATGAATCATCGTAACGCCCTGGCTAACAAACAAGCTCAGAGTAGCAAGTTTTGCTACCTTCAGCTCTTTTTTATCCAGCTTGGTTGCAACCGACTTTTTCTTATATAACTGATCTTTTTTTGCAGGATTGAGAGCGATTCGGATAAAATCCCCAAAAGTATAACCGTCGTGACTTTCTATATAATTAACCGAATGCATTGAGGTATTGAAAAGGCCATGTTCTGCATGCTCTAATGTGCCTCTGATGAAATTTTCGAGTGCAAAACGGGTTGATCCATGACTCCATTCACCCAAAACAAATCCTTTGTTAAGCATTGGATCGTAGCCCTTAAATCCATTTCTGAATCGGTCGTTCCATGAAGCCCATCCATGATCAGAAAAACCTGCAGGTTTATATTCTCCACCCCAGGGTTCCGCTATAAGAATCACATTTGGATTGATTTTCTGAGCTTCTTCTTTAATTAAGTCAATGGTTTCCCAATCAATAATTCCAGCAAGATCAAACCTGAACCCATCGATATGATATTCTGTCATCCAATGTTTGATTGACTCGACAATAAGAGTTCTGGAAAACTCAGAGTCCGTTTTTATATCATTCCCCGTCCAACTATCATT
>JBLLNP010000027.1:0-15888 GCA_048058975.1 Balneola sp.
GAAGTGCCTTTAGGCTCTATTTCTCCACCTATATAAGACAACAACGTTTCTTTTTGAACTACTTCACTCATTACTGAGCTCCGTTTAATGAAAGTTCTTTTTGAAGCTCGTCATATCCATTTGCCTCCAGCTCTTCCGCTAACTCAATGCCTCCGGATTTGATGATTCTACCGTCCATCATTACATGTACAAAATCTGGTTTAATGTAGTTAAGTAATCTTTGGTAGTGAGTAATCATTACAATCGCTTTTTCCGGACTAGCTATCTTGTTTACGCCGTCAGATACGATCTTCAGAGCATCGATGTCTAATCCTGAATCCGTTTCGTCCAGAAAAGAAAGCTTTGGATCGAGTACCGCCATCTGGAAGATTTCATTCTTCTTTTTCTCTCCTCCAGAGAAACCGGTATTAATAGAACGACTTAAAAACTCGTCCTTCATTTCAATTATATCGAGTTTGCTTTCGATGTAATCTTCGAATTCAAGCGGATCTAACTCTTCACGATCGTTTGCACGAGCTATGGTGTTATAAGCTTCGCGTAAGAGGGTTTTATTTGTGATCCCGGGAACTTCTACCGGATACTGAAAAGCAAGAAACAACCCTAGATGAGCCCGTTCATCGGCGTCCATTTCAGTGATGTCTTCTCCTTCAAAAAGAATCTCACCTTCAGTTACTTCATATTCTGGATGACCGGATACCACTTTAGAAAGGGTACTTTTGCCACTTCCGTTTGGCCCCATAATCGCATGAATTTCTCCGGCGTTTACTTTCAGGTTAACCCCTTTCAGGATTTGAATATCTTCGCCTTCTACAACGGCATGTAAGTTTTTGATCTCTAACACTGTTCTACTTTTCTTTTTTTGATTTTAAATTTCTTTGTAAGTCATTCTGAGCGAAAGCGAAGAATCTACACGGTGATTTAATTGTGCAGATCCTTCGGAAGTATCCTCAGGATTACGTGGGTAAAAATTACCCTACACTACCTTCCAGTTTCACGTCAAGTAGCTTATTGGCTTCTACTGCGAATTCCAGAGGTAACTCTTTCAATACATCTTTAACAAACCCATTGATGATCATTGAAATGGCATCCTGCTCGCTAATTCCGCGTTGCATCAGGTAGAAAATTTGCTCTTCTCCCACTCTTGATGTTGTCGCCTCATGCTCCACACTGCTGGTAGGATTTTCTGATGAAATGTATGGGAAAGTGTGCGCACCACATTCCTGTCCAATTAGCATAGAATCACACACAGAATAATTCTTAGAACCATGTGCCTTCTTTCCAATTTTAACTTCGCCTCTGTAACTATTTTGTGACCTTCCTGCAGAAATACCTTTTGAGATAATCGTACTCTTGGTGTTCTTTCCAAGATGAATCATTTTAGTACCGGTATCAGCTTGCTGCATCTTAGTTGTTACAGCCACAGAGTAAAACTCCCCGATTGAATTATCGCCCTGAAGAATTACACTTGGATATTTTAGCGTTACGGCCGAACCTGTTTCTAACTGAGTCCATGAAATCTTGGAGTTTCTTCCTTTACAGATACCACGCTTGGTAACAAAATTATAAATACCACCTTTTCCATTTTCATCACCGGAATACCAGTTTTGAATGGTTGAATATTTGATATCTGCATTATCCAGAGCAATTAATTCTACAACAGCGGCATGAAGCTGGTTTTCGTCGTACATAGGAGCTGTACATCCTTCCAAATAGCTTACACTGGCTCCTTCTTCAGCCACAATCAGTGTTCTTTCAAACTGTCCGGATTCCATATTGTTAATTCGGAAATAGGTGGAAAGCTCCATCGGGCATTTAACCCCTTTTGGGATAAAACAAAATGAGCCATCAGAAAATACAGCAGAGTTTAGTGCTGAGTAAAAGTTATCACGAACAGGCACAACCGACGCCATGTATTTCTTTACCAGTTCAGGATGCTCTTTAATTGCCTCAGACATAGAGCAGAAAATCACTCCTGCTTCAGCTAATTTCTCTTTAAACGATGTGAAAACAGAGACACTATCAAAAACGGCGTCTACAGCTACACCGGCAAGCATTTTTTGCTCTTCTAAGGGAATCCCCAATTTCTCGTAGGTTTCCCGGATATTAGGATCTACCTCATCCAAACTATCGAGTTGTGGCTTTTTCTTTGGAGCCGAGTAATACAGAAGATTTTCGAAATCCGGTTTCTTATAAGTTGCATTAAACCAACTTGGTTCTTCCATTTCCTTCCAGGCGTAATATGCTTTTACACGGAAATCAGTCATCCATTCTGGTTCCTCTTTTCTTGCAGAAAGTTCTCTTACAATTTCTTCGCTAATTCCTTTGGGGAAGTCTTCGTATTCAACATCGGTGGTGAACCCATACTTATATTCTTCACCGATCATTGATTCCAAAGCTTTTACTTCATCACTTAATTCTTCGTTCATTAACTCGACTTTTTTTGGACGTTGATTTCATCTGATAACCCACTTTAAAAGCGCTTCGTTCAACGAGTTACCATCTTATTTAGAATCTGTCCAAAGATACTAAATCTCACCTTCAGAACTAAATGAAGAGTGATTGAGAATCTCTATAACGACATAAAGATTTGTAAATGATAAAACCGGAGTAATACTGAGGAGTAAATCTTAGTTCCTAATGCTGAAACCAATCCCAAAATGGAAAAAAGTTCCTTCAGAATCTTCCAAAGATTTCATCAAACCAATCTCAGGTCGAATACCGAAATTATTATTCCACGCAGCAAAACCTAAATTAATTGCAAAGGTTGCATCACGATCACTTCCGAGGGGGACTATCAGCTTTGTAGAAGGATTTATCTCAATTTGTTCTGATAAAGGAAAAGACAAAAGTAACGTAGGTTGCACTTCGAATGTATCATCAGTTTCAATATCCTCTCCAAAAGCTGCACCAAAGGGAATATACGCAGCCACTTTTTTCTCTACGATCTGAAATTTAGGGCCAACTCCAAACACAAAAAAATCTCCAATATTTCCGAAGTCTTCTTCAGGAATTGATGGTAACTCCAGCCGTACACGTAAATCCATAGTTTCAGAAAGTCCTGCTCCGAACTGGACACCAAGATTAGTTTGTATGTGTTCTGATTCACCATCATTTGAGAAGGTAACTATAGATGCAGCTGGAGTAATTTCGGTATTTCCTTTTCCCAAAGTTTCGGCACTCTGGAAGTCAGAAAAGATAGTTACACATCCTGAAAAAGAGACTAATAAACAAAAAGTGGTTGGAAGAATTAACAGGCGGATATTCATAGTATTAGCTTAATGAATGGACTTGTAATTCTACTCAAAGGAAGTATTAAATCCTAGATCTATTAGTGATTATTTTTCGGAATATATCTCTTGAGTTTTATTAAAAAAGAGAAAAACTAGAACAAGAAATAGGATATCGCCCCAAGTAAAATGGTAAACAGGAATAGTTCCACAAAGAAGATTAATACTACAAGAAAACTAATTATGAACGAGCCAAACTTATCATTTGGGTTACTATAGAATCTGTAATAAAGAATGAGGATTAATGTATATAAAACGTAATTGAAAATAAGGGGTACGTTTATAAGTGGAGTTAAAAATGCTACCAAAAGTGTAGCATGCCCTATAATGAAAGAAGCAATGGTAACATGCTCGGCATAATTTTTTTTCCCATATATAAATGCTGAAGGGAGTGCAAGAAGAAAAATTGAGACAAACCAGAAAAACTTGAAGTAATCTGTGATAATGGTTCCTGCTTCATAACCAACTTTAAAGATCGTAGTGTCTTTTATAGTTTCCGTTGATACCGGAGTTTCTGCAACTGGAAAGATGTTTTCTAAAATCAGATATAGGGAAATCGAAATAACCAGATAAGATATTGGGTTAAAGATCCCCCTTCTTTTGCCTGATAAATAATCTTCGATAAACGATTGAGGACTAAATGTTAATCCTCTGAGATTATATAAATAACCTTTATCCATATTCAGGAAAGTAGAGAATGATTCCCCTAATACTGCTTCGAAAGTAATTTTCCTTCGAATTGATATCTCACCACAATTAGGACAGTACTTTTCGCTTTGCTTAAAATCACAAGATATACAGGTTTTTTTATCTATTTCATCCATTGAAGTCATTTAAGGAATTCTTACTTCTAGTATCTTCGATTTCTCTGATGGATTAATCTGAATCTGATTCAAAGAATTGGGAATTAGAATTGAATCTCCAAGCTTGTAAGATGTAGTTCCTCCTTCATATTCCAACTCCCCTTTTCCTTCCAGGAACATCAAAATAATGCAGGAATCGAACTCGGAATAATTCCTGGAAATAGAGGTTTCAGCGATTAAACGGTTGGTTACAAAGTATTGGCTCCTGCCAATTTCGGCTTCGGTTGCGGATTTATTGTAAACCGTTTTGTACTCATCGTAGAAATTGTAATCGATCGCATCCACAGCTTCTTCTACATGAAGTTCACGTCCAACTCCATGCTCATCCACTCGATCAAAATCGTAGATCCGATAGGTGATATCCGAAGTTTGTTGGATCTCAGCAATCAGTAAACCTTTACCAATGGTATGTACTCTGCCTGCCGGGAGAAAGAACACATCATCATTAAATACATCTTCGCGGTTTAGTATATCGGTTAGCTTTCCTGCATTAAAAACTTCCAAATACTCTTCTTTACTGGTTGGTTTATTAAAACCTGAAATGAGAGTAGCTCCTTTCTCAGCATTAACGACAAACCACATTTCGGTTTTACCAAAAGAGTTATGGCGTTTCATTCCCAATTCATCATCCGGGTGAACCTGAATGGATAAATCATCATTGGCATCAATAAACTTAATAAGCAGAGGGAATTTATTTCCATACTTTTTATACACTTTCTGTCCAACCAATTCACCTCTGAATTCATCGATTAGCTCTACCAGACTTTTTCCTGCTAATGGACCTTCAGCAACTACAGAAATGTCTCCTTCCACTCCTGAAATCTCCCAGCTTTCACCCGCATTTTTTGAATCTGTGGGTTTATCTAGTACTGATTTAAGTTTTTCTCCACCCCAGATTTTGTCTTTTAGGATGGGTTTGAATTTTACTGGGTAAAGCTTCATGTCGAATCGGATAAATAATTTCTTAGTTCTCTTTTCAAATCCTTCAAGTTGTTAGGCATCCAATTTGAAGCAGTTTCTATATCTGCTTTATTTTCAGGAAATCCATATAAAAAAGATACTTGAATGGCATTAATAACATCTTTGTCAGCACGTTCCAAAACCTTAGATAAAAAATCGAAATAGAGATGTGTTTTTCTCTCCCTTAAACTCAAATTTTGTTCTACAATGTTTCTAAGATTACCCATAACTACATGCAATAGATCGGCAGAACCATCTTCAAGTTCTTCATAAATATCATGGAAATGATATTTCAATAGGGTTAAAAAGATATTATGATTAACCGTTTCCGGACAACTTGAATCATCTATTTCTTTAAAGTTAGCCATTTCATTATTCACTCAATAAAGCTGCTACACAGCTTGTATTTACAATATCTTCCCAACTACAACCGCGAGATAAATCCATCATTGGTTTTGCTAGTCCTTGTATAACCGGACCTGTGGCTGTAGCTCCTGCAAGTCGCTCGGTAATTTTGTAGCCGATGTTACCCGCGTCCAGATTTGGAAAGATAAATACATTCGCGCTCCCTGCCACTTCCGAGCCCGGTGATTTACGCTTTCCAATGGAATCTACATAGGCTGCATCGAACTGTAGCGAACCATCTATTTTTAAAAGGGGATTTTTTTCCTTTGCCAACACAAATGCTTTTTCTACCAAATCAACTCTTTCATGTTTGGCACTACCTTTTGTAGCAAATGAAAGCATTGCTACTTTGGGTTCTTCACCAGTAAGCGCTTTATGAGAAGCTGCTGAATCTATGGCTATTGTAGCCAATTGTTCTTCTGTTGGATATGGAACCACGGCACAATCCCCGAAAGAAAAGACTCTTCCATCCTCAAAACTCATAAGAAAAATACTGGATACCACGTTAGAGCCTGCTTTTAGACCGATGGTTTGAATAGCGGCTCGTAAAACATCTCCCGTAGTAGAAACAGAGCCGGCAACACATCCATTAGCATCTCCCTCAGCTACCATCGAAGCGGCGAAAAAAAGAGGATCTTTAACTATTTCAAAAGCTTGTTCTTCGGTAACCCCTTTGTGTTTTCTCTTTTCAAAAAAAGAAATAGCGTATTTGTTCAGTTCAGGAGCATTGGATGGATCAAGCACAATCAGGTCAGTTTTTAAATCTATTCCTTCATTTTTTATAAGCACCACTTCGCATAACTTTTCCCTTACCAAAAACTCGGCTGCTTTCAGAACCCGCTCGTCAGAAGACCTTGGTAATACAATGGTTTTTTGAAGCGAAGCCGCTCGTTCTCTGATTTCATCTATTATTTTCATGTATTCAAATCAGTATCAAAATTGAAATTAAAGCGAGAATTAACCCACCTTTTTGTCTGTTTGAAGGGTTGTCTTTCCAGATAATTATCCCAATCAATGCCCCAAGTACAACGTTAGAAATATTGGTAATCGGAAACACAATAGACCCTTTCATTTCCTGAAGGGCCAAAATTAAGAAATATGAGGAGTAAAGGTTAGCCAATCCAACGATAATTCCGTAAAGAATCTCCCTTCCTGAAAAACTTAACTCTTTTTTATATACCAGAAGACTAATACCTATAATAAATGCGGAAAAAAATATTAAACCCAGGAAAGCATATTCCGAAAGAAAACCTGCGAACTCCCTTTCATATACTTTAAGTGAAGCATCAGCAATGCCAGTCATTACAAATAAGAATACGGGTAATAGAACACTGATACTTAAGCCCAGCTTTTGGGCTTTTACCTTTGGTAGCAGAAGATAAAGCGAGACAAAAACCAGGAACATTCCGGCATACTGTAGACCGGAAATTTGTTCATTGTACAGAAACAAACTAATTCCAACAGGTATTGCCAGCGACATTCTCATCGCTGCTATACTGATTCCCATCCCTATTCTATCAATGGAAGCACTATATACAAAAAGGTTGGCTATGAAAATGAGTCCAAGAATTACAGCAAGTAAAATTACAGCTTCCGGAATATCACTTACCGAACGGAATGAATTATCTGATAAAAAAAAGCTGATTGTCGCCGCAGTGATGTAATTAATACAAAGTACGTTAAGGATTCTACTTTCAGACCGTTCTGAAACCTTAAGAAAATGAGCGATTGTGAGTGAACAGGCTACACTTAATGAGATGTAAATTAAGCCCATTAGTCTATCAGGCTAATGCTAGTATCGCCAAAGTAGATCACATTCTGAGGTCGGTTATGAAGCCTTCGGGAAGTATAATCCACATTTCTTTGTAAATGATTTATGATTCCCGAAACAGTTCCCTGTCTGTTTTTCATGGCATCAGCAACGAAATAAGTAAAAATACTGTGCCTTTTCTGATCTCCGTTCACTACTGAATAATCTCTGGATTGTTGGTTTTCTGAAGACCCGAAAATGACAATCGAGTTCTGATTATTACTAAACACAGATTGAGACAAAGACTCATAAACGCCTCCATCTCTATCAGTTTCAATCGGGTCCAAATCTGCCAATACTACGATCTCCTCAATCGGAAATTCTGAAAGGCTATTTAATAAGTTATTCAGGTTAAATGCAGGATTTCGACCGGGCTGTGTTGAGATCATTCCAACTTCCCCGTTTTCATTTACTGTTGAATATCCTGATAAATAAACAATGAGCTGCTTTTGAGGCCGTCTCAATTTATTGGCAAAACGATTATAGGCCAGATTAAGACGTTGCTGAGAATCGATATTAGAGGCCTTATCAATATTTGAGGAAGGAATCCCCAAAGCATTTTCAAAATACTCTTCCATTAACCTAAGGTCGCGCTCAGCATAACTTCTTTCAGAATAAGTATCCTGGTATTCTCCATTTGAAAGCATAAATACAAAAGTGCTGTCGTTGCCGGTTTTTAATACGGGAATGTTACTCTCTACGTCAACATTACCAAATGGAATGTTTGGGATGGTTATAATAGAAAGTTGGGACGCAAACTGAGATGGCCGCCAGATTGGATATGCGTCTGTTTTGGAAATCCATGTTTCTGAAATTCCATACAACACTTTATACCACAGACTGTCTTCCGAAACCAACTTCATTTGGCTTCCAAAAGCCAGATCGGTAAGGATATTACGGGAATTAAATACAGGTTCATCTCTAAGAGCCGTTACCTGCGAAGAAACAACCGCAAAACTTTCAAAGATATTTCTTAGTGGGATTAACTCTGTATAAATTTTATCATTAAAATATACTTCCAGTTCAATAGCGTCGCTGCTGTCGTATTCAAAAATCTCAGGATTCAGGTCTTCAATCAGATTTATTGAATACGATGAGTTCTGAGATTCTATCAGCTTTTCCCCGACTAAAATTTCTCCCTTATGAAAAATAGAATATCTGGCAACTAATCCAGGTTCAGGATTAGCCCGCACAACTTCTGTTTCTTCTATACTTCCTGTTTTACGAAGTAACCGGCTTTCTCCGGTTGGAGTTGGTTCTCCAACGGGTTTCATATTTAAGAAAGAAGTAAGGGTAATAAATCCGGCAGTTCCAAAAAGAATATTTTGGCTTGTGTTAGACTCACTTACCGTAACAGCAGCAGTAGAAGCAACTCCTGCACCCACTAACCCTAATAAAACCGATCTCCATGTTGGGCGATATCGCTGTATATAACGGTCCGTTTTTACCCTTTGTGCATACTCGAATCGGTTTTCCGCTCTAAGTTGAAAGGTAACTATAGGAGAATTAGGATTGGTTGCCCCGCTTCTTTCCAGAAATTTTGTGGAACTTAACAATTCAAAATCATTTCGATCGGTTTCGTACTGATTCTCAACTACCCATTTTGAGCTCGAGCAGGCAGACCCAACACAAATCAGCAATACTAAGAAAAGTTTAAGTCGAATTGAGTACATCAGGCCCAGGGCGTTTGTTTGGATGCAATAGCAATCTTGGCGGAATCAATAGCGATAACTAATTCCTCATTGGTGGGGATAACGTAGATTTCTGTGTGGGAGTCTTCCGTGTTGATTTTTTTGTCCTCGGGAAGATTTGTGTTTCTGGATGTATCAACCTTAATGCCCAACCCATCCATTTCAGAAAGAATCTGCTCTCGTATTTTAGGAGCGTTCTCACCAATTCCTCCGGTAAAAATAATAGCATCCACTCCATTTAAGGCAGCGATGTAAGAACCTATATATTTTTTCGCGCGATAACAGAATACATCAATGGCTTCCCTGCAACGGCGATCCCCATTTTCTGCTTCGTCAATTAAATCGCGCATATCAGCCGCGTACCCGCTAATACCAAGTAAGCCACTGTGCTTATTAAGAAGAGCGTGAACATTTGCCAAAGATAATTCCTCTTTCTCTATGAGGTAGAATAAGATAGATGGGTCGATATCACCACTTCTGGTTCCCATAACTAATCCTTCCAGAGGGGTAAACCCCATACTTGTGTCGTAAGAATCGCCATCCTTAATGGCTGTAATGGAACCGCCATTTCCCAAGTGACATGTAATAACTTTTGAACCTTCTTTTGCCCTACCGGAAAGCTTAAAATACTGTCTGCTAACGTAATAATGAGAAGTTCCGTGAAATCCGTATCTCCTTATTTTATATCGACGGTATAAGCGGTTCGGAATTCCATATAAATACACATGCTGAGGAATAGAATGGTGAAAAGCGGTATCAAAAACAGCTACATGCGGAACATCTGTGAGATGTTTTTTTGCTGCGCGTATTCCTTGTAGGTTTGGAGGATTGTGAAGTGGTGCGATATCAAATGCTTGTTCAATAGCTTCTTCTACATCTTCATCAATTAATACAGAATCTTTGAAAGTTTCCCCACCATGAACCACTCGATGCCCCACCGCTTCGATTTCATCTAATGAGTGTAGATGATCATTGTCCGCTTCTACCAATAATTCCATGATTACTTTAAGCGCCACAGCATGATTGTCAATAGCCATTGACTTTTTAACTGGTTTCTCATCTTTAAATTCTTGCTTGATGATTGAGGTAACAGCGCCAATCCGTTCTACTAAGCCCTTACAAAGCGTTTCTTTATTCTCAGTATTTATTAGTTGATACTTTATCGATGAACTACCACAGTTTATTACAAGAATCTTCATGATTTAGAATGAAATTATGGCTCCTAAACCTATCAGTTGCCTGAATGAAAAATTTGATTCCCCTAGTTCAGGATCAGAAAGCCAGAAAGGAACATCATACCGGATAAAAATACCACGATCTTTACCTAAATAATCAGGAATATTGAAAGAAAGTTGCAGTCCTATACCCGCATCAGCAAAAAGAGTACTTATCTGATTTGTAATAGTAGTCCCTACTTCTTTTTCTGCGAATGGAATACCTAAATCAGCAAATAAATAACTTCTTAGCTCTGTTAAATCTCCGACTATTGAAATATTTTTAACCCAATTATTTACCGGGTTTGGAAACTCAATTTCCGTGTTAAGAGCACCAATAGAAGTATAGAATGGATTTCCACCTGCTTCAAGCTCTCTTATATCTCTCTTTAAATAACCTCTTAGATTTGGTCCTCCACTAATCTGAAATAAACCGTTTGTAAACCATGGGCTAGGGACACTCCCTTTTGATCTTGGAATTCCACGATTAATCCAGTATTGAGGTGACTCCATACTACTGATAAATCCATATTCTGAAAAATTATCGGCGTTTGTATATCCAAAGAATCCTCTTAACCGAAAGCGAAAATTCTCATTTAAATTAATTCTTTGAATTAGATTAATAGATCCAGTAGTAAAACTTCCTGGATCACTTATAAGACTTTGTTCGACTTTCAAGATTCCAAAAAACCTACCCAAGGATGGATTTTTGCTAATTGTGTACGTAGCTCCTAAGAGTGTTTTCCAATTAGTATTCCAGAAATCAGCGTATTGGCGATAGTCTGGTTCAATAAGTTTCTCTTTGGATACATAAACAGAGAGTTCGTTATGATTTAATTCATCAAAGCCGGCTTGCCAACGCTTGTTAAACTGGAGTCTATGAGCCGAATAACCATCCCTTATGCTGCTTATAAGTTGAATACTACCTTCATTTCCGAAATCAGAAATTGCTTTTATAGGCTCAGTAAAAGAAAAGTAATAAGACACAGGAAGCTCTGGAAACCATGTTCCAACCCACAATCCAGCATCAAGTCTATGCGGACCATCTTTAAACGTTCCCTCTACCTCTCCAAGGGTTCGTATCCCAATTCTGATTCCATCCACATCATTGTACCAAAGATCGGGAGCAAAAGTAAACCGATAAGGGTTATCCTGTGCAGTTAAGCTAGCAGAGCCCACAACTAAAAAGAAAAAAAAGAATAGTGTTTTCAGGGGATTGGGATGCGCCACTCTGGAAGAATTTGATCGTTAACTAACAAGTCGTTTGTAAGCCGGATAAGTCTCTTTTGTTCCGGCCAATGAAGGTACGAATCAAGCTCATCAATAGAAATCCAGCGATATTCGGTATGCTCGCTATCCAACTCGGGAACAGCCTTAGATGATAATTCAACTGCAAAAGCTGGGATCTGATGAATCTGATCACTTTTAGGTTCATAGAATGTGTTTACGGAAGGAATTGTCCAGAATTGTTCTGGGGATAACCCGGTTTCTTCTTTTAATTCCCTAAGCGCTGCCTCCCAGTATCTCTCTCCTTCTTTTACTTTTCCTCCAATCATCCGCCATTGATGCGCATAGATTTTTTTTGCCGAACGCAAAAAAAGGAGAAACTCAGGCTCTCCTTCTTTTATCCTGTAAGCATAAACATCAATAAGCTTTTTCATAAAAGCTGTTTAATAAGATTAGATTTCGATCTTCTTTATTTCCAACTCAAGTTTACCTGCTGGCACCTGGATTTCTGCGGTTTCTCCTACTTTCTTACCTAGCAAACCCTTTCCTATTGGAGAATCGATTGAGATTTTACCCTTAGCGAAATCCGCTTCATTTGCCGAAACCAAGGTGTAAGTCATTTCTTTGCCCATCTTCTTGTTCAGGATAGTGACTTTGGTAAGCACACGAACCTGACTCAAATCCAAATCTTTGGCATCCAGAATACGTGCGTTAGCAAGAATATCTTCCAGTTTGGTGATACGGTCTTCCATGTGGCCCTGAGCTTCTTTAGCGGCATCATATTCCGCATTTTCACTCAAATCCCCTTTTGCACGGGCCTCTGCAATTTCAGCAGCAATGTCTCTTCGGCCGCGAGTTTTAAGATCTTTTAATTCTTCATCCAGCTTGTCATAGCCTTCCTGTGATAGATATTGGATGTTGCTCATGTTCGTATTCGTTTCTTCAATTTCGATAAATAAAAAAAAGCATTCCCCAAACAGGGATGCTTTTGTAAGATGGAAAGAAAATACGGGTATAAAGCGTGTTTGTCTAGTTTTAGATTTACCCTGACTCAGAAAGCCGGTTATTCGCACCAAAACCCAGAATTTTTACAGCAAATAGAAGCGCGGTAAAGGTCAGGATTGCTCCCATAAAAAAAGCGGCTCCGGGAAATATGAACGGAGCTCCTTCTGAAGTAAAATATCCAAACAACCCGGTCATTAAAGGCGGGCCAAATATCGCGGTAAAACTAATCAGGCTTGTTAAAGCCCCCTGGAGCTCCCCTTGCTGATTATCCTCTACCTCGTTAGCAATAATCCCTTGCAACGCCGGACCTGAAAATCCACCCAATGCAAATGGGAAAATCAATGCCAGGAGAATCGCACCTGTAGGCGAAAAAGCAAATCCAATAAAACCAAGCGTACTAAATATAAGCCCCAGATATACAGATTTAGCTTCTCCAAGTTTAGGAATCACAACCCTTGTTAATCCGCCCTGAACAATAGCCACGCAAAAGCCTACTATTCCCAGAGATATTCCAACCATCGCTTCATCCCAATCGAACTTTTCCATGGTGTAATAAGTCCAGGTGCTTTGGGTAGCATGATGCGATAGATACAATAAAAAGAATACAGCCACTAACCCTGAAATAGTTGGAAATCTTCGAATCTGTTTGAGTGATCCGATCGGATTAGCTCGTTTCCAGTCGAAAGGCCGTCTGTTTTCTTTTGAAAGAGATTCCGGTAATACAAAATAGCCATACAAACAATTAAGAAAAGTAAGTCCTGCAGCGGCAAAAAATGGTACTCTGGAACCCAATTCTCCCAATAAGCCACCTACTACCGGGCCAATAATGAAGCCCAGCCCAAAAGCTGCACCAATCAATCCAAAGTTCTGAGAACGCTTCTCTGGAGTTGAAATGTCAGCAATGTAAGCACTTGCAGTAGTTATACTTGCGCCTGTTATTCCGGCAACTATTCTGGCACCGAATAACCAATATATACTTGGCGCAAATCCGGTTATTATGTAGTCAATTCCAAACCCGGCTAATGAAAGTAAAAGAACCGGCCTTCGACCAAAGCGATCGCTCAATCCTCCGATAACCGGGGCAAACATGAACTGCATGAAGGCGTAACAGAACATCAGCCATCCACCATAAAGCGCTGCTTTACTGATTCCTTCACCGGTGAGTTCCATAATTAATGCAGGAATAACGGGAATGATAATACCCAACCCGGTGACATCAATCAGAACAGTAATAAAAATAAAGACAAGTGCTGCTTTGCGTGGTTCTTTCTGCATTGGAAAATTCTTGGAGCGCAATGATAGGAGTATTTAATAGCGATTGAAAGGTTTTTGTTTATTCTTCTGTCTCTCTCCCTGATTCATTCTTGAGTGAGAATTCAAAGGTGTGTACCTTATATAAGTCATCCAGAGCGAAGCGATGGATCTACAAGGTTATTTTTTCATCAAAATTCAGTTGTGAAGTCTCTTCCCTTCGCTCTGAGTGACACTATAAATAAATGCTCCGAAAACTCACCACCAAAGAAATACTAGAAGTAAATCAGGCTCAGTCTCCTCCAAAAGGATTGAGCCAGGTCAAAGTAATTCTCCACAATATCCGGAGTCTGCATAATGTAGGCTCAACCTTTCGTTCCTGTGATGCTTTCGGGGTTTCTGAGTTGTTGCTTTCAGGTTATACCCCCCTGCCTCCCCGACCAGAAATCAACAAAACAGCCATTGGCGCAGAAGAATTTGTGAAATGGAGCGGCTGGGATGATGTGGAAGTAATGTGTAGCTCTTTGAAGGAAGAAGGCTATGTGATAGTTGGCCTTGAACAGACAACAAACAGCATCCCTCTCCCCGATTTTGATGCAGCAGCTTATCCAAAGCTTTGCCTCATCATGGGCAATGAGGTCACAGGAATTGATGAGGACATCCTTCCCTTCATTGATGAGTTTATTTCTATCCCTCAATTCGGGCAAAAGCACTCTTTGAATGTTTCTGTAGCTGCGGGAGTTATGCTCTATGCGTTGTTGGAAAAACTCTGGAAATAGTCGTTTCAAAAAAAATATTGTCTAGTTTGAGAATCGGGGTATTTTAAGCCGGAATTTTAATCACTTTTTGCCATGAGCTCAGAACAATCTTCGAATTCTCTTTTCAACAAATTTTTAAACAACGTAGAAAGGGCTGGAAATAAACTTCCCGATCCTGCGATACTGTTCTTTTACCTAATGGTGTTCGTCTGGGTACTATCGGCCATATTAGCTCCCATAGATTTTGGTGAAGTTCACCCATTAACAGGAGCGGAATTATCTGTTAAAAACCTCCTAACTGGTGCAGCGCTGGCAAACTTCTTCGCCACAATGACAACTACTTTTACCAGTTTTGCTCCTCTTGGAATAGTTTTAGTGGCAATGCTTGGTGTAGGAGTTGCAGAAAATTCCGGGTGGATTGATGCAGGTCTTAAGAAGCTGTTAAATGTAACTCCGAAGTTCCTGCTCACCCCAATGCTCATTTTAATTGCTATTGTAAGTCATACAGCTGCTGATGCCGGCTATATTTTAGTAATACCACTTGGAGGGGTTATATTTTATGCAGCCGGAAGGCACCCTCTTGCTGGTATTGCCGCTGCTTTTGCCGGGGTAAGTGGTGGATTTGCTGCTAATTTTATTCCTTCAGCCATTGATCCGTTGATCATGAGTTTTACACTCGAAGCAGCCCGGATTCTTGATCCTGATATTGCTTTAAATCCTCTCAATAATATTTATTTCACAGGAATATCTTCTCTGTTAATTGTAGGAGTAGGCTGGTTTGTAACTGATAAAATCGTTGAGCCTCGACTTGCTTCTTCTGTTGTAGACGGAGATGAAGATGCCATGCCGAAAATGGAAATAGTCTCCGATAAAGAAAGTAGAGCATTCTGGATGGGTTTGGGTGCCATGCTCTTGGGAATAGTAGGTTTAGTGCTCTGGGCAATTCCGGAAACCTCAGCTTTGCGTGGACCTGATATGGTTGATCCAGAAGTGATGTCCCTTACTTCCTTTCGGGCACCGCTAATGCAGGCCATTGTACCTCTGATTTTTGTGTTTCTATTAATTCCCGGAGTTGTATATGGAATTGCATCTGGTAAATACCGCCGGTCAAAAGACATGATCGATAACATGACCAAGTCTATGCAAAGCATGGGCTACTATATTGTAATGGCTTTCTTTTGTGCCCTTTTTATAGATGCATTTTCAAGTTCTAATATTGGCCTTTTAGTTGCTCTTAAAGGAGCCAATTTCCTTCAGTCCTTAGATCTGCCGGCTCAGATTACAATCGTTGGGATTATTTTCCTGAGTGCATCAGTGAACTTACTGGTTGGTTCAGCTTCTGCTAAGTGGGCGCTAATTGCTCCAATCTTTGTTCCGATGCTAATGCAACTAGGCATTTCTCCGGATCTGACCCAGG
>JBLLNP010000028.1:0-17336 GCA_048058975.1 Balneola sp.
ACTTCTTACGGAAACTCGTAGCACTTTTGTAGCCTACCGCATTAGCAAGTTCTTCAAGCCTCAGGTTTTTATTCTCCGAAACCATGGTACGAGCAGCGGTCAGGCGTACTTCACGGGTTAATTCGGCTGGGCTCATTCCCGTTTCAATCTGGATATTTCGATAGAAAGAACTCCGGCTTTGAGAAAATTCATCCGCAAGGCTATCCACACTAAGATTTGTATCTGCGAGATTTTGCATTATAAAGGCTGCGACTTTTTCTGAAAGCCTATCTTCTTTAACGGGCACTTCCTCCAGAGAGAGATTTATTTTCAGCTTCTTCCGGCGGTTATAATAGGTGAGCAGATTTCTGATTTTCAATAATAGTTGTTCCTGCTGAAACGGCTTGGATATATAATCCACCACCCCGTACCGGAGTAAATGAAGCTTATCATCTTCCAGCGCTTTTGCGGTTAGTACAATAACCGGAATATTAGACCATTTTTTACTTGCAGACAGGTTTTCTATCAGCTTTTGCCCACCCATCACCGGCATCATCAAATCGGTAATAATAATATCGGGCGTATAATTGGCAAGCATATTCAATGCTTCTTTTCCATTACCGGCGCGAATGATTTCCCCTATTTCGGAAAGCGTATCCGCAACGTAGTTCATCATATCTTCGTTATCCTCAACTAAAAGAACGCTGTACTTTCCTTTACTATCACTTCCATTTGAAGCTTCTCCAATAAATAAAGACTCCTCTTCTTCTAACTCCAGTAATTGAACCAATTCACCATCATCAGCTTCAGCCAAAGGAAGCGATAGCATGAAAACAGCCCCATTTTCTACCCCTGTAACTGCTACAATTTCGCCGCCATGAAGCTTTGCCAGGGTTTTACTTAGTTCAAGCCCAACTCCCATGCCTTCCACATATTCCTCTTCGGGTCTGCTTAAACGATGAAAACGTTCGAAAATAACCTCTTCTTTTCCTTCAGGAATTCCCGGACCTGAATCCCGAACTTCTAGTATGAAATTACCTGATTCGGTTCTAGTAGTGATTTCTATATGTCCTCCATCAGGAGTAAATTTAATAGCGTTTGAAATCAGGTTGTTAATAATTACCTCAACTTTTGAGCGATCTACAAAAAGAACGGCATCTCCTGCATCGGGATGAAATTGAAAGGTATGCCCATGATATTCTGCCAGCGACCGAAACGATTCTATAGAAATAGATACCAGATTATCTGCTTTATACTGCTTTTGATGGAGCGTAAGGTGGTTTTGCTCCGACTTGGTTAAATCAATGATCTGATTTACCATATCATGCAGCCGGTTCATATTTCTTTTTACAACCGATAGATCAGATTTAGTGGTTACCTGATTCAAATCTTCCTTTCGCATCACTTTATTAATTAACCCTTCGCTGATAGTAAGCGGTGTTCGAAATTCGTGTGATATATTGGCAAAGAACCTTTTCTGATATTCATTGGCCGTTTCCAACTGGGTAGTTCTTTCTCTTACTTTGGTTTCAAGAGTGGTTATTAGTGCCGCGTAATTCGCCGCCACATTAAAGGTTAAGGAAATAGGAACTCCAGTATAAGCCAATAAAATGGATAGAATAAAAAGCACATTACTTTGATACCCAAGGGCTATATAGAGAAGTACATATAGTATTCCCCCGCCTACTGTAATAAGTATTCCGGTTGCTATAATCCAGATTTTATTCTCCGGGGATTTCTGTTTTGCTTCCCATAGAGAATAGATGCCATATAGCAATGTGAGTATGCTTAGCACCGGATGTAGGATATTGAGCCATTCCCTGTTTATAAAAATTGAAGCAATTCCAATGATTGTGGAGAGAACCAGAATTCCCGTGAGCGCCTTCCATGGTATATTCAACTCAAAGATTCTTCGAACAGCAATAAGAAAAAAATAAACGACAAACATGAACGATACTGCATAGGAAAATTCAGCAAAGTAGAGGTAAGAGTATGTCCAGTCTACCATGGTATCACTCAGTGAGGTGAAAGCATGTAACAACATAAAAAAAGTAGTGAGCGATACATAGGTATGATACTGACCTTTAAATTTAGCCGCTAAGTAAGTGTGCATTAATACCAAAAGGGAAAGCAACATAATTGCCCCACCAAAGATAAAGGCGCGCTGCCGGCGTTGGAATATCTCGTAGTCTTTATAAAGAACAAGGTAAATACCATTATCAAACCACTGCCAGGTTCTGAAATAGGTTGGCATGGTATGCTCGGAATACTGTACCAGCAAAAAGTTCGATCCTTTATTGAGCATAATCCCTGTTTGTACTTTGTTTATATATCTGGAAAGAACTTCTTTATCCGGATTTTTTGAAACATTTCCGTTTTTCAGAATCAAAATTCCGTTCAACCATATTTTTATAGGCTCCTGCCCGTAATAGGATAATATCCAGGGAATACCAACAAGCGAAGAATCCACTCGGAATTCTGTCTCGAACCAGCCGTATTTATTCCATCTCGGATCTGATTTCAATTCTTTAAGATCCGATAAAACAACTGGAACCGTATTTGAAAGATTACGCCTCGACTTTATCTCTACCGGATCATCAAATGAGAATGTCCATCCTTCCAGATTATACAAGGTAAGATTTCCGAATCTATTCGTATCAGCAATACCAATAGTGGAAACCGTTTCCTGAGCCAATCCAAATCCTGAAATAAATGTGCAGAAAATAAAAACCTGCAAAAATGATTTTTTTACCAACCGTTCAGTAGTTTTGGTTTTGAATGGAAGCAAAGATAGTCGAATAAACGGATTATAAAACAGAGGGGTTAAATTTCTATACAACCTATAGAAAAGAGCTATCCGTTCTTCTTGTCTACGAAGGTGAGATTCAGCATATTCAGCAGCTTATTTATTCTGCGATCTAACTCAATAATTATATTCCGATGGTTCTTTGGCTGGTTCTTGCTTATTTATTAGGAATGGGGGTTAAGCAATTAAAGCTTCCTCCCTTAATTGGTTATCTGATAGCCGGTGTTGTTCTTTCTCTTTTTGGCGTTTCTGATGACACAGAATTACTGCATAAAGTGGGGCATTATGGGGTAGTGTTTCTTCTTTTTACTGTTGGGTTGCATCTGCGTTTTAAAAATATTGTACGCCCTGAGGTTTTTGGTGCAGGAAGCCTTCACCTGATCATTTCAACAGGAATTTTCCTGCTTATCTCATTGGCCTTTGGGTTTGACCTAATTCAGGGGATTATTATCGGTACTCTTCTTGGGTTTTCCAGTACTGTTCTCGCGGCCAAAACACTTGAAACCCGTGGCGAGCTGAATGCTTTTCATGCGCGGGTAGCTATTGGAATCCTGATTTTGCAAGACATTGTTGCTATTACCGTATTGGCTCTGACCGGCGGGGGAGCTCCGCAGATTTGGAGTTTAGGATTGATTGCCTTGCCTTTACTTCGCCCGGTTCTCATCCGGTTGTTATCTCAAAGTGGACATGAAGATTTACAACTGATATTTGGACTGATTTTAGCTTTGGGGGGAGCCACTTTATTTGAAGTGCTTGGACTTTCATCGGAACTCGGTGCCCTGGTAGCCGGAGCTTTACTATCCGGGAGCCAGCAGGCAGATGAACTCGCTGAAAAACTGTGGGGTCTGAAAGAAGCTTTTCTGGTGGCTTTCTTCCTCGAAGTTGGTTTAGCAGGGCTTCCATCAATGAGTGAACTAGCTTTTGCTGGAGCAATTATGGCTGTATTACCCGTTAAAGCAGCTTTGTTCTTCTTCTTACTTGTACTGTTTAAACTACGCTCGAGGAATGCGTTTATGGTTACGGTTTCTCTTTCTTCCTTTAGTGAGTTTACACTCATCGCAGGTATGGTAGCTGCTTCAGCCGGCTTTATCCCTGAATCAGTAATTATTGTATTCGCGGTTGTTACGGCAGTTTCCTATACCATTAACGCTCCTTTATCCTCTAAGGCAAATTTACTTTGGAAGAAATTTGAAGGAGTACTTATACCGCTCGAGCGTGACGTTAAACATCCTGGCCAACAAGTGGTTAATCTTGGAGGGGCTGAATATTTGGTCGTGGGAATGGGTCAATCGGGTTCAGCGGCCTATGATTATCTGAAAGAAAGAAATTACAGAGTTACCGGAATGGACTCCGATCCCGCTAAAATTGAATCAAACATAAAAAAGAGAAGAAGAACGGTATATGGAGATGCCCAGGATACGGAGCTTTGGGAAAATATTGATCTTAGCGGTGTGAAAGCCATTATGCTTGCAATGCCTAATGCAGAGACTAAAGTAGTTGCAACAGAATTAATCCGTGAAAATAACTACCAGTCTGATATTTATGCGCTAACGATGAGGGATGAAGAACATCAGGCATTAAAAAAAGCGGGAGCTAATGCCGTTTGTTTACCACTCATTCAAGCAGGAAGAAAGCTGGCAGAAATTAGTATAAGTGATGAAATTGATGGCTCTATGTCGCTGGATTTGGATATGAAAAGAATAGTTGAACCAGTAAACTAAGGATTCCTCATGGCGTGCGAACATGAATTAATGATTAAAATAACCGAACCGACAGGAAGTGAATGCGAGACCTGCGTTCAACAAGGTGATACCTGGGTTCACCTTCGGATGTGCATGACCTGTGGTTATATTGGCTGCTGTGATTCGTCCAAAAATAAACACGCACGAAAGCATTATATGAGAAATGATCATCCGGTAATCCGTTCTGTTGAACCCGGAGAAGAATGGCGTTATTGCTACATTCACAATAAAATACTCTAGCCATGACCCAGCAAGTAGTTTCACTTCTTAAAGAAATAGAGCCATTCAACGATGTTCCTGAAGCACAATTAACCTGGCTCGTGGAGAATTCTTCGTTTATAGAGTATGAACCCGGAGAACATATAGTAAAACCCGGAGACGATACTTCTCGAATGCTCATTATTCTGAAAGGCTCTATTAGTATTCGTTTGAAACAGGGCAACCAATTCCGCAACATCGGGAATTTTGAAAAAGGGGATATCTCAGGGAAGCTCCCTTTTTCCAGAATGCAGTCCACCCTCGCCTATTTAACAGCAATCGAAAAAGTAGCCATCCTCAGAACTGAGGATTCCCTGTTTCCGGAAATTTCCAAACACTACGAGCTTATCGAAGTATTTGTGCATGCCATGTCTGACCGGATTCGCCGTTTTACCACCGTTCAGCAGCAAAGTGAAAAACTTATGGCTTTAGGAAAGCTCTCTGCCGGATTGGCTCATGAACTTAATAACCCTGCTTCGGCAATGGTTCGGGGGGCTACCGAACTCAGAAAAAGACTCCGTACCTCCCCTGATAAATTTAAAGCGGTGATGAGCATCCGCCTTACCGATGAGCAGGTTGATGCAGTAAATGAGTTGGTATTCCGAAAAGCGGAGAAAGGTAGTACCAATCAGCAAAGCCTGATGGAGCGAACCGCTCTTGAAGACGAGCTAACCGACTGGATGGACGATCACGGTGTGGACGATGGCTTCGAATATGCCGAGACCTTTGCCGAGTATTGCTTTAATACCGATGACCTTGAATTTGTTCTCGAGAATGTTTCCGAAGAATTTCTTCCGCCAGTACTCGGCTGGATTGAGGATGTGCTTACTACAGAAAAAATGGTAGAAGAAATCGAAGATTCAGCTACCAGAATTTCTGACTTGGTAGCATCCGTGAAAACCTACTCGCATATGGACCGAGGCACAGACAAAGAGCCGGTTGACCTTCAAAAGATGCTGAAAAGCACCATCACCATGCTCAATCATAAATCAAAACAGAAGAAAGTTCAGATTTCAACCGATATCCCTGATGATCTCCCGGAGTTTTGTGGATTTGTGAGCGAACTTAATCAGGTATGGACCAATCTGATTGACAATGCCATTGATGCGGTAGAAGAGGAAGGTGAAATAAAAATCTCTGCTTCTTCTGTTAACGGTCATATGATTCTGAGATTTAATGATAATGGCTCAGGCATCCCGCTTGATATTCAATCCCAAATATTTGATCCTTTTTTTACTACCAAAGATGTAGGACAGGGAACCGGATTAGGGCTGGATGTAGTGCATAAGATTATTGAAAAGCACGGAGGTAAAATTGAGGTGGAATCTCAACCAGGAGATACTACCTTTGAGCTAACCTTTCCACTTTCTTAAAATTCTAAATTTTGGATTATGGATTTTGAGTTAAAAGTTTTGTCACTTCGAATGAATATGAGAAGTCTAAAAAGTAAACTTTGTTTATGATCTCTTTAGATATCTCGTTCCGCTCGATATGACAAACTAATTCAAAATCCATAATTCAGCTTTCAAAATTCCCAAAGGGATGAACAAACCAATTTTATTTGCCATTGATGACGACCAACAGGTACTGCGGGCTATCCAAAGAGATTTACGGGGTAAGTACCGGAATGACTTCAGGATATTAAGCACTAATTCTCCTAAGGAAGCTCTTGAAACACTTCCTGAGTTAAAGAAACAGGGAGAAACCGTTGCTTTATTCCTTTCCGATCAACGAATGCCGGAGATGATTGGCGTTAAATTTCTGGAGCAGGCGAAGAAGATTTTTCCGGAAGCAAAACGAGTGCTTCTTACCGCCTACTCTGATACAGATGCAGCCATTAAAGCTATTAATGAAGTTCAACTCGATTATTATTTATTGAAACCCTGGGATCCTCCTGAAGAAAAACTTTTCCCCGTTTTAGATGATTTACTGGATGAATGGCAGGCGAACTTCAAACCGGAATTTCACGGCATTAAGCTGGTTGGCTATCAGTATTCACCAAAATCCCATGAGATTAAAGATTATCTCTCAGGAAACCTGATCCCTTTTCGCTGGCTGGATGTGGAAAGTAGTGACAAGGCAAACGAACTAATGGGCGAACATGGACTGGATGGTTCGCATCTCCCGGTTATTTTCTTTGAGGATGGTAGTTATATTGCAGAACCCACTCCGCTTCAAATCGCGAACAAGCTTGGTCGAAATCCATCAGCTTCTGAAAATATTTATGATGTAGTTATTATAGGCGCCGGACCTGCCGGACTTGCAGCTGCGGTTTATGGTGGCTCCGAAGGCTTGAAAACGTTACTCATCGAAAAAAGAGCTCCGGGAGGGCAGGCTGGAACAAGTTCCCGCATCGAAAACTACCTGGGGTTTCCGAATGGCTTGAGCGGATCAGACCTTGCCCGTAGAGCCATTACCCAGGCTACCCGTTTTGGAATAGAATTTCTTTCTCCTCAGGAAGTGGTCAGCATTGAGATTCAGGATCAGTATAAGACGCTCACACTTGGAGACGGAAGTACTGTAAACGCCAAAGCAGTGGTGGTTACAACGGGCGTGAACTACCGCAAGCTCGAAAGTAAAGGGGTTTCCGATTTTACAGGAGCCGGAATTTATTATGGCGCTGCGATGACCGAAGCCCATGCCTTCAAAGACAAGCAAGTGTACATTGTTGGTGGAGGTAATTCAGCCGGACAGGCAGCCATGTACCTCTCCACCTTTGCTAAAAATGTGTACATCGCTGTTCGCAGAGAATCACTCGTGGCAACGATGTCTTCTTATCTGATTGACCAGCTTGACAAAACCGAAAATATTGAGCTTTTGCCCTTCACCGAAGTAGAAGAAGCTTGTGGAGATGGAAACCTCCAGAAATTAGTATTAAAGAATTGCAACGACGGATCCCTCCGTGATGTGGAAGCGGATGGACTGTTCATTTTTATCGGCGCAAAGCCCTACACTGAGTGGATTGAATCGGATATTATAAAAAATGAATCCGGTTATCTGGAAACGGGGAAGGAATTGATGCGCTACAAAGAGTATAAAAAAGTATGGCAGTTGGAACGTCAACCCTTCCTGCTCGAAACCTGCTCACCGGGAATTTTTGCGGCCGGGGATGTCCGCGCCGGCGCTATGAACCGTGTAGCCTCCGCCGTTGGTGAAGGAGCCATGAGCATCAAATATGTGCATGAATATTTAGCGGATTCGAATTTGTGATTTATATAAATCTTACATACTCTGAATAAATTACGCTAAAACATTTTCAAAAGCTGAATGCCAAATATTCATAAAATTAATTTTTTAAATGAAGTAGAGGAAAGGTTTGGTAAACTTAAAAAATTACCAAACAGTCAGTCATTATTTGACCTACCTAATAATTCTGCTAGACTTTATATTCGTTATTCAAAAGTTCATAACAAAAATTTATCTTTTTATGGATTGAGAACTGATGATTTAAAATTATTAGAAGGACATAATTCTTTTATCTGTTTTATATGGGATTCTCAAGTAGAACCCATTTTTCTGCCGTTTCCTGAGTTTGAAGATGTTTTCAATAATCTTCTTCCAGCAAAAGATGGTCAATATAAAGTTCAGATCTATCATGAAGAGGGACAAAATGAGCTTTACATTGCAAATGCAGGTCGCTTCAACATCGAAAGTTTTTTTACTTGGGAATATTTTAAGGAGCAAGTTGATAAATCAAAAATTGTCAACTTACCTGAGTTTTCACACTCACAAATTCAAACTCTAATTGGATCAATTGGAATAATGAAAGGATTTGATGTTTGGATACCAAATGTTGATCGTAAAAAGCTTGACTGGGAAATAACACCAAAATTTGAGTTTTTGAATAGTCTTCCAATTCGGTATGAAAAAGTAAATAGAGTTATTAAGGAAATTGATGTTATTTGGGTAAGAAAAGGATAAAGTGAATTACATTCTATGTTTGAAATTGAACATTCTACACCTATTTACTCTGGGCTATTAAGATTTAATGATCTTCATTTAGTCGAACCTAGTTTAAAGCCTAAGTTTAGTATTGTATCAAATGATTCTAGAAGAACTTTGTTTCAAAGACAAGTGAATCGGCCCACTTTTAAATCTAGTGGCCTTTCTAAATTTTGCAGTTTTTTAGACTATAAAGATGTATTTAATTGGTTTAATAGGAATAGAGTATGAAGGTTTTATCAGAAATTTCAAATTTTGGTGGTTCAGAAATAATGCAAGTACGCTATCCAAAATTTTTGGCTGAGCTTAAACGTCTCATATCAAGTGTTATAATAAGTGAAAAGGAATTTTTATATAACCCTCATGAGCTTATTGGTAAATTCACGAGAGAATTCCAATCATTGGGATACACAAAATTAAAAGAAGAATATGGTATTCAACTTCCAAAGAGTGATTCCCAAATGAGTGGGGTATTTGAGCAAATAAGTTTTGAGAAGGATAAAGTTTTAATTGAGTTTCTATTTGATAAAGTTTCTTCAATATTCTTCGATCTTTTAAAGTTTCAAGCCCTGTATAGTCAAAGTAAGGCAGAAGTAGGTATTGAGATAGTAGCCTGTCACCCCCTATATAAAGAAATGTCGAGTGGTGTTTCGTATGGTGAACAATTGATCTATGACATTGGGAGACTAAAAAGACACTTTCCCGCAGTACCAGTTATGATAATCTTAATTGCCCCTGATAATTTTGATCTTAGTAAAGTATATGTTTAATGATCTAAATAATGCTCAAGCTCCTCTCCCATCACATCCTTCGCGATTACAACCCCAGCACTATCAATCAGAAAGGTAGTTGGAGTTGAATATACTCCGTACAAGGTGGCTACCTGAGAATCGACACCTTCCAGATCGGAAACCTGTGGCCAGGTGATTCCATCTTTTTCAACAGCTTTTTCCCAATTGGTTCGGCTTCGATCGAGTGAAACCCCAAGGATTTCAAAACCTTGTTCTTTGTATTCAGAGTAGACTTCGGAAAGATGTTTATTCTCTCCACGACAAGTAGGGCACCACGATGCCCAGAACGTGAGCAGCACTGTTTTACCTTTAAAATCTGAAAGTGATACCTCCTTTCCTTCCAAAGATACGAGTGTGAAATCCGGTGCTCTATTCCCAACCTCAATTGAGTCATTATTCGCCACCAATTGCTCTTTATTCTCATCAATGGCAAGGTGTTCGAGGGTGCCATTAAACCGGGAATAGACTTCAAAAAATATAGTGGCTTCAGGATCACGGAAATAGAATGGAAATGCTATCAGGTAAATAATAAAAGCAACCAGTGGGTACAACCACCATTTTTTTAAGAATCTCATGAACTCGTTTTTTAATACTACTACAAGAACTTAGGTCTTGTGGAATCCAAAAGTGTCACGAGAGTATCAAATCCTAAAAACCTATTCTCTTCCTTAATTCGTCTGCTGCTTTCTTTTTGAGTTCATCCTCAATTTCTTTTTTCCGCTTTTCAAGCTCTTCTTTTTTTGCTTCTACCTTTTGAAGCTGCTCATTTACTTTTGCTTCGAGCTTATCATATTCCTGACGGATTTCTGCTTCTTTTTGATCTTTAAAGGCAAGCAGCTCTCCTTTTCGATCCCCAATTCGTTGTTGCACTTCAGACTCAATTTTCGACCTGGCTTGGTCCACTTCTCTGCTTACGGTACTTTTCAAGGCATCCACGAAAAGGTTATCAATATTTGAGCGGATTCGGATTTTAAGCGGACCATCTACATTATCAACTAAAGCAGTCACATTAATCTGTTCGGCACTTGAAACAGCATCTCTGATTAATTGTTGAACTCTGCCTTGCGAAGGATTTTGTCCGAAATCAAATTTCAGCCCTTTATTCTGATACTGTATCTCGCTATCAATTCTGCGGTCTATGATACTCACTTCGGCTGCAATTTCACCAGTTCCTTCTACCAAATTGTAGGGCAATAGTTCTGAAGGGGAAAGCTTAGTGCCAGCCAAATTGAAACCGGCATATTCGAAACGAATACTTTCGCGGGGTTCTTCACCCAAGTAATTGAATTCACCCGTTAGCATCATTTTTCGGTTAGCATCATCCTCACCACCAAGATTAAACTTAATTGGCTCTTTGGTCTTGCTCTGGTCGCTGCTGATATTGGTGATTTTCCCGGCTAGTTGGATGGCGGTTTTAGTCTCCCCGGAAATATCAATGTTCTGAATCCATAAAGAAGGCCATTCATACTTATCGCTGAATTTGTAATCCTTGCCTTCAAAACGTTCAATTTTTTCCTCGTCTTCGCCACCGCTTAACTTACCGGCATATTCACGGGCAATTGCAGCGTATTCGAGGTACCCTGCATATTCTGAAAATAGCTCCTGACCAAAGAGTGTTTGAGCTATGTTTTGAGCATCAATTGTAGGAAGTTTGGCAAGCTTAAGCGCTCTTGAATAGTCGTTTTCTATCCAGTTATCAATCCTTCCTACACTAAAACGTGCGTCTCCAAAATCTTCCTGAAAATCCTGTCTAATAGTTTGAGCCTGAGTTTTTAAAGAATCGACTTGTTTGGTAAGCTTTTCAACATTTTGAATCGCAGCCAGTATTTTATCTGCTTCTTTAATATTCTTAATATCGATAGCCTCTACTGTTTTCTGGATGTCTGCGATCTCCTGATTGATATTCGTATTGGTAAGTGTGCTATCCCATTTATCGTATTTCTGCTCAAGACCATTTTTAAGGGAGTCGATCTTTTCAGGTGCCTGAAGGTTAAGCATTGCAAGTAAACTATCTACATTTACATCTGCTTTTATATTCAAAAATTCTGTTTCCGCATTCGATGTAACTTCAGAAGTAATGTCGCCAATTACCTCCGCAATAAAACTTGGCTCTGCTTCTTCTCCGTCTTCATTAACCGGAATCTCAAAATACCCATCTGTTTCACGCTCAGAATCAAGCCTGAAGTCTTTGAAAATTACATCTTCAATTATAACCCGTTCCCAGAGGGTAGGCCAGAATAGAAAATCGAGTTCTGCTTCACCAGTTTCGAAGGAGTTTTCCCAGGTGTTTTCAGGATTGGCAATCTGAAGGCGGTCCCATCGTATTTTCAAGTCTACCAGACTAAGTTCAAATCCATCAATTTCCACCAGAGCACCATTAGCTATACTCGCCTGATATTCGATTTCTGATTCCACATAAGAATCGATACTAATCCAGCTTGCCAGGAAAAAAAGTGCGGTTATCGCTGCTACAAAAATAAGTCCTTTGATTCTCATGCTTATCTCCTCACTCTTTGATAGGTATTATACACCGTATATATTTTGGTACCTTTTAACCATTTCATAGCTTTGGTTTTCATTACACGCTCGTGAATATGCTTGCGATATTGTACCACTCCAACTTTTGTAAGCGGGAACATGGGAATGCATAAGGCGACAGCGATCAGAAAACTTCCAATCACAACCGTATTATAAAATTTAGTGATTGCCCAAAACTCGTTGTCGTACATAGCTGTCCAGGTAGCCTGCATGCTTTCATTTTCTAGTAACCAAATGCCAAAACTATGAAAAACAGGATCAGCCAGATACGCTAGTCCACTGAATACCACAAAACTTAGAATAGCCATTCCTGCATTCACTTTTAGAATGATGATAAGTACCACTATAACCAGGTTGTGAGCCGACATAACCGGGGTGAGACCAATGATCATCCCCAAAATAAGCCCTCCGGCGATTTGCCCGGGCGAGGCTTCAGAAGCAAGGGCTTTTAACAATTTTGTAATGTATTTCAGAAGTACAAACATGCTTTACTCTTTGTAGTTGATTACATACTATAATGTATTCAGTGCGTTTATAATTTCACATTATACTAACTTAAATAAACTGAAACTTAATATTACATTCTGTCTTTGTTAATTATTTCTTTTGTTAGATGCCTGCTCTAAACAAATATCCGGTTCTGTTAATACTGCTTCTTGTATTTAATTATGGTTGCGATAAAACCGATAACTCTTCAGATATTAACTTCAAGTGTATAGATGGCCTTGCCAAAGACATGTACCCTTGTGAGAACATCCATCTTTATGCTCAACTATCTCCAGCTCAGCTTGGAGGGTTCGAAAGTAACGACATCTGGGGATGGACTGACCCCCAAACCAATAAAGAGTATGCATTGGTTGGAATGACCGATGGAGTAAGTTTTGTAGATGTATCCGATCCGAATAACCCTGTTGTGGTTGGCTACTTGCCTGAATCAAGCCTTTCTAATGCCACGATGAAAGTGAATCCCGACCCCTATGATGCCTGTACAATCGGTATCGGCGAAACGGAAAAGTCTAAATCACTGCAGCAAGGCTCTACCTGGAGAGACGTAAAGGTGTATGAGAATCATGCGTTCGTGGTAAAAGATTATTCTTCCAATAATCGTCAACCACATGGAATGCAGGTTTTTGATTTAACCAAACTCAGAAACTTTGAAGATGAACCCATCACATTCAGCGAAGATATTCTTTATACTGAAATCGGAAACGCACACAATATCGTTGTAAACGAACAAACAGGATTTGCTTATGCTGTTGGCGTGAGAGAAGCAGAAGTGTGCCCAACCAGCGGTTTACATATTGTTGATATAAGAGACCCAAAAAATCCCACGTATGCTGGTTGTTACGAAGACACTACCCCTCCAAGAAGGTTTAGCAACTCCGCCTATATACACGATGCACAGTGCGTTGTTTATGATGGACCAGATACAGATTATAAAGGCAAAGAGCTTTGTTTCAGTTCTGCTGAAAGATCTATTGTAATTGCCGATCTTACTGACAAAACAAATCCTGTAACCTTGGGTTTTAATGGAAAACCCCAATGCAGTACTCACATCAGGGTTGGCTTACAGAAGATCACTCCTACTTTATTATGAATGATGAACTGGATGAAGCTAATCTTGGCAGGGAAACCAAAACCTATATTTGGAACATTGAAGACCTTGAAAACCCTCAGTTTGTAGGTCATTATACTCACAGCACTTCTTCGATTGATCACAATCTTTATATCAAAGATGGAATTATTTATCAATCTAACTATACGTCTGGATTACAGGTGCTTAAAATGGAAAATCTCGCAAATGCGGAATTATCCCGCATCGCTTATTTTGATACTAAACCAGGAACAGGATCTGTAAGTCAGGGCAGTGGTGGATTTTCCGGGGCCTGGAGTAGTTATCCATTTTTTGAAAGCGGAATTATTGTTGTTAGTGATATAGAGGATGGTCTTTTCGTTCTTAAACCCGATTTTTAAACTTTTTTACTTGGTTTGATATTTCCTTATTTTTAGCGCCGAAAATTGATCGTCTTTGTAACTAACTAATTATTGACTTACTGTCGTCTCTACATGGATTTATTTGACAAGCTTGAAACAAGACCCGGACCGCTAGGTTCTTTCACATCCGATGGGTACGGATATTATACTTTTCCAAAACTGGAAGGACCACTTGGTCCCGAAATGAAGTTTAATGGTAAAGATATGGTCGTTTGGAGTATCAACGACTATCTGGGCATTGGGAGCAATAAAGAAATACAAAAAGTTGATACCGAAGCTACTGCAAAATACTCTTTAAGTGCGCCTATGGGTGCTCGCTTAATGACCGGTAATTCTGACGAGCACGAAGCATTGGAAAAAGAGCTCGCTGAATTCATACATAAGCCAGAAGCTCTCCTTCTAAACTTTGGGTACCAGGGAATCATGAGTGTGATTCATTCCTTAGTTGACCGAAATGACTTTTTGATTTATGATGAATTAAGCCATGCCTGTATTGTTGACGGTAAGCAACTAGCAATGTGCGAAAAAGCTGTTTTCAAACATAATGATATTGAAAGCTTTAAGAAGCAGCTTTATCGCGCCGCAGAAAGGAAAAAGGATAACTCTTCTATTCTTGTTATTACGGAAGGTGTTTTCGGGATGACGGGAGATCTTGGAATCCTCAAAGAAATCATTGAACTCAAAAAAGAAGTTCCTTTCCGTCTATTAGTGGATGACGCACATGGTTTTGGAACTCTTGGAGAAGATGGTTCAGGAACAGGAACCCATCTGGGTTGTCAGGATGGAATTGATATTTACTTTGGTACATTTGCAAAAGCTGGAGCCTTGATTGGTGCTTTCGTTGCATCAGAGCCACGAGTAATTACTTTTTTAAGAGCGAATGTTCGCAGCCAGATTTTTGCAAAGTCCTTACCTCTTCCTATTGTAGTTACCGCAAGAAAAAGACTCGAGCTTATCAAGAAGCATCCTGAATGGAGAGAAAAGCTATGGGATAACACACTGAAGCTTAGGGAAGGATTACAGAAAATTGGATATAACGTATTACCTTCAGAAAGTCCGGTTACTCCGGTTTTAACCCAGGGAAGTACCGATCTTTGTATGGATATTATGAGAAAGCTTCGGGAAGAACATGGCGTATTTGTAAGCGGGGTTTCTTATCCTGTTGTTCCTAAAGGAATTGTACTTATTCGCCTGATTCCAACAGCGGCTCATAATGATGCACATATTGAAAAGACATTAAATGCCTTCGAGGCTATTAAAGACTTTGTCATGTCGGCGGCAAACAAGCTCACGGCCTGACAATAAAGCAAAGTGGTCATCTATGCTTAAAACCCTCCCCGAAGTAATTTGGGAAGGGTTTTTGTTTTTTATCGCTTTACTCAAATTTCTTTAATGCCCAACTAAGTCCGGTAGTTACAAAAAAACCATCCAGAGGCCGTTGGCCAAATTCAAGCCTCCATATCATATTTCCTAAGAAACCAATTTTCCGGTCAAAGTTGTTTTCTTTTGAGAATGGAACCAGCTGTAAAGCAGCACCCAGCCTCCATCCTATTGTTCCGGAGACTTCTTTTACAGGTACCCCACCCAATTCTAAATCAACAGTAGTAGGTAACACCAAAACATCAGCGTAAGTGCGTAAAAACCTTCCCGCGGCAAATCTATTCCCATCGCTATCCTGAACGTGGAGATAGAACTGTTGATTTCTTCCTATCCCTGCATAAATTCCGGCATGAAATAAATTTGTGACGTCGTAGTACGTAGTCCCTTCTTCGTATTCTATAGCACTATTTCTCATGTAGAGTCCTCCCCGAGCCGCATAAGTTGTTTGCATATCTCCAGGTAGCGCCACAGAACTCCACGCTGAGATTTGTTCTCCTTTAAACCAGTTTGTTTCCGTAGTAAAGCTCAGTAAGACCGGAACGTCCTGACGTTTTGATTTACTACTGAATGTAAACTCAACTCCGGGATTTAAAAGAAACCCCGGGCCCTCTTTAGCTAGAGAAAACAAAGAGTACCAAGCAATCCCATCAATTTTCAGCTTTTCATTTATCGGATATAAAATATCTGCACCAACACTTAATACAGATGCGCCACTTGTATTACCAAAACCTGCGTCAATCCCGAAATAGGTAATTCCTATATATCCCTCATTTACTTTAGTTGGGTCAGATAAAATTGATGAAAAGGTTTTTTGGGCATAACCAAATGTTGAGGTTAGCATCAAGGTAATAACCAATATTACTGGGAATTTTTTCATAACTCCTGATTTTAGTTCGTGATTGGCTCAAACTTACTAGGACGGATTTTCAGATTCGATCACCCAAATTAGGTATTCTTTCTCCAGCTATTTTGTTTTCCACTAGCAGCCCTAAAGTACCGGAGCTCCCTTTCCTTCCCGGATAAGTACAGGCTCTCCTCCCGTAAGATCAATTATTGTAGAAGCTTCATTTCCACCAAACCCACCATCAATTACTACATCAACCTGATGCTGCCACTTCTCAAAAATCAGCTCAGGGTCTGTCGTATATCCAATCATATCGTCTTCGTCTTTGATAGAAGTAGAAACGATTGGATTTCCCAATTCCCGAACTAAAGCGAGAGCAATGGGATGATCAGGAATCCGTATTCCCACGGTCTTCTTTCTCTTAAATGCCGCTGGTAAATTGCTACTTCCCGGAAGTATAAAAGTATAGGGCCCGGGTAAAGAGCGTTTCAAAATTTTAAAGGTCTTCGTTTCGATCTGGCTAACATGATCGGACAGGTTTTTAAGATCAGAACAAATAAATGAAAGATCTGCCTTTTCTAGTTTTACCCCTTTAATACGGGCTACTTTTTCCAAGGCTTTTTTATTCTGAATATCACAGCCCAACCCGTACACCGTATCTGTGGGATAGATAACCAGCCCACCATCTTTCAATACATTTACCACATGGCGCAAAGCTTTGCGATCGATCGGATCCTGATATAGTTTGACGAATTCTGCCATAACTTCTCTTTTATAAAATGTTTTGGGAAATGGAAAAATAGCAATAAAAAAGGCGTTCCTGAAAAGAAACGCCTTTAAAATATGAAGAGGATGTTCTAATCGAACAGCTTTTTTACCCAGCCAAAAACTCCGCCGGATTCCTGTTTACCTTCTCTTCCTCCTGAAAGACCATCGTAGGTAGGCCGTGGCAATGCCATTTCCTTCTTTTTCTTTCTTGGTGGACGTTGATTCCTCTTAGATTTATCGTTGTTTTTTGGCTTAGTATTCGATCCTCGCCCGGAATTTTTCTTTGATGATGC
>JBLLNP010000029.1:0-11442 GCA_048058975.1 Balneola sp.
ATAGTTCATCAGGAGATGAAATTATAAGTGCAGCTCCCGCGAGCCCAACTCCGGTTCTTTCATCGGTTACTTGCCCCTGAATCGTTACAAAGTTATCATCAGTAGGTTGACAACTTATTACCAAAAAGAGCGCAAATAATATTAATGAATGTACTCGTTTCATTTTTTTTCCTTTAAGAGAGGGTAATGAACTCATAACGTTACATTGTAAAAGGTGATGATATTATTTCAAAGAAAATAGACTTTTTATTCTGCTACTTCCAAAGAATCTTCAAATTTAGATGTATTCAATTCTGGTTCGGGGACAAACCGCCATACAATAAATGCAGTTAAAACGATTGTAAATGTTCCAAATAGGGTATTACTGATATAACCGTAATGATCAAATAAAGGTCCTGATATTGATCCAGCCAACCCTGATCCAACATTACCGATTGCTACTAACAGACTCATCAAGGTTCCCCGGTTATTCGATTTAACCAATTCTGAAGAAAGAGCCTGAAAAGGACTGATACGCATTGCAATTAGTAACATAGCGACAGGGAATAATATGAAAGCGACCCAAAAAGAAGTAACCAAAACAGTAGTAAGCCCCATTAATAAGGCAAGACCCAAACAAGAAACTATGATCATATTCTTCCTTCCAATACGATCTGAAAGTTTACCTGCATTCGGTCCGGTTATGGCGTTAACAATTCCACCGGCAAAGAAGAGCCAACCTATTTCTGAGAGACTAACCCCAAATTCTTTTGTTAACCAGGCTGGCAAATAAATCAAAAAAATGGATAAACTGAGAAACATTAATAAATAAGAGAAAGCAACAGCCCTGATATCGGTTTGTCTGAGTAGATCTCCGTATTTAATAAAAGTCGATTTTAACGTGATTTTTGAAACCTGTAACTCAACATCCGGCTGAGGTAGCTTGAAAAAAATCAAAACCGAGGTGAAGGCCATAATTCCACCAAAAACAATGAATGGAAACTTGAACCCATAGATTTCTGCGAGAAAGGTACCTAAAGGAATTCCAAGAATTTGCCCCATAGCGATTCCACTCATAATCCAGCCATTGGCCCAGCCTCTTTTTTCGTAGGGGAAGTAATCACCTACATAAGAAACGGCCGAACCACTTAATACACCGCCTGCCATCCCTGCAAATGCTCTTAATAAAAGTAAAGAAGTAAAACTATCAGCCATTCCATGAAGTAGGAGCGCTATTGTCATTCCAGAGCTTCCGATCAATAAAATCTTTCTTCTGCCTATTTTGTCGGAAAGGGGGCCCATAATTATAGCAAAAACCCCAATCATTGTAGCATAAACAGTTACCAGATATCCAAGTAAGCTCTCAGAAGTGTTTAATTCGGCCCCAATTTTTGGAAGTATAGGAGAGATGATCATTACCTGACTGCTTGCTGCAAATACAAGAAGCCATAAAGAAAAAATTAAATAATAAGGATTTACCTTTCCCGAAGGAGCCATCTATCAGTTCTTCAATTCTGTTTCTGATACTATAAACTAAGACAGTATAATTAAAAAGAGTATAGTATTATTTAATTACTACAAATAATTAATTGACATTTATTTTTACATATTTGTTAGATTGTAACATCATCAACATTAAAGACTCTTAATGTTAAACGAACGGCTAAGAAGATTCTAATTTTCTTTCTAACTACTATTTAAGAACTTTGAATAAATCAAAACAAAAAACAAAACCTAGGAGATCATCATGGGTCAACAACAATTACTTCTTGTAATTTTAGTAACAATCATCGTTGGTATCGCAACTGTAGTTGCAATCAACACTTTCTCAAGTTCTGCAGATTCTGCTAACTTGGATGCAGTAAGAAACGACATCGCTTCTATCGCTGCTTCAGCTCAGGGATATTATATCAAACCATCTATGCTTGGTGGTGGTGGTAATAGCTTTGCTGCTGTGACTTTTAACAATATTGCATTTGCAGCTGACACTATTGACGCTGCTGGTCTTAATGCATTCAATGCTAATGGTCGATATGTAATTTCAGGTAGAACTGCTGCTCAGTTTACTGTTACAGCACATCCTGCAAGCAGAACTGTAGGTGATGTATCACTTACTTCTACTGCTACTCTTGGAGCAACTACTATTGCTGCTGATGTAAGTGCTGGTAACACATCATTTACTGATAATTTATAATCAAATTATCGTACAATTTAAGCTTCCCAGTTTAATGGGAAGCTTTTTTTTATTTAAAAGTTTTCCAAAATGGGACAACAACAATTACTGATCATGATTTTAGTATCCATAATTGTTGGTATCGCTTCAATTGTTGGGCTAATACTTTTTGAAAATTTCAGAGATGAATCCTATAAGGATATCATACGGCAGGAAGTTTTGGAAGCTGCTTCCTTTGGGCAGCTATACTACGGAAAGCCAACTGTTCTGGGGGGTGGAGGTAAATCTTTCATTTCTATTTCGATGTTCGATATTCAGCTCGATACAGCTTCTGTAGTAAGCAGGTTTTCCATTTCAGAAAGAGCTGTTGAATATTTTAAAATTACTGCAGATCCAAAAAGTGATCTTGAAGATATGGTATTAGTTGTTTATAGTGACCGGGTTGAATGGGAATGACCCCATATCACAATTCAATTTAATTCTAAATGGCTCAGTTTCGATTAAAAGCAGTATCTAAAGCTGGTAAAACAATTCAAACAGAATTTGAAGCTGAAAATAAAAAAGAAGCTCAGAATAAGGTAGATCGCCTTTCAAAGACCAACGGGCTTAAGATTCAGTCGTTGGATCAAAAAGCAGTTTACCTTTATAAAGTTAAGAGAGCAGGAAAAAAACCTGTTAATGGGGAACAAGAGGCTTACAATAAAGAAGAATTAGAACGGGCACTTGTAAAGCTCGGATATCAGGTTGTAAGCATTAATAAGAAATGGTTCGACTTCAAAGGTGGGGTTCCCATGGATGAAGTCGTTTCGTTTATCCGAATGTGTGCCGACTTACTTCGACAACAGCTTACTTTTGATGAGATTCTAAATCTTCTTATTGAAGATTCTACAAACAAAAGAATGAAAGAGGTTATTAAAGAAATTCAAAAAGACCTCAAAGATGGTAAGGAAGGTTCTCAGGTATATAGCAAACACGAACCTATTTTTGGGAAGTTTGCTGCATACATGTTAAGTGTTGCTTCTACTTCCGGTAATATGTCGCTTGTTTTTGATAGCACAGCAAAGTTTTTAGAGAGAGATGCTGAATTTAAAAAGAACCTGAAGCGCTCTTTAATGATGCCTGCTGTGACCGTTTTAGCAGTAATTGGTGTAATACTGTTTTATGTAGGATATATTTTCCCAGCTACTGCTGAATTATTTGTTGAAATGGATATTCAGCTCCCACCAATGACACAGGCGACACTGGATTTAAGCTACTGGCTGGAAGATAACTGGATTTATATCCTGTTAGGATTTTTGTTGCCTATAGTAGGGTTTGTTTTCTTTGCAAGATCTGCAAAAGGAAAATTGATTATTGATAAATACATCATCCATTTACCTGTAATGGGAGATTTGCTTCACAAAACAAGTATTGAAATTTTTTCAAGAGTATTTTACACATTATATAGTGGTTCAGGGCAAAATATCGAAGTAATAAAAGTAGCTGCAGAAGCTTGCAGAAATAAATTTATTGAGAAGCAGATAAAAGAAGTGGCCATCAAGAAGATGTTGAAAGATGGTGCAGGCTTAATTGAATCGATGGAGGCAACCGGTGTTTTTCCTCATACTGCGATTAGTAGGTTCAAACTTGGGGCAGAATCCGGGGCTCTTCGCGAAAATGCTAAACAACTCGCCGAATACTATGAGATTCAAACTACTTATAAGATGCAATCTGTAATTGATACCATAAATTTGTTCATAAATTTATTTATTATGGTGTCGTTGATCGGAATTACGGTAGTATCGTCCGAATCAGCGACGATAAATCCAACATCGCAGTAAGTTTAGCATGGGTAAAATCAACATCAGGCGGCACATAGGAGACATCCTTGTTAGCAAAGGAGTTGTCACTGATGAACAACTACAGGAAGCACTTGCTGTTCTGGAAGAAGAGCCAGATAACAGTTCTCGTCGTTTAGGTCAGATTTTATACCAGGAAGTTGGATTGAACAGACATACTATTATGAGAGAAATCTCTCAGGTGTATGCATTCAGGGAAGTCCTTTCTGATATAGAAGTTGTTCCTGATGACATAATTGATCATATAAAAGGTAATGTTGAAGATTTACCTGAAGACGTAATTGACGATCTGGTTCACCACAAAGCTATTCCCTACCAAAGAACGAATGGATCCCTTACGATAGCCGCGGCTGATCCATCTGATCCCAATATACAAACCATTATAAACAGGCTTACGTTCAAACAGACCGAGTTAGTTTACTGTAATTATGAGCTTGTAGATCAGATTCTTTCTAAGGTTTATGAACAGAAAAATGAGTTTCTGGATCTGCTTGAAGAAATTGATTACGAAGAGACTCAAATTGATCAGGGTGATGAAGAAGTTAATGAAGAGGAAATTGATGCTGAAATCAATCAAAGTATGCTTAATTCTTTGGTTGAAGGGATGCTTGTTGAATCAGTTCGCCAGGGAGTGAGTGATTTGCACATAATTCCAAGCGGTGCAACAACAACAGATATTCGTTTCAGAATTGATGGTAAACTACAGTTATGGTATCAACAAAAAAATGTTAAACCTGAAGCAATTTCGGCTGTAATTAAGGATAAAACGCGTAATGTTGATCGGTTTGAGCGTGATTCATCCCAGGATGGTTTTATACAACGTCAAATTGATGGCTATAATATCCGCTATCGAGTTTCTATTATGCCCATTGTAGGTAACCAATATGATCGTAAGTTTGAGTCTATTGTAATTCGAATTTTGGATGACAGAAAGGTAATCAGGGATTTGGATTTATTGGGTTTACAAAAAAATGCAAAGGATAGTTTTGTAAAATCTATTACCCAACCTTCCGGTATAGTAATTATCACTGGACCGACAGGGAGTGGTAAGTCAACTACTCTTGTTGCGGCTCTATACTCTGTAATTGATCCAACAAAAAATGTTCTTACGATCGAAGAGCCTGTAGAATATATTATTGAAGGTGCAAGGCAGTTAAAAATAAGTCCTTCAATGACTTTCGATCAAAGTATAAGAGGGATTCTTCGGCATGATCCTGATATTGTACTTGTAGGTGAAATGAGGGATTTAAAAACTGCAAGTGTTGCTATCAAACTTGCTAATACTGGTCACCTCACTTTTTCTACTTTGCACACTAATGATGCTCCTAGTGCAGTATCTCGTTTGTTTAAAATGGGGATAGAACCTTTTCTAATTGCCAACGCAGTAAATTTGGTAATGGCTCAACGATTGATCAGAAGGTTATGCAAAGAGTGCAAAGAGGAATTTACTCCGCACCCTGAAGTAGCTCGTGGAATAGGTTTTTCAGAGGAAGAAATAAAAACGACTACTTTTTATAAAGCAGTTGGATGTGAAAAATGTGGTGAAACAGGATTCAAAGGCAGATCTGCAATACATGAAGCCTTATATTTCTCTAAAGAACTAAAAGAGTTAATTCTTGATGCTGGCGATGATATTGATGAGGGTGCAATAAAGAAACTTGCTATTAGCCAAGGAATGTTAACACTTAGGGGTTCCGGCCGAGAACGTATAAAAGAAGGAATTTCTACAATAGAAGAAATAATCGCAGCTACTATTGAAGATTAGAATCTTCATATCAGTTGTTTTTAATGATGAATTTAAACCATATTTAAGCGCTTTAGGAAATACCGAGGTTGTATATGAGTACAGATAATGAATCTTCAGGTGATCTAATGTCAGATCACATAAAAAAATTTTTAAAAGAGCCACCTCTTTTATTAAAAAACTTCCATTATGAGGATGTACTGGAGTTTCTAGAACTTGGACTGGAGGAACGTTTTCAGTCAGACGATATAATTCTAAATGAATCAGAATATGTAAACTCAGCCTATCTGGTGGCTGAGGGCAAAGTTGCTATTTGGAAAGACAATATACAGCTGGCAACGTTATCAGATGGTAACTTTCTTGGCGAGGCTTTTTTATTTAGTAAAAACAATAGAATGGCAAAAGTAACGGCGGAAGGAGATTGTGTTTTACTAAGATATGAGAGGTATGAGGCTCTGAATTTTTTTAGAAAAAAACCTGAAAAATTGTTTAATATTTTTACTAAAAATATCATCGAAATACAGCAAAGAAAAATAAGTAATATGAATGTGCAATTGTTGAACTTGAAAAAACGATTGCTTAATGATTCTAATTGGTAAAATTGACTGATTAGACATATTCTTTTACGATTTTTTCGTAACAAATTAGTTCTTCTTTAATCTATTATGTCCATCTAATTGATGGCTACAACATGGCGGCAATAGATATAGATAAAATTTCGGGGCTTACCCAGCCTTTAATCCAGCGCATTCCAAAGACTGCACGTGGGATTGATTTACATAAGAGAATCGGGGATTTAATTGAAGAAGCTGAAATAAGTTTAAGGGTGGATCTGAAGGAAATTCTGGACTCTTTACTGGTCAATATGATCAAGATTAATGCTTCTGATATAGATTTAGGTGGTCCAGGATGTGCGGGGAAAGTTTGGTATCGGGTTTTTGGAGATAAAAGCCCATTGAAAATGCCCAAGAAGTTGCCTGTGCAGGAAACAGATATTCTGCTTCACAATATCCTTCTTAGCACGCAAAGAGATAAGCTTCTTGAAGATAAAAACCTGGATTTTTCATATTCAATCAACATTTCAAAGGATAAAACTCAGCGCTTCAGAGCAGATATGTATTTTGATCTCGATCATTTGGGATTGAACATGAGAAAGATTGATAACACTATCCGTCCTTTTAAGTCTCTTGGAGTACATGCTGAAGTAGCGAAGGCAGTGAGTCTGAAATACTTTAAATACGGGTTAACGCTCGTTACCGGTATCACAGGGTCTGGTAAATCATCGACTCTTGATACCATTATTGATGCCAATAACCGAACTGTAGATTCTCACATAGTAATTATAGCATCACCGGTAGAATTAATTCACGATCCTATCCGATCTGTTGTAAGGCATAGAGAGGTGGGAACAGATGTACTTTCATTTAAAGATGGTGCGATTCAGGCTTTGCGCCAAGACCCGGATATAATTGTAATTGGTGAGCTCAGAGATCCGGAAACTATAATGACCGCACTTGAAATTACAGATTCAGGTCACAAAACCTTTGGGACTCTTCATACATCTTCTGCAATGGAAAGTATCGAGAGAATCTTAGGTGAAATGCCAACGGAAGAGCAAAACAGGGTTAGGTCGAGACTTGCAGATGTATTAACATGTGTTATAAGCCAGAAATTGGTTCCCAGTCTGGATGGGAAAAGGGTTTTGGCAAAAGAGGTGTTATTGGCAAATTCCTCTGTTCGTGCAGCTATCCGAAACAATAATATTGGTGAAATTTACCAAATGTTAATGGAAGGGCGCGAGAAAGGAATGAATACAATGGAACAAGACCTGAAAAGATTATACGATGAAGGTAAGATTTCTAAAGAATCTGCCTTAAATTATTCCAACAATAAAACCAAAATGCTTCAGCTCTTTAGTGAGGTTAACTATTAGTTACTGAATGGCATCAGGAAAGCAACATATCGGTATTTCGCTTGATAACGACTCTCTCAAAGTCGCTGTACTAGAGCTCAAAAATAAAAAGCTTGTTCTAAAAAGACTGGATAAGTACACGTTGATTTCACCAATTGAGAAAGAGAAAGCACTTACTGTTCAGGAAGATATTTTTGGTGATCTTGATGATCCGCTTGCAGATGAGTCTGTATTTGATCTTGATTTGGAAGCCTCACTCGATGGGGATGCCATCAATGAAGAATTAGATGACCTGAAACTTGATGAGGAGATTTTAGGCGATCTTGGAGATGATATTGACCTCGAACTCGACGAGTTAGAACAAGGTGAAGAAGGGTTAGTTGATGTTGACGTTGATATGGTGGACGAAACCGGCACACCATCCAGTAATGAAATGCTTCTCTACAACATCCTGAGTTCTATTGATCCTAAGAAAATTACAATATCATTAAATATACCAGCCGGGGTTGCTATATATCAGATATTGAAGGATGTTGACTTCAATGAGGTGAAGAAAAAAGATCTTCAGATTATTGTTGATGATAGGTTAGAATCTCTCCACGGTTCTCCAAAAGGTGATGACTATTACTCATACGGAGTTAGAAATGATGGCGCTTTGCTGCTATGCTCTATCGATGAAGAACCCCAATTAATTCAATTAGTAAACAAAACTCTTTCTTTTTACCGAGGTAAACTTACGGTAAAAGAAGTTCTGCCAGATGAAACCCTGTTGTTAGGATTAGTGCGTGCAAACTACGAATTGGATGATGGGGGTATTACATGCTTGCTTCAGTTTTCTGATTTGAATTGCAGGGTGTTGTTCCTAAAAGGAAATAATCTATGGTTGGTTTCTCCAATGATTACAGAAGGGACCAGATCCAGAAAGTTTCTCAATACTGTATTCAGTAAAATTCTTTTCCAACTTGATACCGGTGAAGTTCCGAATCTGGATCGCTTGATTCTGTGTAATAACTCATTGGGAGAAGAGGCTACTTCATTTTTTCAAGAAAGATTTCCGGATATAGAGGTTTCAGATTTTAATTACTCTGAGGAGTTTTTAGATCCGGGTGATTATACGAACGAGTCTATAGCTTCTTTTACTACCGCGATAGGAACTGCATGGTCCACCACTGGGTTAGAGAAAAAGCATCTCCCAGACATTTCTTTTGTACCAAAATACGTAGTTGATCGCCAGAAGATTTTTAAACTGGAATGGCATGGGTTTCTGCTTTTATTCATGATTATGGTTTCATTCCCGATACTTGATAATTTCAGAAGAGCAAATAATGCTGAGATCACTAATCTAGAAAATGAAGTATCTATTCTTGATACTCAGATAAACTCCTTCACACCAATCGTTAATAACTATAACAGGATTAGTAACGAGCTTTCTCAAATTCAGGATAAACTCGAACTGCTGAATACACTTTCAGAAAATTCGATCACATGGACGACCAATCTTCAATTGGTAAATAGTGGATTTGATGAAATAGGAGGGGTTTGGTTAACTTCATTTTCGGTTGGCGATGAACCAAACACACTTGAAATTCAAGGAATAGCCAGATACAGGAACAGGATCCCAAAAGTTGCCGAACTTTTTGCTGAAGCTACTTTGCTGAACGTTTCCACATCCGAAATTCGAGAACAGGAAGTATATCTCTTCAGCTATACAATCGGTAAAATTGTTTCTGATGAATCGGTTTATACTCCTGATAATCTAAAAGGGCTGGAGGACCTTACAGGTAATTAATGTCATACGCTGTAAGAAATACCATTATTCTGCTTGTAACTCTGTTTCTTATTATTGGAGCAGGCTTAGGTTATGCTAAATTTTACCAGGACGGAAAAATTATTGCGCTGCAGGATGAATTTAACCGCAAGCAACAAGACCTGAATTCAAAACAGAACATCAATAATGATTTTGCAGAATTAAATGAGAGATACCAGACGGCCCTTAGAATCATAAATAACTACGATAAAAGCTTGTTTCAGAGTAATCAACCGGATGATGTATATGATTTTATCACAGAAGTAAATGCAGATGGTGGAAATCAGATTTATTTTGATTTCGTTTACTCCGACTCTACACCAAATGCACAGTATGGAACGATTAATTCTTCAATTTCCGGTTTTGGTGATTATGCCGCTCTGGTTAGCTTTATCAATAAAATTGAGAATAGTCAACTGCTTAATAAGATTAATGATGTTACCATTTCTCCTGGTAGGTCCGATGATGAGGATAACGTGGTAAATTTTTCTTTTGCCTTGGAAAGTTATTATCAGAAAACACAGATTTTTGATTCCACAAATACAGAATATAAGATTTTAGAGAACGAAGAAATTTCAACATATAATCCGCTTTATCCATTAATACAAAATTCACTTCCTCCTAATACAGAAGGTTTAATAAATGCCGAATCTTCCAGAATAATAGGGATGACTGCGAATAGAATATTTTTGAACAGTGGCGGTAAGATAATTTCGTTGAAAGTTGGCGACAGAGTTTATCTGGGTTATCTTTCAAAAATTGATTTCGATAATAAAACGGCTACATTTAATTTAAACAAAGGCGGCATTCAAGAAGTAGTTACCTTGGAGGTAGTTCGATGAAAAAAATGGCAATGAAATTCCCCAAAATATTTTTTTGCAGCGCGCTGGCTATGCTTTGGATCGTTTCAGCTCAAACGACTGCATTTGCACAAGATGAGTATCCCCGAGAATACACTAATCCCGATGAAATTGTAGCATTTGACAAATCTACTCCATATGTAGAAGCGATGGAGGTGATCAATCAATTTATCCAGGAATACAGGAACAAATTTATAATCGATCAATCAGGAGCAAGTGGGGAAATAGGAGTAAACCTACCAGCCATGCATTGGGAAGATGCGCTGCAATTTATTCTTCGCTTAAAATCCTTAGGGACAAGAGAGTTTGAAGACTATATAGAAATCGTGCCGTTATCGGTATTAGAGGCAGAAGCTAATCCAGGGCAGGCAACACCTAACAATCCAAATGCCATTCCTGTATCAGAGTTTAACCTTCAAACAAGAGAAGTACGAATAAATGCGACTTTCTTTGAGGGGAATAAAAGAGCACTTCAGGAGATAGGAATTGACTGGTCAACATTAACAAATAACGTGCCCGCTACTATTAATGAAATTGTAACCGGGGACGGAATCAGTCCTGATCAAGGAGTTCCTCAGGGCGAAAATTTTACGGATCAGTTTGTTTCTGTGAACTCGTTTGGTGCCTCAGGAGTTTCTCAAAACGTGTTCAATGCGCTTATTAATCTTGGAGAAGTAGGCCCAGGTATTCGTGTTCAAGCTCTTTTTAGTGCTTTTGAAGCAGATAACCTTGGAGAAGTGATAGCAACACCTTCTGTTAAAGTGGTAGATGGGGAAGAGGGACGAATTCAGGTAGGACAGGATTTCTCCATAAAGCAAAGAGATATCGCTGGTAATGTTACTGATCAATTTTTTAGCACAGGTACTATTCTTACAGTTACTCCACAAATAATCGATGATGGTGACACAACTTTTATCCATCTCGATTTAGCAGTAGAGCGTTCTTCTGCTCAACCTGATGCTGTTAGTACTATTATCAATAAACAACAAGCTACTACTCAGGCATTCTTACTTGATGGAGAAGCTACTTCTATTGCTGGTTTATATCGAACGGAAGAGAATCAGGTAAGAAGAGGAATTCCGATTCTTAAGGATCTTCCGCCATGGTTCTTTGGCCTTCGTTACTTGTT